>JBPOIJ010000101.1:0-76321 GCA_052034585.1 Myxococcota bacterium
CGCGACGAAGGAACTGGGCATCGCTGCTCAAGAGTCCGGAGAGCGCCTCCGGCGTGGCAACCACTACGCGCGTGTAGTTCAGGTCGCGGACTTCCTCGCCGGTTGGAACGGTTCCTCCGTAGGCGCAGCGAGAGGGAATCCCCATGTCGATGAGCCTTTGGACGAGTGATCCTCGCAACTCGGCCGCGAGGGCGCGAAGTGGGACGAGAAGGATTGCCACTTCCGTCGGCCGAGTGGTTGCGTGGCGAAAAAGGAGCGTTTCACAGAGAGCAGTCTTGCCGGCACCCGTTGGCATCTGGAGTGAGAAGGTCTCGACTCTTTCGATGATACCGCCCTCGATTGCCTCAATCTGCGACGGGAAGAACTCCCAAGCGGGCGGGGTACGGTCGAGGAATGATGCGACAAGCGGCGACCAGTCGGTCGACTCCCCTCCGGGAAGCACTGCGCGAAGATTGGTTCGCTGGAATCGCTCCAGCAGCCTCTCCAGCAGGCGCGCCGGAATCCAATCGGTGGGTCCCGAAAGGAAAGCGCTCCTCGCCGCGTTCGTTGCGGCTGCCACGACAGCCGCGATGGAGGCGAGGTCCCCGGCTCGCAACGCAGCGAGCAATGTGCCGACGATGGTAGATCGAGGGTCAGGACGGCGCGAAAGAAGGTCGAAGCAGGCCGAGTGGGTTTCGCCCAAGTCTTCGTCGACGCGTGCAACAGCGCCTCTTACCGTGAGGTAGGCCGATGCCGGAAACCCGCCGCAATAGAAGGCCGTGGCTGCAAAGAGAAGCGCTTCGGATTGAGAGACGCCGATGCTGTTGAGGAACTCGCGTTGTTCGTCATCCGCGAACTGCGCGAACGCGTTGCCGAGGCGTGCCCACTCTGATTCCGTTGTCGGCACCGTTCCGTAGCCGCGGAGTTCGTCAAAGAGCGCTCCAACCAAGGCGAGGTAGTAGTCGTCAGCGCGAGTCCTGATGTGGGCAAGCCTGCGCTCGTCCTGCGCTTGCACCCTGAAGTGCTCAAGGTGCCGCGCGGCATCGGCATCACGGATCCAAGTCGACAGAGAGCTTCCAATCACGGAGGCACCGAGCGTCGGGCTGCGGCGAAAACCGCCGTGTATGTCGACCGCAGTTCTGGAATCGTGATGACGACAAGCGTGCAGTTCCGAGGGCTCTTCGCCGGGGCCCGCTTCAGCTCAGCGGCTGACAGCGAGCCGCACACAACGGCGATCGCACGAAACGTCTTGGATGGCGACGGGTGCTTGGTTGAGTCGAGGAACCGGTCGAGGAGATCGCGCGTGACCTCGCCGAGATCATCGGTAAGCGACCGCTCTTTGAGCCAGACGAGGGTTCGCCCGAGCCTGGATGTGCGGTCCTTTCCGCTGTCTTTGATCGCATCGGCGATCGGCCTTGAATTGCCGTTTGTCGCTTTGGTCTTGACCTCCGAGCAATGCACCTGGTCATCGGCACTTGGCGCTGGCCACGAAGGAACAACGAATTGAACAACGTCCGAGTGCGGTGCCGGCTTGGTTCGATCCTGCTTCAGCCGCCACTTCTTCGGCCCCAAAGCCCGGGCGGGAAGTATCCGGCTGGCCTGATAGAGAAAGCCGATGATCTCGCCGAAGTCTCCGGACATTGTTGCGCCCGCGTCGGGTAGCTTCGCGGCAACGACCTGCGCCTTGGTCACACCAGGCTGGCACGCTGCGGCCTCCAGCGCGCCATCTGAGATGTAACACCGGCGCAGTGGTACCCCGAGTACTTGGCCCCAAGCGGCAGCGTGCTGCCGCGAAACCTTGATCAGGGCAAATGGCGCGTCACGCGTGTGAGGGAACCATTCGCGAAGGCTCTGCAACGGCACTTCCAATTCTGCGAGTTTTCCCTTCAGAGGCGACTTCTTCAAGAGTCGGCTCCGTCGCGTACGCCCAGGGGTCCATGTCTCGCGAGCGCATCGACGCGCGCGTGCAAGCGCAACAGAATTTCGGCCCCCAACGCCAGTTTCAGGTTCTTGAAGGACTCCACCAGCGTGACTCCCCGGTCCTGCGTTCTGATTCCGACCAGTCAGATCCGTGGCCCACTTCCCGAACGCGATTGAATGTAGCACATGGCTCTGTAGGGATTGCGGAAACGAGCAATGCTTGGGAGGCCGTTTCGACACAGCTCCGACGTGTGAACGCCTCGAGGCCGGCTCCCGCGCGTCGAGCTGCAGCCGAAGCTCCGCGCTTCAATCAGGCCGCGAGACGCGCCCTTGAGAGCGGGCAATGCCGCGACCGTCGAAGTGCAGGCCTCATCGGTCGTCGTTTCGGCCTCAAAACGGGCGATTGATGTTCGCTCGGCGAGATTCTGCGCCAATCCACGAACGCAACTCGGCGGAAACGGCTCTGCATTCGTTGTTTGTAGCGATCGTTTGCCGCGCATTCGTCGATTCTTGACCCGCCTCAGCTCGCGACGAATGTCTCGAGCCCTGGACGCCCCCTGTTTGGGCTTTCAACGGCTTCTGCATGGAACGCATCGAGCACAAACCCCTCTCGCGAACGGGATTTCCCCGTTCCACACACGAGAGGTCACCATGCTGTCGAGAACCAGTTCGAAGTTCGAGAATACGAGTCGTCTGTCGGCCGAGATCACCGCAGCGCTCGCGGAGTTCAACACCCCAAACGCCGTCGAGGCCTACGAGCGAATTCAGCTCCTCGAGACCTCTGCGGTGAACGCCGCCGCCGCGAACCGGGACGCGTTCGAGGTCGCGCAGGAGGCGACCGGCAAGTACGACGCGGTCCGACGGAAGGTTCGGCTGCTCAACGACGCCTGCGTGAACCTCTGCGAGATTCGTGGGGTCACCGTCGCGGAGTACTACACCGTTCTCGACAGCGGTGATGACGCCGGCCTGGCGCGGCGGCTCGAACCCGAGATCCGTCGGCTCAGCGGCTTCGGGCCGCCACTCGCCGATGACCTCGCACACATCCTGCGTGAGCTGGCCAAGGTCGAGACGACCGCCGCTCGGGCCAAGGCCGAGCTCACCTCGAGCCAGCGCGCGCTCGACGCGGCGATCCACAACCTCCAGGCCGGCGCTGCCCAGGGTCGGGCCGTGCTCTCGACCCTCGGCGTCCAGTTGTCCCGGAAGAAGAAGAAGAAGGCCGATGCGGTGAAGCCTGCCCTGGTGGAGGTTGAGTCCGCGAAGGCTGACTCGGCGAAGGCCACCGAGCCGGTCATTTCCATCATGCCCGTGGCGGCCTGACGTTGGGTCCTCTGAGGAGAGCCCCCGAGGTTCGGCGACCCGGGGGGCTCCGGTGGTCGGCCAATCGCGACCGATCTCAATGAGCCGAATTTCGAACTCGCGACGTAGTGCCGTGTGAACGACCTCAAGCTGACCCGCCGCATCGTCGTCGCGGGGCTCGCCTCCGCCTGCACTGGCGCCGTTTCCCAACCCCGCGACGCCAGCTCCGACCCAGCCGACGACGCCGGCCTCGACGACGGAGGCCTCCCCGACGCAGGCGTGAGCGACGCGGGCCACGACGCGGGCGTCGTCGTCGCCGCACCCGTCGGAAAGCACCTCTTCCAACAGGGCCTCCTCTTTCAACGCGCGCACGTGCGCTCGCTCCCGCACACCTATACGAACAGCCTCGGGCAGCCGGTCACAGTGCCCGGCAACGTCGCCACCTTCGACGGAATGACCTCCCAGGGCGCGGGGATCTGTGGGTCGACCTCCGAGCTCCTCTGCGCCGCCTCTCGCCGCCCCTGGACGAACCCAGGAGGCGACTGGATCGATGCCCAAGGCACCTCCCAAGGCTCGACCCCCTTCGCCACCGCGCGCGCCGCCACCGGCCAGACCTCGGGCGTGCTCACCTTCGACGTCACCTCCGCCGTCGAGTGGATGTTTCGACGCAAGCACTGGCTCGCCTTCCTCGTGAAGGCCACCGGCGGCGGCTGCAGCACGCCCGGCGTCCTCGGCACCGCCACTCCAGCGGGGCTGACCTTCACCGACGCCGCGGGCACGATCGAACAGCTCGCCTGCTGGTACACCGCGTCGCCCCGCCGCTCGACCGCCTACACCAACGCCCAAGAGGCGGAGATCGTCTTCGGCGACGACGGCCACGGGCTCTTCGAGTTTCACCGCCCAAGCCGCCCCAACGAGCGCTCCTGTGGCACCTCGAACAACTTTGGTTCCCAACGGCGACCCCTACGGCGTGTACTCGGAAGCGAAGATGGTTCCGTACCTCTTCACCGCGACGCCGGGCGCCCGATCGGCTGCGCGGGATCAGCAACGTGCCGCCAGAGCTGTACATGGGCGCGTCGGAGATCGTCTTCAATGCCTCCTACGGTGGGCGCACGTACGACGAGACCGACAAATACGTGTACTTGAATGGGATCGTCGCGACGAGCGGCGAGTACATCGGGCCGATGGCCGGAGTGAGCCGCGAGAATGGCGGGCTCGGCTGAGCGTTTCCGTCACGCTGTCCGAGGGGCACCTGCCATGGGAGGCTCCTCGCGAGCCCCATGTCGGACCGCGACCAACCCCTCCACCGCCAGATGCTCGAACAAGAGCTCGCCGCGATCCTCGATCGTTGGCAGCGGCCTGGGTACCTCGAACGAACCCCCGCGCGGGTGATCGACGATGAGCGCCGGCGTCACGACGAGCTCGAGGCGCAGCTCGCCGAGTACGCGCGGGCCGACGCGGCGAGAGCGGTTCAAGGTGGGCTGAGCTCGCGATCGGTTGGCGTCTGGAACCCGCTCGTCCTCTATCCCACCGAGCAACCGGCCGAGCGCGGTCACCTCACCGCTCCTCGAAACCTCGAGACGCTCGAACACGAGGTGTTCCAGCTCCTTCGAACCGACGACGGGAAGCCGAAGCTCCAGTCGCTGGCGAAGCGGTGGAGCGACGAACCACGAGCGCGGCGACTCCTGGCGGCGGCGCTTCGCTCGGTCGGTGACGCTCCGGGCGCGAAACAGCTCGAACCACCTCCCCGAGCCCCATCGCCCAGACCGTGGCCCGCCGTGAGCGCGCAGTGGCTCAACCAGGCGACCGAGGTCGCAGACGAATTCGACGGCCTCACCCGCACTCAACGAGCGGCGTTGCGCTTCATGCGAGAGGTCGCTTCGGAGTTCCGGCCGGCGGTGTCGCTCGCTCAACTCTCCGAGGCGCTCATCGCCAGCGATCCCACCGCCGACCCGCAGGCGTTCGAGCAGGTCGTGATTGGACTCGGCCACCCCGACCTCAGGCCGTTCCCGCTCGTCGAGCTGCGCGGCCTCACTGGGCGCTTCGATCCCTCGGCGACCCACTTCACCCACGCCCGCTTGAGCCCGATCGGCCGAGAGGTGCTCGACCAGACCCTCGCGCTCCCGATGCTGCTCGTGAACGGCGCCGAGGGCGAAGGCTGTTGGATGCCGCCCCATCACCCCCGTGAGGTGCTGAGCGCGGCCCTCGCGGTGGCCGATCCCGAGGTGCTCTGGCGGGTCATCGACGGCGTCGATCTCCCGACCGGTGTCGCGAGTGAGTCATGCCGTGAGCTCTGGAGGGATGGCTTCGGCGTGCTCACCTGCACGAGCGTCGTCGAGCTCGAGGTCGATGAACCCAGCCGTCGTGCACGGCTCATCGTCCGCCGGTTCCCCTGGCCGCTCCGTGCGTCACAGGTTGCGGCGCGGGTGCTCCAGTACCGGGCCGCCGGCCAGTTCGATGGCGTGATCAGCGTTCGTGACCAACCGACCGCGGACGAGGAGCGAGTCGTGCTCGAGCTCGAGCACCTCGCCTTCGCCCAAGACGTGAAGGCCGCGCTGCTCCGGAGCAAGGTCGGTTCGATGCGGTTCGACGTCGGCCTCGTCGTGCCCGATCCAGCGCAGACGAGGCGGCGCACGACGTTCGTCGATCTCCTCGAGTCCTTCGTCGAACACCGGAAGGAACGCATGGTGAAGACGCTCGACGAGCGCGTCGCCGCGGCCGTCAAGCAGGCGCAGAACGCCGAAGCCGTGTGCGTGGCGTTACTGATGGTCGAGCACGTCATGAAGGTCATGCGCGTGGCCGACGACGATCAGGCCGCGGCCCTCGCGCTGACGCAGTGCTTTCTCCCCGAGCACCACGCGCTTCTCGAGCGGCTCCGGTTCCAGCCTTCCCATGGCTACGAACGAGGCTTCACCCACGACCAGGCGACGCACCTGCTCACCGTGACGAAGCTCGCGTCGCGAACGCTCGACGCAGCCCAGGCGGAGTGGGAGCGGCGGCTGTCCGACGTCGACGCGAGCCGCAAGGCGTTGTCCGCCCGCGCGAACGTGCTCGAGCTGGTGAAGGAGGAACTCCAGGCGACGATGCAGCGCTTCGACCAGCCACGGCGCTCACCCCGCTGGCCACACGATGCGTGAGAAGAGCTGTTCCAGCTTGCGCGCGCGAGCTTCGGAGAACCGAGCGATCCACGCGATCCGGCCCCGCAGCGTCGCGCGAAGTTCGGGCGCGACCTCGTCAGTGCCCTTCGTGGCGAGGCGACGAAGCGTCGCCCGCAAGAGATCGAAGTCGGCGCGCGACACCGACGGCACGTGGTTCACCACGATTCCGGTGACCGTCTGGCGTTGGTGTTTGCGCATCACTCGGGTCTTCGCCCGGTTGAGCCGAAAGCCCTCGTCTCTGACGACCATCGCCACGAAGTTGGTGAGCGCCCCGACGGAGCGGGTGTCGTCGCCGGAGAAGACGAGATCGTCGGCGTAGCGCGAGTAGGTGAGTCCTCTCCACTCGGCGAAGGCCGAGAGCCGCGCGTCGAGCTCGAAGGCGGCGAGGTTCGCCAGCGCCGGTGACGTCGGAGCGCCTTGTGGCAAGTGCCACTCGGCGAGCCGTTGCAGCATGGCGAAGCGGGTCGGCGACTGCTCGGAGGTGAACGGCTTGGGGTAGGGCGCGGCGCGCAGCACGGCGGTCGGCGTCTGGGTGGTGCACAGGCCCAACAGCAGCCCGCTCACTTCGTCGGAGTAGCCCGCGGCTCGGAAGATCGAATGCGCGCGGAAGGCGCTGACGGTGGTGAAGAAGGTCTCGAGGTCGAAGCGAATGACCAGGCTGCGTCCAGCGTGAAGCGCAGCATGGGTCGCGACCGAGCGCCCTTTGACGAAGCCGTGCGCCGCGGGATGCACGGGGATGTGATCGAGAATGTCGTGCAGCAGCTTGCGCTGCATCGCCTTCAGCCGCGACTTGGGCGCCTCGAGCAGCCGCGGGAGCTTGTCGCCGCGCTCGATCCACCGATGCGAGTAGTGGCGCAAACGGCGTTCCTTGCCGAAACGCTCGAGGCCCTTCGTGTCGGCGAACCAGCGCAAGACGTTCTCGGCGGGGCTCGACTCGCTGGCTTCGATGCCGAGCCAGGCGATCAGGTCGGACACGGTCGAGAGCGGCTGCACCACCCAACGCGGAGCGACTTCGACGGACGGCGAGTTGGGGTTCAGCAGCGAGAAGGGCAGGTAGCCGCGCTCGCACGCTTCGACGAAGGCGCGATGGCCGACGATGAAGAGCTCGAGCCGATCGATCGGCGGACGCTTTCGGTAGTGCTGAACGAGATCGAAGGTCAGCGCTGCGAGCCACTGCCCGCCGGTTCCGAGCGCCTGGTCACCACGCGCCATGAGCGGCCGCTGATGCCAAGGCCCGGAAAGGAACGCCTGCGCGAGCCGACGCGCGACGAACGAAGGTGTGTGGCGGCGGATCTCAGCGACTCTCGTGTTGCGGCGGCCCTGGTCCATGTCAATGGACGGCTGCCCCCGCGGTGCAGTGCTTCGACGAATTCAGCGCCATGGGGATGCCCCAGAGCGGACGAGCTCCCGAAAGAGCAACGTCAACCTGCCTGATGAGCCGCCGCCACACGCCCGAACCGTATCACCATGAACCGGAGGTTCCCCTCCGAAGTCAGAGCCGCGCGATGCGGGAATTGGCCTCCCAGTACCGCTGACTCGACGCCTCATCGACGAACCCGGGCATCGGCAGCACCGCGCCCTTGTCCGAGATGAACGTGCCCGAGCTCCACTTCTGATCGAGGCACGCCGACAACGGCACCTTCGCCCCATCGGCCGGCGTCTTCCCGAACAGTCTGAACACCCACCGCAACGGCAGCGGCGCCTCGCTCGGCAACTTCGACTGGGTCAGCCCCGGGTTCACCGTCACCACCGTCACCCCGGTTCCCTCGAGCCGGCGGGCGAGCTGCACCGTCAAGTACTGGTGCCCGCTCTTCGTCGACTGGAGCGCCTTGAGCGCCGAGTACTTCCTCTCGAACTGCAGATCGTCGAAGTCGAGCGCCTGGGTCGGCGCCATCGTCATGTTCACGATCCGCGACGGAGCCCCCGCCTTCAGCGACTCCAACAACAGGTTCGACATCACGAACGGCGCCAGCGCGTTCACCGCGTAGCCCAGCTCGAGCCCGTCCTTCGAGGTGCGCCGTTCCTTGTTGAACACCGCCGCGTTGTTCACCAGCAGCTTCACCTTCGGATGCCGCTCGCGCACCTGCGCGCACGCCCGCTTCATCGACTCGAGCGACGACACGTCACACCCGAGCGGCTCCACCTTCGCGCCAGGGCCTGCCGCCGCGACGATCGCCTTCACCGCTTCCGCCGCACGCGCCTCGTCTCTCGCCGCCGCCACCACCGTCGCCCCACGCTTCGCCAACTCGATGCACAGCTGCTGGCCAATCCCGCTCGCCGAACCCGTCACCACGCACACATCTCCGTTCATGCTGCCTCCTGGTTGAGCGTGAGACCGACCCAGCCCAGGAAACTCAGCGGTCGTCCAAAGCGGCCCGTTTCCGCGCTGTTACGCCCGGTGCGCCGATGGGTTCGAGCGCATCGAAGTCGTTGCGTCCCGGCCGGCGGCCAATGATCCTTTCAGCACGGTGACTCGGCGTCTCTTTCTCGCGGTCGTCCTCGCGGTGTTCCCCGCGGCCGCGCAGCGCTTCGGCTATCGCGCCTACGGCACCCGCGAAGGCCTCACCAACCTCGCGATTCGAAGCGTCCTCCAAGATCGCGATGGCTTCCTCTGGGTGGGCACCGACAACGGCCTCTTCCGCTACGACGGCTCGTCCTTCCGCGGCTTCTTCCTCGACGACGGCCTGCCCAGCACCGAGATCTACGGGCTCGCCGAGAGCGACGGCACCCTCTGGGCCATCACCTCCGACGGCCAACTCGCGCGCCGCCGTCGCGGTCGCTTCGAGCCCATTCCCACCGCCACCACCGGGCTCTCGGCCTACGCGGGCATCGGCGCCGATCGCCGTGGCCGGCTCTACTTCAACCGCTCCGACGGCCTCGTCCGCGCCGAGGTCGACGCGCTGGGAGCGCCCACCTTCCAGCTCCTCGTCCCCGGCGCGATCGAGCAGCTCACCGTGCAAGGCGATCACGTTCACTTCGTGCTCAACGGCGAGGTCATGCGCTGGTCGGACGACGCGGGCCTCGTCTCCATCAGCAAGGCGACCTCCCTGCCGGCCGACAGCTGGAGGTGCATCGTCGAAGATCGCTCCGGCGCGCTCTGGGTGCGCAGTCGAAGCCGCCTCGCCGTCCTCCCGCGTGGCGCGCGCGCCTTCGTCGATCGCTCCCAGAACGTGCCGCCGTTCACCAAGACCGCGTGCCGAATGAACGCCGACGCCACCGGCCGGGTCTACGTGCCCACCGATCGGGGCGTGTCGGTCGTGAGCGACGAAGGGGTGCGCCAGCTCGACGCCACCACCGGCCTCCCGGGAGACATCGTCCCCATCACCTTCGTCGATCGCGACGGCTCCCTCTGGCTCGGCACCTTCGGCCAAGGCCTCGCCCGGCGCCTCGGCAGCGGCGAGTGGATCTCGTGGAGACGCGAAGACGGGCTCCGCCACAACACCGTCTGGGCGATCCACCGCGCGCGCGACGGGAAGACCTGGGTCGGCTCCACCGGCGGCCTCGATCTCCTCGGCGCCGACGATCACGTGCTCCGCAGCTGGACGGTGGACGACGGGCTCGCCGGTGAAGGCGTGAGTGGAATCCTCGAGCTGCCCGAAGAGCTCTTCGTCGCGACCAGCCCCGCCGGCCTATCTCGCTTGACCCTCGACGGCACGCTCACCGGCTCGTTCGGCCGTGATGCCGGCGTGCTCGGCGACGATCTCGACTCGATCGCCATCGACGCCAAGCGCTACCTGTGGACGGCGGGCACCCATTGCCTGCGCTCCACCGCGCCGGTCGAGACGGGCAAGCCGCTCCGCTTCGAGCGCGTCTCCATTCCCTTCCTCTCCGAAGGCACCAAGTCACGCCACGTGCTCGTCGATCGCGCGGGCATCGTCTGGCTGTCGACGATCACTGGCCTGCTCCGCTTCGATGGCACCGGCTGGCGGCGCTTCGCCGAGGCCGAAGGGCTGCGCTCGGAGAACATCGCGATGACGTCCGAAGACGCGACCGGCCTCTGGGTGAGCTATCGCGACCCGCTCGGGCTCACTCACCTCGACACCACCCAGTTCGTCACCACCCACCTGGAGCTCCCCAACAAGACCGCCGTCGTCTACGCGACCGCGATCGCTCGACCCGGGCCTGATCGCGAAGGCCAGCTCTGGGTGAGCACCGACTTCGGCGTCGCGTTTCATTCCTCCACCGGCTGGCGGCAGTTCAACAGCCAAGACGGGGTGATCTGGGACGACGGCGACGACATGGCGCTCTCTGCCGACGAGCTCGGCCAGGTCTGGGTCGGCACCTCCAACGGCCTCTCCCGGTACACCCCGCGCCTCGAACAACCACCAGCGCCGCCGGTGCCCCAGCTCGCGGCGATCATCGGCGAGGAACGCAGCTTCATGCCGGGCGACCCGGTCGTGCTTCCGTGGCAACACCGCTCGCTCCGCCTCGAGCTCGCCGCGTCGGCCTACCGCTACGAGAACCGCACCCGCTTCCGCTACCGCTTCGCCGGAGAAGCAGGCGGCTGGAAGGAGACGACGCAGCCGAGCCTCCAATACGAGAACCTCGCGCCCGGAAGATACGAGTTCGAGCTGCTCGCCGGCACGCCCGACGGCCGGTGGAGCGCCGAGCCCGCCCGACTCACCGTCACCGTCGAAGCGCCCTGGTGGCGGCGGCCCTGGTTCGTCGTGAGCTCGGCGCTCGCCCTCGCGGCGCTCGTCTGGGGCGGAACGCGGCTCCGGATTCGCCGAGTCGAGGAACAGAAGCGCGCGCTCGAGCAGTTGGTCGCCGATCGAACCGCCGAGGCCCGCGCCGCCGCCAAGGCGAAGAGCGCCTTCCTCGCCAACATGAGCCACGAGATCCGCACGCCGATGAACGCGGTGATCGGCTTGAGCGATCTCCTCGCCGAGTACGAGCTGCCGGACGGCGCGCGCGACCACCTCTCCACCATTCGCGCGAGCGGTCAGTCGGTGCTCGCGATCATCAACGACATCCTCGACTTCTCGAAGATCGAGAGCGGCAAGCTCGTGCTCGAGCGAAAGCGCTTCGAGGTGGGTCAGGTCGTCGCCGACTGTCTGGCGATCGCAGCGGCGACGAGCGGCGATCGGGACGTGAAGCTCGAGAGCGTCATCGACCCCTCGGCGCCGCGCGCGATCGAAGGCGATGCGCTGCGACTCCGGCAGGTGCTGCTCAACCTGCTGTCGAACGCGGTCAAGTTCACCGCGAAGGGCTCGGTGCGGGTGCGGGTGACGCGAGAAGGAACCGGGCCGGCGGTGCGGCTCGCCTTCTCGGTGGAGGACACCGGCATCGGCATTCCCGCGAGCGCACGCGACTCGCTCTTCACCGAGTTCACCCAGGTCGACTCCTCGACGACGCGCCGCTTCGGCGGCACTGGCCTTGGGCTCGCGATCAGCAAGCGCCTGGTCGAGGCGATGGGCGGGACGATCTGGGTCGAGAGCACCGAAGGGAAGGGGAGCACCTTCCACTTCACGTTGATCGCCGGTGAAGCGATCAACCCGACCCCGAGCCTGCTCGAGCCAGCGCAGGCCGAAGCGGCCGAGACGCCTCCGCTGCGGGTGCTCGTCGCCGAAGACAACCTCGTCAACCAGCGCGTCACCGTCAGCATGCTCAATCGTTGTGGCCATCACGTCGACGTCGTCGCCGATGGAGAGGCCGCCGTGCAGGCCATCGAGAAGACCGCCTACGACGTGGTGCTGATGGACGTGCAGATGCCGAAGCTCGATGGGCTCGCCGCGACCCGACGTCTTCGCGCGGCGGGGAAGACCACCCACATCCTCGCGCTCACCGCCGGCGCTTCCACCGAAGACGAGGCCGAGTGTCTGCGCGCGGGAATGAATGGCTTCCTGGCCAAGCCGATTCGGTTGGAGTCCCTCAGAGCGGCGCTTCGGGGCTCCTTCGCCGCCGAGCGAGGAGCACTGCGCTGAGCGCGAAGCCGAGGTGAGGCACGCTGGCGCATCCACCCAGCATCGGCTCGGGTTCGTTCTTCTCGGGGCCGGCGGCGCCGCCCTCGGCCCTCGGCGCACCAGCGTCGGCTTCTGGAGCGCCCGCGTCGGACGGCGAAGCGCCCGCGTCGTTCGCGGTGCCTGCGTCGGGCCTACCCGGACGACCGGCATCGATCATCGGGGTTCCTGCGTCGATCGCCGGCACGCCTGCGTCCACCGGCAGCGTCACCATCGGGCCGATGTACGAGGTCGCCACGACGACGTCGTCGTACCAGAGCACCTGATTCGGCAGCACCTCGCTCGAGTACGGCGCCAGCACCACGAAGTTCGGCTTGAGCGCGCTCGTCGTGCGGAAGCGCAGGTTCGGGAAGTCGGCCGCGAGCCGCCCATCGATCCAGAACGCGAGCCGCCCATCGCGCTGGCCGGGCGTGTTCGCCTTCACCATCAGCTCGAAGCAGATCCACTGCCCGCGCGGAGGAATCACCCTCGGTCGCGACACGAAGGTGGGCCCGAACAATGCCGGCTGCCCCTGAAAGAAGTCGCCCGACGGCAAGAACGTGTCGCCGTACCCGCCGCCTTGATCGAGATGGTACGTGTAGAGGTACAGGTAGCCGGGTGTGGCGTTGCCCGGCGGGCTCCAGGTGAAGCGCGGGTTCAAGTTGTCGAGGCCAACGGTGAAGTGGTTCGTCCCATTCGGCCTCACGCCGGTCGAGCTGCCCGTCGTCACGCCCGGCGCGCCCGCGAAGATCGTCATCCCCTGGTGGTGCACCCCCGGATAGCTCGGGTGGTACTTCAGGTAGTAGCGGACGAAGAGCGTGTCGAAGCCGGCGGTGCCGAAGTCGCGCCAGCCTCCGAAGGCGTTCGCGGTGGTGAGCGAGATCTCCACCGCCGATGCGCCCGCATGAACGTTCCCGGCGGCCCGCGTGAGGCCGACCGTTCCGTAGACGTTGTCCCACCGCGAGTTCGAGCTGGTGAGCCGGGTGCCGCTGATCGCCTCGAAGTCGTCGGAGAAGACGACCCGCGAGTCCTGCGCGATGCCGACGTCACTCGGGTGCGTGGCGGCGATGCCGACGTCGCCTTCAGGGAGCGGTTGGGCCGCGACGTGCGCCGCCATCACGCACGCGCTGGCGAACAGGTGCGTTCGGGTCATGCCCCTGTTCCCCCCAGCCCTCCCTTTCCTTTCAGCGGCGAAGACGCCGGAGATCTCAGCGCTTCTTCTTCTTCTTCGGCGCGGCCTTCTTCGGCTTCGGCTTCGAGGCCTTCTTCGCCACTGGCTTCGGTGCCGGCTTCGGTCGAGGCGCCGACTGCCAGATCGCCATCATGTTGCCGTCGGGATCGCCGAAGAGCGTGAACCAGCCCATGCCGGGCACTTCCTGGCGCGACTTGAACACCACTCCACCCGCCGCGGAGATCTTCGCCTCGGTCTCTTCGAGATCGGCGACCGTCACGTACGGGGTCACCCCGACCGGAATGTTCTCGTCGTGAGTGGGGAAGATGCCGCCGACGCCCTCGATCAGGGTGTAGTCGGGCATCGGCTGACTGAACTTCCAATCGAAGATCTCACCGAAGAAGGCCTTCAGTCGATCGGCGTCGCGAGTCGTCCACTCGAAGTGCTGGATCACGTTCTTGGGCATGGTGTTTTCCCTCCGAGCGGGACTCTGCTCCACGCGGCGGTGCCCGCAACCGTTTTCCAGGTGCCAGGCCGGCCGAATTGGTCCGAGGGGCGGGGCGCGGATTGCGTACACTCCCGCGCCGAATGCGCTCATCGTTTCCTTCCGATTCACCGCTGCACGCCTTCTCCGAGACCGACGTCGACGCGATCTTCGCGGCGGGCACGGCTCGCGCCGCCGCCACCGACGAGGTGATCTTCACCGAGGGCTCCGCCGGCGATTCGATGTACTTCCTCCTCGAGGGCCAGGCCGAGGCGCGGCTCCACGGCGGCACGACGATTCGCACCTACGGGCCCGGCAGCTATTTCGGCGAGCTCTCCTTCATCAACCCCAAGCACCTGCGCAGCGCGACGATCGTCGCCACCACGCCCGCGAAGATGCACGTGCTCGATCAAGCCAGCGTCTACTCGCTCATCTCCAGCCACCCGAGCGTGCTGTGCACCCTCGTTCGGCGAACCTGCGCGTTCCTCGTCGACGCGGAGCGGCGGCTGGTGTCCGATCTCGTGACCCAGAACCACCAGCTCCAGGAGACGATCGCCCGGCTCGACTTCACCCGCCGGCGCCTGAGCCAAGAAGAAGAGCTCGCCCGCACCGATCAGCTCACCGGCCTCTTCAACCGCCGCGCCTTCGATGCCGAGCTGCCGGTCTTCCTCGAGCGGGCGCGTGCGATTCAAGGCGGAGTGGCGCTGCTGGCGATGGACCTCGATCACTTCAAGCCGGTGAACGATGCGCTCGGTCACGCGGCCGGAGATGCCGTGCTGCGAGACGTCGGCAAGGTGCTGCGGGAGTTGGTGCGGCGAACGGATCTGCCTTGTCGAACCGGCGGCGACGAGTTCGTGGTGCTCCTCACCGACACGACGCTCGCGATGGCGCGCACCAAGGCCGACTCGATTCGTGATGCGATCGCGAGCCTCCCGCACGCCGGCAACGAGCGCGGCATTCGGGTGACGGCGACCATCGGTGGCACGCTGCACAAGCCGCCCGAGAACGGAGAGCAGTTGCTGCGCCGCGCGGACGAGGCGCTCTACGTCGCCAAGCGAGCCGGTCGAAACCGGGTCGGCTGGACCTGAGCGGTCGATACCGTTCGATGCGGCCTCGTGCTTCAGTGGACTTCGCGTTCGGCGCGGAAAGGAGCTGTCATGCGCTCCCTCGTCTCGCTCCTCCTCGGGCTCGTCCTCACCGCCTGCGACAACCGCGGCAGCCTGGGCGCGAGCTGCCTCGTCGAGGGTGGACTGCTGAACCCGACCTACCGCTGCAACGAACCCCTCAGCTGCAACACCGGCCGGCAGCCGCCCGTCTGCGAGAAGCTCAACGCCGGAGCGGTGGGCGCGCCGTGCGGAAGCGACTCGAACTGCGAGGTGCAGCTGTGGTGCCCCCCTGCGTCGATGGCGACCTGCGCGGTCCGCTTGGGTGAAGGCGTAGCGTGCCCCTCTGGGGTCGGTTGTGAGCTGCAGCTGACCTGCGTGAAGACCGACGCAGGCATCGTCTGTCAGCGGTGATCGTCAGCGAAGACGCCGGCGAGGCAAGGCGACGAGGATCAGGAGGAAGAGCGCGTTCGTCGACGAGCAGCCGCAGCCTGGAGGCCCGTCGGGCGTGATCTCGGTGCCGCCGTCTGGTGGCCGGGTGCCAGCGTCGGTGAGCGGCTGGCCCGCATCGACCCCTGCGTCGCGTGGTGGACCTGCGTCGTCTTCGCCAGCGTCCACCGAGGTTCCGGCGTCGTCGACGAGACCTGCGTCGATCGAAGTGCCTGCATCGCGCGGCTGGCCTGCGTCGCTCGTCGAGGAGCCTGCATCGACCCCTGCGTCTCGAACGGGCACGCCAGCGTCGACGATCGGGAGCGGCACGAAGGCCCCGAGCAGATCGAGGATGACGTGCGTCCGCCCGCTCGACTGGAGACAGATTCGGCCATCACCGACGTCGACGATCGCCGAGTTCGCGACCGTCTCGCCGAACGCGTAGTTCAGGTTCGAGACGTTGGGGCGCGCCTGCGCACAGGGGAAGAGGGTGAGGAAGCCGTCATCGAGCGCGCCAGTGACGGTCGCGTTGAGGGCGATCGCTCGAGTCCCCGCGGGGACGACGGAGCTCACGTTCAGCTCGAGCGGCGTGTTGCGCGTGGTGCGCCCGACCCATCGCCCGGTCGTCGCTCGGGTGTCGACGAGCCGCAGCGGCTGCACGGCCTGGTAGCCGAGCCCTCCGCTCTCGAACCGCCCGAAGGCGTCGACGAGGAGGTGGGTGTCGACGTTGCTCACCGCGCACAGCCCGCTCGGGCCCGTCTTGGCGAGGGCGAAGGCGGCGACGACGGCACCGGCTCCGAAGTTGACCGCCGAGGTGATGGGCACCGGCGTACCGCACGCGAAGAGGGTGACGAACCCTGGCGCGGCGCTCCCGACGCTGGTGACGTTGAGAACGAGGGCGTCGACGCCAGCCTGTGCGGGCACCACCGTTCGCGGCACGTTCGCCTGCAGGCCGGGCATCGGCTCGTTGCGGGTGTCGAGGAGCCGCCGCGGCGCCTCGGGAACGAAGCCGGTCGTTCCACTCGGCCCGAACGCGCCGACCGCGTCAGCGATCACCTGCGTCGCGCTCGAGGTGAAGACGGTGAGCTGATCGTTCGTGCCTTGCCGAGCGATCGTCGTGTTGCCCATCACCCGCCCGGGCGCCTGGTTGAGCACCGAGGTGCTGGCCTGGGTGCCTCCGGTCGGCCACGCGCTCACGAAGCCCGAAGTCGCGGTGTCGGCCGTGGTGAAGCGAAGCACGAGCGACGACGCGCCGGGTTCACCGACGACGCTGAAGCTCGAGCCCGCCGCGATCAGGTTCGCGCCGTCTCGCATCGCGCCCAGCAGGTTCGCCGAGCCGGAAGGCGTGCGGGTGTCGAAGAGCCTCCGGGGGCTGAACGACGAGTAGGGCACCGGCTGGCCCAACCGCGTCGCAGCGGGAATCGGTGCGTTGGCGTTCACCACCGTCGGCGGCTGCTCGCAGTGCGGCGGCCGACCTGCGCCCGTCGCGTAGATGGCGATGTGGTTGCCGACGACGCGCTCGGTTCCGTCCGAGGGGTGGTTCAGCACGCCCAGCCCCTGGGCCCAGATCGTCGACGAGCCTCCGCTGTCGAGCGCGAAGGCCCGATCGGCGCCGAAGTCGATCATCATCTGCGCCATCTCGAGGCACGTCATGCCTCGCCACGTGCCTCGCCCGTCGGCGACGCCGAGGTAGAGCGTGTCGTGATTGGCCGAGAGGCCCACCGCGCTCCGCGGATCGATCGGGCAGTCGTTCGGCAGGAGCATTCCGTCGCGAACGATCGACCAATGCCCACCGACCGCCTCGCTCATCCACGGAGCGATCGGCTGGTTCTCGTCGTCGTCGAAGATCTGAACGCGGTCGGCTCCCACGGCGAGCAGCGCGTCGAGGCTGATGGTGTTCGGCCAGGCGACGCCGGCGTGTGCCGCGCTCCCGTACGTCGTGAAGACCGGCAGGCCGAGGCACGGAGGGAAGGGGCTGGGCGCCACCACGTCGACCGATCGGCACGAGAAGTCGCCGTTGATCGCCAGTTGCGCGCCGACGCTCGTCGCGAACGCGGAGGTCCGCTGCCCCTTCTCGGAGAACCCGGTCATCCGCACGCCGACGCCGGCCTCGCAGAGATCGACGACGGCCAGGAAGGCGTTCAGGTTGTTCGCGCCGGTTCGATGGAGGAGCCGAACGCCAGGGAAGGGCGTCGTCCAGGTATCGGCCGCACCAGCCGGAGCCGAGGCGAGGACGAACACGATCGTGAGGAGAGCGCGGCGCATGGCCGAACCGTCGGTCGAGCGCGTCGAACTCGCAATTCGTGCCCGGCCCGACTGTCACAGAAAGGCGTCGCTCGGCGGTCACGACATCTCGAGCGCGCGCGTCTTCGACGGACCACGACGGCGATGGTATTGGCCGAACCGAATGCTGAGCAGCCTCCTCGCCGCGATCTTCCGAAGCTGGTTGAGCCTCGTGGGGGCGTTCCTCACTACGATCAGCGCCGTCACCTTCCTCACGCTCTTCGTCCTCGGCCTGGTGAACCCGGCGTTGGGTGGAGGCACCGCGAGCATCGTCGCCTACCTCGTCGTGCCGCCGGTCTTCATCGCCGGGTTGGTGCTGATTCCGCTCGGGCAGTGGCGGCTGCGGCGGCGCGGCGCCGACGTTCGCGCGTTGGTGATCGACTTCAACGTGCAACGCACGCGGCTGATCGCGCTGGCGGTCTCGATTCTCACCGTGGTGAACGTGGGGATCATCTCGACCGCGACGTACAAAGGCGTCGAGACGATGGACTCGGTGGAGTTCTGCGGCACGGCCTGCCACTCGGTGATGCACCCCGAGGCCGCGGCCCACCAGCGCTCGGCGCACTCGAAGGTGAAGTGCACCCGGTGTCACGTCGGGTCGGGCGCCGAGTACTTCGTTCGCGGGAAGGCGACGGGCGTTCGCCAGCTGATCTCGATCTTCACCAAGACGTACCATCGGCCGATTCCGGCGCCGGTCGAGCTCCGCCCGGGCACGGAGATCTGCGCCGACTGCCACGCTCGCCGCGCCGAGCCCGATCGGTTGGTGGTGATCGATCGATTCGAAGAGGACGAGGCGAACACCTGGAAGAAGACGGTGCTCGTCAACCGCGTCGCCGCCGATCACTGGCACATCGATCACCCGGTGCGGTTTCGCAGCGACTCCTCCCGCCGCTTCATCTCGGAGGTCGAGCGCCCGCTGGACGACGGTGGAGTGCGGGTCTGGCGCGCCGCCAAGCCGCCAGCAGACGCAGGGGCCGTGCTCGACGAGTGGCGCACGATGGACTGCGTCGACTGTCACAACCGCCCGGCGCACACCTACGAGCGGCCCACCGACGCCATCGATCGCGCCCTCGCCTCGGGAGCGCTCGATCGAACGCTGCCGTTCCTCCGCAGGGAAGCGCTGCGCATCGTGCAGCTCCCGTTCGAGACGACCGACGCCGCGCGGGCGGGCATTCGAAGCGAGCTCCATCGCTTCTACGACTCGAGCACCACCGCGCCTCGGGTCGACCTGACCGCCGACGCGCTCATCGTCCTCTTCGAGCGCAACGTGTTCCCCTCGATGAAGGTGGGGTGGAACACCTACCCGACCTTCGACGATCACGAGGACGATCAATCGGGCTGTTTCCGGTGTCACACCAGCGAGCTGGAGCCGGTGGGCGGCAGCCGAATCTCCGGCCGCTGCGAGCTGTGCCACGTCACCGTCGCCGAGAAGGAAGAGAACCCGGAAATTCTGGATTCCCTCAGCGACGAATGAAATGTCGGCGCCGCTCCGCCGTCGAAGGAGCGCTCACCGTCTTTGGAGGTCTCGTCGTGAAGTCACTGCTCGTCGCCCTGTCGTTGCTGTCGTTGCCCGCCTTCGCCGCCGAGAAGAAGATCGAGAAGATGTGGCGCACGAAGTGTCAGTCGTGCCACGGCGCCGATGGCAAGGCCCAGACGGACAAGGGCAAGAAGATGCAGATGGTCGATATCAGCACCGCCGAGTGGCAGGCGAAGAAGTCGGACGCCGAGCTCAAGAAGGCGATCAAGGAAGGCAACAAGTCGGAGAAGGACGGGGTGAAGAAGGAGATGGACGCCTACGCCGATCTCTCCGACGAGCAGCTCGACGGGCTGATCGCCCACATTCGCTCGCTCAAGAAGTGATCACTTCACTCCGGCGTCGGCGCTCCCCGCGTCGGTGACCTCGTCTTCCTCCTGAATCGAGGTGAGGAAGGCCAGCACGTCGGTGAGCTGCTGCTCGGTCACCTCGTCGAGCACGCCGTGCATCGGGTGGCCTTCGTCGCCTCCGCGCGCGCCTTTCTTGAACTGCCTGGCCTGGGCGAGGAGGTAGTTCGGGTACTGCCCGACGAGGCTCGGAGCCTCTCGACTGGCTCTCCCGCGGCCGTTCTTCCCGTGGCAGTCGGCGCACTCCTCGAGGAACTGCGCGCGACCCTTGGCGACGTCGCCTTGCACTCTCGGCACGATCAGCACCTTCTCGAGGGCCTCGAGGCGTTCGAGCGCGCTCGCGTTGGCGGGGAGCTGCGGCATCTTCGAGGGCAACTTGATCGACTCGACGTAGGCGGCGACGTCCTTCATGTCGCGCTCGGAGAGCTCGCGTGGCTCGGTGTACGGCAGCATCGGCAGGTTGTAGCGCTTGCGAGACTGGAAGCCCTTGAGCGAGTCGATGATGAACGACGCCGGCTGACCAGCGATGCGCGGGTACTCACCGGCCTTGCCGCCTTGCCCGGTCGCGCCGTGACAGGCCGCGCACGGGCCGTACACGTCCTTTCCATCTTCGAGGTTCTGAGCGAACGCCAGCGAGGCGAAGAGCGACAACAGGGCAGTGCGACGCACGGAGCCGGCGAGTGTGCGGTCGAGCCGCCCTTCCTTCAAGCGGCCTGACGCGCGAGCCCGCAAGCGTGATTCATGCGGCGCATCACCTCATCCGCGCGATACTCGCGGCATGGGCCTCTGGAGCGCGTGTCCAAGGTGCGGTCGATGAACGTCCTCAACAAGGAGCGGGCGGTCAAAGGCGCCAACGTGCTGCTCTCCTGGGTGCTCGCGCAGCTCTTCTTCTACCTCGTGCAGATCGTGGCGTTTCGGGTCGTCGCCGGCCACGGCGAGCGGCTGAGCGCCTTGTTCGAGCTCGTCTGGCTGGGCATGGCGGTGTGGATGGCGGTCGGGCTCGTCATGATCGCCACCGCGGTCGATCGCCCGGGCCTGATCTGGACGACCGTCGCGCTCGACGCGGTGAGTTCGGTGTTCAGCCTCGGGCTCACCCTCGGCCTGCGCGCGACCGAGGGCGGCTCGCGAATGTGGCTCTCGCCGGTGTCGACGCTCCTCACCCTGTTCTCGCTCACCGAGCGCATCGTCTTCCTGGTGCTGATGGTGAAGCTCTGCGGCCCCAAACGAACCTGGGCGCTGATGGTCGCGCTCGTGTCGGGCGGCATCGCGGTGCTCCGAATGGTGTTCAGCATGGCCCTGAGCTTCGCGGTGGTGAGCTACTCGTCGATCATCGACTGGTACCCGTACGTGACTGGGCTGATGGGGCTGGTGGGCATGGGCTGCTCGGTCGCGCTCGTCGTCGGCGTGCGGAGCGCGATGCTGGAGGGCTCCGAGTCACCGTCGCCTGGCGCGCCTTCGACGTCGGTCCCCGTGCCTGAGGCGGCGCCAGTGAGCGCGACGGCAGACTTCGGCATCGGCGGAGCGCTGTTGCTCGGTGGGATCGTCGTCTCGGTCGTCTCGTATTCGCTCGCGAGCTCGGGTGGTGGCGGCCGGTACGTCGTCGCCACCGGCCTCATCGGCGTCGGAGTCGGACGCATCATTCGCGGCTTCATCCGGCTCGGGAAGCAGTGACCGTCAGAAGGCGAGCGCGCAGTCGTGGATCACCTGCCGCAGCGAGTTGGCCTCGATGCCCATCGCGCGCCAGTCATACGGAAAGCCGACGACCGGCCCCTTCACGCGCGAGAAGTCGATCCCCACGTTGACCTCGAGGCGTTCGCCCTTGTGCTCTCGCGAGGGACAGGTCCCTGCCACCGTGAGGATCGCCGTGCCGTCACCGATCGACTGCACCCCGCCGTACCACCCCAGGCCGGTCTTCGGTTCGAAGCCACCGAGCAGGCTGCGGAGATCGCGGTTCTCGATGCGCTTGCGCAGCTCCTGAGACGCGAGCGGCCCACCGACCTGTTTCACCACCGCGCCGACCGGCACCCCGAAGAGCTTGGCGAGCGCCTCACCGATCGGACCGGCGGCGTCCTTCATGCCCGCCGACGCCATCTCGACGGTGAGATCGACCGGCAGCTCGGCGAACTTGTTGAGATCGGCGTACTTCATCACCGTGTCGAGATCGCCCGCCTCGAGCGCCTGGGAGAGCCGGAAGACGGAATAGTGCGGCAGGTTGCGCCCGAGGAACGCCAGCGCAGCGACGATCAACACGACGACGAGGAACTTCTTCACGGGTCACTCCGCTTGGGCAGGTGCTTCGTCACGGCTTTCTGCAGGGCCTCGAAGAACTTCTTGAGCTTCTTGTCCGGCTTGCCGTTGGCAGTGGTCGGCCACTTTCCAACAGCCAGGGGCAGCCCATCGTTCCCGCGCATCGCGCTCAAGGAGACCTCGACCCGGCCCTTGTCGGCTTCGACGGCGTCGAGGAGCACGAGCACGTCGGCGCTCTGGGCCTTGGCGACCTCGGCGAGGCAGGGACCCAGTCGGCAGCCTTCGGTCGGCAGCTCGGACTCGTCGGCGCGCCGGGAGAGGTAGCCGAGCTTGAGCAGCTCGTCGCTGACCCGCTGGGCGAGCGCGCGCGAGACGTCTTCGTAGATGGCGTCGGGCGCCGAGACGTCGAGCACCGAGACTCGGAGCGTCCCTTGAGCGAGCACCAGGCTGAGCGCGACGCCGAGCATCATTCGTTCTCAGGGTGCGTTCGACGGAAGGGGCGGCGCCTTGATTCGCGCGACGCCTTCCCGGGCGAAGCTGCCGAAGTAGAGATAGCCGTCGTGCTCGAGCACGCTGGCGATCGGCGAGTACGAATCGGGCGATTTGAATTGAAGAGACTCGACGGCCTTGCCGTTCGCGTCGATGGCCGCGGCGAAGGCGTGCCGCAACGGCTTGGGCTGAATCGACTTCGGCATCTTGACGATCTGCGACCGAATCCACGGCGAGTGCGAGAGCGAGTCGACGAGCGGGTTGCGGGGAGAGCCGATGGCCACCCAGAACACTTTGCGCGTCTTCGACCAGCGCACGTTGTCGGGGAAGCCGGGGAGCGGATCGCCGAACGGTTCCTTGGTGCCAGCCTTGGGCCCCGTCAGCCAGACGCGCCAGAGCAGGTACGCCCCGGTCTCGGCCACCACCAGGAAGGACTCGTCGTCGGAGAGCGCGATGCCGTTGGCGAAGCTGAACCCCGACGCGAGCTGGGTCGTCAGCTTCGTCTCCGGGTCCCACTTGAAGACCCGGCCGGTCGTCTGGTGCTCGATCAGATCCTCGGTGAACTCCTCGAGGCCGTGCCGCGCCGACGCGTCGGTGAAGTAGATGGCTCCGTTCGCGGCGATCGCGAGATCGTCGGTCACCCTGAAGGGTACGCCGCCGTGCTCCGAGGCGAGCACTTCGAGCACTCCGTCTCCGGCGATCGCGAGCAGGCCCCGGTTGGCGTCGCAGATGATGATCTTCCCGTTCGGGTGTTTGGCGAGCGCGAGGGGGCGGCCGTGGGTGTCGATGATCACCTGTGGCTCGTCGTTCCCCACCTTGAGTCGCACGATGCGGCCGTCCTTGAGGCCGGTGACGACCGTTCCATCGTCGTCGATGTACATCGCCTCGGGGCCGATCAGCTGCTTGGCCCACCACTCGGTCTCGCGGAGCCGATCGTTGAGCGCGTACGGGCCTTCCATCGGCATCGGCGGCGGTGGAGTCCACTCGGCGGGCTCGATGGGCGAGGGCGTCAGCGCCACTCCGGCGAACAGCACGGCGACGACGGCCAACACGATGGCAGCGCGTTTCATGGGCTCACTTTCTCGAGAAGGGCCAGCGGCCTTTCTTCTTGGGGCTGCGGACGAGCTGCTCGACGTCGCTCCCGTTCGCAGGCCGATCGGCCGGGTCCTTCTCGAGGCACTGGGTGATGACGTCGATCACCGGGTGACCCTCGAGCTCGGGATCCTTCGGCGTGAGCGCGGGCGGCTTGTGCTTCAAGTGCGCGGCGATCACCTCGAACTGGTTCCCCTTGAAGGGGAGCTCGCCCGACACGAGCTGATAGCCGACGATGCCGAGCGAGTAGACGTCGGACGCGGCGGTCGCGGGCTTGCCCTGCGCCTGCTCCGGCGAGAGGTACGAGGGCGTACCACCCACCTTGCTCACCGCGGTCTGGAACATGAGCGCGGCTTCCTTCGGATCGGTGAAGCGCGCGATGCCGAAGTCGAGCAGCTTGATCGCCGGCTCGTCGGGCCAGCCCACCACCATCACGTTCTCGGGCTTCACGTCACGATGGGCGATGCCGTTGCGATGAATGGCGCCGAGGGCCGAGGCGAGCTGGGCGAAGAGCTCGACCGCGAGCGGGCCGGTGAAGCGTTCTTGCGCGGTGAGCTGATCGAGGCGGGCCCCTTCGATCCACTCGAGCACCAGCAGCAGCCCTTCGCGGGCGCGATCTTCGAACTTGAGCAGCTTGACGACGTTCGGGTGCTCGATCTGCCAGAGCAGCGAGGCCTCGCGCTGGAAGCGGGCCTTCATCTCGGGATCGGTGAGCAGCTCGCGGCGCAGCACCTTGATCGCGACGAAGTCTCCGCTCGTCGTGTCTTGACCGAGGTAGACGCGCGCCGTCCCGCCGGTGCCGACCGGGCGAATGAGGCGATACCGGCCATCGATGATGGTGGTCTCCTCGGCCACGCCCCGGGTTCTAGCGCGCCTCGTCGCGAAAGAGTTTCCATTCTCACCGGGTCGAGGCGCAGGGCTTGCCTCGGTGGGCGGCGTAACCGAGCGAGTCGAGAGCATGGCGAGAGAAATGCTTGAGCGACGATCGCCGAACGGGTTCGTGCTCGCGGCCACGCCGTTTCGGTCTCCTCGCCGCTGCGGGAGTTCCCATGAACCTCGCGACCTGGGACCCATTCCGAGAGCTGGAAGAGATGAGCGGCCGGCTCAATCGCGTCTTCAACCGCAACCTGCCCACCGATCAGAAGGAGAAGCTCGAGCTGATCGACTGGTCACCTTCCGTGGACATTCTCGAGACCGCCGAGGACTTCCAGGTGAAGGCCGAGCTGCCCGAGGTGAAGAAGGAAGACGTCAAGGTGAACGTCTCCGACGGCATGCTCCGCATCGAAGGCGAGCGGAAGTTCGACAAGGAGGACAAGACCAAGAAGTGGCACCGAGTCGAGCGGTTCTACGGATCGTTCATGCGCACGTTCACGCTGCCCGAGGGCGTCGAGGCGGACAAGGTGAGGGCCGAGTTCAAGGACGGGCTCCTCACGGTGAGGCTGCCCAAGTCACCCAAGGCGCTGCCGCGAACGGTCGACGTGAAGGTCGGCTGAGTCGGTGAAGGAGACAGCTCAACTGCGCGGCGGGCTCGACGGAAGGCCGAGTTCGTCGCGCACGCGTTTGAAGGCGTCGGTCCACTGGGCGGCGCGGGTTCGCACGGTGAGCGTCTCTTCTTCGAGGCGAGCGAGACGCCGGGTGAACGTCCACACGCTCACGAGGGGCGCTTTGCCCTCGCGCGGAATCACTCGAAGCAGTCGCTCCGGGTGGAGTGGGCCGCCGATCGACGCGACCCGTTCGTCTTCGAGCGTCGCCGCGCACATCACGAAGCGCCCCTCGTCGCTCAGGTGCCGCTCGGCCGCCAGGAGATAGGCCTCGACGCCGCCGCGATGCTCGAAGCGGCAGGCGCTCACGTGCTCGGTCGGTGCTTCGGTGCCGGTGCCTTGCGGAAAGTAGGGCGGGGTGCCGGTGACGAGCCCGAAGCGCTGCTCGAGCGCCAGGGTCCGCAGATCGCCGTCGAGCACCCGGCAGCGCGCCTCGACGCCGTGGTAGGCGATCGATCGCCGCGCCATCGAGGCCCGCTCCGGCTGCGCTTCGACGCCGGTGACGTCGAGCCGTTGGTGTTTCCAGGCGAGCATGAGGAGCACGCTCCCCAGCCCGCAGCCGAGATCGAGCGCCGAGTCCCGAGCGTGGGGCAGGGCGACGAAGGCGGTCACCAGATCGTCGACGCTCCAGCGATGCCCGCGCCGCTTCTGGAAGAGCCGCCAGTCTCCAGAGAGGAAGCAGAGATCTTCGTCCTCCAACGGAGCGAGCTCGGGGCGGCCCTGGGCTCCGGGCGGAGTCGGCCCCGGCGCGACCCACCCAGGCGGACGTCGAGGGCTGCGGACGACCCCGGTCATGCGAAGCCACGAAGCACGAGGGCCCGGGCGGGCGCAAGGGGCGGTCGAGAACTTGCGAGGAGCCCGGCCATGCCCTTCGCTTCCATCAGCTGCCGATGAACTCCTGGCTCACTCCAGATCGCCGCGTGCTGTTGGGTCGGCTGCGGATTCCGGCCGTCCTCCTCGTGTTGACGCACGTCGTGGGCATCGTCGGCTACCAGCTCGTCTGGAGCTCGCGGGACGCGGGCCCGCTCGACGCGCTGTTCATGACGTTCATCACCATCACCACCATCGGCTTCGGCGAGATCCACCCGCTCGGCCCCGAGGGGCGCATGCTGACGATGGTGATCGGCGGCACGGGCATCGGCAGCCTCTTCTACAGCTTCACGGTGTTGCTCGATTACGCGGCGAGCGAAGGCGCGCGCTCGGTGCGGCGGAGACGCAAGATGCAAAAGCAGATCGATGCGATGAGCGGTCACTTCATCCTCGCGGGCGTGGGCCGGGTGGGACGCGAAGCGGCGGCGGAGCTGAAGGAGTCGGGCGTGCCCTTCGTGGTGGTGGACCCGGGGCCGACGGTGGACCCGTTCTGCACCGCGCTCGGCTGCCCCTTCATCAAGGGCGACGCCTCGGAGGACTCGGTGCTGCTGGCAGCCGGCGTCAAGCGCGCGAAGGGCCTCATCACCACGACCTCGAGCGACGCGACGAACCTCTACGTGATCTTGAGCGCGCGGCTCCTCAACGCCGAGCTCTTCATCGCCAGCCGCGCGGTCGACGACACGAGCGTGCCCAAGCTCGTTCGCGCTGGCGCGAATCGGGCGATCAGCCCGTATGCGATCGGTGGCCGGCGGCTCGCCCACGTGATGCTCAGCCCACGGGTGGTCGACTTCCTCGAGACGGCGCTCACCACCGGCAACAAGACGCTGAACATCGACGATCTCGTGGTGGGCCCGACCGGCGCAGGGAAGGTGCTCCAGAACCTGCAGATCCCCACCCGTTCGGGCGCGACGTTGTTGGCGGTGGTTCGAGACGGCAGCCCGATCGCCAGCCCGCCGGGGAGCTTCTCGCTCGTCGCCGGCGATCACCTGTTGCTGCTGGGCACCTCGGAGCAGCTCAAGCTGGTCGAAGGCCTGCTGTCCTGACCTCAGCCCAGGCCGAAGAAGCGCTTCATTCGATCGAGCAGATCGACCTCGGCTGAGCGGCGTCTCGCGGCGGCGGTCTCGGCGTCGAGGCCTTCCTTCGCTGCCTGGAGCTCGACCCGGCGTCTGGCGAGCAGCTCTGCGACCGGCTGCATCAGCTCGGGCCGGCGCTCGAGCACCTTCTGGAACACCACCTTGTCGAGGCGGAAGCACTCGACGTCGGTCTCGGCGATCACCGTCGCGGCGCGCGGCTCGCCAGTGAGGAGCGACATCTCTCCGAAGACGGCGCCGCCCTCGAGCTTGGCGACCTCCTTCTCGGTCACTCCGTCGCTCACCCGCACGCTCGCGATGCCGTCTTCCAGCAGGTACAGCCAGTGCGCCTGGGCTCCTTGCCGCGTCATCACCTCGCCCTTGGCGAACGGCGCGTACTTCATGCCGCGAGACAGCTCGTCGCGTTCTTCCGCGGACAGCGGGGCGAAGATCGCGATGCGCTCGAGGATCGATCGGCGTCGCTCGACCTGCTTCTGGGTCTTGATCGCGGCCCGATCGGCGGTCTCCTCGGTGATGAAGACCGCGTGGGCCGGCAAGGCGAGCCGCATGCCTGCGCGCTCCAGGGCGAAGAAGATGACCTGCCGCACTTCGCTGTCGGTGGGGTCGTCGGTCGCGAGGTCGGTGAGCCAGTAGCGCACGGCGTAGCGGCCGTACGACTCCGACATGTCCATCAGCACGCAGTTGGGCAGCGGTTCCTTCGAGACGCGCTCGAGCTTCGCGCCTCGCACCGCGCCCTGCACCACGTCGATCACGTCGCCGGGCTGAAAGCGGAAGTCGACGTTGAAGTACACCCAGCGTCGCCACTGTTGAGGTTGCTGGCTCCGCCGCCCGAGCACCATCACCGAGGAGTTCATCAGCACCCGGTTCGGCACCAGCACCGTTTCCCAGTTGCGGGTCTCGATGGCGGTGTAGCGCCAGCGAATGAGCACGACCCGGCCGGTGACGTCGGTGGGTTGGGTGCCGACGCGAATCCAGTCGCCGACCTCGATCGAGTTGTCGGTCTGCAGCCCGAGCCCGCCGGCGATGTTCGCGATGGTGTCTTGGAGCGAGAAGCCCAGCACCGCGGTGAGGACGGCGCTGGTGGCGATGAGGCCCGAGAGGTTCACGCCGGCGCGGCCCGCCACCATCACCGCCACCACCACCGACAGCAGGGCGATCGACACGTCCTGGACGATCTGCGGCACCGCCAGCTTGAGCCGGGGCAGCACGACCGAGAAGAGCAGGGTGGCGGCCGCCCCGACGAAGGCGACGCCACCGAAGACCCAGCAGGGAATGCGGAAGTACTCGTCGACGTGGTTGTCGACCGCCTTGAAGCCAGCCGCGACGAGCAAGGAGATGACGTGCAGCACGCCGAAGACGACCGACGCCTTGAGCCGGGCGCCGTCTTTCCCCAGGCGGCGCACGAGCGGCACCGCCACCAACAGGCCACCGAGGATCCACAGGGTGTGGGCGTCGAGGGCTTCCCTGGCCAGCGTCTCGAAGAAGGGCATCGACCAAGAACGTAGCGGAAGCCCGACAGCGCGACGCGGATTTCCCGTGGTAGAACGTCGCTCCGTGAAGAGCGAAGCCGTGAGCGAGCCGCTCGCAGCGTTGGGGGTCGAGTCCGCCAAGGCCTGCGCCGCGTGCGCCGAGTGGATCAAGAAGCGCTCGAAGCCAGGGGTCGAGCTCGTCCTCGAAGATCTCGTGTTGGTCTGGGCGGTGCTCGAAGGAAACGCCGCGGCGCTCGGGAGAGTCGACACGTTGATCGTGGGCCTCGCGAGGCGTGCGGCGGGCAACGCGATCGAGCCGGCGGAGCTCGCGCAGCGGGTGCGCACCCGGCTCCTCGTGGGCGAGAAGGGCAAGGAGGCGCGGCTGTCGACCTACGACGGGCGCGGCCGGCTCAAGAGCTGGTTGTGGACGGCGACGAAGCTCGAGCTGCTGCAAGCGACGCGCGGCATGGGCCAGGCACCCACCGAAGACGTCGAAGAGCTGACCCACCTCGCGAGTGCGCAGCGGAGCCCCGAGGCGGCCGCTCGTTCTCAACGCGACGCGAAGGTGGTCTCCCGCGCGCTCCGGGGCGCCCTCGAAGTGCTCGACGCGAAGGAACGAACGCTCCTGCGAATGCGCTTCGTCGACGGCGTCTCGACGGAAGAGCTGGGCCGCATGTTCCAGGTGCATCGCACCACGGCCCAGCGGTGGATCGAAGGCGCGCAGGCGAAGATCATGACGGCGATGCGTGCGCGGCTGCAGGAAGAGACGAAGCTCGACCGCGGCGACGTCGACTCGCTCGTCGGCGACGTGGCGCAGTCCATCTCGCTGCACCTCTCGCAGGTGCTGACGAAGGACGGGTTGATCGCGAGCTGAGCCGACCCGCCACTCGAGGCTTCGGGTAGGAGTCAGCGAAAGAAGAGATACCAGACGCCGGCGGCGACGACGGAGATCAGCGCGAGGACCAGCATCGGCCAGGGGCTCTTCTTCACCGCCGCCCGTTCGATCGCGAGCGACGGCGCGGGCTTCGACCGTCGGGAGATCGCATCGAGCGCCCCATCGACCGCGTCTTCCAGCTCGGAGCTGCGCCCACCAGCGAGCCGCTCCGGCTCCGTCTTCGCGAGATCCGGCGTGAGCTCGAGGACGGGCTGGCGCCGAGCTGGGAGCGCAGGCGCGGGTGGGTGCTCCTGATCGGCCGGTTGGGTGATCGCCTGCGAGCGCACGTCGGGTTGCGCCACGCCCTCGGCGATCGCCCTCAGCCGCAGCCGCACTTCCGTCGCATCTCGCGGGCGGAGCGACGGCTCGATGCGGCAGAGATCGGCGAGCAGTTGGGCCAGCTCGTCCGGCACGCCGGGGCGACCCCGCAGCGACGCCGGCTCGCGCTGCAGCTGCATCTGGAGGATCACGATCGGGCTCTTGTCGACGTAGGGGTCGTGCCCCGCGATCATGAACCAGCCCAGCAGTCCGAGTGAGTACAGATCGCTCACCGGTGTCGCGCCCTGTCCTTGGATCTGCTCCGGCGCCATGTAGCCGGGCGTCCCGAGCACCATGTCGGGCGACGTCTTGAGGGTCGTGTCGCGGCTCTTCGCGAACCCGAAGTCGAGCACCTTCACCTTCGGCTGCGGCGACGCGAGGTTGAGCAGCATCACGTTCGCCGGCTTCAGATCGCGGTGCACCACTCCCACCACGTGCGCGGCCTCGAGCGCGGCGGCGATCTGCTCGAGGATCGCGATCACGCGCTCCACCGGCGCCTCCGCCGTCGTGCGGGCCCTCACCCACTGACTCATCGGCATGCCGTCGAGGTACTCCATCACCAGCCACGGCCGGCCATCGGGCAGCTCGCCGAAGTTGAAGATGTCGATGATGTTCGGGTGACCGATCGCGTTGACGGTGCGCGCTTCTTCCAACATGCGCTGGGCGTAGTTGAGCTCGGTCGGCCCGGGCGTGAGCAGCACCTTGATCGCGACCTGCTTGCCGATCACCGGCTGCACGCCTCGGTAGACCGCGCCCATGCCGCCCTTGGCGATGAGCTCTTCCACCACGTAGTCACCGAGCCGATGGCCGACCAACTTGTCGGAAGGCACCGGCACTGGCTCGACCGACAGCCGGTGCACCGCGCCGCTCTCCTGGGTGATCGGCAGCGGGCGCGAGTTCGGGTTGGTGGGATCGTCTTGGACGAGCTTCTTCTTCTTCGAACCCTCGCGCAGGTTCACCGTCTCGTCGCCGTCGGACGAAGACCGGGAGCCATTCTTCGGAGTCAGCGCTCCAGCGTCGAGCGTCTGGCCGTCGGGCTCATCGTCGGCCGCGAGCGCGGAGAGCAGACGACGGCACGCGGCGCAGCCATCGAGGTGGGCGAGGGCGGCGTCCCGTTCGGCAGGGGTGAGCGTGCCGCTGATGAAGGCGTGAAAGACGCCGGCGTCGAGGTGGCCCTCCATCGGAGCGTCGGACTGTAGCGCGAGTCGCTCCGACGCGGCGGCTCAGTGACAGTCGGGGCCTCGTTGTGCGGCCGTCACCGCCCGCCAGATCAGCACTCCAGCGGCGAAGAGCGGCACCGCCTTGCGCAGCGCCCAGGAGAGCGTCGGCCACCGGTTCGTCCACCGCGCGCCCGCCTGCACCGCGACGAGGGCCGGTACCGCCCCGAGCGCGAACGCGCCCATGATCACCGCGCCGCCCCAGATGCTCGACGACGCGAGGGCCGCGAGGAAGACGCCGTACAAGAGGCCGCACGGAAGGAACGGGGTCGCCACCCCGAGCAGCGTGCTCCTCGTCACCGGAGAGGTCCGCCGACCCAACGACGCGAGCGCGCGTGAGATCGCCGCGACGCCAGGGAGCGGCCGCAGGTGCTTGCCGAGCTCGAGCGCGGTCGCGATCAACCCAGCCGCCATCAACCAGGGGAGATAGGGCGTCACCCGAACCGTCAGCACCGCGCTCGCCGCCGTTCCAAGCGCCCCCAGCAACGCGCCGACGATCGCGTAGCCGCCCAGCCGGCCAAGGTGCCAGCCAACTGCGGCGCTCCGCCTCCGCTCCGAAGGCAGGCTCGCGCAGGCGAGCGGCCCGCACATGAGGGCGCAGTGGAGGCTCCCCGTCGCCCCAGCCACCAACGCCGTCGATGCGCCCGCGATCACCAGCGGGGAGGTGAACGAATCCACCCGCGCCCCTCGTTCAACGGGCATGCCGTCTGCACCGGTGCGCGCCCGGTGACGACCTCCGCCCCACGAACTCCGCCGACCACGGCCTGCCTTCACTGCGGCAGCACCATTCCCAGCAGCGCAGCATCTGCGCAGTACTGCTGCACGGGGTGTGAGGCGGTGCACAATTTGCTCCTCGAGCAAGGGCTCGGTCGCTACTACGAGCTCGCGCGAGGGGAGGTGACGCCGGTCTCTTCGGCGCCGCAGCTTCGCTCGCACACCTGGCTCGAGCCGCTGGTGGAGAAGGCGATCGCGAACGCGGGAGGCGGGCTCTCGACCCTCACCCTCGACGTGCAGGGCATCCACTGCGCGGCGTGCGTGTGGCTGATGAACGAGACCTTCAAGCGGGTGCCCGGCGCGGCGGAGATCACCGTCAACTCCGCGCTCGGCAAGGTGCGGCTGGCCTTCGCGCCGAAGACCGATCTCTCGAAGTGGGTGAAGGACGTCGAAGGGTTCGGCTACCAGTTCGGCCCAGCGCGCAAGGAGGCGAGCGCGCGCTCGATCGATCTCCCGCTCCGTCTCGGCGTCTGCGCGGCGATCACCGTCAACGTGATGCTCTTTTCGGTGAGCTTCTACTTCGGGCTCGCCCCGGACGAAGAGGGCCTCTTCCGACTCTTCTCCTGGCTGTCGCTCGCGCTCTCGACGCTCACGGTGGCGATCGGCGGCTGGCCCTTCTTCAAGGCCGCCTGGCGCGGGCTCCAGAGCAAGGTGCTCCACCTCGATCTCCCGATCGCCGTGGGCATCGCGCTCGTCTACGCGATGTCGCTGGTCCAGATGCGCGGCGGGCGGGGCGATCTCACCTTCTTCGACACCCTCAACACCTTCATCACCCTGATGCTGCTCGGCCGGTTCCTCCAGGAGCGGCTGCTCGAGCGAAACCGTCGTTTCCTCCTCGATGACGACGGCGCGGAGGGCGTGGTGGTGCGGAAGGTCGTCGGGAATCGGCTCGTGCCGGTGCGCGCCCCGAAGGTGGTGGAAGGCGACGTGCTCCTCATTGCGCCGGGCGATCTGGTGCCGGTCGAGGCGGCGCTCCTCGACGAGCGCGCCCAGGTGAGCACCGATTGGATCACCGGCGAGTCGAGCCCGCGTGAGGTCTCCAAGGGCGCATCGGTGCCCGCGGGCAGCTTCAACGCCGGTCGTTCGGCCTTCCACGTCACCGCCTCGACCTCGTTCGCCGACTCTCCGCTCGTGCAGCTGCTCCGTCAGCCGCCGACGCGAGAAGGCAAGCGCGCCCAGCACCAGGAGCTGTGGAATCGGCTCGCCCGCAACTGGGTGGTGAAGGTGCTGCTGGTCGCGAGCGCCGGCTTCCTCGTCTGGTTGCCGTCGAGCCTCGACGAAGCGGTGAACGTCGCCGCCTCGCTCTTGGTGATCACCTGCCCGTGTGCGATCGGCATCGCGATTCCCCTCGCGTACGAGATCACCCAGACCCACCTGCGCCGCGCGGGCTTCTACGTTCGCTCGACCGATCTGCTCGACCGGCTCACCCTGGTGAAGAAGGTGCTCTTCGACAAGACGGGCACGCTCACCCTCGGGCGCCTCGAGCTCGAACCGCTGCAGGAGCCGCTCTCCGACGACGTCGCCGACCTCGCCTGGAACCTCGCCGTGCGCTCCGGTCACCCAGTGAGCGGCGCGATCGCCCGCGCGCTGGAAGGGAAGGGCACCCGCTACTCGACCGAGGCGGCGATCGAAGAGGTGCACGGCCAGGGCATCGAGTGGAAGCGCGCCGACGGCGTGTGGCGGCTCGGCCGGGCCGCCTGGGCCGTGGAGGGATCGACCGATCGGGCCACGCTCCTTTCCCGCGATGGGCGGGTGGTGGCTCGCTTCGTCACCAAGGAAGCGCTGCGGCCGGACGCGCGCCGGGAGATCGACTGGCTCACCGCCAAGGGCTTCGGGGTCTGGTTGATCAGCGGAGACACCAGCGAGAAGGTGCAGGCGATGGCGGCGCAGCTCGGAGTGCCCGCCGAGCGCGCGCTCGCCGCGTTGCACCCCGAGGAGAAGGCCCGCACCGTCGCCGCGCTCGACGCGAACGACACGCTCTACCTCGGAGACGGGGTCAACGACGCGCTCGCCTTCAACGCCGCCTTCATCGCCGGCACGCCCGCGATCGATCGACCGGTGATGCCTGCCCGCAGCGATTTCTTCCTCGTGGGCGAAGGCCTATCGCCCATCAAGGAGGCGCTGGCACGGGCCGCGCACGTGCGCGCCGTCGTTCGGAGGGTCCTCACGGTGAGTCTGGCCTACAACGCGTTCGCTATCTGCTTGGCGTTGTTCGGAAAAATGACGCCATCGCTCGCGGCGATCACCATGCCGGCGAGCACCCTCACCCTGATCACCCTCACCATCGTCGGGCTGCGTGCCTTCAGCCGAAGTGCAACCGATGCAGCTGACAAAGTGGTGACGCAAACCTCGCGTGTCGTCGGAGCGCGTTCATGAACGTGATGATTCTTCAGGTGTTCGTGAGCCTGATGCTCGTGCTGGGCGCGGTGGTGCTCTTCGTCTTCACCGTGCGCGCGCGAACCTTCGAGCACTCCGATCGCCTCGCCTTGAAGCCCTTGGAGGAGGACACGATCCACCCGACTCACTCGGGCATCGCCTCCAGTTCACCCACGCCGTCCCAGAAGGAGCAGTGATGCAAACGAAACGCATCGAATACGACGACGCGATCGTCAGACAGTTCATCTTTGCGTCGATCTTGTTCGGAGTCGTCGGCCTTCTGGTCGGCGTGACCATCGCGAGCCAGCTCGCGTGGCACCAGATGAACTTCAACCTGCCGTGGCTCACCTTCTCGCGGCTGCGCCCGCTCCACACGAACGCGGTCATCTTCGCCTTCGTCGGGAACATGATGTTCGCCGGCGTCTACTACTCGACGCAGCGGCTGACCCGCGCCCGCATGGCGAGCGATCTGCTCTCGAAGATTCACTTCTGGGGCTGGCAGTTCATCATCGTCTGCGCGGCGATCACCTTGCCCCTCGGCATCACCACCTCGAAGGAATACGCCGAGCTCGAGTGGCCGATCGACATCTTGATCGCCCTCATCTGGGTCGTCTTCGCGATCAACTTCTTCTGGACGCTCGCCAAGCGGAACGAGAAGCACCTCTACGTCGCGCTCTGGTTCTACATCGCGACGATCATCACGGTGGCGGTGCTCCACATCGTCAACTCCTTCGAGCTGCCGCTGTCGCTCTTCAAGAGCTACTCGGTCTACGCCGGCGTTCAGGACGCGCTGGTGCAGTGGTGGTACGGCCACAACGCCGTCGCCTTCTTCCTCACCACGCCCATCCTCGGCATCATGTACTACTTCATGCCGAAGGTGGCCGAGCGGCCGGTCTACTCGTACCGGCTGTCGATCGTTCACTTCTGGGCCCTGGTGTTCATGTACATCTGGGCCGGCCCGCACCACCTGCTCTACACGGCGCTGCCTGACTGGGCGCAGTCGCTCGGCATGCTCTTCTCGGTGATGCTCTGGGCGCCGTCGTGGGGCGGCATGCTCAACGGTCTGCTCACCCTGCGCGGCGCGTGGAACAAGGTTCGCGAAGACCCCGTGCTCAAGTTCTTCGTCGCCGGCGTGACCTTCTACGGCATGTCGACGTTCGAAGGCCCGCTCCTCAGCATCAAGTCCGTCTCCGCGCTCGCGCACTACACCGACTGGATCGTCGGCCACGCGCACGGCGGCGCGCTCGGCTGGAACGGGCTCATGGCCGCGGGCATGTTCTACTGGCTCGTTCCCCGGATGTACGGCACCCAGCTGTATTCGAAGAAGGCGGCCGACGCCCACTTCTGGATCGCCACCATCGGCATCGTCGCCTACATGGTCTCGATGTGGATCTCTGGGGTGAACCAGGGACTCATGTGGCAGGCCCGCAACGCCGACGGCACGCTCACCTACCCGAGCTTCGTCGAGACCCTCATCGCGATTCGCCCGATGTACGTGGTGCGCTTCCTCGGTGGAACGCTCTACCTCACCGGCTTCTTGATGATGGTGTGGAACCTCCTCAAGACGATGGCGGGCAAGAAGGCCGAGATCGCCGGCACCGACGTGGTGGTCGAGGACGCAGCCAAGCCCGATCCCGACGCTGGCACGGTCGTCGACGTGATCACCGGTCGCCCGCTGTGGTTCTCGGTGCTCGCCTTCGTGGCGGCGGTGATCTTCACCTTCGTCTCGCTGGTGCCGGCCATCGTCCTCGCGATCGCGGTCTTCGTGATCAGCGAGGCCGCCTACGTCATCAACAAGAAGGAGCGCGCCTCGGGCAAGCCCTCATGGTTCGGCATCATCGAGCGGCGCCCGCTGGCCTTCACCGTCTTCGTGCTCCTCTCGGTCCTCATCGGCGGCATCTCGGAGCTCATTCCCACCATCTTCGTGAAGAGCGCGGTTCCCGCGAGCGGCACGGCGCAGAGGCCGTACACCGCGCTGGAGCAGCAGGGCCGCGACATCTACACGCGTGAGGGCTGCTACGTCTGCCACTCGCAGATGATCCGCCCGATGATCGACGAGTACCAACGCTACGGCGACGCCAGCCGGGCCGAGGAGTTCATCTACGATCACCCGTTCCAGTGGGGGTCCAAGCGCACTGGCCCCGATCTCCACCGCATCGGCGGGAAGTACCCGAACCTCTGGCACTACACCCACCTGATGGATCCGCGCGCCACCAGCCAGGGCTCGAACATGCCCGGCTACCCGTGGCTCGCCGACGGGAAGATCGACTTCGACCTGGGCCCCAAGAAGCTCGAGCTGCTCTCCACGCTCGGAGTTCCCTACGACGCGAGCCAGATCGCCAACGCCAAGGCCGACCAGCAGGCGCAGGCCGACGCGATCGTGAAGGACCTCGCCACCCAGAACGTCACCATCGCGCCCGACAGCGAGATCGTCGCGCTCATCTCGTACCTGCAGCGGCTGGGTCGCGAGCAGGGCGTCAAGTACGGGGCCGAGCCGGTGAAGACCACCGAGGCTCCGTCGGCCCCCACCACCCCGGGCGGAGGCCGCTGAGTCCATGTTCAAGCAAGCGTTCTCTCAGCTGGACTCGGTGACCGCGCCGCTGGTGGCGATGGCGATCTTCTTCGGCGTCTTCGTGCTGATGCTCGCCAGGACGTTCGTCTACAAACGCAAGGGAGACTTCGACCCGATCGCGTCGCTCCCGTTGAACGATGACTACTCGAAGGAGGCCAAGTCGTGAGCTCGGAGCAAAACGGAATGCGGAAGTACGACGACATTCTGGAGGAGGACAACCACTTGCCGAACTGGTGGTTGGCCATTCTCCTGGGAACGATGGTGTTCAGCTTCGGGTATTGGATCGCGTACCACACGACCGAGACCTTCCCGAGCCCACCCGTCGTCTACAAGACCGACGTCGATGCGCTGAAGAAGGCGCGCGCCGCCGCCAACCCCGTCTCTGAAGAGGCCCTCGAAGCGCTGGTGGGCAACGCCGAGACGGTCGCCGAAGGCCAGAAGGTGTACGCCTCGACCTGCGCCTCCTGCCACGGACCGAACGCGGAGGGGCTCGTCGGACCCAACCTCACCGACAAGTTCTGGATCCACGGCAGCGGCACTGCGACCGACGTGCTCAAGGCGGTCAACGAGGGCTTCCCCGACAAGGGCATGCCGCCGTGGGGGCCGATCATCGGCGACACCAAGTCTCGCAACGTGACCGCCTTCGTCCGCTCGATTCGCAACAAGAACCTGCAAGGCAAGGAACCGCAGGGCAACCCAGTCGACTGACGATCAGGCCCGGCAGTCGGGTCGATGGCAGCAGCAACATTGACGGGCGCATGAGGGGACGTGACGTCGAAGAGCCTCCCCCGTGCGCCCGTGGTGTTTTCAGTGGCACAGTGGCTGAATCCCGCCACCTCGCCCCCGCATCGAAGTGACGACCCCATGAGCCCCTCACCTCCGCCCGAACCCTCCCCAGCGCACGGCCCCGCCTCGATTCTGGGGACGATGAAGCAGGACGGGTCGCGCATCAAGATGCACCCCGCCGACGTGAAGGGGAGATGGATGACCCGCCGCCGGCTCGTGTTCGCCGCGCTGGTCGCCTTCTACGTGGTGACTCCGCTCATTCAGATCGGAGGCAAGCCCGCCATTCAGCTCGACGTGGCGCATCGGCGCTTCTACCTCTTTGGCGCCACCTTCAACGCCCAGGACTTCTGGATGGTGCTGCTCCTGGCGCTCTCGTTCGTCTTCGGGCTGCTCGCCGTCACCGCCTGGAAGGGCCGGGTGTGGTGCGGCTGGGGCTGCCCGCAGACCGTCTTCCTCGAGGGCGTGTACCGGCCCATCGAGCGGCTCTTCGAGGGTGGCCGCGAGCAGCGCCTCAAGTTCGACGCCGCGCCGCTGAGCGCCAAGAAGGTCTTTCTCCGGCTGGCGAAGTACGCGGTGTACCTCGTCATCTCGATCAACATCGCCCACGCCGCCGCCGCCATCTTCGTCGGCCCCCGCGAGTTCCTGGCGATGATCATGGAAGGCCCGGCCGATCACGGCACTGCCTTCTTCCTGGTGATGGGCTTCACCGCGGTGCTGATGTTCAACTTCACCTGGTTCCGCGAGCAGTTCTGCGTGGTGCTCTGCCCGTACGGACGCCTCCAGTCGGTGCTCCACGACAAGGACTCGATCACCGTCTCCTACTTCGAGAAGCGAGGCGAGCCGCGCGGCAAGGTGGCCAAGGCGGGAGAGGCGGCCCGTGGCGATTGCGTCGACTGCCACCGCTGCGTCGCCGTCTGCCCGACTGGCATCGACATTCGCAACGGCATGCAGATGGAGTGTCTCGCCTGCCTCCAGTGCGTCGACGCCTGCGACGACATCATGACGAAGGTGAAGCGGCCCACCGGGCTCATCGGCTTCGCCTCGCACAACGAGCAGCAGGGCCTGCCCCAGCGCTCGATTCGCCCGCGCACCATCCTCTACACCGCGCTCTCGCTCGTCGCGCTCATCACGCTGGGCGTCAGCCTCGCCATGCGCACGCCCTTCGAGTCGAACGTCATTCGCACCAGGGGCTCGAACCCCTTCGTCGTCGACGGCGAGGTGATTCGGAACCCGTTCGAGATCCACCTCTTCAACAAGAACCCCGAGGCGGCGAAGTTCAAGCTCGAGATCACCGGCCCGGTTCCCGTCGACGTCGTCTTCGGGCAGCCGGAGCCCGAGCTCGCCTCGCTCACCGACACCCGCGTGCCGGTGATGGTCAGCATCAAGAAGGACCTGGTGAAGGGCCCGCTCGAGCTGACGTTGCAGATCACCGACGAGCGCTCCGGGGTGGTGAAGAAGCAGCCCCTCAAGTTCCTCTCGCCGATGAGCGTGGGTCGCTGAGCGGTCGCAAAGTGGCCCCAGCCCTGTGCCAGCCTTAGGTTGGCGCCATGCGTCCCTACGAAGTCATCAAGGCCAAGCGTGACGGCCGCGCCCTCGAACCCGCCGTCATTCGCGCGTTCATCGACGGCTACGTGAAGGGTGACGTCACCGACTACCAGATGTCGGCGATGACCATGGCGATCTTCTTCCGCGGGCTCGACGCCAAGGAACTCGGCGCGTGGACGCGGGCGATGCTCGAGAGCGGTGAGGTGCTCGATCTGTCGGAGACGCCGGGCGTGAAGGTGGACAAGCACTCCACCGGCGGCGTCGGCGACAAGGTGAGCCTGAGCCTGGCGCCGCTGGCCGCAGCCTGCGGAGTGCCAGTGCCGATGATCTCCGGGCGCGGCCTGGGCCACACCGGCGTCACCCTCGACAAGCTCGAGTCGATACCCGGGTTCCGCGTCGATCTCTCGATCGCGGACTACCGCCGGCTGGTGAAGGACGTCGGCGCCTGCCTTATCGGCCAGACCGCGACCCTCGCACCGGCGGACAAGAAGCTCTACGCGCTGCGCGACGTCACCGCGACCGTCGACTGCATTCCCCTCATCGCCTCCTCGATCATGAGCAAGAAGATGGCGGAGGGCATCGACGCGCTCGTGCTGGACGTGAAGGTCGGCTCGGGCGCGTTCATGAAGACCCTCGACGACGCGCGGACGCTGGCGCGCACGATGATCGGCATCGGCTCGGAGATGGGGAAGACGGTGGTGGCGCTCCTCACCGACATGGATCAGCCGCTCGGCCGCACCGTGGGCAACGCGCTCGAGGTGAAGGAGGCGGTGGAGATGCTCCGCGGCGAGGCGCCGGCCGACTACACCGAGCTCACGCTCGCGCTCACCGCGGAGATGCTCGTCCTCGGAAAACGCGCCAGCTCCCTCGACGACGCGCGCAGCAGGCTCGCCGCGGCGATGAAGAGTGGGGCCGCGGAGAAGAAGCTCGCCGAGATCGTCAAGAGCCAGGGCGGCGATCCCGCGGCGATCGCGGATCTGTCCCGGCTGCCGAAGGCGAAGCAGACCATCGCCATCACCGCCGAGCGGGCAGGGTGCGTGATCGGCATCGACTCCGAGGCGATCGGCCTCGCCGCGATGCTCCTCGGCGCGGGGCGGGAGAAGACGAGCGACGTCATCGACCCGGGCGTCGGCTTCGTGCTCGAGAAGAAGGTCGGTGATCCCGTCTCGGTGGGGACGACGATGGTGACGGCCCACGTGAACGACGATCGACGCTTTGCCGAGGTGACGGAGCGCGTCCGCCGTGCGTACCAGATCGGACCGGCCGCTCCGCCGCGGAAGCCGTTGGTGCTCGAGCGCCTGAGCTGAGGGTCCGCGAGCGCGTCGCGCCACCTGTGCACTCGCAGCTCGGGAGACGACGCCAACCCGCGCCGAGCGGTGGGTTCGCGCTCAGCCCGTTCCTGCGCGGGGTGAGGTCGCCTCCCGCACCCGCTCGAGGAAGTGCGCCGAGGTGTGGAAGGTGAGCGTCACCGCGCCTGCATGAATGTGCGCGCCGGGATGCAGCTCGACTGGCGAGTCACCCAGTTCGACCGTGTCGATGAGGGTGCCTCGCCGCAAGGCCGACACCCGCCAGGCCGTTCCATCGTGCTCGAACTGGAGGTGCTCGCGTGAGGCGGTGAGATCGTTGAGGACGATCTGGTTGGTCGTCGCCCGGCCCACTGAGATGCGCCCTCGAAACGGCTGAAGGGGAAAGCAGAGGCAGTCCTCGCCTTCGGGGCGCGCCGGCCCTTCCTTGCCCGGCTGGAGCGTCGTGAGAATGTCGCGCCCCGCCCGCGACGACGCTGGCCGCCAGGGCCCCGCCTCCCAGACGAGCCAGTCGTGGGGGTAGCGACGCAGGAAGTCGTCGCCCATCAGCAGGCTCTGCCGCCGCAGAATGGAGAGCGCGTAAGGGGCAATCGACACCCCACATATGTGCTCGCCTCCGCGTCGATTCGCCACCTCGTCGACAGTGGGGCCGATTTGACCCGCCGCGACGTGCGGGTCGTGCGTCCCCATGGAAATCGGCTCGTTGCTCAGGCAAAGCACCGGCATGTCGAACGCCAACCTCCGAGTCCCACCCCCCATCAACGAGCCGGTGAAGGCGCACGCGCCCGGCAGCCCCGAGCGCGCCGAGCTCAAGGCGGCCCTGGCGTCGATGGCCGGCACGCCAGCGGAGATCCCGCTGCGCATCGAGGGCCAGAACCTCAAGGGCGCCAGGAGCGTCTCGATTCACGCGCCCCACCGGCACCGGCAGGTGCTCGGCACGTTCCAGGAAGCCACCGCCGACGACGCCAACCGGGCGATCGCCGCCGCGCTGGCCGCCAAGCCTGCCTGGAGCGCGATGGCCTTCACCGATCGCGCCGCCATCTTCCTCCGCGCCGCCGAGCTGCTCGCGACCAAGTACCGGCCGCTCCTCAACGCCGCCACGATGCTGGGCCAGTCGAAGACCGCGCACCAGGCCGAGATCGACGCGGCCTGCGAGTCGATCGACTTTCTCCGCTTCAACGCCCACTTCGCTCAGCAGCTGCTCGATCAACAGCCGCTCTCCGCGCCGGGCATGTGGAACCAGACGGACTACCGCCCGCTCGATGGCTTCGTCTTCGCGGTCGCGCCGTTCAACTTCACCTCCATCGGCCTCAACCTCTGCACTGCGCCAGCGCTCATGGGCAACGTGGTGCTCTTCAAGCCGGCGCAGACCGCGATGCTGGCCGGCCATTGGATCATGGAGCTGCTCCGGGAAGCAGGGCTCCCCGAAGGGGTGATCACGATGATCCCCGGCCCGGGCGCCGCGGTGGGCACCGTCGCGCTCAACCACCCCGACCTGGGCGGCGTGCACTTCACCGGCTCGACCGGCACCTTCAACATGATGTGGCGCACCGTCGGCGAGAACGTCGCGAAGTACCGTCAGTACCCGCGCCTCATCGGCGAGACCGGCGGGAAGGACTTCATCTTCGTGCACCCTTCGGCGGCGGGCGATCTCCAGGCCGTCGCGACCGCGATCGTCCGTGGCGGGTTCGAGTACCAGGGCCAGAAGTGCTCGGCCTGCTCGCGCGTCTTCGTGCCTCAGTCGATGTGGCCGAAGCTCGAGGAGCAGCTGCGCGCGATGATCGGCGCGATCCGCATGGGTGAGGTGACCGACTTCCGCAACTTCATGGGCGCGGTGATCGACGAGAAGAGCTTCGCGAACACCTCCAAGTACCTCGAGCTCGCCAAGGGCCCCGACGCGAAGGTGATCGCGGGAGGGACGGGCGATCGCTCCGAGGGATGGTTCATCACGCCCACGCTCGTGCAGTGCCAGAGCCCGACGCATCGGCTGATGGTGGAGGAGATCTTCGCGCCCGTCGTCAGCCTCTACGTGTACCCCGACGCCCAGTACCTCGAGACCCTGCGCTTGTGCGACACCGCGTCGCCGTACGCGCTCACCGGTGCCGTCTTCGCGCGCGATCGGGCGGCGATCGTCACCGCCTCGAAGGAACTCCGCCACACCGCGGGCAACTTCTACGTCAACGACAAGCCCACCGGCGCCGTGGTGGGCCAGCAGCCGTTCGGTGGCGGGCGCGCCTCGGGCACCAACGACAAGGCCGGCTCGATGCTCAACCTCGTGCGCTGGACCTCGCCCCGCACCATCAAGGAGACGTTCGTGCCACCCACTCGGGTGGAATACCCCTTCATGGCGAGCGACGAGCCGTAGCTCCGGCGGCCGCTGGAAGTTACAATTGCAACAATGGCGTACGACCTCACCCCCTCGCTCGAGGAGCTGCGAGCGACGATTCGCAAGTCCGGGCTCCGGAGCACCGCCCCACGCATCGCCGTGCTGCGCCGGCTCTCGGTGGCCAGCACGCCCATCTCCCATGGCGAGCTCGTCGACGCGCTCGCGAGCGATGGGATGGATCGCACCACCATCTACCGGAACCTGGTCGATCTGACCGAGGTGGGGCTGGTGTCCCGCACCGATCTTGGCGATCACGTCTGGCGCTTCGAGCTGAAGCGTGCGCGAGGAAATGGAGACGATGCCAGGCACCCGCATTTCACCTGCACCGACTGCGGCGCGGTCTCCTGCCTGCCCGAGGTGACGCTCCGGGTGAAGCAGGGCCGAGGGGTGCCTCGGGCGCTGGCGAAGCAGCAGGTCGAGATCCAGCTGCGCGGTCAGTGCGACGCGTGTGCGGAGGCCGCATGACTCCGGCCGATCGGGCCCCTGCGGCACTGCCGGTCGACGCTTCCTGCTCGGCGCCCGTCCCCACCCAGGTGAACTCCTCGGGAGAAGCTCGCACCCGTTGGGTCGTCGTGCTCACCGCCGTGATGATGGTGGCCGAGTTGGTCGTCGGCTGGCTCACCCACTCGCTCGCCCTCACCGCCGACGGCTGGCACATGGCGACCCACGTCGGAGCGCTCGGCCTCTCCGCGATCGCCTACTGGTACGCCCGCACCCGCGCAAACGAGACGCGGTTCGCCTTCGGAACTGGAAAGGTCTACGCGCTCGCTGGGTTCACCAGTTCGACGATCCTCCTCCTCGTGTCGTTCGAGATGGTCGCGAGCGGCGTGTCGCGGTTGATCAAGCCCGAGACGGTCGACTTCGCCGACGCGCTCCCCGTTGCCGTGATCGGGTTGATCGTGAACCTGGTCTCGGCCTGGCTGCTCGATGCGGGCCACGATCACGGTCACTCGCACGGCCCGCCCACGTCGCTCCTCGGCCAAGCCGCTCAGCGCGCCGGCGCACAAAGCCACGATCACGGCGCGCACGATCACGGTCCTCACGATCACGCTGCGCACGGACAGAGCGCGCACGATCACGCCGCGCACGACCACGCTGCGCACGGACAGAGCGCGCACGATCACGGTTCTCACGATCACGGCGCGCACGCGCAGGCCCACCCGCCTGCCGCATCGCCGGCAGAGGCTCGAACCGGTCGAGGGGCTGAGGCGAGCTCGGCCGACGAGAAGCGGGCGCAGACCGAAGCACTCCGCCGGGCGGTCCACGAGATCGGCCACGATCACAACCTTCGCGCCGCGTATCTCCACGTCGTCGCCGACGCGATGACCAGCCTCCTCGCCATCGCGGCCTTGCTCGCGGGGCGGTACTTCGACCTCGTCTGGCTCGATGCGATCGTCGCGATCGTCGCGGCGGCGGTGATTCTGAAGTGGGCCTGGGGGCTGATCTCCGACTGCGCGCGGCAGCTGATCGATCTCGGTCCCTCCATCACGCTGCGGGAGAAGGTGCGAGGTGCGCTGGAGTCGAAGGTGGGGACACAGGTCATCGATCTCCATCTCTGGCACGTCGGCCCGACCCAGCTCGTGTGCGTCGCCTCGCTCGCGACCTCCGGCACCACCACCCTCGACGAGTACAAGCGCGCCGTCGTCGAGGTCGTGCCGGTCGATCACCTGACCATCGAGATCGCTGCTCGCCGATGAGCTCGCCGGCGTTGGTCGACATTCGGTTCGGCTGGGACGAGGCGCTGTTTCGAAAGGTGAACGGGCTCGGGCTTCCCTGGCTCGACGCCGTCTTCGTGGCTGCCTCGTCTCGACCGCTCGGGTGGCTCGCGGTGGCCTGCTTCGTCGTCTGGCTCGGCTTCGCCCTGAAGCGGCGCGCGCTGTTTCCGCTCCTGCAATTGGGCGCGGCGGTGGGCCTGTCCGACTTCGTCGGCTCCCACGTGCTCAAGCCCTTCGTCGGTCGCATGCGCCCGTGCTTCGCGCTCCCGTCGGACGCAGTTCGTCGCCTCGTCGAGGTGGGCAACGTCGGGTCGATGCCCTCGCTCCACGCCGCGAACGCCTTCGCCGTCGCCACCGTGGTGACGCTCGCGATTCCCCGTGCTGGCTTCGTCGCACTCCCGCTCGCGGGGCTCATCGCCCTCAGCCGCGTGGGCGTCGGGGTGCACTGGCCGACCGACATCCTCGCGGGTGCGGTCTACGGCTCCCTCGTCGGAGCCTCGATCGTGCTGCTCTCACGCGTCGTGCTCCGCCGGCTGGGGAAACGCTTCCCCGCGCTCGCGCCCTGAACGCTCAGCGCTTCCTGCGCACCACCAACAGCGCGAGGACGACCGAGGGGAAGGGAACGCTCGAACAGCCCTCCTTCGGGACCGGCCCAACGCCCTCGAGCCCTGCGTCGAGCACGATGGGCGGCGAAGGAACGCAGACCCCCTGGCTGAAATCACAACCCATTCCCCCCAGGCACGTCAGCGACGACTCGCACGCCTGAATGCACCGCGCTGGGGCCCCGAGCGCGGCCGAACACTTCATCCCGTTCGCGCAGAGATCGCCGCGCTGGCAGGCCGACCCGGCCGGGAGCGCCGTTCGCTGTGCCTTCACGCACGTCGCCTGCGCCGAGCACTGGAACCCAGTCGGACATGGCGTCGTCGCACAGCTCACCGAGCAGTACGTGGACGGGTTCTGCGGATCGTTGAGGCAGACCCGGCTGGCGCATTGGCTCTCGCGAAGGCACTGGGTGCCCGTCGGCAGACAATCCAAGTCGACGGGGCAGAGCTGGGCGGGAGAGCAGACCGAGTCGGGGGCGCAGCTCGCAGGACAATCGGGATCGTCACCGTCGATACAGCTCGGTGAGCACTGCCCATCAGGCCCACAGGTGCAGTCGAGATCGGCGGGGACGCAGCCCGCCACGCAGCGTCGATCTCGAGCGCAGGAAGCGGCCTCATGCTGCGCGAGCCAGTCCTCGACGAACCGGTGATACGGAAAGATCAGCGCTGAGCCGCTCGAGGTGCCGCACATGAAGTTGCCGTAGCTGTGCACGCCGGCGATCACCTCCGAGGCCCCGTCACGGACGAGCGCAGGTCCACCAGAGTCTCCGCTGCAGATGCCCTGGCCGTTGGCGCCGGAGGTGAGGCTGACGCCGAACTGGCCAGGCGCTCCCGCACCCGTGATCGGAATCGTCACCTGCCGTCGCTCACCGAACGAGCCAGCCTCGGTGATGCCGTACCCGACGTGGCGAACCAGCGTTCCCACCTGAGGCATCGGGCCGGCCGCCATCCACCGCAGCGGAGTGACCGGCGGCGCTTCGGCGAGCAGCACGAGCCCGAGATCGGGCGTCCAGTCGCCTGGGGTGCCGCTGTAGCTGCGTTGCTGAACGACTCGGTACCGCGTGCCCTCCCACCCCATGACTTCGTTGCTCACGGAGGCGATGGGGGAGTCGACGCAGTGGGCGGCGGTGAGGATCGTGCGCGGCGCGATCAAGGCCCCGCTGCACGCGCCGCCGTTGGCGAACTGCACGAAGAAGACGGCTCGATCGTCGGGAGCGACCGTGCCGCCGTAGATCGCCTCTCGGGCCGTTCCAGCGCGCTCCGCGGGCGCGCAGCTCACTCCGCCAACGACGAGGACGAGGAGCAGCCGGCGCACGCGCCGATTCTCAGCGAATCACCCCACGGCCGTCAGCCCCGATCTCCACGCGCATCGTCTCCACGCCGTTGAAGTGGCTCCCGCGAACGCCGCCGCCGATGCCGACCTCGAGCTCGGTCACCAGCGGCTTGCCGATGCTGAGGCCCTTCTTGGTGGCCCACGCCTCGAGCTGCGCCGCGTCTGTGCTCGCGAACGTCTCGATGCCCGACGGGAGCGTCGCCTGGGGATGGTAGGCCACCGCGCTCGGCGCCTCGCCCAGGTACTCCTGGATCGGCGTGAGCATCTGATCGTAGCTGACGAGCCGGTACGGCGACTCGTCGTACTTGTCCGACTCGGTGTTGGGCTTCTCGAAGAAGAGCCCGCCGCCGACGTAGACCGCCGAGTGGAGCAGCGAGAACTCGCCTTGCTTGAAGGCCACCACGTCACCCGGCTCGAGCGCGTCGAGGAAGGGCGGCGCCTTTCCCGGCTCGGCGGTGCCCAGTTGCTTGAAGCGCGCCGCATCGGCGTACTGCACGTCGGCGAGCTGGGCGTCTCCGTAGAGCAGGCTCACGTGGGTGCCGTTCGCCGCCTGGTACGCGCGCATCGCCTCCCAGGCCGTGCCATGGCAATTGGGAGAGCTGTTGATCTCGATGTCACCGGCTTGGTTCCCCAAGCGCTGGTTGAGCCGCGAGGTGCCCTTGAGCGTCACCGGCTCGCCTGGATCCACGTCGCGATTGACCAGCGCCTGCAGCGTGGGCGGGAGGAAGTCGATCGCGGTGTACTCCCGCGAGGCGTCGAACTTCACCTGCGTCTTCCCTCCGAACTCGGTCTTGAGCGCATCGAACTGGCTCTGGCTCAGCTTCCCGAAGCGCACGTCGAGCGTCTTCGTCATCGCGGGGTTCGCTCCGCTCAGCCCTTCGAACTGGAGGATCTTCGCGCTCTGCACCGGCACCCCGGCGATCGTCTTGGGGCCAGCCGAATCACCGATGGGCTTGGTCGCCGGAGTCTGGAGCGTCGCGGGCCGGAGCACCGCTGGGCGAGGCGAAGCTGGCTTTCGTACGCCAGACGCCCACCCAGCCTGACCTGCAGCGGTGGCTGGAGAGGAAGAGGGGGCGGTCGAAGGCCGGGTGGTGGACTGCGGTCGAGCGGGGGGACGTGAGGTGACGCGAGGCATCCCTCAGTTGTCCCCCAACTGACTCAGACTGGCAACCGCTCGACCTCGGAGATGGGCAAGCCCTTCGGCGTCACCGAGCCCAGCCGGGTACGGAGCACCGCGCCGAGCGACACACACGCGGCGAGCGAGAGGAGGAGCGGGCCGAGGACCGGCACGTGCGCGACCAGCAGCATCACCACCAGGCCGAGCGCCAGCACCATCGCCTGCGTCCGCCGCACCCGGCCCATCGGCATCGTGGTGCCGACGGTGTTGGCGAGCGCCGCCAGGCCCATCGGGAGCGCGATCGCGAGCAGGATCCACATCACCAGCGCCACCGGGATGCCGATCAAGGTGATGACGAGGAAGAGGGACAAGGGGCCGACCAACAGGAAGCCCAAGAAGCCGACCGCGCCCGACACCACCGGCTGCCCTCGAATCGCTGCCTCGAGCCCCTTCATGCGCTGCGGCGCGAAGACCATCGCGAGGAAGCCGAAGACGAAGAACACCACGAACTGCACGAGGAACGTGGCGAGCCCCAGCCCGCCCTTCGAGTCTTCGCCCTTCGAGGGTTGCACCGACTTCGAGGCCTTCACCGCGTGCGCCGCCATCGACGAGGCGAGCCCCGAGCCGCCGAAGGAGACCTCTTCGCCGCCGACGATCGCGTCGCCCTCGCGCACCACCTTGCCGCCGAACGACACCGCGTCGCCCTCGACCACCCCTTCATTCTTGATGATGACGTCGCCGCCGAAGGCCACCGCGTCACCCTGAACGACGGCGTCGGAGTTGACGATCACCGGCCCGCCGTAGGCCACCGCGTCCTTCACCGTCTGGCCGCTCGCGATCTCCACCGGGCCGCCCGCCGAGACGACCTCGCCCTTCGCCCGGCCCACCGCCTTGAGGTGCTCGGCCTTCGCCTCGGCCAGATCCTTGAGGCGCTCGGCGCGGTCTGCCTCGAGCTCTGCCTTGCGCTCGGCCTCGTCGGCCAGCCGGTCGGTCTCGGCCTCGAGCCGCTCCTGCTCCTTCTCGAGCTTCTCGATCTGCTTCTCGATCTCCTTCACCCCGAGGGTGGCCGACTTCACCACCTCGTCGGCCGGCGGTGCTTCGCCGGCGACGGCCTTGGCAGTCACCTCGTCGGCGTCGGCCTTCACCGCGTCGGCCTTCGCCCCGGCCCGCTTGAGCACGTAGAGCTTGCCCTGCTTGGTGACCTGCAGCTGGTAGACCTGCGCGACGGTCTCGAGCGCTTCCTCCGCGGAGACGCTGGTGAGGTGAATCTGCGCCGGCTCGTTCAGCTCGCCGACGACGATCACGTTGAGGCCGCCCTTCTCGGCGATGGTGGACAGGCCCTGCTTCAAGGGGCCTTCGAACTGCACCGACACCACCGGGCCGGCGGCGAGCGAGAGGGCGAGCAACACGGACGGGAACATCACGACACCACCTTTGCGTTCACGGGCGCCACCAGCCGGCGGAAGCCGACCAACGCCGCCATCACCACCATCCCGAGCATGATGGAGAGCGGCAGCCCAGCCGTGCGCCACACGGCCGACAGCGCGCTCCCACAGCCCACCAACACCTCGCGCGCGGACACGAACGCCTGCGCGAAGGACACCGCGACTCCATCAGGAGAGGCACCGGACGAGACGAACGCGATCGCCGAGGCGGCGAGGGCACCGACCGCGATCAGCACCGCGCTGACGATCTCGGAGACGGGCACGCGCTTGGGCTGCGCCTCGACCTTCGCCATCACCGACGACACGAAGTCGCCAGGAGGGAGCGGGTCGGCGAGGCGGAGCAGATCTTTCTCGAGCTGCCGGTGGGCCTCTTTGAGGAGCGCCAGCTCGGCCTCGTCATGGGCCGTGTCGGCGAAGAGCCGCTCGAGCTCGAGGTCCTCAGCGTTGGTCTCGGCGTCGGGCGCCTGGGACTTGTTGCGCTCGTGGGTCATGCGGCACCTCGCTCGTTCGCCATCATTCGCACTCGGAGCTTCTCACGCGCCCGGAACAGCCGCGCCATGATGGTGCCCGGCGCGACGCCCATGATGGAGCCGATCTCCTTCGTGGTGCGCTTCTGCACGTAATAGAGCGCCAGCACTTCCCGATCGTCGGCGGAGAGCGTGTTCATCGCCTCCTCGAGCGACTGCCGCTGCTGCCGATCGATCGCCTTGTCCTCGCTGTTGGGCTCGTGGGAGGCGAGGGTGGGCGCGTGGGGCTCGACGTCTTCGGTCTGCACCTTCTGGCGCCGGCGCAAGATGTCGAGGCAGAGGTTGCGGGCGATGGTCAGCACCCAGAGATCGAAGGGCCGCGAGTCGTCGAAGCGATCGAGGTTCTGGTAGGCGCGGAGAAAGGTCTCCTGGGCGACCTCGGTGGCCTCGGCCTCCGAGCGGAGCAGCCGCAGGCACAGCCCGAACACCGGTCGCTGGAGCCCCCGCACGAGCGTCGCGAAGGCAGACGAGTCGCCCCGCCGCGCCTTGCGCACGTCTTCCACGTAGGGCTGTGTGGCCTCGACGCTCATCGTCCCCAGGGACATCGTCAGCGAGCCCGCCATCTCAGCAAGTGCGTTCACGTACCCCAATACGGCCCCACCCGACCCTCATTGCACAAGCCTCCGGACTGAATTTTCAGTAGCTATTTCGAGGCCTTGGGCTTGTCTTCGTGCCCCTGCGCGATGCGGGCGGCGACTTTGGCAGCCTTTCGTTCCTTTTGGCGGGCGCGGAAACCCTTGCTGGGGGAGGCGGGGGCGCGTTCCTGCTTGGCGTTCTTTCGGCCAGGGAGATCGTGGGACTCGGGGGCGATCTTGGGCCGAGGGAACTCCTTCGCCTCGCGCTCGAGCTGTGCGACTCCGAAGTGGAAGAGCCGCTTGACGGTGAGGGTCGCGTAGCTGCCAGGCGGGAGCGTGAAGGCGACGTTCACCTTGAGGAAGCCGCGGTTCAGCTCGTCGCGGCTGGCGCGCCCGACGACCAGCTTCTGCGGTTGGATGAGGAGCGGACGCTCTTCGTGCTTGAAGAAGAGCAGCCGTGGCGCTTCCTTCACCACCAGCTGATCGAGGGTGAGCTTGTCCTTGCCGAGCGCCCAGGAGACGGCCTCCTCGACGCGGCGATCGGTGAAGGTGGTGGTGGGGCCGACGAGCGGCACGGTGGCGCCACGCATCCACCCCAGGAGATCGGCCGGCGCGTCGCGGTGATGGAGGAGCGAGCCGGCCTGGTACGGCATCACGAAGAGCGACTCGCGGGGCAAGATGATCTGGAGGAGCCGCCTCGCCGACTCGTTCCACAGGTACGACTGATAGGTGAAGAGGAGCAGCGCGCGGTACTGGGCGTCGATCTGGAGGAAGGCCTCGACGAAGTTGCGCGGCGCCTTCCGCAGCACGTGGAGGATCCGGCCGTACTTCTTGTTCGCCTGATCGTAGGGGCAGTGCGCCGACCAATCACCCCAGTGCTGCGACCAGAAGCCCTTCACCTTCGCGTCGTCGGTCTGATCGAGCGGGGAGGGGACCGCCATGTAGTTCTTGAGCGCGGCCTCGAAGTTCCCGCGGAGCAGGTCCTTCGCGATGAAGCCCTGCCCGTGCTTGAGCGACCCGAAGCGCTGGTTGTCGAAGTAGTTCACCACCCCGAGCCGCTCGACCTCGGCGACCGCGAGGTTGACGTCCTTGAGCTCCTGCTCGCGGAGCTGCCGCACGGTGACGGCGAAGCGGTTGGAGGTGGTGTTGGCGGCGGTGAGCGGCTCGGCGGCGCGCCCGAGGAACTTGAGGCGCAGATCCGGGTCCTGCATGTCGACGTCGACGCTCTCGACCGCGATGAGCTGCTCGGTGCGGCCCTGCTTGTCCTTGAGGCCGCAGAAGCTGATCGCGCCGGGCTTGAGGCCGAACTTCTTCGAGATGCGCCCGACGGCGTCGAAGGTCGACAGCTTCTGCTTGTCCATCAGGTAGACGCGGAAGCGGCCGTCGGGATCTTCCTCGAACCGGTACGACTCCTTGACCGAGAAGTCCTCTGGCCGCTGCTTGAGCTTCATGCCGAGGGCCTTACCACACCGGGCTCAGCGCGAGCTCAAACGCGACGCGAGGGCCGCCTCAGGCCACCACTTCGATGGTGAGGCCAGGGAGATCGGTGAAAACGTACGTCCCCGGAGTTGGCCGCAGCGTCGCCCGCATCGCCCGCGCGAACGGCTGCGTCACCTTGAGGTGCGCTCGGTGCCCCTCGAGCGCGAAGGCGGGTCGATCGCCCGGCGCGAGCTCGACCTCGTGCGAGGCGGACTTCACCACGAAGGCGCGCTGGTGGCCGATGCGCCCCTTGAGGAGGCTCACCACCGCGTCGGCGCTCTCGGCGTCGAGCTTCCACGACAGCCGCTCCCGCCCGGCCGAGGTCGCCGAGACGCGCGCGCTCAACTGGCCCATCGACGAGCCTTCCCGGCTCACTCGTTGTTCGATCGCCGAGCGCGCCCGCGGGGAGGCGAGGAGCGAGGGCCGCTCGGGCAGGGTGCAGAGCGAGGCGTCGAGCTGGGCGTAGATCTCGATCAGCGCGCGCGGGCTCCACTCCCGCACCAGCCGCGCTTCGTCCTTGGTGATGCCCACCGCGAGCAGCACCGGCACCGCGTCGTGCGCCGTGCGAACGAGCTGCAGCGAGGGGTCGAGCACCAGCGCCACCGAGTCGAGCTCGGTGTCGGCGCCGAAGAGCCCTTCGACCCGCACCACCTGCCCGTCGTCGAACCGGAGCTCCTGGGTCGCCAGCTTGGCGAGCAGCTCGGTGGCCCACGTCGGCGGCGCGCTCTCCGTCCCTCGACGCACGCGGAAGCTCAGCTCGCAGCCCACGCGCGTCGACAGCCCCGAGGTTCGCAGAAGCCAGCTCGCCTGGGCGTTGGTGCCGAGGGGAATCGCCCGGAGCGTGAGCCCTGACGTCTGTAGCGAGATGATCGCCGAAGGAGAAAGCTGCGCTTCGATCGCCGAGAAGGCCTGCTCGAGCGCAGCGTGGCGCTCCGCAGCGGTGAGCGCGATCGGTGCCGGCTTTCTCGAGTGCTTGCGAGGGGTTGGGGTGCGCGCTGATCGCTTGGCCGGTTTCCGCATGGCTCTTTGGTAACGACCTCGGCCCCGACATGCTCCTCGAGCTGACGCAACTTTCGGCTCCGTCGTTTCGGTCAGGCTGCAGCCGACGGTCGGTCGCACGAGGCGTCTCGTTCGTTTTGCGATGCGCAGGCGTCTGCTAGGGTTCCTTCGCTTGCCTCCTCCTCAGCAACCCATCCCACTCACCAACCTGGCCCCGGCCGACCCGAAACCCGCGCAGGTCTACGCGCCCGGTCAGCTCAAGGGGCCGCGCCTGGCGGGGAAGTTCGCCGATGGGAAACAAGGTGAGTTCCCGCTCTCGGAGAAGACGTCGCTCGGGCGGCACCCGAACAACACGCTTCGGCTCGTCGATCGCGAGGTCTCGAAGGATCACTGCGTCATCGAGCGCGTCGGCACCACCTACCTGCTGCGCGATCTCAACTCGTCGAACGGCACCTTCGTCAACGGGCGGAAGATTCGCGAGCTGCGCCTGCGCGACGGCGACGAGATCGCGCTCGGCAACAGCCGGCTCGTCTTCATGTCGGGCGTCGATCACGCGGGCGCCACGCCGACCTCGAACGCGGGCGTCACCGTCGTGCAGTCGGCCCAGTCGATGCCGGCCTTCCTCGCGACCGTCGCCCAGATGGAGTCGGCCGAGTTCAGGCCTGCCGACAAGCTCCACGATCTCGAGACCCTCAAGCAGGACTACGAGAAGCTGCGCATCGCCAACGAGTTCCACCGGCTCGTCGGCATGGAGCGCGATCTCCCCTCGCTGCTCGACAAGATCCTCGGGGTCGCCTTCCAGCTGCTCGCCGCCGACAACGCGGTCATCTTCCTCTCGGACGACGAAGGCAACCTGAACCCGCAGGCGATCAAGCGCCGCAAGCAGGACAACACCGAGGTGACGGTGTCGGAGACGGTGCTCAAGCGGGTGTCCGAGACCCGGAGCGCGGTGCTCACCGCCGACGCGATCCTCGACTCGCGCTTCTCGTCCTCGGAGTCGATCGTCGCCCAAGGCATTCGCTCCGCCATGGCCGTGCCGCTGCTCTCGAAGGGCGTGCTCAAGGGCATTCTCTTCTGCGACACCCGCGAGCGCACCAACGCCTTCTCCGAGAAGGATCTCAAGGTGCTCTCCGGCATCGCCTCACAGGCCGCGATCGCGCTCGAGAACGCCGATCTCGCCGGGAAGATCGAGAAGGAAGCGCTCACCCGCGCCGAGCTCTCCCGCTTCCTCGCGCCCGCCGTCGCCGAAGCGGTGGTGTCGGGCAAGGTCGAGCTGTTGCGCGTCGGCCGCCTCGCCGAAGTGAGCGTGATCTTCGCCGACATTCGCGGCTTCACCTCGATGGCCGAGGCCGACAGCCCGCAAGAGACGGTCGCGATGCTGAACACGTTCTTCAGCGCGATGGCCGGGGTGATCTTCAAGTACGAGGGCAACCTCGACAAGTTCATCGGTGACTGCGTGATGGCCACCTGGGGGCCGCCGATCACCCACCCTGACGACGCCTCGCGGGCGCTCAAGTGCGCGCTCGAGATGCTCGACGAGATTCACGAGATGAACCGGCAGCGAGAAGAGGCCGGCAAGAAGCCCATCGAGGTCGGCATCGGCGTCAACACCGGCCCGGCGGTCGTCGGCTACATCGGCTCGATGGAGCGCCACGAGTTCACCGCGATCGGAGACTCGGTCAACACCGCCTCGCGCTTGTGCGGCCTCGCCAAGGGCGCCGAGGTGCTCGCGAGCGAGGCGACCGTTCGTCGCGCCGGCGCGGGCTTCATCGCCGAGGCCGTCTCCGTGCTGCAGGTGAAGGGCAAGGAGAAGGGCGTGCCCACCTTCCGCGTCGTGGGCCACAAGGCCTGACGGGGGCTCCCGTGTCGCCACGGTCGAGCCAGATGACCGTCACCCAGGCCTGCCCGAACTGCGCGCGCGTTCACGACACCTCCGTCTACGTGTCGGGCCAGCACCTCGTCTGCCAGTGCGGCATTCGGTTCGAGGTGCGGCGCACCGACGTGCCTCGCACGACCAACCCAGGCAAGGGCCAGAGCCCGCCGCCTGGCCTCCCTTCCGAAGCCTCGCCGCCCCCTCCGCCCCCTCCGCCGACGAGTGGCGTTCCCATCGAGCTCGACGTCACCTCGGCGCCCAGCGCGAAGAACGTCCGTGACTCCGACACCACCATCGCCGAGGCGCGCCCCACCGTGCCCGGGTACGAGCTGCTCGAGCTCTTGGGCAAGGGCGGCATGGGCGAGGTGTGGCGCGCCAAGCAGACCTCGCTCAGCCGTCAGGTCGCGGTGAAGATCCTCCCCTCGAAGTTCGCCTCCGATCGGGAGTTCGTCGCCCGCTTCGAGAAGGAGGCCACCGCGCTCGCCGCGCTCAACCACCCCAACGTGGTGCAGATCATCGACCGCGGTCAGGCGGGCTCGCACTACTTCTTCGCGATGGAGCTCGTCGCGGGCGTCAACCTGCGCGAGCTGCTCACCGGCCGCCGGCTCTCGCCGAAGGACGCGCTGAGGATCGTGGTGCAGGTCGCCAAGGCGATCGACTACGCGCACGAGCAGAAGGTGGTGCATCGCGATCTCAAGCCCGAGAACGTGCTCGTCGACCCGCGCGGGCACGTGAAGATCGCCGACTTCGGCCTCGCCGGCATGAAGGACAGCGAGAAGAACATCGCCCTCACTGCCACGGCCGTCGCCATGGGCACGGTGAACTACATGGCGCCCGAGCAGCGCCGCGACGCCAAGCACGTCGATCACCGCGCCGATCTCTATTCGCTGGGCGTGTTGCTCTACGAGCTGCTCACCGGAGAGCTGCCGCTCGGGCGCTTCAAGCTCCCCAGCGAGAAGGTGCCGGGGCTGTCGCCGGTGATCGACGACGTGGTCGCCAAGCTGCTCGAGACCGAACCCGAACAGCGGCCGGCGCGGGCCTCGGAGATCGCCGAACAGCTCGAGCCGTTGATCGAGACCGCCGGGAGCGTCGCCCCGACTCGCGCGGCGTCGACCGTGCCGGGGCGGGTCAGCTCCTTCGTCCAAGAGCCAGGGAGCGGGTGGAAGGTCGCGGCCTTCGTGTTCGGTGCCCTCCTCGTGGTGGCGGTGGCCGCGAGGTTGCTGCCGAAGGGCGGGCCGATCTCCTCCACGCCCGCTCGCGCCCCCGCCTGGTACCAGGACACCGAAGAGGTCTTCAACTCGACGAGCCGAGAAGAGGGGCGCACCCTCACCATCGCCTTCGAGCCGACCCAGGCCGACGCCGGCGAGGAGATCAGCGCCCACGCCGGACACTGGGCGCTCGACGACGGCGCGCTGACGGCGATCCAGTACGGCGACGTCACCGATCCGGAGCACATCACCGTCATCCCCCGGGCGTACCTCGGCAACCGCTACTACTCGGCCGACGAGTTCGAGGCGGAGGTCGACGTACAGTTCGAGCCGCTCTCGCCCGAGTTTCCCCCGCTCTCACCCGACGCGCAGCGCTTCATCGAGCTGTCCTTCCGGGTGAAGGATCTCCAGGTGAGCATCTTCGCGGTGCCCGACGTGCCCGGGCTGCCCAACGTCGACGAGATGCGGCTGATGTGGCGGTACTTCAGCGCCGAGGGCTCGGAGATCGTCGGGAACAGCGCGAAGGATCAGGTGGGCGAGATGATGGAAGACCGGGTGTCGGTGCCGCACGGGAAGTTCCGCATGGGCCTCGCCCTCGTTCACCAGAAGAACGGCAACGTGAAGGCCGAGGGCTTCGTCGATGGGCGGCGGGTCGCCTGGAAGGTGCTCTCGGGCCTGGGAGGACGAACGGCCAAGGTGGCGGTCGGGTGCCGCAACCTGCAGTGCCGCTTCAGCAACCTGGTGATCAAGGGTCAGAACAAGCCCAAGCCCAAGGCGGCGAACTGAACCCTTTCGCTTCGCCTCGCCTCTCATCGTTCCCTGCCGCGCTCGCGTGGCGTCTCTTCCTGGAGGTCTTCGATGTGCATGGCCGTCACCTGTCCGTCGTGCGGTAAAGTTGGCTGGCGTGGGTGTGGGGCGCACGTCGAGGCGGTGCTCCGCGACGTGCCGGTCGAGCAGCGGTGCACCTGCCAGAACACCAAGCCTCCGAAGAAGGATCAGCAGCGCGAGCGTTGAAACGAGCGTCCTCGGCGTGGGCTGGTAGGCTCTGCCGCGGTGGAAGGGCGGCTCCTGCTCAAGAATTGCTCGCTGTTTCGCTCGGACGGCCGGGTGCGTGCGGGCGTGGCCGTGCTGATCGAAGACGGCCTCATCGCGAAGGTCGCTGACGACGCCGAGCTGCCCGCGCTGCCTGGAGACTGGGCGGTGAAGTGCGAGGGCCGGTTGGTGACGCCCGGCTTCGTCGACTGTCACACCCGCCTGGTGGGTGCCCAGCTCTCGCCGTGGTCGGGCCACCATCTGCTCCGGCCGCTCGAGGAGCGCTACTCGGTCGAGGCGGCGCTCGAGAAGAGGCTCACCGTGGGCGAAGTCGAGGCCCTGACCGCTGCCGCGCTTGCTCGCGGGCTCCTTCGGGGCACCACCATGTTCGTCGAGCACCTCCACGCGCCGGCGTGCGTCCAGGAGGCCCTGGGTGCGCAGGCGCGAGTCGCCGAACGCCTCGGTGCACGGCTCCTCAACTCCCACGCGTCGACGAGTCAGTTCCCGGAGTGGCCAGGTCCGGCGCAGGTGGAGGCGAACGCCGCGTACGTCGGCACGGTGCGCGAACGCCCGACGGTGCGGGGGTCGCTCGGCGTCGCGGCCTCGTGCTGCGCGAACGACGAGCTGTTGAGGGCGGCGGGCCGGCTCAAGGAAGAGCTCTCGGTCGGCGCGCACTTCCGCATGGCGGAGACCGACGAAGATCTCGCCCTCACCTGGGATCGGCACAACACGCGGATCGTCAACCGCTTCGAGGCCTTCGGGCTGCTCGGCGGCGCGTCGATCGGTGCCCACGCGCGGGCGATCGATCGGGCCGAAGCGCAACGCCTCGCTCGCACCCGCACCTTGATCGCCTTGAGCCCCAGGCTCACCCACACCCTCGAGGGTGGCTCGGCGTTGGGCATGGAGGCGGTGCTCCTCGGGCAGAACCTCGTCGGCCTCGGCACCGGCGGGAGCGGAACCCTCTGGGAAGAGCTCGCCGCGAGCTTCACCGGCGTGATGACGCTCGCGCGGTCGGGCCGAATGCTCGATCCCGACAACCTGATGTCGACCTTCCTCATCAGCGGCCCGGCCGAGCTGTGCACGATGGTGTTCGGCAAGCCCTCCGGAACGCTCGACGTGGGCGCGATGGCCGATCTCGTGGTGCACGACTATCTCCCCGCGCACGAGACCGGCAACTTCACCCCGCACCTGCTGATGCAGCTCAGCCAGGCCAAGGTGGCGTGGACGATCGTGAATGGGCGGGTCGCCGTGCGCGAAGGCCAGCTGTTGGCCGCGCCGTCGCTGCAGCTCGAGCACGAGGCAGCGCGAGCGGTCGAGGCCGTGTGGAATCGCTCCTGACGCGCCGGCTCGCCGAGCGCCGTGCCGCGCTGGGCCCCGACACCACGTGCTTCAGGTGGATCGACGACGAAGCCTCGCTTCCAGGGCTCACGATCGATCTCTTCGCCGACGTCGCCGTGCTCTCGTTCTATCGCGAGGTCGCAGCGAGCGAGGCCAGCTCGATCGCTCGTGCGCTGATGGAGATCGGAGCGCTGCGGGCCGTCTACGTGAAGCACCGGCCGAGGGAGGCGCGCCGCGCGGCCAACGAGTCGACCAGCGAGGTGGCTCCAGCCCTCCCGCTCCTCGGCGCGCCGGTCGAGGAACTCGAGGTGCTCGAGGCGGGCGCGCGATTCGCCGTTCGTCCCGGAAACGGTCTGTCGGTTGGCCTCTACCTCGACGCTCGCGACGGTCGAGGCTGGGTGAGGGCGAACGCGAGGGGCCGTCGGGTGCTCAACCTCTTCTCGTACACCTGCGCCTTTGGCGTGGTGGCGCGGCTCGGCGGAGCCGCACGGGCAGCGAACGTCGACGCCTCGCGCAAGGTGCTCGACTGGGGCGAAGCCAACCTCTCGCGCAACGGGGTCGAGCCCGATCGGTACGACTTCATCGCCGGCGACGCCTTCGACTGGCTCGCGCGGCTCGCCAAGAAGGAGGAGCGATTCGAGCTGGTGATCCTCGACCCACCTGGGTTCGCCACCACGAAGCGCTCCCGCTTCACCGCGGCTCGCGACTACCACCAGCTCGTGGCCGCCGCGGAGCGGGTGGTGACGCCCAGGGGCCTCGTGCTCTCGATGTGCAACGTCGCCACCCTCGAGCGCGATGGGTTTCGTGCCCAGATCCTGCGAGGGCTCGGCGAGCGCAAGCACCGGTTGGTCACCGAGTTCGGCGCGAGCGCGATCGACTTCGTGCAGCCCAGCGCGCTCAAGTGCATGGTGCACGAGCTGGGGTGAAGCGGCAGGAACCGATCAGCGCGAGGCGGTGATCGAGGTGATCCGCCAGGGGAGCTCGGGGATCGGGTCGACCAGCCCGCCGTCCTCATTGGCCGAATGGGGGAGGGTGCTCAGCAGGACGATGGCGGTGTCCTCGAGCACTTCGAGGCGGCGCTGGCGGGCGCGATGCGCCTTCACCACCCGGCGCCGCCGCACGAACGCGACGACCATCAACACGGCCGAGCCGGCCCAGAGCAGGCTTCCGCTCATGAAGAGCACCGGCCACCACGGGTAGCGCAGCGCCATCGCCCGACGGAACTCGTTCTCCTCGACCGAGATCGTGCTGTGGAACGCGCGCGCGAAGGCCTGCTCGAAGACGACGCCGTCGCCGACCTGCTTCACCAGCTCGCCGAACCCATCGGCGCCGTACTTCCCATAGAGGAAGCTGACGAACTCGCGACTCTGGGCATAGGCGAGCTGGGCGCTGGCCGGCCGCTCGGGGAACCCGTCACGCAGCACGTCGAAGGGGTAGAGCCGATCGGTCGCCATCGCCACCGCCATGATCGAGTAGTGCTCGGTGTCGAAGGGCCGCTCCTGCGTCACCATCTGGGCGACCCCTTCCTGAAACCACCTGGGCCAGCCGTGCCCGAGCCGACCCAGCGCGATGTGCACGAGCTCGTGCCGCAGCGTCGTCTTCCCCTCGCTCGTCGCGAGCGTCTTCGCGTCCACCAGAATCACGTTGGCCTCGGGCCACGCCAGGGCGACGGCCCACGACGGAGGGCGCGATCCCTCCACGGCCATCGCGACGAACTCCTCACGGCCCAGCGCGACCCGCACCTCGGTGACGCCGGGGAACTCCGCCCCAATCAGCTCTCCCACCTCGTCGCGCAGCCGCTCCAGCTCCGGCGCCAGCGCGTGTGCCGGCTGCGCAGCCCCCGTCGAGGCCACGAAGTGGAAGCGCTGCGAGTCGAACGACACCGTCTCGACCACCGCGCGCTGGAGGGCGGGCTGCTCGAACGTCGGCTCCGTCGGCGGAGGCGCGGCCGCAAGGAGAGCGAGGAGGGGCAGCAACATCGCTCCACCATCAAACGCCGAACCGTACCTGTCGAGCTAGCCAGCCCAGTCGTTCAGTGAAAAGTGCCGAAGATCATGTCTTTACGATGGTGCGACACTTTTTCTCAGTCGCGACGAAAATAGGCCCATGACTGTTCGATCCGTTGGAAGCCAGCCCGTCGTTCGCGCCACCACCACCTCGGCTCCCGCCGCGCCAGCCGCGCCGCAGGCTCAGGCCAACGCCTCCACGGGCTACGCGCCGAGCAGCAGCTTCGACAAGGCGCCAGCCTCCGCCTCCTCGGCCTCGACCGGCGAGACGATTCGCGCCGACGCCTCGTCGATGACGAAGGCGAGCGAGATCCTCGGCAAGACGAGCGGCGGTGAGGCGCTCAAGAAGCTGATCGACTCCGGCCTCTTCCTGGGTGACGACGCCGAGGTGGCCTCGAAGGAGTTCGAGAAGATCGCCGGCAGCCTCTCTCCCGAAGACGCGGAGACGGTTCGCAACGCAATCAGCTTCGGCGCGGCGCTGGGCGGCTGCTACCAGCTCGGCAAGATGCTGATCGACAACATGATGAACAAGATCAAGGAGACCATGCAGAAGGGTCTCAACGGCGACTGATCAGCCGCGCAAGCGTTCCAGCACCTTCGACAGCTCGGCCTTGCGAATGGTGAGTCGTTTCCTTCGCGAGGTCGCTCCGTCGGTGAGTTCGACCGACGACTTCTTCACCTCGAGCAGGTCAGCGACGAACTCGATCAGCGCCGCGTTCGCCTCGCCATCGACTGGAGGCGCCGCGAGCGCGATCTTGAGCCGCCCATCGTGTTCACCGACCAGCTTCGTTCGCGAGGCGCGTGGCTGAACGAGCACCGACAGCTCGACGTCTTCTCCGTTCGCCTTGAGCCAGGCGACGGTCATTCCCCGGTCTTCTTGATCAGGAACGCGACCTCGGCGCCTGCCTGCTGCGTCTTGAAGGTGTCGAGCAGCTTGCGGTGCGACTCGATCACGCTCTCGACCTGCGCCTCGAACTGCACCTTCTGGCGGCGGAGCTCGGCGATCTCGCCCTTGAGCTCGACGATTCGGTTGCTGGCGGTGGCGACGATCTTCTCGGCCTGGAGCTCCGCCTCGGCGACGATCACCTCGGCCTCCTTGCGCGCCTGCGCCTTCACGTCTTCGGAGATGCGCTGGGCGGTGACCATCGTCTCCTGGAGGGTCTTCTCGCGCTCGACGTGAGACTCGAGCCTCGCCTGGGTTCGTTTGAGCTCGTCCTTGAGCGAGATGTTCTCTCGCACCACCTCTTCGAACTCGCCGGCGGTGAGCTCGAGGAAGCCCTCGACCTCCTTGCGCGCGTAGCCGCGGAAGCCGACCTCGAAGCGCTTCTGGCGAATGTCGAGCGGGGTCATCTTCATGGTGCGTTCCTCGAAGGCGTGGGCAGGTCGGGCAAGCCTGCCTCGACTTCAGTGTTTTTCCAGAAAGCTGTCGCCCAGCTGTTTGGCGCGCTCGGTCGCGGCCTCGACGGCGTCGATGAGCGTCGTACGCAGCCCGCCTGCCTCGAGCGTGTGGAGGCCGGCGATCGCGGTGCCGCCAGGGCTGGTGACCTGATCCTTGAGGGTGCCGGGGTGCTCGCCGGTCTCGAGGAGCAGCTTGGCCGAGCCAAAGAGGGTCTGCGCGGCGAGCTTGAGCGCGACGTGACGCGAGAGCCCGACCTTCACGCCCGCGTCGGAGAGGGCCTCGATGATGAGGAAGATGTACGCGGGACCGCTCCCGGACAGCCCAGTGACGGCGTCGAGCAGGCCCTCGTCGAGCACGACGGTGGTGCCGACCGCGTCGAAGAGCTTCTTGGCGAGCTCGAGATCCTTCGGGGTGGCGTGCTCTCCGCCCGAGACCGCGGTCGCGCCGACGCCGACCAACGCCGGCGTGTTGGGCATCGCGCGGACGATGCGTGCCCCGGGGCCGAAGCGACGCTCCATCGCGGCGATGGGCACCCCGGCCGCGATCGAGATCACCAGCTTCTTCTCGTCGATCACCGGCGCGATCTGGCTGAGCACCTTGTCCATCGCCTGGGGTTTGACCGCCAGGACCACCACCTCGGCGTTCTTCGCCGCGGCGACGTTGTCGAAGCCCACGCTGATGCCGTGCGCCTTCTCGAGCTCGGTCTTCCGCTCCTCGCGCTTCACGGTCGCGGTGATGTTCGACGCCTTCTCGCCCGAGCGGATGAGGCCCCGAATGAGCGCGTTGGCCATGTTCCCCGCGCCGAGGAAGGTGATGCGCTGATCGATCACTGCGTGCCTCCGCGGGCCAGGGGGACCTCCAACATGATGCGCCGGCCCAGGTTCTGAACGCCCAAGGGCAGCGTCGTCGTCCGCTGAACGGAGGCGATGAACCGCAGCGCCGAGTTGGTGTTCTGGAAGACGAGGTACTCGAGCGCCTTGAGCTTGTGCGCTTCGCTGAGCGACGGGTGGCGCACGATGTTGGAGAGGATCTCCTCGGCCCGCGGGTGACGAATGGCGCCGATCGCCCGGAGCGCCGACTGCCAGATGACCGGGTTGGGGTCGAAGATCATCCCCGCGAGCGGGTTGAGCGCGCGGGTGTCACCCAACAGGCCGAGGTCCTCGATCGCCTGGCTGCGCACCTCCATCGGGTTGGGCTCGGTCGCGTGGAGCAGCCCTCGGAGCAGCGCCACGTCCTTCCCGGGAAGCGCCGTCACCGAGGCCGCCTTGGGCGCCTCTTCCTCGAGGTCCTTCGTGTTGCCGAAGGCCGATTTGCCGGGCTTCGGTTGAGCCACAGCCGCGAGAGCGAAGAGGAAGGCGACGAGGGACAGGAAGCGCATGGGGAGGTCCAGCTTCTCTCAAATCGGCCAGAAAATTGCCCCGTGATCGCACGGGGGTACAACACCGAACAGACCTGTAGCACACGAAAGTCGAGCCTTAGATGCCCAAGGCGAAGTCGGTGATCCTCGAGAACGTCGACGTGGAGTGCACCCACTGCGGCGTGACGATGACCTCCTCGATCGGTGGAGGAGGCACGGTTCGGTACTTCCGCTGCCCCAAGTGTCAGCGCTGGGTCTCGAGCATGTACACCGAGGTCTTCGGCGCCGACGTGAAGGTGAGAACGCGGACGCCCATGGCGAGCGCGCAGCCGACGGCGACCAGCAGCGTGAAGGAACGCCTCGAAGCCTGGCTCCGAAGCCTCGACGCGAAGAACCCCTACCGCGTGCTCGGCTGCGACGAAGCGGACTCCGACGAGGTGATTCGGGAGCGCTACCTCTCGCTCGCCAAGCACCACCACCACGACGCCGGCGGAGACGAGGCCACGATGCGCTCGCTCAACGAAGCGTGGGAGCGGATCGTCCTCGAGCGGCGCGCGCAGTCGCCCTTCGCCCAGGTGGCCTGACGTTCAGCCTCGGCCGAGCAGCTCGCGCACCTGATCGAGGAAGTCGGCCTCCACCGCGTCGATGACGCCGTCGGCAGCGATGAGGGCCTCCGCCGCGGCGATCACCGCGTCCGGCTTCGTTCGCAAGACGGTGAGGTTGGGCTGCGGCAACGGCTTGCCGCGATCGAGGTGATCGAGGAGCACCTCCATCACCACCTCGGGCACCTTCCACGCCGGCCCCAGCTTCGCGACGAAGGCCCGCTCCTTCGCGTCGAGCCGATCGTCGGCCCAAGCCACCTGCAGCAACAGCTTGAGCGCCTCGGCGTTGAACACCGGGTCCGGCGACGGAGCAGGGATCGTCATGCCGAGAGCTGACCCTCAGGGGCGCCCAGCACGCAACAGGTATCGCCAGAACGCCAAGCCACTGCCCGCGCCGAGCGCCACCTTGAGCGGCCAGGGGAAGTACGAGCCCGGGCTCACGAAGCCCTCGACGATGCCGATGAGGATCAAGAAGGGCGCACACCCGAGCACGAGCTGGACCGCCTTGGTCGCGCGCTCCCGCAACACCACGCCGCGCGCCCGCTCGCCTGGTTCGATCAGGGCGTGGCCGATCATCAGCCCTGCGCCGCCGGTGATCGCGATGATCGACAGCTCCACCGGGCCGTGTGCCGACATGAAGGCGAGCATCGACCCGGCGACCTCGTTCTGGGCGCAGGCCGCCACGATCGCGCCGACGTGGAGGCCGTTGAAGAGCATCAGCAGCACCGTGCCCGCGCCCGCAGTCACCCCCGCCGCGAAGGAGAGGAACGACACCAGCAGGTTGTTGGTGAAGATCGTCGTCGCGGCCTCGGCCGGGTGCACCTGCTCGAGCAGGAGATCGGTCCACAGCTCCCGCCGCCGAATGTGCTCGAGCAGCAAGGGGTCGAGGATCAGCTCGGCGCCGGCTGGCGAGAGGGCCACCGTGGTCGCCCCGAGCAGCGCGCCGAGCAGCAACAGCCCCGCAGCGACTTGCGTGTAGCGCACCGTCTCGCTCGCCAGCGCCGGAAACGTCGTTCGATAGAAGGCCACCAGTCCGGTGAGCCGCCCCGCGCTGCGCCGGTAGATGACGCCGTAGGCCTGGCCGCAGAGTTGGTTGAGGAAGCGGTGAACCTCGGTGCCTCCGAAGAAGGCCTGTGCGTGCGCGAGATCGGCCGAGGCGCGCCGGTAGAGCCGGTCCACCGTCGAGAGCTCGGCCAGGCTGATCCGTTGCCGGCGAACTCGATCGAGCAGCTGCTCCAGGCTCCGCCAATCGGCGACGCGCCGCAGCACGAAGCTCGACAGCCCACCTGGGAGATCGCCGCTCCCGAACGACTCGAGGAACGCGCGCACCTCCGGCTCCTGCATCGCGCCGACGTCTTCGGGCTTCGCGCCGTACCGCTGGCAGAGCTGACGGCCCAACCGCAGCCGCGCGTCCCTGTCGAGGGCAGCCATGCGCGAAAGGAACGAGGTGACGAACTCGAGATCCTGGGTGGGGAGCGTGCGGGCGCTGCGTGCCGGCGCCTTCTCGTAGCGAGAGAGATCGAAGTCTTCCTCCCGAACGAGGATCGTCCCCGCGAGGATGTCGCCGAGCCGGCGATGGCGGCGATCGATCAGCATGGTGATGACGCCGATCGGGTAGCAGGTGGGGAGGAAGTCGACCAACCGGAGCAGGTTGCGCACCGCGCTCTCGAAGGTGCCGACGGGCGAGCCGTCCGAGCGCACCACGCGGATCCGCATCAGCCGCTTGCCGAGCGTCTGCCCTCGCCAGAGCACCTCGAGGCCCGTCCAGTAGCCCCAGAGGACGAAGAAGAAGAGCACGACGCCGACGGCCCGCTCGACGCCAGAGAGGCCGTTGTAGACGTCGAGGGCCGAGGGCCCGACGAGCGTGTACAAGAAGTAGAGGACGATGCCGACGCCGAAGAGCACCGCGAGATCGATCGCGTAGGCGAGGGCGCGAAAGCCGATGCCGGCCACGGGGAGCTCGACCGACACCCGCTCGGGAGTCGCCACGTCGATGCTGGGAACGAGCTCGCTCGCCATCGGCGCTCGAACGGTACCGTTCCGCCTTCACTGGGCCAAGCAGAGCTTCAGCGCGCGCGTTGGAGGATCGCACCGAAGAAGGCGTCGGTGCCGTGTCGGTGCGGGAAGAGCCGGAGAAACCCGTTGCGGCAGGTCTTCTCGGCCAGCTCCTTGCCGAGCGAGCGCTCCGCCGGCACCAGGGCGAACTCGGGGTGCTTCGAGAGGAAGTGCTCGATCACCGCCTCGTTCTCGTCGCGGAAGAAGCTGCAGGTGCCGTAGACGAGCAGGCCTCCCGGCTTCACCAGCGCCTGGAACCGCTCGAGGAGCAGCTGCTGCTTCTCGACGTGCTCGGCGAGGGAGGCCTCGGTCAGCCGGTACCGTGCGTCGGGCTTTCGCCGGAAGGTGCCCGAGCCCGAACACGGCGCGTCGACCAACACCCGATCGCACTGCGCGAGGAGCGCCTCCAACGGCGCGAGGGCGGCGTCGTCGGTGCCGATCGGCTTCACCCGCACGTTGTGCACGTCGGCCCGGCGCGTTCGTTCGCGCAGCTCTTCGAGGCGCCGCTCGTCGACGTCGAGGGCAAAGAGCTCGCCGCGGTTCTTCATCTGCGCCGCCATCTGGAGCGTCTTGCCCCCGGCCCCCGCGCACGCGTCGGCCACCTTCTTCGGCGGGGCGTCGACCAACATGCCGAGCAGCTGGCTGCCTTCGTCCTGCACCTCGAAGAGCCCCTTCTTGAAGGCCTCGAGGGCGTAGACGTTGGTGCGGGTCTCGAGGATCAGCCCGAATGGAGAGAGGAGGGTCGGCGTGGTCTGCACGTCTTCCTTCGCGAGCGCCTTCTCGAGCTCGTCTCGGGTGGTGCGGATCGTGTTGACGCGCGCGCACAGCGGCCCGCGCTGGTTCATCGCCGCCGCCGCTGCTTCGGCTTCGTCGCCCACCTCGTCGCGGAGCTTCTGCGCGGCGAAGGCCGGGAGCGAAGCCTCGATCGAGAACCGCTCGAGCGAAGGCAGCCGGTCGAGCTTGGCGCGCGCGTCGAGCACCGAGCGCAGCTGCTTGGCGTCGTCGCCCTTGAGCGAGAGCGCGTCACCCACTTCGTCGGCCGAGTCGCCCTCGAGCAGCCGCGAGATGCCGAGCCGGATCAGATCCTTGTTGGTGCTCGAGAGCCGGTCGAACCCGCGCCAGCCCTTCTCGGCGAGGAAATCGACGGTGAGCTGACGGCGGAGGAGCGCGTAGACCCGCTCGGCGACCGCGCGGCGCTCGTTGGAGTACAGCTGCTTGCGCTTGCGCAGGGTGAAGTCGAGGGCGCGATCCGAGAGGCGCCCGTCGTGACGGATCGCTCCGTACGCCTCGAGGCACGCCTGGGTCACCAGATCTTCACGCAGCCGGCGGGGGCCCTGAGGCTTCACTGGCGCCTCCCTCCTTCTTCACGAAGAGAATGAACAACCCGTAGCCGATCGCCGCGAGGATCGCGCCGAGGCCGAGCCCGAGGGCGACGGTGGTGGAAACGCGCGCCAACCCGACGTCTAGCTTTCCCTTGATCGACTTCTGGTGGCTGGTGCGGAAGGCGATCTCGATCGTGTACGCGCCAGAGTCAGGCGGAACGAAGGTGGCGTTCCAGACACGCGGTTCCTCGGTGCGCCCCGGCACGGTCTCGAGCTGCCGATAGCCGCCGCCTTCTTCCTCGAGGCCGAGGGTGACGGGGCCTTCGTAGGGCGCACCAGAGAAGCTCCCGACCGCGACCGAGATCGTCACCTCTTCTCCCGCCGCCGGGCGCCCTGGCGTCACCGTTCCACGCACCCGCTCCTCGGTGTCGGACCAGTCGAAGCTCGTTCCTTTTCCCGAGTCGACGAGCCGAAACGACATCTTGTCGGCGGTGTTCTCCGGCACGAAGCCTTCGGGCACCGGCTGCCCCAGGACGATGGCGAGGTAAGCGCTCAGGAACATTGTGGTTGCCGACCTCCTTCTCCCGCTAAGCTCCGCGCGCCCCTAGAGTGGAGGCCACACGCCCTCGTGATTCAGTCGTTCGGCAAATACCAGCTGGTGAAGAAGCTCGCTACCGGCGGCATGGCCGAAGTGTGGCTCGCCCGGCAGACGGGCATCGAGGGCTTCAATCGGCACATCGTGGTGAAGCGCATCCTGGCGCACCTCGCAGAGGACCCCGAGTTCGTCGCGATGTTTCTCCAGGAAGCGCGCATCGCCTCGCGCTTCAACCACCCGAACATCGCGCAGATCTACGATCTCGGTGAGCAGAACGGCACCTACTTCATCGCGATGGAGTTCATTCACGGTGAGGATCTGGGCCGCATCATGCGCCGCGCCTGGAGCACCGGGCAGTGGGTCGCGCGGCCGCTCGCCATTCGCATCGTCGCCGACGCGGCCGCCGGCCTCTACTTCGCGCACTCCCGGGTCGACGAGCAGGGCCGACCGCTCCGCATCGTTCACCGCGACATCTCCCCGCAGAACATCCTCGTCAGCTTCGACGGCTCGGTGAAGCTGGTCGACTTCGGCATCGCCAAGGCCGCCGATCAGGTGTCGAACACCAAGTCGGGCGCGATCAAGGGCAAGTTCGCCTACATGGCGCCCGAGCAGGCAGGCGGAAAGCCGCTCGACTCGCGCACCGACATCTTCGCCTTGGGGCTGGTGCTCTACGAGCTGATCACCGGCGTTCGGCCGCTCAAGCGCGACAGCGAGATCGCGACGCTCCAGGCCGCGCTCGAGTGCGCGATCGAGACGCCGTCTGCCGTCGCCGAAGTGCCGACCTCCCTCGACGACGTGGTGATGCGCGCGCTCGCCAAGGACCCAGAGGAGCGCTACCGCGACGGCCGGCAGTTCCAGATGGCGCTCGAGCAGTACCTCGTTCAGGAGGGCACGGTCGCCACCAGCGTGCAGGTGAGCGAGCTGATGGAGACGCTCTTCGCCGACCGGCTCCGCGAGGAAGCCCGCATCGGTGCGCCCGCCCCCTCGACCGAGAGCAGCGTCTCGAACCCCGTCGCCGCACCTGCCCAGCCCTCGTACGAGAAGCCCGGCAACACCGACGTCGCCTCGAACCCCGGGCAGCCCGAGAACGGAGCCCCTCGAGCGCCGCCGCCGCCGCCGCCTCCCGCGCCCGTCGTCACCCCCAACCTGACGATGGACGAAGGGCCCCTCGAGAGCGACTCGGGCGACCAGCCGACGGTGATGCCCACCGATGACGTCGACGACGGGCCGAGCATCGGAGGCTTCCAGCTCCCCGCCGGCACGGTGATGCCGTCGCGCACCTACGCGACCTCGGTGGCGAGGCGGCCCTCCGCGCCCGAGATGGAGGCGGCCAAGCCCAAGCGCACCTCCACGCGTCTCCCGGTGAAGAACGACCTGACGGCCGACGAGCTGCCGCCGGTGATGGAGAAGGAGCGCCCTCGCTCGCGGCCTTCCTCCATCGCCAACCGACGGCCTTCCGGAGTGATGCCCGAAGCGCCGCCGCGCAAGTCGAAGCCGGCGATGCCCAAGGCGTCGCCTCCCGAGCCGAGCGCCCCGAAGAAGAAGAAGCTCTTCGACAAGAGCGAGGTCTCGAAGCTCGTCGACGTGCGCGATCTGCAGGAGCGCCAGTCGAGCCGAATGAAGATCGTCCTCCTCCTGGTGATCCTCGCCGGCCTGGGCATCTTCGCCTTCATGTTCTGGGACCAGATCCTCGCGTTCCGGCAGGGGCTCAAGCCGTCGAGCGGCACGCCCATTCTCCTCAGCGTCGCCTCCAAGCCGAAGGTGCGGGTCCAGGTGATCCCGGGGGAGTCTCCGCCAGGACGGCAGCGGCTCGATCTCGGCGAGACCCCGCTCAACGGCGTGCCAGGCGCCTTCGTCGGCGACACCATCGTGCTCCTCAACGAAGACCGGTTCATTCGCTACGAGGAACGGTTCGACTTCGGCTCGCCGAACGAGACCAAGACGATCAACAAGGCGTTCGAAGAAGGCACCATCGCGATCAACCTCACGCCCGCACGCAAAGGCGCGACGGTGTGGCGCGGTGATCAGAAGCTCGGCCAGGTGGGGATGAACATCAAGCTGATGGAAGGCACCCACGAGCTGCAGATCCGCGCCGACGATCTCGACAAGCCGTACAAGTTCGACGTGACCCTCAAGGCGCGCGACTTCAAGAAGATCCCCATCGATCTCTCGAGCATGAGCGAGACCAGCACGCCCAAGGTTCCGTGATTCGCCCGGCGCTCCTGATCCTCGCCCTCGTCTCGGCGACCGCCTTCGCCGACTACATGGATCACTTCGCCCTCAGGGACGACGTGGGGCCGCACAAGGTGCCGTCGCTCGGCGACACCCGGGTGCTCCTCATCCCCGTCGAGGTGAAGGGGTTCCCGCCGATCGATCGCGCGGCCCTCGAGCGGTTCTTCTCTCCCGACGACCCGAACGGCTTCGTCGCGTTCTACGAGACGGCGAGCCTCCATCGGTACCGCCCTCGCGTCACGGTGGGGCCGACGATCGCCTACGACGAGTGCCCGCTCCCGGCGGCGCAGTTCCCCGGCTGCCGGGTGGCGCGTGGTGACATCAACGCCTTCACCGCCGGCATGGAGCTGCTCCGAGACGCGGTGCGAAAGACCGATCAAGCGGGCGTCGACTTCACCCAGTTCGATGTGAGTGGCCGTCAGGGAGCACCCGATCGCTGGGCGGACGGGGTGATGCTGCTCACCAACGTGCCCTTCGGCGGCATCGCGTTTCCGATCGGGTTCTTCAACCGGGGCGACAACCTCGCGGGTGGTTCGAGCGGCCCGCTGATCGCCGACGGCGTTCGAATTCCGCACGTCGCCATCTCCGGAGACTCGGATCTCTTCGTGATGGTGCACGAGTTCGGTCATCTCCTCGGGCTCACCGATCTCTACGACGAGTCGGGGACCTACGCGGGGCTGCACCTCTCCTTCATGGGATCCTGGGGCTACGATCCGAAGATCGTCCTCCCCGATGCCGAGACGCGCTTCCGCTTGCGCTGGGCGAACTGGCTCCAGATTCAGGGGCGGCAGCGCATCACGTTGCGGCCGGTGGAGACGAGCGGTGACGTGGCGCGAGTCGGCGTGGGCGACGAGTACTTCCTCATCGAGAACCGCGGCGCGGGCGCCTTCGATCGGGGGCTCGCCGTTCGTGGCCTGGCCGTCTTCCACGTCGATCGCAACGTGCAGAGCGTCACCGCCCAGGGCAGCTTCCCGAAGTTGGGCTCGAAGGAAGGCGACTTCGTCAACCGCCTCCTCGACTGCGTGAACTGCAACCCGTGGCACCCGTACATTCGGCTCGTGCAGGCCGACGGCGCCTTCGACGTCGAGGCGCACCGGGCGTTCTCGTCGACCGACGATCTCTTCCGTGACGGAAGCCAGTTGCTGAACGACCCGTCGAACTCGGTGCGCAGCGCGAGCAACCCGATCAACGGCACGAACTTCTACTCGGGCGCGCCCTCTGGCTTCGCGCTCAACGACGTGCGGGTGGCCGAGGACGGGACGATCCAGGTGACGCTCGACGCGCCGACGGCCGATCAGTGTGCGGAGACGATCTGCGCCCAGGGCGATGGGTGTGCGCCGGTGCAGTGCGGAGAGCCGCCACCCAAGTCCGGCTGCGCAGCGATCGATGGGAGTCCGCTGGGGCTGTTACTTCTTCTTGAACAGCGCCTCCGCCGCCGACAACGCCGCTGACTTCGAGCCGGCGCCGCCGCGGTCCGTCCCGTCACCGATCTGAAAGAAGTCGCAGAAGTTCCCGGATTCCTTGTCGTTCGGCACTTCGGCGAAGGGCTCCTTGCATTCCTTCGCCACGTTCTCGTCGTAGTGCCGGCAATGAATGCACGCGTGGAGATCGGACCCGCAGCTCGGGCACGTGTCGCGCCGACCCACCGCGGCGATCCCCAAGTCCACCTTCGCTCCGCATTTGCCACAGCCTGCCATGTCTCGGGTATACCGCAGCCCCCCTGTGGAGGTCTCTTGCCGATGCGTCGTGTGATCTTCGTCGTCGTCGTTTCGCTGTTGGCTCCTCGCGCGTTCGCGGCCGAAAAGGTCGAGCTCACCGAGGAGGAGTTCAAGATGTTCCGGCACACCAAGCTCGCCCTCGAGGACCCGCGAGTGCAGGCGATGAAGCCCGAGGTGCGGCTGACGGCGATCGCGAAGGACGCCGGCTTCAAGCTGAAGGATCTCCAGAAGGCGATGGATCGCGGGGAAGCCGCGGGTGACGTGAAGGCCAAGTGCGAGGCGAACCTGAAGGAAGCGCTCGCCGCCACCGATCTCAAGGACAAGCTCGGGCGGCTCGAGGTCGACACCGGCGCCGCGCACGCCGTCATCTACGTGCAGTGGTTCAACGAGGAAGCGAAGGATCTCCTCGTGCAGGCCTGCACCGCCGCCGCCGCCGCCGCGAACTCCTGCCCGATCGCCTCGACCGTCTCGGTGTACGCGAACGACAAGGCCGCTCCGAAGACGCGCGTGTTCGAGGCGATCATCTCGGCCACCGGCGCCAAGCGCATCAACGGCGACAAGGTGAAGGACTTCGCCGAGACGCGCTACCTGAAGCTCTTCGAGAAGGTGAAGAGCGTGGCGAACGGAGACGATCTCTCCGCCGAGAACGGCACTCCGACCGCGCAGCACTGACTCGCGATGGCCAACCGGCCGTACCAACCGAAAGATCGGTTCTTCAAGCAGGCCAAGGCCGAGGGGCTGCGGGCGCGGTCCGCCTTCAAGATCGACGAGATCGCCAGGCGGTTTCGGATCTTCGAGCGGGGCCAGACCGTGCTCGATCTCGGCGCCGCGCCGGGCGGGTTCCTCCAGATCCTCCTCGACGAAGTGGGGCCCAAGGGCACCGTCGTCGGCGTCGATCTCGTCCCCATTCGTCCGCTCAACCGGCCCAACGTGAAGACGATGGTGGGTGACGTGCTCGCGCCCACCTTCGACGCCGACTTGCTCGCGCTGCACGCCGGGCCCTTCGACGTGGTGGTGTCCGATCTCGCGCCCAAGACGACGGGCATCAAGGCCACCGACGAGGCGCGCTCGATCGCGCTGGCCGAGAAGGCCCTCGAGGTCTCGCTCACCCGAGGCACCCCGAAAGGGCACTACGTCGCCAAGCTCTTCATGGGCCGCGACTTCGAGGCGTTTCGCAACGCCGTGCGCAAGGCGTACGACGAGGTGAAGGTGGTGCGCCCCGAGGCGACCCGCGGTGGCTCGATGGAGATCTACCTCGTCGGGTTGGTGCGCCGCTGACGCGCGCTCGGGTACGCTGAGGCATGCTCAGCCTCGTCGTTTCCCTCGCGCTCTCGGCGGCCTCGCGTGAAGCGGTGCTCCTCGAAGACGGGAAGGACGGCGCGCTCGATCAGGTGTCCTTCGCGGAAGCGGCGCTGATCGCGAGCGGAGTGCCCGACGCCGAGCTCGCGACGTCGCTTTCGACCCTCCAGAGTCTCCTCGAGCCCGCCCGCCAGGCGGCCGTCGCGATCAAGGATCCGCAGCGGCGCGCGCGTGTGCTCCTCGAAGCGCTCCACGAACGCACCTTTCGCAGCTACCGGCTCGAGGCCACCACGCTCCAGAACCTGTGGAGCACCGGCGAGTACAACTGTCTCTCGTCCTCCGTCGCGTACCTGATCGCCGGAGAGGGCCTGCTCGACTCGCCGCGCGGTGTGCTCTCGGTGCGCCACGCGCTCGTGCAGGTGACGGTCGGCGGCAAGGCCTTCGACGTGCAGACCACCGTTCGCTCCGGCTTCGGCATGCCGCGCAAACAGATGCTCTCGGCCGAGCACCTCTCGCGCATCGCCCGCCCTGGGGAGGATCTCGCGATCGTCGAGAAGGAGATCGTCGACGCCGAGGAGGTGCCGGTGATCGCCTTGATCGGTGGCCTCTACGCGAACCGGGCGGTGCTCGCGCTGCGCAACGGAGAGGTCTCGATCGCCGATGGGCTGTTGAACAAGGCGAGCGCCCTGGCCGCCGGCAAGTCGAAGGGGCGCTTCGGGGTGTGGCGCGCGGCGTTGGTGAACGACTCCGCGGTGCAGCTGTCGAAGGCCGGTCGCTTCGAAGAGGCGGCGCGCGCGCTCGAGTCGGTGATGGAGACGTGCGGGACCCTCCGGCCGGCGCTCAAGCGGAATTGGGCGATCTTCCAGTACGAGCTCGCGCGCGCGGCGTCGAAGCAGGGCGACTGGGCGCAGGCGCTCCAACGTGCCGAGGCGGCGAAGGCGGCGGGCCTCGAGAACACCGAGGCGCTGCTCGGCGAGGCGAAGGGAAAGGTCGCGGCGAGCTCGGGCAGCTGCGCCTCCACGAGCGCCAAGGAGCGGGTGCGCTGCCTCGTGTCCTTCTCGCAGGAAAAGACGAAGGCCGGCGATCGGGAAGCGGCGCTCGCGGCGGCTCGCCAGGCCCACGCGCTCGCGCCCACCGATCCCGAGGCGCGCTACGCGGTCTACGAGACGGAGTTCCCGCGGCTCCAGGCCCTGGCGAAGGCCGGGGAGGCCTGTGACGAGGTCGCCGTCCTGGGCAAGACGCTCGAGGATCTCGTGCGTGGGCTCACCGAGCAGCCGGTCGAGAACGAGGCCTTCACCGTCGTCTGCTTCTCGATGCGCGCCCAGCGGAGCTTCGATGCCGGCGAGTACGAGCGCGCGGCCGCGGACTTTCGCCGCGCGTTGACCCTCGATCCCCGCAATGAGACCGCCCGGCACAACCTCGAGGCGAGCGAAGTGAACCTCGCGATCCGAATCGCCAACGAGGGCAACTGCGACGAGGCCCGCGCGGTGCTCGGGCGAGGGACACCCAAAGCGCGCTGGAAGGACGTGCTCGAGTATTGCTGGGTGAACGTCACCGCGAAGCTCGGGGCCGCGAAGGAATGGCGGAGGGCGATCACCGCGGCGCGGCGGGGCCTCCAAGACGTCCCCGACAGCAAGGATCTGCGGACGAACCTGCTCGCCTCGCAGCAGACAGCCGCCCTCGAGGCCTCGAAGGCCGGGCGCTGTGACGAGGTCGCGACGTGGGTGCGAGAGCTCGAGCCCGTCGCTCCCGAGTTCGCCGAGAAGCTCTCGCGCTCCTGCCGGTGAGTCGACGCAGACGAGGCCTCTGCGAGGCCCGGGAGTGGGGTACGTGAGGCCCGGTAGTGGGGTACGTGAGGCCCGGTAGTTGGGTACGTGAGGCCGGCAGTGGCCTCTGCGAGGCCGGCAGTGGGGTAGGCGAGGCCGGCACTGGGCTAGGCGAGGCCGGCACTGGGGTACACGAGGCCGGCACTGCCCTCTGCACTTCTCTCGCGCGCCGACGACGTGCCAGAACCCGCCCATGTCGATGGGCTGGACGTTCACCTCATTCGATTGGCTGGCGTGGCTGCGCTGGACGCGCGGCTCCTCTCCGCCGGAGCGCACGGCCGCCCTTCGGACCGCCTCGCGTGCCGGTGCGGAGGGCCTCGATCCCTCCGACGCACGGCGGGTGGACCAGCTGGTGGAGCGACTGTCGACGGTGGGCCTCGACGCCGCCTACCGGCAGGCAGCGCCTTCGGAGCTGGCGGACCTCGACGAGTTCGTCATCGGCATGCTCGGGAGCGAGGACCTCGGGCTTCACCCCAAGGGTCACCTCGATCCGTGGGGCTGGGGCGGCATGGAGGCCCTCGTGCGTCACGTCGCCGACGACTCGCCCGCGCGGCTGCTCCTCACCGGAAGGCGTCCGGCGATCGCATCGGTGCCAGCGCCGTCGAGCGGGAACACCTTCGTCCTCTTCGATCCCTCCGAGGCCGCGCGCGTGGCCGCCGATCTGCGCCGGGCGGCTGCGAACGAGCAGCTCGGGGATTGGGAGGCCGAGGCGCTCGAGGATGCGATGGGTGAAATCGAGTCCGAGGCGGCGCGGGGACGAGCGCTCTTCGCCCACTACGGCTGATCACGCCTTCACGGCGGGGATCTCTCCCGTGAGCCGGCGCTGCGCATGCGGTCCACGCTCCCGGCCGGGGTGCTGCTCCATGCCAGGCGAGAACCCAGTGACCCGATTCCGTCCGCCGCGCTTCGAGGCGTAGAGCGCCGAGTCCGCGGCATCGACGAGCCTCGGCTGATCCGCCGCGTCATCGGGGAGCGTCGCGACGCCGAGGGAGATCGTCACCCGCCCACCCGGCTGCACGTGCCCCTGATCGACCGGCGTCTCCTCCACGGCGCGGCGCAGCTTCTCCGCCACCTCGAGCGCCTCGACGCGCGAGACCTGCGGGAGGAGCACCACGAACTCCTCTCCGCCGTACCGCGCGAGCGTGTCCACCTTGCGCACGCTGTGCTTGAGCGCGCCGCACACCTGTTTGAGCGCCAGGTCGCCGGCTCGATGCCCCGCGGTGTCGTTGAGGTGCTTGAAGTGATCGATGTCGATCATCACCAGCGACACCGGCGTGCCGTAGCGGATCGCGCGGTTCACCTCGGCCTCGAGCTGCTGGAAGAGGTGGCGCCGGTTGGGGACGCCAGTGAGCGGGTCGGTGATCGACAGCGCGACCGTCTGCTCGTGGAGCCGCGCGTTCTGCACCGCGATCGCGGCCTGATCGGCGACGGCGGTGAAGTACTCGATCTCCTCGCGGTCGAAGTCGGCCTTCTGGCGCCGCTCGAAGTTGAGCACCCCGAGCAGCTCCGTGCCGTGCAGCATCGGCACCGAGAGCAGACAGCCGCGCCCGCGCATCGCCGCTGGGTTGAGGAGCTTGAAGCGCTGCTCCACCTCGAGATCCGGCACGTAGACCGACTTGCGGCTCATCGCCGCGTGCCCCGCGATGCCCTCGCCGAGGTCGAACTGGAGGCCTTCGCTCCCTTCGTTCGGCGGGAACGCCTTCAGCACCTCGAGCCGGCCCTGGTGGTTCACCAACATGAGCGAGAAGCGATCGACCTTGAGCCGCGGAGGGATGAGCGTCGCGACGCGGGTCATCACCTCGTTCAGCTCGAGCGTGGAGGCGATGGTGCGGGCCAGCTCGAAGAGCACCTCCAGCTCGTCGACGCGGGTGCCGAGCCGAGTGGCCACCAGGCCCAGCTCCTTCTTGAGCTCCAGCTCGGCGCGCGCATGATCGAGGTCTCGCTGGGTGTCGATCTCGGTCACCTTGAGCTCGGTGAGCTTCTCCAACATGCGGTTGAACGAACGCGCGAGCG
>JBPOIJ010000121.1:0-39189 GCA_052034585.1 Myxococcota bacterium
CTCCAACGAGGGAGCGCGTCGTCGGTGCAACGCCGTGCCCGCGAGCAACCCCCTGATCCGACGGGAGCTCGCGGTCCCGCTGTCGAGTCGTCTCTGCTTTCAGACCTCGGCGCGTGGACTGAAGGTCGACGCCACTGTCTCCACGACGTCGTCAACGCGAGCTGCTCGACCCGCCCAACCGCTCAGCGAGTGAACCACCAGCCGATGGGGTTGAGCGCGCCCGACGCTCGCTTGAGGAACGGGGTGTTGGCCGACAGCTCGTGCTTGGTCGCGGCGACGAGCCGGGCGAACTCCGACGCGGTCTGCGGGTCCGGCCCCTTGAAGGAGAGCCGCAGGTGCGCGGTCGTCAGCGACTGGAAGCTCGGCACCTGCTTGGCGAGCCGCTGCGCGTGCCGTTCACGGCTCTCTCCGAAGTGCCGCACGCCGCCGACGTCGACGAGGCGATCCAAGATGCCGCGGTAGACGACCGCGTGCGAGCCACCCGCCCAGCGCCGCCCGAGCTTGATCAGATACGCGACTACCAGCACCGCGAGCAGCACGACCAGCGCCACCTTGCCCCACGGAACGTTCAGCGCCTTCGCGAGCGGCTGCGCGGTCGGCTCCTTGCGGGCGAGCTCGCCGAAGACGACCTCCATCTCCTGCTCCATTGGCGGGCGCGGCGGCTCGTCGGACGCCTCGGGGATGATGTCGAAGGTCACCCAGCCGACGCCGTCGAGGTAGATCTCGGGCCAGGCGTGCGCGTCTTGGCCATAGATGAGCACCGCCGAACCTGCGCCGCGCCGTGACGTCTGCACGCCGTACCCGAGCGCCACCCGCGCCGGAATGCCCTGGCTGCGGAAGAGGAACGTCGCCGCGTGCGCGAAGTGAACGCAGTAGCCCTTCAGGTCGCCGAAGAGGAACTCCGCCGTCGGGTTGTCGCCGACGAGCTGCTTCTGCTTGAGGCTGTAGAACCCCTTCTTCTCCAGGTACTGCTTGATGGCGAACGCCTTCATCACGTCGTCGCCGACGAAGCGCGGGTCGACGTCGCGCACGATGGTGTCGGAGAGCTCGCGGTACCTCGGGTCGCTCGGAATCGCGGTGTAGTGCGCGCGCTCGTCTTCGCTCCACCCGTCGGGCAGCGCTTGCCGGCCGAAGAGCCGCTCGGGAGGCCGGTTCAAGAGCTGTGACTTCACGTCGTAGACGGTGACGAAGCGGCGCGGGTCTGGGTTCTCGAGGAGCGTCAGCGATCGCACCTGTCCCAGCCCGGGCAGCTGCGCGTGATCGACGAGCAGGAACATCGTCGTCGAGAAGGTGTCGTGCAGCTTCGGCTCTTGCGTCGACGGCAGCACCTGTGGCCCAGCCGTCGGAAAGGTGCGGGGAAGGTCGGGGTCGAAGTGGCCAGTGTCGTCGACCTCGAGCTTGTCGCCCACCAGCTTCGAGCGGACCGTCTGGCGGAAGTAGAGCACCGGCAGCTCGGGCAACTCGTCCTGGAGCAGCACGAGCGCCACCGGGTCTGGCGGCTTGTTGCTGCTGTTGCTCTGACCGTCGCCCTTTCCATCTCCCTTGCCGTCGGACTTGCCCTCGCCGTCCTTCTTCTCGTCGTCGTTCTTGGTGAGACCGAGGTCGTCCTCCACCTTCTTCGCCGGCCGCGAGGGGCCGAGCTGCAACGCGAGCACTCCGAAGAGCAGCAAGAGCGCCAACGCCAGCACCGCGCGCGCGGCCTTGCGAACGCGCAGCAGCAGCATCGCCGCCGCCACCACCACCGCGACGCCGATGCCGGTGAGCAGCACCTGAGGGTCGACTCCGTTCATCCACGCGAAGTCGCTCAGCACTCGTGGCTGGTGAATTCGGTCGTGCCGGTGCGCCGCGAGCGAGTGGGTGACGGCCACCACCACCAGCGCGAACTCGAGCACCGAGAAGCCCCGCACCCGAAGGGAGAGGAGCCGCACCGCGAAGCCCACCCCGAGGCAGACGAGCCCGAGCGACAGCGCGTCGGCGATGGTGAGGGTGAAGCCCGGCGGGAAGGGCAGGGTGACCGAGAGGAGCAGCCGCTGGAGGAGCAGCCCCACGACGACGGTGACGGCCGAGACGAGCAGCCCGCTCGAGAGCTTGAACGCCTTCGCGTTGCGCGCGGCCAACACCGCGGCGGTGGCGAGGCCTCCCAAGCCGGCGACGAGGCCGAGCGAGGTCGCGATGGGCACCAGGAAGAACGACGCGCCCGCGAGGAGGATGAAGCCCTGCAGCACCGGCACCGCGCGGCTGTCGGGTTGGCTCGCGGTCGTCACACTTGTTTCCCCGTCGGACGATGGACGACCTTCACCGAGAAGCCCTCGGACTCGAGCGAGGACTTGAGCGCGGCGAGCTCGAGCGCGCGGCGGGACACCTCGTCTTCACGCAACAGCCAGTGCTCGACGGCGCTCCTCGCCGGCGCTGCTTCGCCCACCTCGTCGACGCCGATGACGACCGTCGCAGGAACGGAGAGCCGGCGGCTCAGGTGCACCAGCCGCTCCCGCCATGGGCCGTCGACTGGCGGCGCGAACACCACGCAGGAGCCCATGCGATGCGCGTCCACCTGGCTCGCGAGGCCGTCGAGCCCCTTCGCGCCGTCGGCCCGCACGCGAATGGAGTCGATGATCTGCTCCACCGCTTCCGGAACTCGGGTGGTGGGTTTCATCGCGCCGTCGGCGGCGAAGACGAAGTCGGGGCCGAGGAGTCCCTGCTCCAAGAAGACGCGCGCCACGCCAGCGCTCGGCTCGTCACCCTGACCGGCGATGAGGAAGGCGACGTTGAGCGGCTGCGGCGCCACGGCTCGCTCCGGCATTCGCACCAAGAGGCGGCGCGTTCGGGCGAAGGTGCGCCAGAGCACGTGCCGAATCGAGTCTCCGTGCGCGTAGGAGCGCATCTCGACGAGGTCGCCTTCCGCCCGGCCCGACGGGTGCGACCAGGAATCGCCGCTCGAGCGGGAAGTCGCGAGCGTCTGGCTCACCGGCGCGGCCACCGGCGTCACCCGCAGCGCGATGTCCCACTCCAGCTCGAAGGACAGCGCCGCGAGGCCGAAGACGTCTTCGATGGTGAAGCGGCGCACCAGCCGTTCATGCCGGCCTCGCTCGAGCGCGCCGATGCGTTCTCCGAGCCGGCCTTCAGCGCGCACCAGGGCGACCGAGAAGCCCGAGGGCTCGCTCCACTCGAGGCTCACGTCGAGCAACCCGACGACGCGCACGTTCGGAACCCGGAAGCTGGTGAGCATCTCGCCACCAGACTGCAGCTCGGGTGGAACCCCGGCTTCTTGTTTGCGCACCTTGAGCCGCACCACCAGCGTGCCCACGAGCACGAGCACCACGCAGACGGTGACGAGGGCGAGCGCGACCAAGGCGACCGGGCGGAGCAAGTAGTCGACCTCGGTCTCGCTCACGTTGAAGGCGAGCACGGCGGCGAGCGTGAGGACGAGGCCGCCGAGGCGCAGAGGCATCAGCCGTCGCAGTCGCGACATGAGCCGGAGGAGCTTCGCGCGCATCGAGGCCGTGACTGTTCGATGGGCGCTCGAAACCGTCAAGGACTACGAACCTGCCCGAACGCAGTCACGGGCCGAGGCCGGCGATGACGCTCGAGACCTCTTCGGCGACGACGTCAGGTCGCTCCGCCGCGATGAGGTGACCGGCGCCTTGAACGACCCGGAGCGCGCCGTTCGTCGACTGCGCCGCGAGCCGTTGCTGAGCGGCTTGCCAGAGTGGCGGCTTCTTCATCGGGCGAACGTAGTGGCGGTCGCGCGCCGCACCAAACGCCGCACGACGGCTCCGCTCGATGGCGGTATGATCCATCGCGGATGTCGGACACCGTTCCACTCGGCACGCCAGGTCTTCCAGACCGACGCGTCGACCCGCTCATCGGCACCCTGCTGAACAAGATCGAGATCGTCCGTCCACTCGACGCGGGCGGCATGGGCACCATCTACCTGGGCATCAACCGCGAGCTCGACAAGCAGTACGCCATCAAGGTGGCCTCGAACGAGACCGATCCCTCGCTCGTCGGCCGCTCGCTCCTCGAGGCGAAGGCGCTCTCGACCCTCGATCACCCGAACATCGTGCAGGTCTTCGACGCGTGGACGTTGAAGGACGGCCGGCTCGCCATCGTCATGCCGCTGCTGTCGGGGCAGAGCCTCGAGAAGCACATCGGCGCGAGGCCGGAAGGGTGGTCGCGGCCGCTCCCGCTCACCGAGGCCTTGTTGATCGGCTTGCAGCTCGCCAACGGGCTCGACGAAGCCCACCGCCACGGGCTCGTGCATCGCGATCTCAAGCCGGGGAACGTCTTCCTCACCACCCGGGAGATCGAGCTCGCCCACTTCCGAACCCTCGAGGTGAAGATCCTCGACTTCGGTCTCGTGCGCACCGCCCGAAGCCAGCAGATTCCGCTCGCGCCTGGCGCCATCACCACGAGTGGTCCGCTCAAGACCATCGCCATGGGAACGCCCGAGTACGTGAGCCCCGAGCAGGCGAGCGGCTCGCCACACCTCGATCACCGCGCCGATCTCTATTCGCTCGGCGCGCTCCTGTTTCAGCTCCTCACCGGCCGGCTGCCCTTCCTCGCGCCACGTGGGCTGACGCGCGAAAAAGAGGCGGCGCGGCTGCTCCAGAGTCAGCGGGAAGAACCGGCGCCCAAGCTGACCGCCTGGATGAGCGAGGCACCCGAGGCGCTCGAGACGTTGATCTCGGAGCTGATGGAGAAGCTGCCCGAGCGACGGCCGGCGTCCGCGAAGCTCGTCGGTGCCCGGCTCCGCGAGCTGCTCGAGTCGTTGCCTCACACCGTCACGCCGGCGCGCGAGACCTCGGTCGCTCCACGTCGTCGAAGCCGAGGGTGGGTGGTGCCTGCGCTCGCAGCGCTGGGGCTCGTTGCGGTGGTCGCCGTCGCCGGGTGGTGGAGAGCTCCGAAGGCTCCTCCTCCCGTTCCTCCGCTCGTGGTCGCCGACGAGCCGCCAGTCGTTCATCCGCTCCCCGAAGTGAACGAGCCGTCGCCCACCCCCGAGCCGCCCGTCTCCGAGCCGGTTCCCCAGCCCGAGCTCGTCGTCCCGCCGACCGCCAAGCCAGCCACACCTCGCACCAACTCCCGGCCGACCAAGCGCGTCACCAAGCGCGCCGCCGAGGAGCCCTGCGAGGCCGACGACCGCTGGCGAAAGACGATGCTCGCGAACCTCAACGAGCTGGGCCGCCTCGCGCAGGACAACCCCGACGCGTACTCGACCTTCAAGGCCGGCGAGGCGCGTCTGAGTTCGCTGGTACGCACCGCCGCCACTCCCCTAGAGTGTGGCAAGGCGAACCGCCTCTTCGAGGAGCTGAAGACCGCGGTCTCGTCGAAGTAGCCGCATCACGAAGGAGCAGGGCCCGGCGTGAGTACAAGACTGGCCGTTCTCTCCGTTCTCACCGCCTCGGCCGCGCTCGCCCAACCCTTTCCTACCGTCGCGCCGTTTCCGTTGGAGCTGAAGCGGGTGCCTCCGGCCTTCACCGCGAAGGACGTGGCGGCGCTGACGACCGACTTCGAGCGGCTCGTTCGCAAGGCGGGCGCCGACGTTCCCGACTCGGCCCAATATGCGGTGGCCGTTCGCGAGCTCAAGCGCCAGGACTGCGATCGCGACGACGAGTGCCTCAAGCAGTTCGCGCAGCTCGCGCACACGCTCTACGGCCTCTACGTCGAGCTCGACGTCAACCTGAAGGGAACCGTCAGCGCCACCGGCCGCGTCGTTCGCTCCGACGGTCTGGCGATGGGCGCGTCACGGTCGGTCGAGCTGCCGAAGAGCAAGGAGCGCTTCGGAGACGCCGCGCGCAACGCGATCAGCCAGCTCCTCGAGGCGCTCGGGCTCGGAAAGTTCCCGGCGCAGCGCACGCTCCCGGTCGACGTTCCCAAGGCAGAGGACCCGAAGGCGGCGCCGAAGCTCGAGCCTCCTCCTCCGCCGCCCCTCGTGAAGGTGGAGGCGCCGGTTCCGATGCGGCCGGGGCTGCGGCCGTACGCGCTCATTCCCGCCATCATCGCGGGCGTCGCCGGCATCGGCGCGGGCGTGACGTACGGAGTGGCTGCGAATCTCCACAAGCGGCTGCTCGAGTCGACCTGGCCCGAGGGCACTGACCCTGTCGGGGCCGCGCGAACGGGGCAGACGTTGCAGCTCGTCTCGGCCGGCGCGACGGGCGTCGCCGCAGTCTCGGCCATCACCGCGCTCATCTTCTTCCTCGTCGGTCCCTCTCCCGCGCCGGCTGATCCACCCGACTCGAGCGGCGCCGGGCCTGCTCAGGCGCCGAGCACTCCAGCGCCCGCGGCTGGGAGCTTCGCATGGTGAGGGCGTGGACCGTGCTTGCGGTCGCTGCCGTCTCGGCGAGCTGCTTCGACTTCGGAGCCGATCTCGCGAAGTGCCGGGCCGAGGGCCGGTGTGCCGCGTCGGACGATGGCGGCGCCACTCCCGAAGACCACGGAGGGTTCGCGGTGATTCGCCCCGCGGGCGGCCTCTGCATGGACGGCCTCTGTTGGGAAAACCCGTTTCCGCTCGGGGTTCCCATCACTGCGCTTCACGCGCCCGCGCCGGGAGAGCTCTACGTCGGCGGTTCGTCGGGCCACCTCCTGCACCTCAAGGGGCGATCGGCCGAGCTCATCCTCCTCGGGCGCCCGGTCCCGCCGAACACCACCTGGGGGCGCGTGACCAGCCTCGCGACCTGCTCGGCGGGCCTGAGCGCGGGCCTGAACTCGGGCGAGTTCTTCACGGTGAGCGACGGCGGCGCCAGCGCGAGCCCGGGGAGCTTCTCCGGTTTCGCGCCGTCGACCTTCGCTCAGGCGTGGAGCGGGCCTGGGCCGAGCTGCGTGCTCGTCGGCGCGCGCGGCGCAGGCGCCTGGGTCGCCGACGATCGACTCGGCCGGTTCGTGGTGAAGACCCCGGCCGACTACCCTCCCTTCGGCCGGCGAATGGTCGGGCTGGGCGGCAGCTCGTATGACGACCTCTTCTTCGTGAGCAGCGACTCGGTGATGGTGCGCGACGCCGATGGAGGACTCGTGCCGGAGCCGAGCCCCGATGGCGGTCTCGGTGCGACGGGGATCTGCTCGCTCGGCGCAGGTGACGCGTACGTCAGCTCGACGCGCGGCATTCGCTCACGCACCGCGAGCTACGGCACGATTGGAGACCCGGTGCCGCTCAACGCGATCGCCTGCCTCGCCTCGAACGTGGTGGGAGTCGGTCAAGACGTCGTGATCCGCTGCGCGAGGACCGGCGAGTGCCAGACGCAGATGGAGCCGGGCTCCTGGCAGGTGGCGGCCGCCGTCGACGATCGAGTCGCGCTGGGCTCGCGCTCGGGTGAGCTCGCGCTGCTCGGTCCGACCGGGCTGTCGCGCCTGTCGTCGGGCCCGCGGGTGGTGTTGAACGACGTCTCGGTGGGGCCGAACGGCGACGTCTGGGCGGCGGGCGCGGAAGGCACCTTGTTGCACCGCACCGACGGAGGCTGGGTGGCGGTCGATGCCGGGGTGGGCGACGAGCTGTTCGCGGTCGCGGCGCTCGCTGATGGGCGGCTCGTCGTCGGCGGTCGAGGTGGCGTGTTGCGGGTCTTCTTGCCCGACGGGCGGGTCGACAAGCCCAGGCTCTACGACGGGACGACGTTGATCCAGAACCAGATGCTCGGTCAGGACATTCGCCGGATCCGCCAGGGCCCGCAGAACGTGTGGGCCGTCGGGACGGGTGGGGTGATCCTCCGAGAAGAGAGCGATGGAAGCTGGCGCAAGGTGGCCAACCCCGGCGGCAGCAACTGGCTCGATCTGCAGTTCGGCTCGGCGGGTGCGCTCTGGGTCACCGGTTCCGGAGCCGCCGTCGTCGAGCTGCAGCCGGGCGGCGCCTTCCGGCTGATTCGGGGCCCCTTCGTTTCGTACTCGTTCCTCACGGTCTTCGTCGATCGCGATGGTCGCGCCTGGTTCGCAGGCCGCGAGAGCCTCGGCATGCGCCTCAACACCGACGGAGGGCAGGAGCCGTTCACCTTCCCTGGATCGCCCGATCAGATCGTCGGCTTCCTCGAGCAGCCCGACGCGCTCTACGCGGTCGGCCAGCGCAGCCTGTACCGCTTCGCCGGCGAGCCCTTGCAGTGGGAGATTCTCGGCCCGCTCCCGCTCGACCCCATCGACAACGCGATCCAAGCGGTGGTGCCGGCGGGCGAGGACTTCTTCGTGGTGGGCCGAAGTGGCGTCATCCTCCGCGTCAACCGCGCGCGGTGGTTGCGGTCTCCTTGAGTAGGGCCGTCCCTGCCAGTCGCGCTGGGCTTGTCCGCCCGCTTCGTGCACAGTGGCCACGATGTCGGCGGCACCCTCACTCAAGAAGTACGCGTGGCTGTCCATCGGCGCGGCCATCGCCACCATCGTGCTCAAGGGCGTGGCCTGGTGGATCACGAAGTCGGTCGGCCTGCTCTCCGACGCGCTCGAGTCATTCGTGAACCTCGCCGGCGCGCTCATGGCGCTGTGGATGATGTGGCTGTCGGAGCAGCCGGAAGACGAAGACCACCGCTGGGGCCACGGCAAGGCCGAGTACTTCTCGAGCGCCTTCGAGGGCTTTCTCATTCTCGTCGCGGCCATCAGCATCGGGGTGTCGGCCATCGAGCGGCTCCTCAGCCCGCGGCCCCTCGAGGCGGTGTGGGTGGGCCTCGGCGTCTCGGTCGCGGCGTCGGTCATCAACTTCGTGGTGGCCCGCACCCTCGGTTCGGTCGCGAAGAAGCACCACTCCGTCATCCTCGAGGCCGACGCGCACCACCTGATGACCGACGTGTGGACCTCGGTCGGCGTCATCGTCGGAGTCGGCCTCGTGGTGGTGACGAACTGGCTCTGGCTCGACCCCGTCATCGCGCTCCTCGTCGCCGCCAACATCGTGTGGACGGGCTGGAAGCTGATGACCCGCTCGATGCACGGCTTGATGGACGCCTCCTTGCCGATCGCTTCGGTGAAGGCGGTGGAGGGCGCGCTCGAGCGCTTCAAGGGCAACGGCATCGAGTTCCACGCGCTCCGCACCCGCCAGGCCGGCAACCGGGGCTTCGTCACCATGCACGTGCTCGTGCCGGGGAAGTGGAGCGTTCAGGAAGGGCACGACTGGTGCGAGAAGATCGAAGCGGCGGTGCGTGAGGCGCTCCCGAACGTGCACGTCACCACGCACCTCGAGCCCATCGAAGACCCGGCGTCGATGATGGACCAAGGGCTCGACCGCCAGCCCGCGCGCTCGTGAGAGGCCCTCAGTCCTTCGCGACGAAGACGCGGTGGTAGAGCAGGCGCGCGACCCGCTCCCCCACCTGCTCCAGAGGCTTGGCGGTGAAGGGAACCCGCTCGACGCGTCGTTGCGCTCGGCTGATCAACGGCAGCGTCTTGGGCAAGGGAGTCCACGCGGTCGACGACTCCAGCCCCAGCCCCGAGGCGAGCGCCGAACCGAGCAGGTGGGTCGTGAGGGTCGAGAGCGCCGAGGCGGGCAGGAAGAAGGGCGGGCGGCCGGCGAGGGTGGTGATGAGTGAACGGGCGAGCTGGCGGCTGTCGTCGTCGGGGTGGTGTTGGCGCCGCGCGATGTGCGCGTAGAGCAGCTGCTCCTCGGCTCTCGAGGTGGTGAGCAGCTCGTCCTTCACGCCCATGAGGCGGCCGACCCAGCGGTAGAGATGATGAACCGAGTCTTCTTCGTCGACGGTCGGCGCATAGCCCAGCCGGCCGAGGCTCCGGAGGTAGACGTGGCAGAACGCGAGGAGCGTCGAGGCGGTGTCTTCTTGGTTCGCGGGCTCGCCCCAGGCGGCGACGTCGAAGTCTCCGCGGCGGTCCATGCCGTGGCGCACGAAGGCGTGCACCAACCTCGTGCGGATGATGTGCCGGTGCGCGTTGGTTCCCGGTCGCGGCCCGCGTGACGCGGCGATCTCGAGCACGAAGGTGGTGGTGTCGTGCAGCCGCCGCATCACGTGCTTCGTCAACATGCCGCCCCGGATGAGCACCTTGGCGCCCTTCGACGAGGCGTAGGTCTCGACGAGGCTCCCCAGCACGAGGGCGAGCGTCGACTGCATCGGCGTCGCCAGCCCGAGGTGGGTGCCGAGCCGCATGCGCTCGAAGTCGACCCACGGAGGGACGGTGAAGGAGAAGTCGAGCAGCGCCCGCCCTGCCGGTCCGCCCGTCTTCTCGAGCGCGCCGACGAAGTCGCCGTTCGCCGTCTTGAGGGCCCCCGAGCGGAGCAGCTCGGCGACGGCCGCGTCACCCAAGGGGTCGCGCTCCCTGCGCGCAGCGTCGAGCACCGCGTCGACCGTGGTTGCGGGCGAGCTCCAGTCCATGCGCCGATGCTACTCGAAGCGCGGCCAAGACACCGCGCAGGTCGAGCGCTACCGAACGAGCTCCACCGTCAGGTTCAGGCCTCGCGGCAGCTGCAGCTCGAGCGCCGAGCGGTCGTACGGCGCCCAGTGCCGCTCGCTCGCCTCGTTCCCGAGGTCCAACAGGTTCGTGCAGAGCAGCGAGGTGCGCAGGGTCCACCCTCCGCCCAGCGACACGTCGTACGCCAGCCGCACGTCGACCTCGACCTGGTAGTCCTCTCTCCAGCCGATGAGCGGAGAGGAGATCTGCATCGCCGAGCCCCGGTTCGAGTTGTGCTTGAGCGCGAGCTGCCCGTTTTCCACCGCGGTGTCCCAATACCCGAACGGCTGCCCGTCCTTGTAGAAGATGGCGAACGACGCCCACAGGCCACGCCACAGCCGCTTGCCGCCGACGAACTTCAAGACGAAGGCGCGATCGGCGTCGGTGTTCGAGAGGCTCCGGTAGCGCGCGTTCGGGTTGGCGCCGAGCTGATCGACGAGGCCGATGTCGTTGCCGTAGGCGCCGTTCCCGAAGGGCGGGTGGCCGAAGAAGTTCGCCGCCGAGAAGCCGAACGAGAGAAAGCCCTTCTCGTCCTGCAACCGGGCCACCTCGAGCTGAAGCTGCCCGCCATACGGCGTCTCGGCGAACGGGTCGTTCACCAGCAGGTACCGCGGCACCGCGCGATCGGCGAAGTAGAAGCCGTCGGTGAAGTGGCCGTACTGGTCCGGAGCGCCGTCGGGCACGAAGCGTGACAACGAGTGCCAGGCCTTCGCCAGCCCCTGGAGCGTCACCTTCCACTGCCCGGCGAAGCGGCTCGTGAAGCCGAACGCCGCGGTGTAGAGGTTCGGCCCGCGCAGGTTCTCCCCGAGCGCCGCGGAGTCTCCGCCCAGCCGCTGGTACACCTGGCCCGCTTCGGTGCGCGAGGTGACCGTCGAGTAGCCAGGCGTCAGCGCGAGCGCGTTCTGCGTCGGAATCGACAAGGGCGACTTGGCCACCGTGAGGAACGGCTCGAAGTACGGCGTCAGGTGCCACACCGTCTGCAGCTCGGCGCCCACGTCGGGGAACACGAGGCCGGGCGCTCCTTCTGGCGTCGCGTGGTTCATCAACGCGTACGAATCGAACGCGAGCTCGAAGCGGCCCGCTTGCCAGGTGTTCGAGTAGCCGACGCGATGAGAGCCGACGAGCGTCACCGTCGGCCGTGACTCCACCGTCACCGAGCCGAACGGCTGCCCCTCGAAGGTGACTGGATGAACGGAGTTGCCGTCCGGCGTCCACGCGAGCACCCGGGTGTCGCTGCCGACGTAGAAGCCGTTCTTCGAGTAGCCGAGGTCGACCCGCACCGAGTTCATCGCTCCCGTGGGGATGAAGGGGAAGAAGCCCTCGCCGTCGACGTCGAGCAGCTCGCGCGAGAAGTCCCGCACGTTGGGGATCAGCCGGTCGTGCTTGAAGGTGAGCCCCGCCCGCAGCGAGTCGCTCACGAAGCCGACCAGCACGCCGCCGCTCGACTGCGTCACCGTCTCGCCATGGGAGAACTTGCGCTCGGTGTAGAGGTCGTCGCGGCGCCGGTACTCGGCGAGCCCGAGCAGCTTCCAGGCGCGGCTGTCGGGCGCGAGCTCGGCGATGGCCGAGGTGCGCAAGGTGCGCTCGTCGTAGGGCAGGCCGGGCTGGTTCCGCTCCGCCGTCGGGAACTGCACCTGGTGCCGCAGGTTGCCGTCGATCTCCGCTGCCCAGCGCACCGTCAGCGCGCCGACCCGCTCGGTGTCGAGCAGGCTCGCCTGGAGCCGCCCCATCAGCCGGCGCCGGTCTTCTTCGGGCTGCGTCTGGCGACTCCGGGTGTGCGCGGTGGTGATGAAGTCGGAGATCTTCTCTGCGAAGGGAATCGTGTTGCCGACCCCTTGAAGGCCGAACGAGGCCCGCGCGAGGCGAGTGGGTGCCGAGGGCGCTGGGTCGACGAGCAGCCGCACCCCGCCCTGGAACGGGTGGCGAGGTGACTCTTGCTGGAGCAGCTCGACGCCGGTGAGGAAGACGAAGGGCACCTTGAAGGCGGCCGCGCCCTCGAAGAACGGGTCGCTCAGGTTCAGCCCGTCGACCCGCCACTCGCTCCACATCGCCGAGTTGCCGGCGAGGGAAAATCGCTCGGGCTCGATGTCGGAGAAGCCCATGCTCTCTTCGTGCGCGTAGATGGCAGGGAGAATCGACCGGGAGAGCACGTTGGCGATGGAGCCATTCGACGGCAGCCGGTCGAGCGCATCGCCTTCGATGATCAACCGATCCGACAGGGCGATGCCCCGGCGCGCGGCGGCGGACTCGGCTGGGGTGGGCTCGCCGAGCGCCGAGCGCGTCAGGAAGAGGGAGAACGAGAGGATCAGCGCGCGAGCCACGTCTGCGCCTCCTTGCAGTCGAGCCAGAGGAACCACTCCGAGCGAAAGAGCGCGAAGAACGGGCGCGCCGGGAGCCCACCGGTGAGGAGCCGCAAGGTCTTCGCCTGCGAGCGATGCGCCTCGAAGACCTGGGCCTTGAGCTCGTGCTCGTCGTCGCTCAGCTCGAGCGTCGCGATGGTCGGCGGCCTCGTCGAGCGGAAGCCCGCCCCGAGCGCCCAGGAGAACGGCGGTGGTGGGAGCATCATCGCCAGCGCCGCGTCGAGGCCGGCGCGCGCGAGCCCACCGCAGGCCGCTTGGTGCGCGGCGACGTGATCAGGGTGGCGGTTGATGCCCGCCGAGTCGAAGGTGACGACGAGGTCGGGGCGGCGAGCGACGAGCTGGAGTCGAACCGTCTCCACGGCCGCCTCGAGGTGCAGCGCGAGCTTCGAGTCGGGAAACGCCGGCAGCCCGAGGTCCTGAAGGCCGAGGAGGCTGGCCGAGCGCATCAGCTCCGCGCGGCGGCACTCGAAGTGCGTTCTCCCGGCGACCACCGCCTCGTCCGTCCACGGGTTGGCGGCGCCGTCGGTGAGCACGAGGAGATCGACGCTCGCCCCACCGCGCCGCAGCCGTGCCACCAGGCCGACCAGGTTGATCTCGTCGTCGGGGTGCGCGAGCACGAGGAGCGCGCGCGTCACGCGCTCGAGGACGCGCTCGACCGGGCGAGCAGTGCCCTCGACGCCGAGCCGTAGCCGGAGCCCCTGCCAGAAGGACGTCGTCGCGGGGCGGGTCACTCTCAGATCCGAAACGCGCTCGCCGAGACGAGGGCGACGAGCAGCCCGAAGGTGACGAGGGGCGCAGCGAGGCCGAGGCCCAGGGCGACGAGGCCGGCCCGCTTGTTGGCTGGGTCGCTCACCAGCGCGACGAGCCCGAGCACGCCACCGATGACGCCGAAGAGGAGCGCGACGGCGAGGCCGAACAGGGCGGGAATCGCCGCGCCGGACGAGCCTCCCGCGCCCGCGTACACCTCGGTGAGCCCGCCGATGACGAGCCCCGCTCCCGCCGTCACCTGTCCCACCCGCACGAGCACCCGCGACATGGCCAGCACGCTCACCTGCCTCGCCGCCAGAATCAAGTTCGACACCGCGGCCAGTCGTCACTATCGAGCCGTGCATGCACCGACTTCTCCGAGGCCTCGTCGACTTCAAGACCGAGTTCGCGCCCGCGATGCGGCCGCTCTTCAAGAACCTCGGCCAGGGCCAGAACCCGGAGCTGCTGCTCTTGAGCTGCAGCGACAGCCGGGTGATGCCGCACCTGCTGACGAGCGCGGAGCCAGGAGACGTCTTCTGCGTTCGCACCGTCGGCAACATCATGGCGCCAGCGGGAGCGAGCGGGGTCTCGGTCGGTGACGTGAGCGAAGCCTCGGCCATCGAGTACGGCGTCGAGGTGCTCGGCATTCGCGACATCGCGGTGTGCGGGCACTCGAACTGCGGCGCGATGAAGGCCATCCTCGACGGGCGCGAGCAGCTCTCGACGCTCGCTCCGAACCTCGTCGCCTGGCTCGAGCACGGGGAACCAGCCAGGCAGCGGCTCGCCCGCTCGCCCTTCATCGATCCGCACCTCCCGGAGGTCGACCGGCTCTCCCAGGCGAACGTCTTGCAGCAACTCGACCACGTCGCGAGCTACGCGCCCATCGCCAAGCACCGCGGTGAGGTGCGGCTCCACGCGCTCTGGTTCGACATCGAGCGGACGATGGCGTCGCTCTACGAGGCGGAGCGAGGCGGCTTCGTACCCTTGGACGAGCGAGAGATCGCCCGCCTGCTGAACCCGCCCCCGGCTCGCTGACGCGCGGGCCTCGACCGGAGCGCCCTCGTCACTCGACGAACTCGAAGGCGCCGAGGTCGACCGCCGTTCCCCGTGGCCGGGTGGTGCCGTCGAGATCGCTCGTCGACGCGGCGGTGCCCGCGAACGTTGCGGTGCCCGAGTTGCGAGCCGGTGCGCTCATCAGGAGGTGGAAGTTGGCCGCGCCCTGGAAGTTCGCCGCCGCGGTGGAGGTCGCCGACATCGCGTCTTGACTGGTGGCCGTGCGCCAGGCCGCGAAGGTGATGGTGGTGGCTTCCTCGTCGCGAGAGAGCGGCCCGTCGAAGCGGTTGAAGTCGCTCTGCACCGCGCCGCCGACGCAGAGGCTGCCGGTGGCGGAGAAGAGGAGGTTGTCGAACACCACGTGCCCGGCGAGGTCTTCGGTGAACTTCACCGCCCAGTTCGCGTTGCCGACGATGGTGTTGTTGACGAGCTTCCAGCCTTGGGGGCCCGCGGCGCCGTCGATCTGGTAGGCGCGCACGCCGCTGCGGGTGTTGCCGGTGATCAGGTTCCCTCGAACCGTCGCCCGCTGCACCCCGTCGGCGTTGATGCCGTTGTGGTTGTTGCCGCTGATCTCGTTGTTCTCGATGACGACGTCTTGGATGAGCCCGTCGCCGCCCACCGAGAGGTCGCCGTTCAAGTGAATGCCGGCCGACTCCATCGGGGCCGCGCCGCTGATGCGGTTGTTGCGAAGCGTGGTGCCATCGCTGCCGCCGTTGGCGAGGTAGAGCCCGTGGCCGCGCGCGGTGCCGTCGCGACCCGAGGCCGAGATGCTGCACCGCTCGACCAGCCCGTCTCCGTACTGCGAGAGGTAGAAGCCCTCGTGCGCGGCGTTGGTGCAGGTGACGTTGCGAATGACGTTGCGGCGCATCGGGGCGGTGGCGGTGGCTCCGCGCGCGGCGATGCAGCGGCCGGTCATCGCCGTGGCGTCGATGCCGAAGCCGTCGATGACGATGTCGCTGACGTTCTGGAGCCGCACTCCGTCGTCGTTGGTCGCGCTCCCGGTGGTGAGCCGTGCGCCAGGTGCGCCGCGGTATTCGATGGGGCTCGCCATCGAGCCCGACCGCGTCACGTTCACCCCTCGATGCGTCCCCGCGGCGACGTAGACGAGGTCGCCCGCCACCGTGACGTCCGCCGCGGCTTGGATCGTCGGGTACTCCGAGGGCACGCAGCGCACCTGGGGACGCGCACAGTCCGGAGCCACCGCCGAACCGCCCGCCGCAGTGCCTCCGCTGCTCGCGCTCCCGCCACCGCTCGAGCCACCCGCCGTCGCGGTTCCGCCACCGCTCGAGCCACCCGCCGTCGCGGTTCCGCCGCTGCTCGAGCCACCCGCCGTCGCGGCTCCGCCGCTGCTCGAGCCACCCGCGGTCGCGGTCCCGCCGCTGCTCGAGCCACCCGCCGTCGCGGTTCCTCCGCTGCTCGCGCTCCCGCCGCCGCTCAAGCCGCCCGCGGTCACGCCTCCGCCACCCGGGTTGCCCGCATCGTTGGTCGCGGGCATGGGCGTGCACGCCACCGCGAGGAGGAAGAGCACGACGAACGGCCCGCGCCGCGAGGCAGTCGATTCACCAGACATGGAGGCTCCTGAGTCTTCGTTGCGCCGTCGGCGAGTCAGTCGATCTCGACGAAGAGCTTGTCGATCTTCCCGGTCGCCTTGTTCACCTGCACCTCGGTGTACAGCCCCATGACCGCGCCTTCCCAGGTGAAGTGGGTCGGGGTCTCGGCCTTCGTCGCGCCGGAGGTCGCCGGGGGCGTGAGCGCGTCTCGCAGGTAGATGGCGGCGTCGGCGTGCAGCTCTCGTTGCACCGCGGGCCACTCCGACTGGGGGCGGGCGCCGAGCACCTGGGTGCGGAAGTTCGCGCCGTCGGGGTGATTGGAGAAGAGGACGTCGTCGATGTACGCGTCGAGCGCCGCAGCCGCCTTGGTCTGCGCCTCGCCCCAGGTCGAAACCCCCGTCGTCGTCGCGCCGCCTGCCTTCGCGTTCTCGACCACGGACTTGATGGTCGCCGACGAGGGGAGCCACGCGCCCTGATCAGGGTGCGCCTGCACGTAGGCCTTGAGCGTCTTCACCAGCGCGTCGGGGTTGCGCTGCGCGAGCTCCTTCGCCGAGTTCACGCCGGCGTTCTCGAACAAGTCGGCCATCGACTTGCCGACGCCCTTCACGCTGAGGAGGTCGGCCCGGTTCACCGCTTCCCGCACCGCGCCCGTCGAGATGCCGGCCTTCTTCGCGAGCGCCCGCTCCTCGGTGGGAGACTTCGCCGCAGCGAGGAGTTCCTTCGTCGAGTCGATGCCGATGCGCTTGAGCGCGGCTGCGTCACTGCTCGAGAGGCTCTTCACCGACGACAAGGGCAAGGAACGAATCGTGGGCATGCGGAGGACCTACCACACCGCTCGGTCGATTCGCTCGAGCCCAGCCCTCCGAAGCCCGAGCCGACGCTGGAGTTCGAGGGGTTTCCAGAGCCTCGCTGGCGTTCGAATTTCGGGCCCGTTCGAGGCCTTCAACTCGTTGATTTCAGTCGAGAAAATAGCGTCCGTTCTGGCACCAAAATCCCCCCGTCGGGCGGCGAGTTTGCTACATCTGAGCGGCTGATCAGCCCCCCGTTTTCGGACCGTTCATGGACTCGACTCCGCACCCTTCGCCCTCGACTGCTCCCGCCGAATACAACGCCGCCAGCATCACCGTGCTCGAGGGGCTCGAAGCCGTTCGCAAGCGGCCGGGCATGTACATCGGTGACACGTTCTTCCGAGGGCTCCATCACCTCGTCTACGAGGTCGTCGACAACTCGGTCGACGAGGCGCTCGCTGGCTTCGCGACGCGGGTCGACGTCTTCATTCACGTCGACAACTCGGTCTCGGTCGTCGACGACGGGCGCGGCATTCCGGTCGGCCCGCACCCGACGGTGCCGGGCATGGACACGCTCGACGTGGTGATGACGAAGCTGCACGCCGGCGGCAAGTTCGAGAACAGCGCGTACAAGGTCTCGGGCGGTCTCCACGGCGTGGGCGTGTCGTGCGTGAACGCGCTCTCCGAGTTGCTCAAGGTCGAGGTGCAGCGCAACGGCAAGGTCTACAACCAGACCTACGTTCGCGGCATGCCGCAGGGCCAGGTGAAGGAAGTGGGCGTCACCGAGAAGCGCGGCACCAAGGTGACCTTCAAGCCCGACGCGACCATCTTCGAGATCCTCGAGTACGACTTCGACACGCTCTCTGGCCGGCTCCGCGAGCTCGCCTTCCTGAACGCCGGCCTGCACATCACCATCACCGACGAGCGCAACGGCAAGAGCCACGACTTCAAGTTCGAGGGCGGCCTCGTCTCGTTCGTCGAGTTCATGAACAAGGGCAAGCAGGCCTTCAACGAGAAGGTCATCTTCTTCAAGAGCGAGAAAGACCTGGTCTCGCTCGAGATCGCCCTCCAGTGGAACGATGGCTACGACGAGCGCATCTTCACCTTCGCCAACAACATCAACACGCCCGAGGGCGGCAGCCACCTGTCCGGCTTCAAGGCGGCGCTCACCCGCACCATCAACGCCTACGCCGAGCGCGGCCAGCTCTGGAAGGACATCAAGGAGCAGCCGACCGGCGAAGACGCGCGCGAAGGCCTCGCCGCGATCATCTCGGTGAAGCTGCCCAGCCCGCAGTTCGAAGGGCAGACGAAGCAGAAGCTCGGCAACTCCGAGATCAAGGGCCTCGTCGAGCAGATGGTGAACGAGCAGCTCTCGCAGTGGCTCGACGAGAACCCGTCGAACGCGAAGAAGATCGTCGGGAAGATCGGCGACGCCGCCCGCGCCCGCATCGCAGCTCGCAAGGCTCGCGAGACCGTGCGCAAGGGCGCCTTCTCGGGCGGAGGGCTGCCGGGCAAGCTCTCGGACTGCCGCTCGAAGAAGCCGGAAGAGAGCGAGCTCTTCATCGTCGAGGGTGACTCGGCAGGTGGCTCCGCGAAGATGGGCCGCAACTCCGACAACCAGGCGATTCTGCCGCTGCGCGGAAAGATCCTGAACGTCGAGAAGGCCCGCATCGACAAGATGCTCGACAGCCAAGAAATTCGCACCCTGATCACCGCGCTCGGCGCTGGCGTGAAGGCCGACCCCGAGGGCTACAAGCCCGACGACGTGCGGTACCACCGCGTCATCCTGATGACGGACGCCGACGTCGACGGCTCGCACATTCGCACCCTGCTGCTCACGTTCTTCTTCCGGCAGATGCCCGAGCTCATCGAGAAGGGCTTCGTCTACATCGCCCAGCCGCCGCTCTACAAAGTCACCATCAACAAGCGCGATCGCTACCTGAAGGACGACGACGCGCGCAGCGACTTCCTCCTCGATCGCGCGGCCGAGCGGGCGGTGCTCGAGCTGAAAGACGGAGAGCTCACCGGCGAGGCGCTCAAGAAGCTGCTCAAGAAGGTGACGACCTACGACAAGCGCCTCGAGCGCATGGCGCTGCGCAAGGACATGCGGGTCGTCGACGCCATCGTCCAGGCCGCGAACTTCACTCCCGAGATCCTCAAGGACACCGAGGCCACGGTGAAGGACGAAGAGGGCGAGCTGATCAGCCGCGCCCAGGCCGAGTTCAACGCCGTGCAGGGGTACCTCGAAGAGCGCCACCCCGACATCATCGACCGCATGCGCGTCGAGCGCCGCGACGACCCGCAGCACAGCTCGAAGAAGTTCGTCATCAAGTCCGACGTCAACGGCGCCTTCCGCGAGACCGTGCTCGACACCGACTTCTTGAACAGCGCCGAGGTGCGCGAGCTGATGACCCTCAAGGAGTCCTTCAAGGCCTTCGGGCCGGCGCCGTACACCCTGCGCATCGGCGACGAGACGCGCACCGCGTTCACCTACCAAGAGGTGCTCAACCTCGCGTACGACGAGGCGCTCAAGGGCCTCTACATTCAGCGCTACAAGGGTCTGGGCGAGATGAACGCCGAGCAGCTCGCCGAGACGACGATGGATCCGAAGACCCGCACCTTGCTCCAGGTGAAGGTGAAGGACGTCGTCGAGGCGCAGGACATCTTCACCAAGCTGATGGGTGACGACGTCGACCGCCGCCGCGATTGGATCGAGAAGGAGTCGGTCCGCGTGGTGAACCTCGACATCTGACCCGGCTGATCCAGGGCGTTCATGTCGTGCACCGGCGCGACACCGACGACGCGTCACCGCTGCGTTTCGCGCCTCGAGGGCCGTGTTTTCGGCTGACGAGCGCTCGGTTCGGCCGCTGGCGTCACGGTTGCAAACGTGGCGGGCATGAAAACGAGAGCCTGGTTGATGCTCGCAGTGGTGATGGCGGCCTGCGCGCCCCTGAAGATTGGTGAATGTGTCGGCAACGCGCTCGGGCAAGCCATCGGGACGGCCATCGGAGAGGGGCTCGGGCGGGCCTTCGGAGGTCCCCTCGCCGTCGACGCGCCCGAGGCGTTCGTCGAGACCGACGCGGGCACCTTCGTCTCTGTCGCGCACCTCGGTGGGCGGCTCGAGTTCCAGTTCTCGCAAGGCCTGGTGACCGGCGCGCTCCCCAAGCGCGACAAGGACTGCCTGCTGACCGACTTCTCCGTCTTCCGCGATCGCGATGGCGGCCGCGAGCACATCTTCATGAACGTCGTCGAGGCGAGCCGGGAGCCAGGGGCCGACGGGGGTGTGCGGGTGCGCCTCGAGTGCCGCGAGCTCTCTCGCCACTTCCCCGACGGTGGGACGGAAGCGCTCGCCGACCGGTCGATCGACTTCGTCTCGCGCTGAACGCCGTTCTTCTCAAAGATGGTCAAGGGCGCCGAGGGAGGCGAGGATTCCCGCCGTGCGTACTCTCCCGCTCGCCGTCACGGCGGCCGTGTTGCTCGGCGCCTCGCTCGTTCGTGCCCAGGGCCCCGCGCCGCTCGAGGGCACTCCGCAGAAGCAGACCTTCGACAAGAAGCCACGGCTGGCCGTGCTCCGGCTCCAGCCGCAGGGCGTCACGGCTGATCAAGCCAATGCCTTCACCGACGCCATCGTCGCCGCGTTGACGGGCCGGGGGCTGTTCGAGGTCATCGCGAGCCGTGACGTCGAAGCGCTGCTCGGCCTCGAGCGGCAGAAGCAGCTCCTTGGGGTGTGCGAGACGAGCCCTGACGCCTGCGGCACCTCGGTCGGTGACGCGCTCGCTGCCACCTTCCTGCTCTCGGGTCAGCTGTCGCGGGTGGGCAGCGCGTTTCAGCTCTCGCTCAACACGGTGGACACCACGAAGGGCCGAGCCATCGCGCGCTCGAACCGCATCGCCGCGACGCTCGAGGAGCTGCAGCGCCTCGTTCCCTACGCCGCGGCCGAGGCGACCGGCTCTCCGTTGCCACCGCCGCCGTCGCGGGTGGTGCCCATCACCTTGCTCACCGCAGGCGGTGCGGTGTTCTTCGCCGGCGGCATCTTCGGCATCGTCACCCTCACCCAGCAACAGCAGCTCAACGACGAGCTCTGCCCCGGTGGCGTGCCCGCCGATGGACGCTGCACCGGCGCCGGGCTCCGCGAGCGCACCTTCTACGTCGAGCAGAACGACCTGCTCGGCCGGCAGAAGTGGGTCTCTGCGGGCCTGATGCTCTCGGGCGTCATCGCGACGGTGCTCGGCCTGGTGCTGATGCCGCCCGCGGAGTCGGAGTCGCGGCTGTCGCTGCTCGTCGTGCCCACCGGCACCGGCCTCGCGCTGTCGGGAGGGTTCTGGTGATGAGAACGTTCCTCGCGGTCGCGTTCGTCGCGGCGATGGTGGCCTGCACCGGGCTGCTCGTCGAGCCGGGCAACGACTTTCCCTGTGATTACTCGAAGCCGCCTGGAGAGCGCGACGCGGTGTGCTCGAAGGGTGACGTCTGCGGAGTCGACGACCGCTGCCGCCGGTTCCGCTACGAGGGGCCGCAGTTCGAGGGGCTGCCGACGTTTCCAACCTTCGCGGACCCGAGCGTGCTGCACCCGATGCTGCTCAAGGGGCCGATCGACGCCATCGCGCACGTCGAAGGCGGTGGACCGACGGACTTCGTCGTTCAGTCTGGTGACGCCTCGTATGCGTTCCTCAGCCAGAGAGGGAGCACGGTCGAGCTGCGTCGCAATCTCACCGAGCTGCGAGATCCCATCGTGGTCAACCGGCTCGATTCTGGGCTGCGGGTAATCGGCCGAGAGGCCGATGGGCAGGTGTACTTCGAGACGAGCCCGACCATGCGGGTGCGAGACCCGGCCAACCTGGTCGCCGGCCTGCGGGCGAGCCGGCTTCGAACGATCGACGGGCCAGGCATCGTCGTCGTGGCCACGAACCCCGAGCGCGCGGGGCGCATCATCCCGACGGCTCCGGATCTGGTGCCCGACTTCAATTCCATCACCGCCGACGGTCCTCCCTTCGACGTCGCTTCGGCCGCCGGAACGCTCGGGCTGCGCGCGCTGGTGTTCGCGGGAAGAGACGGGTTTCGCATTCAGGCAGACGGAGGGACGCTCCTCGTGGTCAGCGCCCAGTTCCCGGCGGCGTCGGCCGTCTTCGCCGACGAACGAAACACCCTGTACGCGGTGCTCTCGGCTCCAGACGCCGGGCGGCCCAACCTCGCGACGTATGGCGTGACGCGCACGAGCGACACGATTCGCCTCGACCCCATCTGGAACGACTGCAACCCATGCCCACTCGGAGCGGTGCCTCTCGCAGTGACCCCTGGCTTGGACCCAGGCCCCTTCGTGGACCTGCTCTGCCCCGTCGACGGCCTCCGGCGAATTCGCGGTGCTCTCGGGTCCGGTCCGTCGGCGGTGTGTGTCGCCGATGAGACGACACCCCTCTTCGACCCGAACGCGCTCATCCTCCGGCGGCCGGGTGACTCGAAACCGTATGCCGTCTTCGACACCGCGGCGTCAGTGGGCTTCCTCGCTGGAGGAAAGGCCGGGCGTGTGTGGGCGGGGAAGACGATCGGCGAAGCGACGCCGATCTTCCTCGACCGGGTGCCAACCGATGTCGGAACGCTCGACTTCCTCTCCGCCTCTGGTCTCGTCGCGGTGACGCCGGTCGGCGCCTTCTTTCGCCCGAACGATCTCGACGCGGCGACGAAGTCCAACGGGTTTCGAGTCGTGGCGCCCGACATCAGCGGCAAGGTCGGTGCCTTGGTGCACGACGGCCAGGGCTGGGGCCTCTCGACTTCAGGGAGTCTCGCCAAGATCGATCTCGCTGGGGTGCGCTTCGGGCCGCAGCTCGTCGACGGTCTCGGCGCCCGGCCGCAGCGTGTCCTCTTCGGAGAGGGGTTGACCGGCTCCGACGGCGGCTTGCTCTCGATGGTGATCGCCGCCGACGACTCGCTCTACTTCCTGGCAACGCCGACCGACCTCGCCGGCTCGCCCGGGCTGCGAGGAGAGGCCACGCCCGTCTTGACGCCCGAGGCTTCGACGAGAATTCGCAGCTTCGCGGTCGAGCGCACGCCCGTCGGGACCAACGGCGTCGACCGGGTGCGTGGCTACCTCGTCACCTCCCGCAACGTGTACGAGTTCGAGCTGGGAGGAAGCCCGCTCCAGTGGAGTTCGTCGTTGCTCGCCCTTTCCGGCGTCGAGCCGGTCGAGGTCTGGTTCGACAACCCGAGAGGCGGGCTCGGCCGCGCGGGCTACCGCGACGGCACCATCTTCAGTCTCCCGGGAGGCTTTCAGCTCACCGAGCCGCTGCCCGAGAACGACGCAGGTCTTCCGGCGACCGTGATCGACTACGAGAACCTGGGCGGCTGGCCCGTTGCGCTCACCTCGGCAGGTCTCTTCCTCGCTCGCTACGACGTACTCCCGAATGGCCGGCTCGACTCGCGATTCCCCGACGGTGGGCTCGGGAAGCTGATGACCTGGCGCGAGATTACCCTGCCCAATGGCGCTCGCCCGTGGATCGCCGGGAACCGGGGTGAGGCGCGTCCGGGCAGGCTCTTCGTTTCCGCCGAGCCGCAGCAGGCAGCCGACGGAGGCGGGTATCGACGCCGCTTCCACCTGGTGCTCTTCATGCCTGACGCAGTGATCGAGCTCGGCCAGCACGAGCGCTCGAACGTCTCGGCGCTGATGCCCTGAGCGTGCAGCGCGCGTCACTCCGAGCGTGCAAGCGCTTGCACACCCGGCCACGGCGCGGCTCGCAAGGTCGAGCCTTCACTCGCGGCATCACGGTTGCTCCCGAGCGGTGCATCACTCGCCGTTCGAGGAGTCCCCATGAAGACCACGCTCTGTGCCGTGCTGATCAGCAGCCTCGTCGCCTCCGTCGCGCTCGCCGACCCGGCTTCGCTCAAGAAGGACAACCCCGATGCGCTGCCGTACTCCGAGCGGGCGAGCTTCTTCGTCGGTACGCGCGGCGGCATCGCGGCGCCACCTGGAGCGCTCGGCCTCGCCCCGAACGCCGGCCTCGAGTTCGGCCTCTCGGTGCCTCAGGGCGTCGGCTTCTCGATGCGCATGATGTGGATGGACAACCCGCCAGGCGCGCCGGTGCTCGGCTTGCGGCCGGCCTCGTACGGCTTCGGCGCCATCGCCGACTTTCGCTACTACTTCCGCACCGTCGAGCCGCTCACCGTCTTCCCCTCGCTCGCCGTCGGCTTCCTCGCCGGGCCCGAGGTGGGCACGGGCGCCAACGCGGTGTTGCCCCTCTTCAACCCAGGCGTCGGCATGAAGGTGAAGGTCGGCAACTTCTACGGCAGCTTCGAGTTCGGGCTCTCGGGCTTCACCATTCCCTTCGTCGGGCTCGCCATCGGCTTCGAGGGTGACTCGCAGGTGACGAAGCGTGAGCGCGCGCAGGCGGCGGCTCCTGCGCCCGAGCCGTCGAAGGACGAGACGCCGCCGCTGTTGCCGGTGCCGCCTCCTCCAGCGAGCTGAGCGGGGCTTCGGGCTCAGTGCGCGTCGAGAGACATCGAGTGCACCGATTGACTCGTCGCTGGGTCGACCGGGTCGGAGAACACCAACTCCGCCATCAGCTGGAGCCGGTAGGCCCCGGCGCGATCGGGCGTGAAGGAAGGCACTTCGCCGAAGGGGTAGGCGTACTGGAAGTCGCGCGAGCCCGCGACGGTGCCTGAGGCGAAGGTCGGCTGGGCGACGCTCCCGGCCGGCCGCTGCGTCACCACCCACTGATACCGAATCGCGACGCCGTTGCGGTTGGCGAAGAGCGGCAGGCGCAACCGATCGCCGGTGAGCACCGTCACCGCACCACCGGCGTGCACGCGGAACGGCCCGTGCGCATCGAGGCAGTCAGGGCGGTTGCTCGGGTCGAGGACGAGACAGAAGAACGGGTCGCAGGCATCGCCCAGCCCGTCGAAGTCGGAGTCGGCTTGGGCGCGGTTCGCCACGCTCGCGCAGTTGTCGCTCGTTCTCGGAACGCCGTCAGCGTCTTCGTCGCCGTCGCACGCGTCACCGAGCCCGTCGTGGTCGACGTCGCTGTTGCTCGAGTTCGGCAGGCTCGGGCAGTTGTCGAGGTGGTCGGGGATTCCGTCGAAGTCGAGGTCGAGGCTGCAGGTCTGCCCGGACTGAGGCACGTTGGTCGTCGAGAAGACGCGCGGGCACAGGTCGGTCACGTTCGAGAAGCCGTCGCCATCGAGGTCGTCGTCGCAGCGGTCGCCCATGGTGTCGCCGTCGACGTTGGGCTGAGCGGCGCCGACCGCGGGGTTTGGGAGTGAGGGGCAGTTGTCGAGCGCGTTGAGCACGGCGTCGCCGTCGAGATCGCTGTCGCAGACGTCTCCGAGCCCGTCTCCGTCCTGGTCGAGCTGGCCGAAGTTCACGATGGCCGAGCAGTCGTCGCAGCTGTCGCCCACGCCGTCGCCATCACCATCGAGCTGGTCGCGGTTCGAGGCGAAGGGGCAGTTGTCGAGCGAGTCGGACCGGCCATCGCCGTCGGCGTCGTTCTCGTAGCCGACGACGTTCAGCTCGCTCTGGTAGCTCGCCCACGACGAGGCGAGGGTGAACGAGCGTTGGACGTCGGGTCGACTGCAGCTCTGGCTCGCGGTGCACTCGGGGTTCATCGACACCTGGCTCAGGCAGAGCGAAACGAGCATCGTCATCATGGCTTCACCGCCTTTGCGCTGACCGGAATCGAGATGGAGGAGAGGTTCGGGGCCGAGGTCGTCACCACGAGCGTGCCGGTGAAGCTCGCGATCGAGCCGCTCCAGCCTCCGTCGGCGGGGCCGAAACGAACTCGCACGAAGCCCATCCCGTTCGCGGGGACCGAGCCACCCACGGGGGCCGAGTCGACGACGAAGAGCGGCGAGCCGGTGAAGTTGGCGGCGAAGGTGAAGGGGCGCGTGCCGCTGTTGCGGACGAGGAGCGTCTCGGTGACGCGGGTGCCCACCGCGACGCCTTGTCCGAACTGCTCACCGAACTCGAGCATGGTTCGGTCCACCTGAGCGAAGGCCGTCATCACGCCGCCGTCGCCCGTCCCTCCGCCGGCTGCCCCACCGGCCGTGCTTCCACCCGCCGTGCTTCCGCCCGCCGTGCTTCCACCCGCGGTGTTCCCACCCGCGCTCCCGCCGCCGCTCGTCCCGCCGCCTGAAGCGAGTCCGCCAGCCATCGAGCCTCCGGCGACGCCGCCCGCTGCTCCGCCCGACGAGCCTCCATCGGGCGCACCTCCGTCACCGGACCCGAGGTCGATGGGAATTCCGCATGCTGCAACGAGGACACCGAGCACGAGCGCGCACGGCGTCGAGAGGACGGTTGGTTTCATCTTCGCTCCTGGTGAGAGAGGTCAGTGGCGCGCGCAGGACTGCTGCAGGCGCGGGGTGGACAGCACGTGAGGGGCTTCGCGTTCGAGCACGCGCCAGACGACGTCGGCGTCGTCGGTTCGGCCGCGCGCGCAGGCCACGAGGACTCGAAGGGTGAGCGCCTCGACCCGGAGGACGCCGTGCGGAAACTGGGCCTCGTAGGTGGCGAGCACGGTGGCTGCCCCGGCTTCGTCCTGGGCTTCGTGGAGCGACATCGCCTTGCGCAGGTGGCCGAGTTCCTCGTCGAGCGCCGGGGAGGGCGCTGGTTGAGTCGGGCGCCGGGCCGTCGGGGCGGCCACCACCTCCGGCGGTCGCTCGGCTTCGTTCTGCGGGCGCTTCGGTGCTTCGGGTGCGGGCACGATGGGTGGTGTCTCTTCGGCCACGGGCGCGGGTGGTGGCGCTGCTTCGCTCGTGCGCGGGAGGCGCGGGGCGGCTCGAGGCGGCTGCTCCACCACCGGCTCGACCACCACCACTGGTTCGCTCGCCGACGCCACCTCGACCGCAGGAGTCGGGCGCGCGATGGCGACCGCGGGGGCGATGGGTTTGCTCGCCGCGGCGACCGGTGCTGGGTGCGGGACGACCGTCTTCATCACTCCGTAGGTGAGGCCCGAGCCGACCGCCGCCGCGGTGAGGCCCATCACCACCTTCGCGCCCAGGCTCGTGAACCAGCTCCCCGCGGCGCTCGCGCTCGAGGCCGCCACTGCGGTGCCTGCTACTCCGGCGAGGACGGCTTGTTTGAGGTGCTCTCGGCGACGAGGGTCGAGCTTGGGGCGCTGCGCCCGCGCCTCCTCCAGGTACGCCCGAGCGCGATCGTGTGGCGACGTCATGCGCCACCTCCAGTCAGCTGCTCCACGAAGCGCTCGAAGTGGCCTCTGGCGAGGCGCACCCGGGAGTAGACGGTGTTGACGGGAATCGCGAGCGCTTCGGCGATCTCCGGGGCCGACTGCTGTTCCAGCTCGGCGAGCACGAAGACCTCGAGCAGGGCCGGGCTCAAGGTGGCGAGGAACTGGTTCACCGCGCGCACGCCTTCGCGCTCCATCGCGGCGCGCTCGGGGTGACCGTCTTTGGTCTCGAGCTGGTCGGCGAGCGGCTCGAGCGGCTCACTCGGCTTGCGGGCACCTCGTCGGCGGTAGTCGTGCGCCACCTTGACGGCGATGCCGGCGACCCAGCTCGAGGGCCGCACTCCGGCGCGGAGCGACCCGAGCCGGCGATGCGCGACGAAGAAGACGTCTTGGAGAGCATCGTCGAGCTCGGCCTCACGCACGCCCATGCGGCTCAACACCCGGAAGGCGAGGTCGACCGTCGACTCGTAGAGCGCGTCGAAGCCGACGACGGCGGCGTCGAGGGACATCGAGCTGAGGGCCTCCGTGAGCTGCACGGGCGGTACATGGCCGGGTGGGGCCGAATCCGTCACCAGACACCACCGATTCCCAGCGCGAGGTCGCCGCTGAGGAGGTTTCCCCGCAGAACCTCGCGTGATTCCTCGAGGGAGACGACCGGGAACGAGCCGAAGCGCGCCCAGCCCGTGAGGGACGCCTCCAACCAGGAGGTGAGTTCGATGGTCGCCCTGAGGCCCGGGCCGCCATGCGGTGCGAGGACGAGGGCCTGTCGTGAGACGGCGAGCTGCGCTCCGGCGACCGAGAGGACGGCGACGCCTCCGCCACCACACGGAGCGAGTCGCACGCGCCCGAGCGGGAACGCCCAACAGAGGCCTGCGTCGAGATCGACGACCGCGTGCACGACGGCTTCTCCACCTGCGGTGCCCTCGATGGCGTAGCGCTGAGGAACTCCGGCTTGGACCTGCGCGAGCACCAGCAGGTGTTCTCCCCGCGCGCTGAAGGCCGCCCCGAAGCGCACGACCGGCTGCGGAAGCCACCCAAGCAGGACGCTGGCCATCGCGCCGAGCTGGAAGACGAGCGGAGTGGAGGGCGGCGTGACCGACGGAGGTGGGTCGGGAGGCGGAGTGACGTCGGCCGTGGGCGGGGCCAGCGCCGGCGGCTCGAGCGCGAGCTTGATGATCAGCACCGCGGCGTCCACCGCTTCCTCGCAGCGCTTGGTGGTGAGGCGCCGCTCGGTGTTGGCGACCTGGACGACGAGCTGCCACTCGGAGGCGTGTTCGGTGATGGTGGCCGAGGCGCGGCCAGCGAGGGGGCCGATGCGCGCCCGGGCGACCTCGACGTCGGGGCAGCCAGCCGGGGCGGTCCACTCGAGCTCGAGCGACGCCGGGGCAGTGAACATCACGGCGGTGAGGAAGACGGCGCCCACGCGCTGGCACGTACCAGAAGGGGCTGGGCGGTCTCAATCGACCGTGAGCGCCACAGGGAGCCGAGCCTTGTGACGAATTCGGGACAGGAACGTCATCGTCGCGCAGCACCGGCTCGCTACGTCGTCGTTCATGTTCGCGGCGGCCTCGCAGGAGACGTTGGACGCAGACCGGCAGAAGCGGCTCGTCCTCGCGGCGTTGCTGGCGCTGGGCGTGCTCGCGACCTTCGTCATCGTCACCGCGCTGCTGGGAGCACGCATCGACGCAGCACCAAAGGAGCGGAGCGTTGACGTGGCCTTCCGCCCGCCACCGCCGCCGCCCGAGCCGGTGAAGGTCGAGCCTCCACCTCCGCCAGCGCCGAAGAAGGTCGCCCCGAAGCCGGCTCCCCTCGAAGTGCCGGTCGCTGCACCTGCGCCGATGGTCGCTCCGAAGGAGGTGCCGAAGGAAAAGCCGCCCGAGTCGACCGAGGCCGTCGCTGCGATTGAAGTCGCCGTGGGAGGCACCGGCTCCGGCGTCGTGCCCGCGGTGGGAGGCGCTCCCGAAGGCTCCGAGGACGACTCGCCCGCGCCCGTCGAGGCGAAAGTCGCGGCGAATGGGCCGGTGAACATTCCCGAGGAGGCCGATCCTCCCGAGCCCGACGAGAACAACGCGGCGCCCGAGTACCCCGAAGCGGCGCGCACCACCGGGCAGGAAGCGCGGGTGGTGCTGAAGGTCGTCGTCGAGAAAGACGGCAGCGTCGGGCGCATCTCGGTGCTCAAGGGCGACGAGCCCTTCGTCGGTTCCGCCATCGCGGCGGTGAAGACCTGGCGCTTCACCCCAGCGCAGCTCGACGGCCAGGCCATCGCCGTCTTCCTCACCGTTCCAGTGAAGTTCTCTCTCAGGGAGTGACGCATGTTCGATTTCGGAAAAATCCTCGGGCACATGGGCATTCCGGCCCTCTCGGTCGCCTCGGTGTTGCTGTTGATGGCGCTCGCGTCGTTGGCGGTCTTCTTCGAGCGGCTGTGGGCGTACTGGCGGTCGCGCGCGGCGTCGCGGCGCTTCGCGATTCAGGCGAAGGAACTGCTCGACACCGACCAACCGAGCGCGCTGGCCGAGAAGGCCGAGATGGTGAAGCACAGCCACCTCGCGAAGCTGCTCGGCACCGGAGCGAAGACCTATCTCGCTGCCTCGAAGAAGGGCGGCGCGGTGTCGCCCATCGAGCTGACGCGGCGCGAGCTGGAACGGAAGACCGAGCTGCTCGCCGCCGACGTGAAGCGCGGCATGGGCGTGTTGGCGTCGGTCGGTTCGGTGGCGCCGTTCGTCGGGTTGCTCGGCACGGTGTTCGGCATCATCACGGCCTTCCAGGGCATCGCGAAGGAAGGTTCGGGAGGCCTCGGCGCGGTGTCGCTCGGCATCGCGGAGGCGCTCGTCGAGACGGCGTTCGGGCTGATGGTCGCGATCCCCGCGGTGCTCGCCTTCAACTGGCTCAGCACCCAGGCCGACGGAATCATGCTCGCGCTCGACGACGCGCGCGGTGAGTTCCTCGACTTCCTCGAGGCGAAGCACGCCGATCGGGGCTCGGCCCATGGGAAGTGAAGTGGCTCGGAAGAAGAAGCGGCGCGCCGGCATCGCGCCGGAGATGAACGTCACTCCGCTCGTCGACGTGGTGCTCGTGCTGCTGATCATCTTCATGGTGGTGACGCCGCAGATGGAGGCCGGCGTCTCGGTCGCGCTCCCGTCGATCAAGAACCCGGACGCGTCGAGTCGGTCGCTCGAGCCGACGACGGTGACGCTCGCCCGGGACGGGAAGCTCTACTTCGAGAAGGACGAGCTGCCGTTGGATGCGCTGCTCGATCGGCTCTCGAAGGTGCACGCGGCGAGCGCGAACGCGCGGGTGGTGCTGAAGGCGGCTCAATCGATCGACTACGGGAAGGTGCGCGCACTGTTCAAGGCCTGCCAGGACCTGGGGTTTCCCGGAGTGTCGTTGCAGGTGCTCGACGCGGCGAACCGCCGGAGCTGAGGAGCCATCATGGGGATGAACGTCGGACAGGACGGTGAAGGCCGTCGGCGCGGTGGGGCGAAGCCGGCGATGAACGTCACGCCGCTCGTCGACGTGGTGTTGGTGCTGCTCATCATCTTCATGGTGGTGACGCCGCTGCTCACGAAGCAGCTGTGGCTGAACGTTCCGCCGAAGCCCGAGGAGAACGCGCCGCCGCCGCCGCCCGAGACGTTGGCGCCGATCGTGATCACCTTGAACGCAGCAGGAGAGACGAAGGTGAACGGTGAGGTGGTGGCCGCCGCCGAGCTGCCGGGCCGAGTGGTGCGCATGGTGAACGCCCGGCCGGACAAGGTGGTGTTCTTCGATGCCGAAAGCGGAGTGCCGTATGGGCGCGCACTCGACGTGATGGACGCGGTGCGAGGCGGCGGAGTCGAGACGCTCGCGGTGTTGGCCGACGAGCTGCCCGAACATTGAGCTCAGCTCAGTGACACGCCCCGTGCTGCTCCTCGAACGTCTGCCAGGTCACCTTGGGTTTGCCGGCCTCGATCGTCACGTGCTGGATGAGCGCGACGGTGTCGGGGTCTTGGTCGCCAGCGCAGCCGTCCTTCGAGCACTCCCACTCGACCGCCAGCTCGGCGCCCTTCACCTCATGGGTGCGCTCATGATCTCTCGAGCCCACGCCGCAGGCCCCGCGCGAATAGCCGGGCGGGACGAACTCCTCGCCTGGCTCGAGCACCGTCACGACCCCAGCGCTCTCGACGACGAGCACGCCCTCCGAGGCGTACTTGCTGGCGCCGGTCGGTGCGTAGATCTTCCCCGACGGTGAATCGAGCCACAGCTGCTCTGGGCGAAGCGCCGGCGCCGCGCAGGCCTTCTCGGGCTCGGGCCACGTCACCGTGCGAGTCGAACCGCCCTTCGTCTTCGTGCGCGCCTCGTAGAGCGCCACCGTTCCCGCCACGTTGTTCAGCGCGCACGCACTCAGCACGGCGACCCAGACGCCCTTCTTGAGGCCGGGGTAGTCGTCACTCTTGACGATGCGCGGGTAGCCAGGAGCGAGGCCTTCACTCTTGACCTTGAGCTTCGCCAGCGCGCTCTCGGCCGCTGCTTGGGTCTTCACGCCGGCGATGATCAGGATCCGCGCGTTCGGTGTTGGCGTCGCCCCAAGCAGTGCCGCGATGATGACGAAGTGCATGGCGGTTCCGTACCAGAACATGGAGGCCTCGCGCGCATGCTTCCCGTCGTCGAGCCGGTTGAGTTCACGCTCACTCGAGGTCATCTTCGCTGAACCTGGGAGGCCTTCATGACGCGATGGGTATTCATCGGAGCGCTGTTCGGTGCGGCGATGGCGTTTGGCGGAGACAAGCAGCCTGCGCCGAAGCCGGCGTCGGTGCTCCCTGGGTGTGCCTGCGCAGCGGCGACGCAGCTCCCCGGCTCTCAGGGGCTCGTCTTCAACTGCACGTGCCCGGGTGACGATGGTCGGCCCCTTCAGTGCGTCGTCGGGGTGATTGGCGGATCTTCGATCTCGGTGGCCTGCTCCCGATGAGAACGCTCGTGTTCGTCGCAGGGTTGCTGTTGGTCGCGTGTGGCCCGGGCTCGTCGGCCGATGCAGGGGTCGGAGGCGGATCAGCCGGCGGATCGACGGCTGGCGGATCAGCCCGTGGATCCGTCGCGGGTGGTTCGACGGCTGGCGGATCGGCCGGTGGATCCGTCGCGGGTGGTTCGACGGCTGGCGGATCGGCCGGTGGAACCGTCGCGGGTGGTTCGACGGCTGGCGGATCAGCCGGTGGATCCGTCGCGGGTGGTTCGACGGCTGGTGGATCCTCCGGTGGTTCCGTCGCAGGAGGATCGACGGCTGGTGGATCGGTCGGAGGCGGATCAGCGGGCGGAGCCCTCGCGGGTGGTTCGAGCGCTGGCGGATCCGTCGCGGGTGGCGCGACCGCTGGTGGATCCGTGGCTGGCGGCTCGAGCGGCGGCGCCGCGTCGACGATTCCCACCCTCGTCGCCTCCATCGTCACCGCTCAGAAGGAAGGGCAGGGCACGCAAGACGTCGTCACCACCTTGTCCGTCGGCACGCCGGGTCTCGCCCTGGTGAGCATCGACGCGGTGCGAACGGCCCTCTTCGCCGGCCCTCCCACGCTCAACAACGGAAACACCTTCAGCGGGCCGATCGTCACCGAGGCCTACACGCCTGGTTACCCGCAGTATTCCCTGCGCGTCTTCAAGGCCGCCGCTGTCATGGGGTCGGCGCCGCACTCCTCGACGATGCGCAAGGTGAACAGCTTCGCCGAAGAAGCGACCAAGGCGCTCTTCGCGTTCTCCTCGGGAGACGTGGTGGCGCAGTCGTCGATCGTGCGCAACCCCGCGGGCGTGAACGCGCTGCTCACCAGCGCGCCCATCACCATCACCCAAGCCTCCGCGCGCTGCCTCGCCATCTGGAGCGGGAGCGGCGACATCAACCCGACCGCGCCGACCGCGACCAACACCGATCCCTCCATCTGGGGCACGCCCATCGTGTCGATTGCGTACAGCTCGGCGACCGCGCCCAGCGGTCACATTCCGCTCATCGTCTGGACGGGCGAACTCCCCCTCGGCACGCACACCTGGGCCGCACGCCCGGCCATCAACGAAGGCGCCATCATGGCGACGGTGTGCGTGCGCTGACGAAACACGTTCGTGACCGACGAGGAGCGCGGCCGTGACCGTCTCCTTGCGGCGAGTTCACTCCGCCGACCGGACTCCGCCACGCCTCGGCGCGAGAAGCCCGGCTCGTGAAGACGCTGATGCGAGTGATGCTGGTGATGGGCGCCTGCGCGCCTGTCGTTGCGATGGCGGGCGACGACGGTGGTGAGCTCGTCACCGAGCAACTCGATGCGGGCGAAGGCCTCCTCGACGCGGGAGTCGATGCCGGCACCGAGTTCCTCGACGCGGGCGCCGTCGAACCCGTCACCATCAAGAAGCCGCTCCCGAAGAACTTCGTCGGCATCATCGGCAGGGTGACCGACGCGCAGTCGGGCGAAGGCCTCATCGAAGCGACGGTGAAGGTGGTCGCGGGTGGAAAGAAGAGCGCGCTCACCGACGTCGACGGCGAATACCGGCTCAAGCTCCCGCCGGGCACCTACGACCTCCGCGTCTTCTACGCGCTCTACGAAGGGCGCCGAATCCAGAACGTCGAAGTGAAGGCCGGGCAGGTGACGACGCTCGACGTGACGCTCGAGGCGAAGTCGCGCGCCATCAAGGAAGTCGTCGTCGAGGCGAAGGCCGACAAACGCAACGAGTCGGCGCTCCTCCAGGAGCGGAAGAAGGCGGCGGTGGTGCAGGACTCCATCGGCGCGCAGGAGATCGCCAAGACGCCCGACGCCAACGCCGGAGAAGCCGCCCGCCGCGTCGTGGGTGTCACGCTCGTGCAAGGGAAATACGTCTTCGTGCGCGGGTTGGGTGGGCGGTACGTGCAGACGCTCCTCAACGGCACGATCATGCCGAGCCCGGAGCCCGACGAGCCTGGCCTCCCGCTCGACCTCTTCCCGACCTCGCTCCTCTCGAACCTCAACGTCCTCAAGACGTACTCCCCCGACCTGCCCGCGCAGTTCGGCGGTGGCTCGCTCACCATCGACACCTCGACGTTCCCGACTCGGCTCGAGGTGAAGGTGCGCGCTTCGGGTGGCGGCGATTCCGTCACGACCTTCCAGCAGCGCCCGTCCGCGCCTTCATCGTTCGGCGAGGCCTTCGGCTTCAAGGACCCCGCGCGCGAGTTGCCCTCCGTCTTCCCGATGGATCGCCCGTTCCAACAATCGCTCGATCCATCGAAGCCCGGCATCAGCGCCGACACGCAGCGAGAAGGTGGTCGCGCGCTCCCAAACCGGTGGACACCCGGCTCGGTGCTCGCGGCGCCGAACGGCTCGCTTGCGGCGCAGGTGGGCAACACGCTCGCACTCGGACACGAACGGCGCCTCGGCTACCTCTTCGCCGCGCAATGGTCGCGCAGGGAGCGCACCCGCCGGCTCTCCGTCGCCGACGTGACGGGAACGACCGAGGGCCTCGAGCTCGCGAACCCAACTTCGTCGACGGTCTCGTCGGTGAACGCGGCGACCTCGGTGCTCGGCAACGTCGGCTTCCAGTTCAACCGCGACAACGAAGTGAACCTCCTCGTGCTCGGGCTCACCAACGCCGAGAACCAGGCGGTCAGCGCGAACGGCTTCGACACCCTCACCGCGATGCAGGAGCAGGTGAGCGAGCGGCTCCAGTTCACCCAGCGCCAATTGCTGTACACCCAGCTCAAAGGGTTTCATCGCATCGGCGCGCTCGGCGAGCTCGAGCTCGAGTGGCAGGGCAACTTCGGCCACATCGCGCGCTCGGAGCCGGACATTCGCGACACCCGCTACTTCGTCTCGCCCGGAACCTACGAGCTCAACTTGCGCCTGCAGCCGAACTCGGCGGAGCGCTTCTTCCTCACGCTCGGCGAAGACTCCGGAGGCGGCACCGTCTCGGCGACGCTCCCGTGGCGCAGCTTCCGCTTCAAGGTGGGCGGCTTTGGCCAGGTCCAGGCGCGGCGCTTCGATGGCCGCCGCTTCCGCTTCTTCGAGCTCTCGCGTCCGACGCCGACGGGGCTCGCCGAAGACGTGCTCACGGCCGACCGAATCGGTCCAGGCGCCGGCACGAAGTTCTTCCTCGCCGAGAGCACCATCGCGCAAGACGGGTACAGCTCCTCGCTCGGCATCTACGGTGGCTTCGGGCTGGTGGAGTGGAAGGCGACCGAGTGGCTGCGCGCGCAGGCGGGGCTTCGCTACGAGGGCTCGGCGCAGTCGGTCTCGGTATTCTCTCCGTTCGCGACCGACGCGAACTCGGGCTCCGTCATCGCCCGGCAGTACCAGAACCCGGTGCCGTCGCTGAACGTCACCGTCACGCCGCTGCCGACGCTGAACCTCCGCGCGGGCTACGCGTACACGCTCGCGCGGCCGAGCTTCCGTGAGCTCGCGCCCTTCATCTTCTTCGACATGGTTCGCCGCCGGAACGTGGCGGGCAACCCCTCGCTCTCGCTCACCACGATTCATCACGCCGACGTTCGCGCGGAGTGGTTCCCCACCGACACCGAAGTGCTCTCCCTGTCGGTGTTCGGCAAGCAGTTCCAGAACCCCATCGAGCGCGTCGTCATCGGCCAGGGCTCGAACACCGACTTCGGCTTTCGCAACGCGGACTCGGCCTCGCTCGCGGGCGTCGAAGTGGAGGCGCGCACCTCGCTCGGTCGCCTGTCACCGCTGCTCGAGGAGATTCGGCTCGGCGGCAATGGCGCGCTCATCTGGTCGAAGGTGCAGCTCGGCAACACCGCAGGCCAGCTCGGCACCTCGAACCGTCCACTGCAGGGGCAGGCCCCGTGGGCGCTCAACGCCTTCGTCACCTGGTCGAAGCCGGAGTGGGGCACCGAGCTCGGCGTCTTCTACAACGTGTCGGGTCCGGAGATTTCGGAGGTGGCCGTCGCGCCGCTGCCCGATTTCTACGTGCAGCCCATCCACAAGGTGGACGTGACGTTCACCCAGTCCTTCGCCTCGGGCCTGCAGTTCAAGCTCGGCGTGGCGAACGCGCTCAATCAGCAGCTCCGAATTCAGCAGGCAGAGGCCGAGGTGTTCCGAGAACAGCTCGGCGTGCAGCTCAACGCATCGTTGGCCTGGACGATGCCCACCAGGAAGTGACCGATGAAGACCACGCTCTCCGTCGTCGCGCTCGCGCTCGCTGCGTGCTCGGCGCCCTCGAACATGAACATGAACACCGGCGGGGGAACGGCCTCGACCTCCATCGTCGACGTCACCGAGCCCATCACCGCCAACACCACGTGGACGAAGGACAAGCGCTACGTGCTGAAGAACATCATTCACGTCGACGGCGCGGTGCTCACCATCGAGGCCGGCACCACCGTCGCTGGCGAACGCGGCTCGGCCATCGTCGTCACCCGCTCGGGCCAGCTCATCGCCGAAGGCACCGCGACGGCTCCCATCGTCTTCACCGCGAACTACCCGGAAGGCATGCGCGGCGTCGGCAACAACAACTGGGGCGGGGTGCTGATGAACGGCAAGGCCGCCATCAACGTCACCGGCGGTGACAACAAGGCCGAGGGCCTCGCTGACGACCCGCGTAACCGCTACGGCGGCGGAACGATGCCCGACGACGCGCACTCCTGTGGACGGCTCAAGTACGTGCGCATCGAGTTCGCTGGCCAGCCGCTCTCGGCGAATGACGAGCTCAACGGGCTCACCTTGAACGCGTGCGGAACCGGCACCGTCATCGACTACGTGCAGGTGCACCGCGGCATCGACGACGGCGTCGAGCTGTTCGGTGGCTCGGTGAACCTGAAGCACCTCCTCATCACCGGCTCGGACGACGACGGGCTCGACTGGGACCAAGGGTGGACCGGCAAGGTGCAGTTCATGGTGGTGCAGCAGCTGCCCGGCCGCGGAAACCACGGCATCGAGGCCGACAACAATCGCGCCGGGCAGGACCTCGTGCCGCGCTCGGCGCCCACGCTCTCGAACGTCACCCTCATCGGCCGGGCCCCAGACTCGAGCGATCCCGGTGAAGGCCGCAGCCGCGGAATGGTGCTGCGCGTCGGCACCGCGGGACGGCTCAGCAACGTCATCTCCACCAACTTCACCGACTGGGCGGTGTTCGTCGACGGCGCGAACAGCCAGGCACGGTGGGCCGAGGGCGCGCTCGCGGTGAAGAACTCCATCTTCTTCAAGAACCCGAGCGTGGGCTGGACGAACGTCGCGCCCGCCGCGCTCGCTGATGGTGGCATGGCGGTCGACGCGTTCGACGAAGCGATGATGCTCGCGACGCCGGCGCTCTCGAACCGCGACGTCGATCCACTCCTCTCGCAGGCGAGCAGCGTCACTTCGCCGGTGTTCAAGCCGCTCGCCGAGTCGCCGGCCTTCAGCGGGGGAGCGACGCCTCCGAACGACGGGTTCTTCGATTCCTCGGCGACCTTCATCGGCGCGGTCGGCCCCTCGACCGACTGGACGGCCGGCTGGACGGCGTTCCCCGAGAACTGAGCTCGCTTGGTGTTGGAACGCGCGGCTCGCACCTGCGACGACCGCCGGCCGCGTCAACGCACGGTGAGGCCCGGCACGTCGAGCTGGTAGCCCACCATCGGGCCGATGACCCACGGCGAGTAGGGGGCCGGCGCAGCGAAGGCCTCTCCCACGACGACCCCGACGATGCGCCCCGGCCCGAGCTCGAGGGTGAGGCCGAGCGCCAAGCCGCCACCCACCGCGACACCCGACTCGAGCGGATGAAGCCCGAAGCGCGCCGCGAGCGTCGGCGTGAGCCGCGAGCTGCGAGGGAAGTGCACCGTCAGCTGCGCACGCAGGCCCGTTCGCTGACCGAGCAACGCGCCGACGCTCGCCTCCAGCACTGGCAACGCCGCCACGCCGACCCGCACTTCCGCACCCAGCTGGAGATTGAACGCGTCGAGCAGCGCGAGCACGTCGAGCGTCAACAAGGAGCGGGACGACAGCGCCGGCCGAGCCTCGCGCTGGAGAATGGGGCGAGCCTCGGACTCGAAGAGGACTCCACCACTCCGGCTCCGTGCACGAACTCGAAACTCGGTCGCGTCGGAGAGCTGCGCCTCGGTCGGCGAGAAGGTCTCGGTGAAACCGCCGTCGGCCGTCGGCGTGCGCGCCTTGGTCGGCGCCTCGAGCTCCAGCTCCCCAGACGGGCCGCTCAGCACGAGCACCAGGGCCCCGACGAGCTCGAGCGGGTCGCACGACAGCACCCCCGTCGCCGAGCCGGTCGTGCCCCTCGACAGCTCGCCTCGAACTGTCACCTCCCCGCGCGGTCGCAACCGCATGAAGGCCTCCGCCTGCTCGAAGGGCTCTCGCAACCGAGGTGACGAGCCCGAGGGCAGCTTCCAGTCCGGGTCGACGAAGAGGAGCGTGCGAAAGGCGAGCGAGGCCTTGTTGCTCTGGCCCTGGGAGGCGAGCGCCGTCGCGAGGCCGTACGCCCACCGGAGATGCTGCGCCCGGCTGCACGCGTGCAGCTGACAGATGGGCTCGAAGGTCTCGGCGGCGGCGCGGTAGTCCAGCTGCTTGAGCTGTTGTTCCGCGCGAGCGAGCGTGGGCTCGACCTCGGCGCTGCCTGCGACCGCCAGGAAGACCAGGCTCGACAGCATGGGGAGACTTGAGCGCAGGTTGGGTCGACTCACCACTCGAAGAGCACCCGGCTCTCGGCGTCGGGCTTGATGGTGACGCGCTTCGACTGCTTTCGGCCGTCGGGCGTCGTCGCGTCGACGCGGTGCTCTCCCGCGGGAGCCGCTCTGCGAAAGACGGGCGTCGGCCCCAGCTTCTTGCCGTCGATGCTGATGGTCGCCCAGGTCGGCTGCGAATCGGCGGTGAGGAAGCCTGCGCGTCGCTTCGGGCGCTCGAGCGGCACCCGCACCGAGGCGTCGGCAGACTCCGGGTCGGGGAGCGGCACTGCCGGAGTCGAGCCATCTGGCGGGTCGTCGTCCTCGCGCGTGCTCGCGGCGTCGGCCGGGTCGTCGAGCTGGGCGAGCGGGGTGGCGGCGTCGAGCAGCACGGCGGTCGACCCGATGGCTGCGTCGGGGGGCTCGGGGTCGCGCCGAGAGACGTCAGGCCGGAGGACGATGACGCCCAGCGCGCCGGCGAACGTCGCGAGCACCGCCGCGAGGAGCAACGGCCACCAGTACGCCCGCTTCGGCGTCGGGGGCGTGACCGCCGACGACGAGAGGCCCGGTTCGTCCTCCTGCAGCGGCGGCAGCGACTGTCGCGCGGGC
>JBPOIJ010000027.1:0-72033 GCA_052034585.1 Myxococcota bacterium
CCAAGAAGAACGCGGCCTACCTGATCGTGATCAGCGCGCGCTCGGCGGCGTCGGTTGGCCGCATGATCAAGCTCGAGTCCGGGGAGATCGTGATGGGGCGCAGCCCCGATCTCCAGATGCAGGTCGACGACGACGGCATCTCGCGACGGCACTGCAAGATCCAGCAGGCGGCGAACGGGCACTTCCAGCTCGTCGATCTCGGGTCGACGAACGGCACCTACCTCAACGGCATCAAGGTGAACGTCGCCACCCTGCAGGACGGCGACAAGATTCAGATCGGCGCCAACACGGTGGTGAAGTTCAGCATTCAGGATCAGCTGGAGGAGCAGTACCAGCGCTCGATCTACGAGTCGGCCACCCGCGACGGCCTCACCCGCATCTTCAACAAGAAGTACTTCCTCGACACGCTCCGCAAGGAGTTCGCGTACTGCCTGCGGCACCGCGTGCCCCTCTCGCTGGTGATGTTCGACATCGATCACTTCAAGAAGATCAACGACACCTACGGGCACCCGGCCGGCGACTACATTCTCCAGCGGGTCGCGGCGAAGGTGGGCGAGACGGTTCGGCAGGAAGATCTCTTCGCGCGCTACGGCGGCGAGGAGTTCGCGCTCATGCTCCGCGAGTCGGCGGCCGACAATGCGCTGCGGTGTGCCGAGCGATGTCGCCGGGCGATCGACGGCGCCGATCTCTCCTTCAACGGCACGCCGATCAAGGTGACGATCTCGCTGGGAGTGGCGACGCTCTTCGACTCCGACTTCGCCCAGCCCGAAGATCTCATCGCCGCTGCCGACAAGTACCTCTATCGCGCCAAGCGAGGCGGGCGGAATCGGGTCGACGCCGCCGAGCTCAGCGGCCCCTGACGTTCGCCGTCGATGCTCCGGGGCTCGTCATGCGATCGACTCCTGTCGTAGGCTCGCGCCAGGGCCGAAGCGAAGGGTTGGGAGCACGCCAGCTCGCGCGGTGACCAAGCCGCCGACAGCCAGAACGCAGGCGCCTCTCAGGGAAGGAAGTTCTCACGATGGGTCGAGTGTTTGGTTGGGTCGCTGCCGTCAGCGCAGTCGGAGTGCTGCTTCACGCCGTTCCCGCCGAGGCGTGCGGCTGTTTCGCGCCTCCCTCGGTGACGGAGCCGGTCGTGCAGGCCGGCGAGCGGATTCTCTTCGCCGTCGACAACGGCAAGGTGATCGCGCACATCCAGATTCAGTATTCGGGGCAGGCGCAGAACTTCGGCTGGCTGGTGCCGTTGCCCTCGGTGCCGGTGGTGAGGGTCGGCACGAACGAGCTCTTCACCGCCCTCTCTTCCACCACCGCCCCGTCCTACACGGTGCAGCAGACGTTCAGCGGCCCGGCCTGCCCTTCTCGACCGGGCTTCGCGCTGGGCTGTGCCTCTCCGACCGCCCTCTCGCAAGGCGGGGGACCGATCGATCGCGTCGAGCCGTTCAAGCCGTCTCCCGTCGTCATTCGCGACGCAGTGGGGGCCTTCGAGTACGTCGTGCTCAAGGCCGACGATCGCACCGAGATGTTCAAGTGGCTGTCCGACAACCGCTTCTTCGTGCCGACCGGAACCCAAGACGCGGTCGGCCCCTACATTCACCCGGGCGCCTTCTTCCTCGCCCTCAAGCTCAAGGCCTCGGCGTCGGTGGGTGACATCACGCCCATCGTCCTCGAGTACCCGGCGGAGCTCCCGATGATCCCGCTGATCCTCACCAGCGTCGGCGCCACTCCCAACATGGGCGTGCAGGTGTGGGTGGTGGGCAATGGCCGGGCGATTCCGCGCAACTTCCACCACGTCGTCCCCAACGAGGCCGCGCTCGATCGAACGCGCCCCGAGGGCTACGCCACCTGGCTGCAGGAAGCGATCGCGAGCGCGCCCAACAAGCACGCCTTCGTGACCGAGTACGCGGGCCCGTCGTCGGTGATGAACGACGCCGTCGCCCAAGCTGCGCGGTTCGGTGAGGAAGCGACGCTCGCCGCCCGATCGACGCCAGGCGCGTTCGTCAGCGCGCTCCGGCAGAGCGGCTTCGCCGACGGCTCGACGCAGCAGCTCCCCGTCGTCGTTCGCGACGAGCTCCTCAAGGCCTTCCCCTATCCTCCGGGCCTGGCCGCGCGCGGGATCACGTCGGAGGCCTTCCTCGATTCGATCGACTACTACCTCGACACCTACCGCCCGCTTCACCCCGAGGACTTTGGCGCGAGCTACACGGTCGCGTTCGAGCCCGTGTCCCTCGCGCACGCGATCTTCGAGAAGCACGTCAAACCGATGCGAGACCTGCAGGGGCTCTTCACCCGGTTTCCGAAGCTGACCCGGCTCGTCACCATTCTCTCGCCGCAGGACATGACGAAGGACCCGGTCTTCTCGTTCAGCGCGACGCTCCCGGACGTGACGAAGGACCACGTGGCCACCAGTGAGATGGGCTGTGGGTCGACGGTGATGACGACGGACCAGGGCATTCACTTCCCCGTCGGTGCGTCGAATGGTGCGCAAACGAAGACGTCCCCTGCGCTTCGAATCGAGACGCTGAGCGAAGAGGGCGAACCGACCGTGGTGACCGACAATGCGTCCCTGATTCAGTCCACCCTGACGCCCGAAGCGGCCGCTCCGCAGCCCGCGCCGAAGACGGGCTGTTCAGTCGCGGTCGATCCCGCCCTGCTCGGGCTGGCCGTGCTCATTCGCTCGCGCCGGCAGAGGCGCTGACCCACGGCCTCACCGCGGTGAGCCTCGCTCGAAACACCGGGCTCGGCGTCACGACACGACAGGCGGAACGACGGGCGGCACCGCCGCTTCGACCGTCGGGTCGCTCGAGCTGTCGTAGAACTCGACGCGGTTTCCACCGCGTGACATCGCCTGGGTCAGGCCGTCATGGGCCTGGCGCACCAGGTCGGAAAAGCCGTATTCCCGGCCTGGCTCACCGGCGGCGACTCCGACCGAGATCGTCGGGTGGAGCACGTCGTCTCCGGCCTGCAGGCTCGCCCGAGACACCCGTTCGCAGATGCGGCGCGCGACGATGAGGGAGCCGGCGAGATCGGTGTGCGGCATCAGCAGGAGCACCCGATCGCTCGAGTACTGCACCGGATAGTCGGTGTCGCGGAGCGACCGTCGAATCGCGAGCGCGAGGCCGCCCAAGAGCTGCGCCTGCACCTTCGCGGTCGCCCCCTCGATCGGATCGAACGCGAGGAGCGCCAGGGCGAGCGGGAAGCCGTAGCGGCGGGCGCGCTTCACCTCGACGAAGAGCACCTCCTTGAAGTGGGCGAACGTGTAGAAGTTGCTGGTCGGGTCGAGAATGCCCTCGCCGGGGCGCGGCGCCGGGGCTTCCTGGGTGCGGGTGCTCCACTCGGCGAGCCGCACCTTCAGATCGTTGATCGACAAGGGGAGCGGGAGCACCGCATCGGCGAACGGGGCACGAAAGCCTCTCGACTGGGCGGCGAGCACCAGCGCCGAGGGGGCCTTCTCTCTCACCAGCCGGGCGAGCCGCGACGGAGACTTCGCCGACGAGCCGAGCACGACGACGTCTTCCTTCTCGAGCGCTTCCGCCTCGGTGGCGCGGCTCACCTTGAGGCCCGCCTTCGCCAGCCCCTTGGCGAGCGCCTTCCAGCGGGCCTGCTGCGGTTCGATGATCGCGACGTGCTTGAGCTTCATCGAGCGATTGACTCCTTCATCGAGTGACCCCGAGTTTCCTCAGGCCTTCGGCGGCGGCGAGTTTGACACGGTCGTCGGCATCCGTCTTGGACGCACTTGCGAGCGCCGACACCGCGAGGGGCCCGCCGCTCTCGACCAGCAGCCGAGCCGCCGTCTCTCGAACCGCCGGGTCCTTGTCTTCCTTGAGCTTGGTGATGACGAGCGGCTGGGTCTTTCGTGGGTCGAGCACGTGGGCCGCCTCGAGCGCCTCCGATCGCACGCTCGCCGACTGGTGCTCGAGGAGCGGCGCCAGCTGCGCGGCCAGGGGCGTGAGGCGATGGGCCCCGAGGGCCTCGCAGGCGCCCGCGAGCACGCCGTCATCGGTCGAGCCCAGGGCACGCTCGACGAGCGGCACCACCGCCGGCTCACGGGGAAGCAGGAGCACCGCGCGCATCACCGCTGCTTGCAGGGTGACGTTGGGTGAGCCCATCGCCGTCTCGAGATCGGGGAGCGCTCGTTTGCGGGCGCAGCCGGCGAGCGACACCAGCGCATCTCCGCGGACGGCGTCGGGCTGCGTCGCGTCGGTCCAGGTGTGGCGGGTGAGCTCGGCGCACTGTGGATCGTCGACGTCGGCGAGCAGGGTGAGCCAGCGCCGCTTCTCGACCGCGGAGGCGGGCGTCTCTCCCCCGAGCCGCGCCTGGGCGGCCTGGGTCACCGAGCGCCCCTCACCGCGGGCGATCGCGCGCGCGGCCGACATTCGCACCGAAGCCTGAGCGTCGTTGAGCGCGACGGCGAGCTCGGGGGTGCTGAGCGGAGCGAGCGGGGCGAGGCTGCGAACCCCTTGGAGCCGGGCGTCCTTGTCGCTGGAGGTCAACAGCGAGCGGTGCTTGTCGCGCAGCGCAGAGTAGATCGAGAGCAGCCGGTTCACCGTCGCGGTGTCGCGCTCGGTCGCGTCGCGGAGCAGCGCGAGCCCCACCGGAGGCCCGCCCCGCTCGGCGTGAGTCACCAGCACCATCGCCAGCGACTCGTCTGCGGCGGTGACGGTCGTCATCAGATCGAGCACCACCCGGGCCGGGCCGGTCTTTCGCGCAGCCGCGACGTTCACCATCGACTCGATCCCCCGGTTCACGTCGGCGTCGAGCACGCCGCGCGCGACCTCGAGGTAGACCGGGCCGTCGATCGCCTTGCAGCTCTCCAGCGCCTTGGGCGTCTTCTCGAGGAACGCCTCGACGGTGAGGTTGCGGGCGCCGGCGGCGAGCACGGCGGTCGCGCACCACTGCTTCTTCGCGTCGGCGGCCGAATCCTCCTCGAGCAGCTGCGCGAGTCGCCGCTCCGGCTCGAGGTGCTTGAGCGCCGCGTCGGCCCTGACGGCGTTCCACCGCACCAGCCAGTCGTCGTCGTGGAAGGCCGCGGCCGGCACGGGATCGAGCTTGAAGAGCCAACCCAGCGGCTCCTTGTCGAGGCCGCAGCGCACGCAGGCCGCCTTCGCGCGCGCGTTGGGCGCGTACTGCTCGCAGGGTCTCCGGCAGCGGCCGTTCACGTCGCGCGACTGGCCGGCACCGGGCCACGCCAGGATCGTCAGGGCGAGGAAGAACGAACGCACCGGCGCGATGCTACACCCCTCGGCGTTCGATTCGAGCACTCGGCGGTCGGGCAGCCAGCGAATCGAATCGAAGCGCGCGTGTAGTAGCCTCTCGTTCATGACTCGTCGCGTCCTCGCCCTCGTCGTCGCGCTCGGCGCCTTCGCAGCGCTCGCGAAAGACCGGAGGGCCGAGATGGTGCAGGCGCTCTCGGCGTTGATGAGCGGCTCGATGTCGCCCACCCAGGCCGCCAACAAGATCAGCTTCCTCGGTGCGGAGGCCGACGCGACCGACACGATCCTCCGCCGGCTCCCCGAGTCGTCGACCGCGCAGAGAAACCTCTACTTCGAGGTGCTCGTCCAGATCGCCACGCCTCACCCGGAGCTGCTCTCGACTGCGGTCGGCGCCATCCAGAGCGATGACATCACTGCGCGGCTCAACGGCATTCGACTCGTCGGGCGCAGCAAACAAGCGGGAGCGACCAGGTTCCTCACCCCGCTGTTGGCCGACAAGGCGCTGGGGGTTCGGCGAGAAGCGGCACGAGCGCTCGTCGCGCTCAAGAACCAGCGCCCGGCGGCCGACCTGCTCGCGGCTGCGAAGACCGAAGACGACCCCGAGGTGCGCGCGCTGATGATCATCGGCGTCGGCAAGCTCGGAGACCCGAAGCAGGCCAAAGGGCTCGAGAGCCTCCTCGAGTCGTCGTCGGAGAGCACCCGCCTCGCCGCCACCCAAGCCCTCTGCCTGCTCGGCCAGAAGAAGGGGTTCGAGGCCGCCAAGGCACAGCTCTCGTCGAAGGAGAAGTACGAGCGGCTGCAGGGCGTGATGCTGTTCGAAGGCGCGCCCGCCAAGGCCGCCGCGCCCATGTTGACGCCGCTGCTCGAGGACCCCGAGGTGGCGGTGCGGGCGAGGGCCGCGCGCATTCTCGCGCAGGGCGGTGAGGGGAAGATGATCGAGTGGCTGGTGCTCGAGAGCTTCAAGGCCTCCACCGACGTCAAGCTCGTCTACGAGACCGAGATGGAACAGCTGCGGATCACCGACGAGGCCCGCGCCGACATCTTGAAGAAGGCAGGGCTCAAGAAGTGACCCTCGCAGTGGTGGCGTTGCTGGCGATCGCGCCCTGGCAGAGCCTCGACGCCGGAGCCCGGGAGGCGCAGCGGGAGAGCCTTCGAGAGGAGCCGCTCGAGCGTCGCTTCCTGCTCGCGACCGAGGGTTTTCTCGGCACGCCCTACGTGCTCTCGCCGCTCGGCGAAGGGCAGGGGCACGATCCAGATCCGCTCCTGCGCTTCGACGCGGCCGACTGTCTCACCATGGTCGAAGAGTCGATGGCGCTCGCGCTCACGCCCGACGAGGCGACCTTGATCGAGACGCTCAACCACGTGCGCTACCTCGACTCGCCGTCCTACGAAGGGCGACTCCACGTGATGGAGGCGCAGTGGCTTCCGGTGAACGTCGAGAAGGGGCTGCTCGAGGACGTCACCCGCCAGCTCGGGAAGGACGCGACGCGGCGGGTCTCGAAGCGGATCACCCCCGAGACCTGGAAAGAGAAGAGCGGGCGATCGCTCGGACTTCCGGAGGCCGCTCAGGCGAAGGGTGAGTTCAGCTTCGATCTCGTGCCCTCCGATCGCACCGAGGCCGTGCTGGCCGCGGCGCCCGAAGGCACCATCGTCGTCGTGGTGCGCGCCGATCGGCCGCGCTTCGTTTCTCGAATCACCCACGTCGCGGTGCTCGTTCAGAAGCCGAGCGGTCCGCAGCTTCGGCACGCCTCGCGGACCTTCAAGCGGGTCGTCGATGAGCCGGTCGAGAAGTACCTCAAGCGCAACCTCGAGTTCGGCGCGTGGACCGTCGAGGGCGTCTCGCTCTTTCGTCTGCGGGCGCCCAAGTGGCTCGCTTCCCTGGGACCCGACGCTGGCGTCGCCCTCGATGGAGGCGTCGCGCTCGACGGAGGCCTCGATGCGGGCGCGATCGCGACACCGCTGGTGGACGCAGGCGGACCCGTGCCGTCCGTCGCGTCTCGGCCGTGTGGCTGCACCTTCGCTCCCGGAGTCGGAGCGCTCGCGTGGATCGCGTGGCTGTTCGCGCGTTCGCGGCGTCGCTGACTCAGCCGGTCGGGTTCTCGGTCGACAGCGCCTCTTCTTCGGCCGCCTGTTCGTTCGCCGCGGCGTCACGCTCGATGGCCTCGAGCTCGCTCTTCACCAGCGGCACCGCCTGCTCCATCGACTCGGTCGCCACCAGCACGTCGAAGAAGGCCCGCTCGGCCGCGCTGAGGACGTTGGTCGAGGCGGCGCCTCCCGCGCGCGAAAAGGCGTCGAGGCCTGCCTCGGTCAGCACGTCGACCAAACGCTCCGCGGACAACGGATCGGGGGTCGTGGTCACGACGGTGAAGGTGCGTGGGTTCATGGCGGGCGAGAGGCTACTACACGGCTCGGGCCAGCGAGCGATGAAGCCTGCGTCGACCGAGGAGCGGGTCGCCAGGACGACGATCAACTGGGCGTGGGTCTTGCTCTTGAATGCGTCGGTCGCTCCCTCGACCAGACAGGAGGCCTCCCCATGACGCCGAGAATCGAGGAGATCTCGCTGCATCCCGGGCACGGACTGGCCGTACGGGCCACCCTCGCGGTCGACGAGCTGCCGCGCTTCTTTGGCGCTGCCTTCGGGGAGCTCGCGCAAGCAGTGCGCGCCAACGGCGTTCAGTTCGCCGGCCCGCCCTTTGCGCGCTACCACACCCACCCGCCGGCTCCCGTCGAGGTCGAGGCGATCATGCCGGTGACGCACCCGGTGGAAGCGCTGACGGGGCGGGTGCTGTTGGTGAGGCTCGAGGGGGGTCGCGCGCTCCAGGTGCGCCATGTCGGCCCGTACGAGACGATGACGCCGGCGTACGAGGCGCTCGCCGCGTGGATGAAGGAGCACGGCGTTCGTCCCTCCGAAGACGCGCGCGAGGTCTACCTCACCGACCCCTCGGTGGTGCCCGACCCACGGCGCTGGGAGACGCTCATCGTTCAGCCCATTGCCCCGGCGTGAGGACGGCGCTTCTCGAGACTGCAAGGGCCGACCACCTCACCTCACGACTCGTTCGGTGAGGCGCGGTCGCGAAGAATTGCCCCCACCGTCGGTTGGGTGTGAGATGGCGCCCTCATGAATCGCGTCAAATTCCTCGTCTTCGCGCTGGTGGCGATCGGGTTGTTCGCCTGGAGCCTGAAGCTGGCTCCCTCTCTCGGCGCCGATCGCAGCGTCGCCGACGCCTCCCTCGGGTTGGCTGGGGCGCCGGCGGCCGTCGCGCTCAAGCTCGAGGCGCGTCGGTCGGAGCTGCAGGCGGTGGCGCTCAAGCTGGCGGCGTCGACCGCGGTGACGAACGTCGGCCCCAAGGCTCCCAAGCCCGAAGCGCCGACGGCCGATCGGTTCAACACCGTTCGGGCCGCCGTCCTCGAGGGGACGAGCGACGGGCTCAAGAGCGGCCTGGTCGTGTTGCTCTCGAACGAGGCGGGCGCGTTGCTGGCGAAGGCCGAGGGTGATCCCGCTGCGGCGGAGGGCGTCGACGTCGCTGCCATCACGGCCGGCGGCGCCGCGGGGACGATCGCCACCCTCAACGGCGTTCCGCACCTCTTCTATGCAGTGCCGCTCCTCGTCTCCGATCGGAACGAAGTGAAGGGCGCGGGCGTGGCCGCGGTGGGCGCGCCGCTCGTGGGTGATGGGAAGGCCCTGCTTGGAACCGTGCGTGCCGATCTCGCCCTCACCAACCTCGCGCTCCTGTCGGAGGGCAAGGTGGTGGCGCTCGACGGCGACAAGGCGACCGTCGAGGCGGCGGCGAAGGCGGTGAAGGCAGGACCGATCGTCGAGTTCAGCGCCGAGCCGGTCACCTCCATCGGCCCGCTCAACCTCCCGATGATGTCCTCGCTCACCCAGACGCTCGCGATGCGGCGAGCGCTCGCCGGCACGCCCTACGAGGTGCTGGCGACGGCGGCGAGCGGGGAGGACCTCGTCGCGCTCGCGGGGTTCCAGAAGTTCGGTCTCGGCGCGCTCGTGGGCCTGTTGCTGCTGTCGATCGCAGTCATGGCGCTGCTCAAGAGCGGCGAAGAAGAAGGCGCGGCGATGGTGATGCCGCCGCCGGTGATGCCGGTCGCGCCGGTGCGAGTGCCGACCTCGACCGGCCTCCAGGCGCCAGTCTCGACCGTCGACGAGCCCTTGCCCCACGCGCCGGAGGCGAGCCCCGACGACTTCCACTTCCCCGCGCCACCCACCGCCGCTGCTCCACCGCCCAAGTCGGTCACCGCGCAGGAGCCCGCCTGGGTTCCTTCCGCGCCTCCCGTCAACGAGAGCGAACCCGCGGCCGATCCCTTCGCGACGCTGGGGCCTGCGAGCTCTCCGCCAGCCCCGGCCTTCGCGGCGGCTCCACCGCCCTCGTTCCAGCCGACGTCGAAGCCTCCGCCTCCCGTCACCGCGAACGTGCCGGCCTACCAGCCGCCGCCGCCCGCGCCGTTGCCTGCCGCCCGCACCGCGCCCATCAACAACCCGTTCGACGACGAAGAGGGAGCGCGAACGCAGGCCTACCCCATCTTCAAGACGCCTGGCTCGAACCCCAACGCCCCTCCGCCAGGCTTCGATCCGTTTGCGATGGCGGCTTCCCAGGGCGGAGACGCGGGCTCGATGGGCGAGCCGAACCCCGATGCGACCCGGGTGGCGGCGGTGCCCGCAGAGCTCATTCGCGCAGCCAAGCAGTCCGCGCCGTCGGGCCATACCGGTGAACGCCCCGCGCTCGCCCGCGCCGCCGCTCCCAAGGTGACCTCGGTGATCGGCGCTGCCGGGCCGCTCGATGAAGAGCGCCACTTCCAGGACGTGTTCCGCGAGTTCGTCGCGACCCGAGAGAAGTGCGGCGAGCCCGCCGACGGCCTCACCTACGACAAGTTCAAGGCGAAGCTGCTCAAGAACAAGGAGCAGCTCGTCGCCAAGTACGCGTGCAAGTCGGTTCGCTTCCAGGTGTACGTGAAGGACGCGAAGGCCGCCCTCAAGGCCACGCCCGTCAAGGAGTGAGCGTCTCGGGTTCGGCTCACTGACGTCATTTCAGTCACTCGCTCTGGCGTTCACGCCATGGGTGTCAGGTGAGGTTGAAATCGGCGCCGTTCCACGCCTCCCCGCGTCTCAACCCATCAGATCAACGAAGGAAAAACTTCCCACCGGCCGAGAGCGGCGCGCGTGACGGGTGGCATGTGCGTTGCTCAACGCGTCGCCACTCGAGGGGAATGGGCGGGTGGGCCGGGGTTCTCGCGGCGCGTGATTCTGGGTGGAATCGCGACGCCGTGTCTGAAGGGAGCCGTCGATGTCGAGTGAAGTCGTCAGACTCTTCCGTGACGCCGTGGTCGCCGAGCCGTCAGGCCGCGAGAGCGAGCTGTCACTGCTGCTGCGCGAGCACGACGAGGCGAAGGCGACGGGGCGAGCCCGGTTCGTCTTCGTGCGTGGGGCGCGCGGCGTCGGCAAGTCGTACCTGACGTCGCTGTTGTCGGCGGCGATGGCGCGGCGTGGCGTTCCGGTGTTCGAAGGTGGCAACGGCCGTGAGGTGCGGCGGACGTGGGGGTTGATGGCGCCGCTGATCAGCGAGCTGATCACCCTGGCGTCGCGCTCCGGTGTTCCCGAGACGAAGGTGGCCGAGCTGGCGAACGCGCTCGAGCCGCTGCGCAGCCCCAGTGAGCGGGGCAAGGTGGAGGATCGCCGGCTCGCGCTCTACGACGCGGCCTGCGAGCTGGTGACGGTGACCGGCCGCTCCAACCCGGTCTTCATCTTCCCCGATCTCGACGAGGCCGATCGGGCCTCGCTCGAGCTGCTGCGGTACCTGGTGGCGGTGGTGTCGACGCCGGAGTCGCGCGCCGGTGGGCTCTACGTGCTCACCTTCCGTGACGGCGCGGAGCTGCCCGAGCCGCTCGCGCAGGTGATCGAGCGGGTCTCCGGCCGCACCCTGGCGTTGTCGGGCTTCGATCTCGACGGCATTCGTGCCTTCCTCTCGCGCAGCGACGTCGCCCAGAAGCTCCTCGAGCTCACCGGCGGCAACCCGGAGGCGCTGGGCGATCTGCTCGAGCGGCCGGTGCCCGCGGCAGACTTCTTCCTCCGTCGAGTGGAGCGCTTGCCCGAGCCGCAGCGCGCCGTGCTCGCGGTGTTGGCCGTGAGCCCCGAGGCGCTGTCGGTCGAGATGCTGGCGGAGACGATGGGCGCCGAGGCTGCCTCGACGGCTGGGGTGCTCGACGCGCTCAAGCGGGAGCGGCTGGCGACGGTGCGGGTGATCGACGGCCGCGCGCTCTGGCGCTTTGGCCGCGAGCCGGAGAAGCAGGCGTACCGCGCGACCCTCTCGCAGGCGCAGGTGACGGCCACGGCCCGGCGGTTGGGCATGGTGCTGGCGGTGCAGGGGTCGATGCTCCCTGCGGCCGAGCTCTTGCTCGAAGCGGCGCCCGGCGATGCGGCCGACGTCGCGCTCGAGGCCGCGCGCTTGCTCGTGAAGCAAGGCGCCCTCGAGGACGCCTCGGCGATGTTCCAGCGGGTCCTCCCGCTCGTCGATCAGTCGACGCGGGCGCAGCTGACGGTGGAGTGGGCTGGGGTGCTCGCGGCCCTCGGTGAGAGCGCGTCGGCAGCCCGCCGCTCGCTCGAGGCCGCCCGGCTCGGTGACGAGCCCAACCGCTGGGCTCGCGTGCTCAACGCCGCCAAGCTGCTGCTCAAGGCCGGCAAGCTGGGCCGCGCCCGGCGACTGCTCGAGGCGAAGGGGCACCCGAACGAGGCCGCGGTGAAGGCGACCCTCGCCGAGCTCGCGCTGCTCTCGGGCGACGCTGCCACTGCGCGCGCCAAGTGCGAAGAGTGGCTCGCCCAGGGGTCGCGCGCCGCCGAGTCGCTGCCCTTCCGCAACGTGCTGGGCAAGGCGCTGCTCGTGCAGGGCAACGCCAACGAGGCCCTCGGGGTCTTCGAGACGAACGCGGAGGTCGCGGAGTCGCTCGGCGACGCTCGGGAAGCTGCGCTCGCTCGGTTGAACGAAGGGGTCGCGGCCTACAAGAAGGGCGATCGGCAGCGGGCGATCGGCAGCTGGGAGTCGGTGCCCTCGTCCGATCGACGCGTCGCCGCGGTGGCCCACGCCAACCTCGGGTCGCTCTACGCCGAGGCCGGTGACTTCGAGCTCGCGCTCGATCACCTCGCCCGCTCCCTCCAGTCCTTCTCGCGCTTCTCGCAGGGCCGTGACGTGGTGATGGCGGCGTCGAACCTCTCGCGCCTGCACCACTTCCTGGGCGACTTCGAGCGCGCCTCCGAGCTGGCCGAGCACGCGCTGCAGCGAGCGCAGAGCCTCAAGGAGACCTACCTCGAGGCGAGCGCCCAGCTGACCCTCGGCGCGGTGTTGCTCGATCAACGGCACCTCGCCGAGGCGATCCGCCGGCTGGACGAGGCCCGGGTGGGGTTCGAGAAGATCGGCAACGACGGCTATGCGGCCTTGGCGGCGGCGCTCAAGGCGCGGGCGCACCTCCAGTCGTCGGAGCGTGCCCAGGCCGAGGTCGAGCTCAACCGGCGCTGTGTCGACAAGGGCGTTGGGCAACAGCAGGCGGCGATGCTCGAGGTCGAGCTCACTCGCGCGGAGCTGTTCCTGGCCCTCGGCGATCTTCACGGCGCGTCGCGGTCGGCCTCACGGGCGCGCGAGGCGCTGCTCGATCGGCCGGAGCTCGAAGGGCCGATCCGCACCTACTTCCTCATGGGCAAGCTGCGGTTGGCCGCGCAAGACACCACCGGGGCCCAGGCCGAGTTCCAGCGCGCCAACCGGCTCCTCGAGGAGCTCGTCCAACGGGTGCCGCCGGTTCGTCGCACGGCGTTCCTCTCGATCGCTCGGCGGGCCGAGGTGCTCGCGGCGGTGGAGCCCGAGCTTCGCCTGCCCCGCGCGATGGCCTCGCTCACCCCGAAGGTCGCGGTCTCGCGCGAGTACGGCATGGTGGGCAAGTCGGCGGCGCTCCAGCGCATCACCAAGCAGCTCGAGCCGATCGGCCGCAGCAACGCCACCGTCCTGATTCGTGGCGAGAGCGGCACTGGCAAGGAGCTGCTCGCCGAGGCGCTCCACAACCTCTCGCCGCGCCGTCACATGCCGCTGGTGAAGGTGAACTGCGCGGCGATGGTCGAGGAGCTGCTCCTCTCGGAGCTGTTCGGTCACGAGAAGGGTGCCTTCACTGGGGCGATCAAGGAGCGCAAGGGCCGCTTCGAGATGGCCGATGGCGGCACCATCTTCCTCGACGAGATCGGCGACATCAGCCCGAAGGCGCAGGTGGCCTTGCTGCGGGTGCTGCATGAGCGCGAGTTCGAGCGCGTCGGCGGGAGCCGCACCTTGAAGGTCGACGTGCGCGTCATCTGCGCCACCAACCGCGATCTCGAGACCCTCATCGGGCAGGGCCGGTTCCGCGCCGATCTCTATTACCGGCTCAAGGGCGTGATGCTCGAGCTGCCGCCGCTCAGAGATCGCGTCGACGATCTCCCAACCCTCACCCAACACTTCCTCGACGAGGCGGCGAAGGAGAAGGGCGAGCCGGCCAAGCGGCTGTCGGACGACTCGCTGGTGCTCCTGGGTCGGCATTCCTGGCCGGGCAACGTGCGTGAGCTCGAGAACGTCATTCGTTCGGCCGCGATCTTCGCCGAGGGAGCCGTCGTCACGCCCGAGGCGTTCAGCCACGTCAGCGAGCTGCGCAGCTTGATGGGCGAGCTGCCTCAAGCACCGGTGGAGAGCGCACCGGTGCCCCAGAGCGTGCAGGTCGCGCCCGTCGTCGCCGCAGTGCCGACGGGGCCGATCGACTTCTACGAGCTCGCTCGCAGCCGAGGCATCTCGCTGAAGGACCTTCGCCACGAGATCGAGAGCCAGTGCATCGAGCGCGCGCTCGCCGACGCCAAGGGCAACATCTCCGAGGCTGCGCGGCTGCTGAAGATGAAGCGCTCCCGCTTGTCCCAGATCGTCAACGCCGACCCCGCCCTCAAGGGCGCCGCCTCTGCTGACTCAGCGGGCGACGACGAGGAGGAATGAGGCCATGATGCTCACTTCGGCACCGAGGTTGCAAAGAGGTACCGCCATGATGGTTCGAGTCGTCGCAATGTTGGCAGTCCTCTCCCTGAGCGCCTGTGGCGTGGGCATGGAGGCGGAGGATCCCGAAGGCGCCGCTGCAGTGGGGACGTCACAGTCCCAGCTGGTGGGGTGCGCGGATCCGATGGCTTGCCCGCAAACCTCAGTCGTTTCGGGCTCGAACGGGCAGTCGGCGACGATGCCGGGAACGGTCGCGCTCCCGCAGGATCCGATTCCCTGGCGGCCGACCGTCGCGCAGCAGCTCTCGAACCGCCCGTTCGGGCCGAACGGCGGTCCTGAGACGCCAGTGACGACTCGCTAACGCCCTGACATTCGCGGCAGCACCAACCGGAACACAGCCCCAGTCTGCGGAGGAGGTACGTTTCCAACCTCCATGCGCCCGTCGTGTTCCTGGGCGATGCGCATCGCGATGGCGAGGCCCAGCCCGGTGCCCTGCGGCTTCGAGGTGACGTAGGGCTCGAAGATGCGGTCCTTCAAGTCGGGTGGAATGCCTGGCCCCGAGTCGGCGACCTCGAGCACGATCTGGGCGCCGGCGCCGAGCGTCTTCACCGTCACCGCGCCACCCGTCGAGCCCATGGCCTCTTCGGCGTTCTTCACCAGGTTGACGAGCACCTGGGTCAGCTGATCGCGGTCGCCCATCACCATCAGGCCGGGCTCGAGCTCGGCGACGTAGCGCAGGCCGTCGTGGGGTGAGTAGAGCGACATCACCTGCTGGACGGCCTCCGACAGGTTGAGCGGCGCGAGGGAGGGACGAGGCAGGCGCGCGAACTGGCTGAACTCGTCGACGATGCGCTTGAGCCGGTCGACCTCCTCGAGCACGGCGTGGGCGCTCTCCTTGAAGATGCCCATGAAGCGCTCGTCGACGGGTCCTCGCTGGCTGGCGGCGAGCAACGTCTCGAGCGACATGCGGATCGGAGTGAGCGGGTTCTTGATCTCGTGGGCGAGGCGGCGGGCGACCTCCTGCCAGGCGGCGATGCGCTCCGAGGCCACCAGCCGATCGGTCGCGCTCTTCAGATCGTCGGTCATGCGGTTGAAGGTGGTGATGAGCGTCTTCAGCTCGCCGCTGGCTGGCACCCCACTGACTTGCACGCCCGGAGTCCCTTGGGCGATCTGCCGCGCCGCTTCGGTGAGCGCCTCCACCGGCCGGGTGACTCTCCGGCTGATGATGAAGCCGGCGACGATGGCGAGGAGGAAGCCCAAGCCAGCGAGGACGATGAAGGCGCGGAGGACTTCGGTGCGGGTGGCGATGAGATCGGCGCCGGAGAAGAAGAGCCGGATCTCGGCGATGGTGCCGACGTCGATCGACCGGCGAATCGGCGCCTTGGGGAGCTCGCCCGACGAGGTGATCATTCGCCCGCCGGAGTGCACCTCGACCCTCGCGCCGGTGAGCTTGGACAGCGAGGTCGCGCGCGCTTCGTCGAGCAGCACTCCCCCGACGGCCCAGACCCGGCGATCGCCCCAGTCGACGGCGCGGGCGGTGACGATGGCGGGCGCTTGGACGAGGCCCGAGGAGGACGAGAGCTCCACTTCCCGGGGGACGACCTGCTTGGGCGCGAGCCGGGTGACGGCGAAGAGCGGATCATCGGGTTCTCCGAGACGCGCGGGCAGGTGGCCGGAGGACAGCGTGCGCCCTTCTTCATCGAGGAGCGCCAGCACGTCGAGGTTGCGCGGGCGCATCAGCGTCGCGGCGGCGGTGGTGACGTGCGGCGGCGCGGGCACCTTGGCGGCGTCTCGGGCGACGTCTTCGAGCGCCTGGCTCTGGCCCAGCTCGTCCATCGCGGCGCGCACGTCTTCCCGAAGCCGGGCGCTCTCGGCCTCGACCGCGATCATCATTTGATCGACGCGCGCTTCCTGTTGAGCGGCGAGGAGCCGGGACAGGTTGCGGAGCGCGAGCGGCACCACCACCACGACCTGCAGCATGGCCAGGGCGATGAAGGCGAGGGCGATGGTCCAGCGCAGGCGCATCGGGAGGTCACTCGGGGGCGAGGAAGACGTCGTCGAGCCGAGGCAGGCCGTAGGCGTCGCGGGAGAGGTGCTGCACCTCGCGGCTGGCGCTCACGCCCAGGCCCTGCACGAAGAGGGGAAAGAGGTTGGGTACGGGCTTGCTGGCGCGCTCGACGACGGCCTCGGTGCGCGCGCTGTCGGAGAGCCCATCGAGGTCGCTCAGGCGGCCGTTCTCCTTCGCGAGCGAGAGGGCGATCGCGAGCGCAGGCGCTGGCTGGGGCGGCATCAAGACGCCGGTGAGGAGGAGATCGAAGGTGCCGGTGAGCCGCTCGCGCAGCTGGCGCCGCTGGAGCGCTTCGAGCTTGAGCCGGTAGCCAAGCGGCCCGAGCTTCACCTGGAGGCGCTCGGCGACCGCGCGGTGCTCGTCGACGGCGGTGTCGTAGAGCAGCGTCAGCTCGATGGGCGTCGCGAGCGCGGTCGGCTTCGACGGAGCCGCCCAGCTCACCTCGCCGAGCTTCTTCCCGAGCGGATCGGACGACGGCGGAACGAGGGTGCTGAGCGGGCGCGCGGGCGGGCGAACGAAGAAGCGGGTGAGGCCGGGGCGATCGATGGTGGCCTCGAGCGCCTGTGCGAAGGCCGGGCCGAGCTTGGGGTCGGCGATCAAATACGTCGCGTACAGCAGCGGTCCGTCACCCGAATCCGCGCCCAGCAGCACCTGCGCCTTTCGTTGGGCGATCAGCCGGTCGGCGGTGCGGGCGTCGGTGGCGCGAATGGTGATCCCATCGAGCCAGGGGCGAGGGAGCGCGGGATCGGCGTTGGCGACCAGCCGCTCGGCGGTCGAGGCGAAGAACGAGGGCGTCACCGCCAGGGAGGGATGACAGAGCACCTGCTCGAAGTCGGGCGCGAGGCCATCGAGCTCCATCTCCACGGTGATCGGCGAGGTCGCAGTGGCCGACTTGAGGGGCGCGAGCAGCACCCGGTACGGCGAGGGCGTGTCGCGAACCCGAAGGAGGGTGGTGACGACCTCCGACGCTTTGGTCGCCGTCTTGAGGACGAGCCGCACGGTGCGCGGCGCAGGGCGGGAGAGCTCTCCGAGCTTGCAGGGCGGCAGCTTGGTGAGCTGGAGGAGGGTGGCCTCGAGTGGGGTGTCAGCGAGGAGCGGATCGCCGTGCGCGCTCTTCACCACTGCAGCGGCCTCCAGCATGCCTCCGGCGCGGGCGCGGCCTCCGGCGAAGGCGAGCGACGGGGTGAGCACGAGGCAGAGCCACTTCATGGCGCGATCCTCCGAGCGACCCAGAGCTCACCCGTGCCGTCGGACAGCCAGGTGCCGAAGACGAACTCCTCCGCGCCGTCGCCGTCGAGATCGGCGCCCGTCATCACGATCGCCCGGCCCTTGAGCGTCGCTTGCCAGGAAGGCGTCGCGCTGCGGACCGACTGCGAGGTGCCGGTGAGGCCCTCCGCGACGGCCAAGGTGAGGAGCCGCAGCTCGTCGGTGTCGCCCGTCGTTCGCGCGGAAGACACGAGCAGCTCGGGCGTTCCGTCCTTGTCGACGTCGGCGAGCGCGCTCCCGCAGCCCACGTCGAGCATGCGCCCGGCCGGAGGGAGCTGCCGGGTGAGGGTGGCGGTGCCGTCGGGCCAGACGAGCAGGGCGATGGGGCCGCGTGTGCTCGCCGCCTGAACGCCCATCGGCATGCGGCCGCGTTGGGTGCCCCAGGAGAGCTCCGGAAGGAAGCGGTTGAGCCCGGGTTCGAGCCGCGCGTTGAGCCCGTCGAGCGGGATCGTCTCCTGGGTGCCGACTGGCTTGAGCATCGACCCTGCGAAGGCGAGCACCTCGGCCTTGGCGCGCCGCCCCGACCAGGCGATGACTCGAGGAGGACCTTGGACGATGGCGAGCGCTCCGAAGGGTTCTCGAGGCATCGCGGAGGACGGCGGCGCGGAGGCGAGATCGTACTTCGCGAGCGCCTTGCCTTCGGGTGAGAGGACGAGCACGACCTCTTCCACCATGAGGACGAGCTCGCTGCGACGATCGCCATCGAGATCGCCGGCGGCCAAGGCGACGGGCAGGGTGTTCCAGCGAGAGAGCGACGACAGCTTGAGCTCGAGTGGGACGGCCGCGGTCGGGGTGGTGACGCTCACTCCGGCGAGGGCCGCCAACTCGGCGTCGACGTCGGTCGACAGGCCGATCGCCGTGGCGCGCTCGGTGCGCGTGGGGTGCCGGCCCGCCCAGAAGTTCTTCCACGTCTCGACCGCGTCGCCACGGACAGTGACGGTCGACCCATCGACGGTGACGCTCACCCGCACGAGCGTCGAGAGCTCCCGCTGCACGGCGTTCACCAGGGCGGCGTCGCCGGTGGCCTCGACGATCTCGCACGACAGCCTCGCCCGGCTGAGCCGGCCACAGAACACGGTGCCGACCGCGCGAGCGAGGGTCGCGTCCTTCGCGGAGACGGACAGCCCGAGAGGTCCCTCGAAGCCCACCTGTTGAACGCGCGCGGTGAGCTGCTCGGCGAGCGTCTCGAGCGACGAGCCGCGCGGTGACGCCGAGGCCACGACGGCGAGCGTCACCAGGCCGCCGATCATCGAGTGCCCTTCTGCGAGTCGAGGAGCATGAAGTCGTTCGGGTCGACGGTGCCAGGCCGGGGCGCCTCTTCGGTCGGCTCGGTGCCGGTGAGGAACCACTCTTGCCGGCCAGGCACGCTGCTGCCGGCGAGCTTGCCGCTCACGGGGTCGATCTTCACCTGCACGACTCCCTCCGGCGCGACGAAGTCAGCCTCGGGGAGGCCCTGGTGCGCCACCTTCATGTAGTCGAGCCAGATCGGGAGCGCCGCCTTGCCGCCGGTCTCGAGCGGGCCAATGGGAGAATGATCGTCGAAGCCGACCCAGGCCGAGGTGACGAACTGCTGGGTGTAGCCGCTGAACCAGGCGTCTCGGTATTCCTGCGCGGTGCCGGTCTTCCCCGCGGCGGGGCGCTTGAGCTCGAGGACGGCGACCGCAGTGCCTTCTTCCACCACGCTGCGCATGAGGGAGGTGGTGAGGAAGGCGATCGCCGGTGAGATGGCCGGTTCGAAGGCGGCTTGTCGCTGGGTGAGCACCTGCACCTGGCCGGCGTCCTTTCGTTTCGAGACGGAGCGAATCACGATCGGCTCGGCCGACTGCCCGCCGCTGTGGAGCGTCGCGTAGGCGTTGGCGATCTCGAGCATGCTGACCTCTCCGGTGCCGAGACAGAGGGTGAGGCTCTGCGGCAGGTCGGCCTTGATGCCCGCCTTGCGCGCCATGCCGATGAGCGCGTCGACGCCGAGATCTTCGATCAGCCGCGCCGACACCGTGTTCTTCGAGCGAGTCAGCGCCTGGCGAAGGGTGATCGGCCCGTCGAAGCCGGCCTTCTCGAAGTTCTTCGGCTCCCAGGGCTTGCCGGTGTACGGGTCGCGCACCTGAACGGGTGCATCGTTGATGCGGGTGATCGGCGTGTAGCGGCCGGTCTCCATCGCCGCCGCGTAGAGGAAGGGCTTGAAGGAGCTGCCCGGCTGCCGCTTCGCCTGGGTCGCGCGGTTGAAGGCGCTGGTGGCGAAGTCGTAGCCGCCGACCATCGCGACGACCTCTCGGGTGGTGGGGTCGATCGACAACAGCGCGCCCTGAACGATCGGCAGCTGGGCGATCGAGGCCTCGAGCCGGGTCGACGCCGGGAGCGACTTGCCGAGCCGCACGCGCACGAGATCGCCGACCGCGACCACGTCACCGATCTTCTTCGGGCTTTCCCCCAGGCCGCTCTCCGACTTCCGGCGGGCCCACTTGAGCGAGTCGAAGGTGAGCTCGGCTTCCTTGCCGATGGTGTCCACCACCGCGACGTTCTTCTCGCCGTCGAGGGCGGTGACGATGCCGACGGTCTCGACCGAGTCCGCGAGGGTCTTCACTCCGATGGCGCGGGCGAGCTTCTCGTCCTCGGTGGGGATTGGTTCGTCGAGGTCGACGTCTTCGGGTTCGGCGAGTGGATCGAGCTCTCCTTCGGCGGGCGCGGTGAGCTCCTTGAGTGCACCGAGATCGGCCACCAGCACCTCTTCGGGGCGACGCTTGCCGGCCTCGCCGAGCCGCTGCACGAGCAACGGACGCAGCCGCTCGAAGCGCGAGAGCTCCACCTGCCCGACCGGGCCTCGATAGCCCTGCCGCTTGTCGACGGCCTCGAGCCCTCGTCGCACCGCGGCCTCGGCGCCGGCCTGGAGCTTCGGATCCATCGCGATGTCGACCGACAGCCCGCCCTCCATCACCGTCTTCTCACCGAACTGGGCGATCAGCTGCTTGCGAACCTCTTCAGCGTAGTACTGGCCGACGGTCTGCGGCGGACGCGGGCCGAGGACGATCGGCTTGTCGAGCTCCGGTTCGGCGAGCTCGCGCTTCACGAAGCCCTTCTGCCAGAGCTGGGTGAGCACGTAGCGCTGGCGCTTCTTGGCGCGAACGATGTTGGTGAGCGGGTTGATCCGGTGCGGGCTCTGCACGGTGCCGGCGATCACCGCCGCCTCGCCGATGGAGAGATCCTTCGCGTGCTTGCCGAAATAGAAGAGCGAGGCCTCCTCCACGCCGTAGCGCGAGTGCCCGTAATAGATGGTGTTGATGTACAGCGAGAGGATCTCGTCCTTGGTGAGGGCGGACTCCATGCGCGGGGTGAGGATCCACTCCCGTACCTTGCGAGAGACGGTGCGCTCGGTGGTCAGCAGCAGCCGGCGGCAGGTCTGTTGGCTGATGGTCGAGGCGCCCGACTTCATGCCTCCCGGCTTCAGGTTCTTCACCGCCGAGCGGATGATGCCGAGCCAGTCGAGCCCGTGGTGTTGGTAGAAGTCGGCGTCTTCGGCGGCGAGGAAGGCGTCGCGCACGTGCGGCGGCAGCGACTTCACGTCGACCCAGGTGCGGCGCTCGGTGAAGAACTCGGCGCAGGTCGCGCCTCCACGGCAGGTCACCTTGGTGACTTGGGGAGGCCGGTAGCTGCGCAGCTCTTCGACGCTCGGGAGATCTCTCGAGAAGTGCCAGTAGGTGCCGAGGCCGACCCCGATGAGAACGACGGTGCCGACCACGCCCAGCAGGAGCAGCCGCTTGAACCACCGCCACAGCCGCTGGCCGAGTCTCATGCCGGGCCTGGACTCTAGACCGCCTGCTCCAGGAAGCGCGCCGGTTTGTCGGGCGAGGCTGGAAGGTCGCCGAGGGGGCGTGGCAGCGGGGCGCGGGGAAGGGGCCGCGTCTTGCGGGTCGTCGGACACGGGTCGGGCGCTCACGCAAAGAGGGAGAGCAAGGCTCGGACCGCTACCACGGGTTTCCGTTGGCTGCGCTGGTGTCTCCGCGCGTCGACCAGCGATGGTGGGCGATGCCAGCGACGAAGCCAGCGAGCATCGACACGCACCCGAGAACCGGCGGCCAACTCGCCAGCCGCGCTGCCGCGACTCCCTCGATTGCGAAGGTCACGTACAGCCCACTCCAGCCGACGCTCAGCGCGGGGTGCTTGATTGCCTTGGTCGCCATCGCGAGGAGGGTGAGCAGCGCGGCAATGAGGAAGAGGATTGGAAGAGACCCGGTCGGCTCCTCGACGACGACGAGCCCTGCGATCGACGCGACCTGTCCAGCCGAGATGATTGCTGCGCCGACGCGTCGCGAGCGAAGCACCTGGAGGTCTGCCTCGGTCATCGGAGGAATCACGCGGGGTGGCCGACCCACCTCTGGAGTCCTTCGAAGGTACTCGACGTCTTCCGGCGCCAGGCTCATCGCATGGGGAAACCCGCTCTCCATGATCGTGGCGATCGCCTCCCGCCGACACCACCGGCCGAGCTGGTCGACCAGATCGTGCAGCACCTTCGACTGCAGCGCGCTCATCAGCAGGTCGACCTCGGCGGCCTCATGGCCGGGTTCGCGCATGGCGATGATCACGTCGTTCAGATCGTGGGCGAGCACCCGCCGGTCCCCTCCCTGCGTGGTGGGCACTCGTGCGACGAGTTGTCTCAAGCGCTCGAGGCGCTCGAGCGATCGCTCCGTTCCGCTCATGCGCGCGAGTGTGCCCGGTCTCGCTCGGGAGACGAAGCCCTCGATTCAGGGCTGGCTGAAGCCGATCTCCGAGAGCCAGAGGTCGATGTTCCCGAACCCCTGCGCACCGATCACCACCGCGCCCAGATGCCGATCGGAGCCGGTGGGCGGGAACCGGGGCATGCCGATGACGTTCGCGGGCTGGCCGTTGATGGTCACCGAGTAGGCGTTCTGCGTCGGATCGAAGTGGTACTCGGCGAGGTTCCAGGTGTCGGGCCGCACCACCACGCCGCGCAGCCGCTGATCGAAGGTGCGCAGGCCACCGTCCCACACCGTCTCGCAGTCGAGGAGCTTGGTGGACGTGGCGAAGGCCACGCTCGAGGTCGGGGCGTAGCCACCATCGGCGGCGGGCGCGAAGCGGAAGGACAGATCCCACGGGAGCCGGGTGTCGAGGCCGACCGGCATGTCGAAGGTGAGCGAGGCAGCTCCAGCGCTCCGCGCGACCCGTGCGCAGGTGCCGGCGTCGGGGAGACACGAGGCGCCTCCGTCACACGCCGAAGGGAAGGCGGGACAGGGCTCGAAGCGCACCGGGTTCGAGGCGTTCGAACGATTGCGGAACGGCAGGTTCGAGCCGCCGTCTGGAGTGAACGTCCAACTCGCGCTCGTCGGCCCCTTGGGTGGCAAGGTGCTGGCAGTCGAGAGGGTGAACTGGCGCAGATCGATTCGCCCGGTGTTCCAGACGTTGGCTGCCCCGAGCCCCACGCGCCACGAGGTCGGCGGCAGGGGATCGAAGTAGCGCAAGACCTCCTTGAAGACGCCTCGTCTGCCGAGGTTGATCGACCAGACGCCGTCGTTCAGCACGACCCGGAGCGTGCTCCACTCGTTGGCTTCGATCGACGCACCGGACATCGCGAGGAAGCTGAAGAATTGGCTGTTCCGTGCCTCTCGCAGGCCCGACGTGCCTTGGTCGACGTTGAGCGTGTTCGGACCGGCGAGCACCTGGAGCCGCCGGGTGCCGCTGCTGAAGGTGAGGCCGCCCGCGACGAGATCGGCGCCGGAGAGTGAAGGGCGAAGATCGACCTCGAAGGTGCCGCGCTGCCAGGTTTCGGTGCCGACCATCGAGGTGCCGGTGCAGAGGCTGGTGACCTCGACGGAGAGCGCGTTGCCGGTCGCCGCCACCATCGGCGTGCAGAGGTCGCCGGTCCACATCGGGAGGTCGGAGATGCGCACCGTGAAGGCGGTCGCCGTCGGCCCACGAGTCGACGCGGCGCCGCAGGCGTTGAGCGCCTCGACGCGGCCGAAGACCTGCACGAAGGTGGGGTGGCCGGTCGTCGAAGCAGTGCAGAGGCCCTGCTGGCACGCGCTCGTCGGAATCGTCGTGCAGGCTGGCGCGGCCGCGCCGACGTTGGTGCAGAGCGAGTACCCGGTCGCCTCTGCGACGGCGGGGAAGGTCCACTTCACCGTGGTGCCATCCGGGTCGTTCACTCCATCGAGCGAGTCTGGGCTCTGAACCGCGGCACAGGGAACCTCGCAGCCGTTGTCAGCCTTGCCGTCGGCGTCGAGGAAGCCGTCGAGGCACTGGTAGCCGCAGGCCGACTCGACACAGATGGCCTTGGCGTTTCCAGGCACGGGGCAGCGCTCCGACGACAGCGGGCAGCCCGACAGCGGCACCTTGCTGGGATCGAAGAAGAGGCTGCAGCCCGAGAGCAGCCCCAGGAGCCAACCGCCTCTCATGGCGTCACCGCCTTCGGGGTCTCGGCTGGCGCACCGAGAATGAAGAGGACGAGGGCGGTGGCGGCGCTCACCACCGCCACTCCGAGGCTCACGTCTCCGCCGAGGTTGTAGGTGCGCTGCTGTCGATCGAGCGCGGGCCGGTCGAGCACCTGCGCACGCGCGAGCGTCGGGTAGTGGGTCGCCGCGAGGACCCCGAAGATGATCGTCGAGACGGTCGCTGCGCCACCGAGCGAGAAGGCGGCGATCGTGGGGCCCACCAAGGTGCGCTGAGGCGTGGCAGGGGGCGGCACGTACACGGGCCGCTTGACCTCTCGGAACAAGGTGGCGACCGCGCGATTGGCGAGCGCGCTCGGGTCGGTCGGAAGCTCGGGCAGGCGCTCGGAGAAGGAAGACAGCTGCGTCGCGCTCGGCGTCTCCACCAGCATCGAGGTGAAGAGGTAGGTGCTGCCGACCTTCCCGAACCCCCACGCCAACACCCAGTGCGCGTCGGCTCGTTGGCCAAGCGTGGCGAGACACTCCCGGTCTTCGCCGCACATGGTGGCGGCTCGCAGCGCTCGTTGCGCTTCGTTCGGCGCAACGCTCGGCCAGGTGGCTGCGGTGGACTCGGTGCGCAGCGCGGCTTCGACTCGCTCCATCACCGACGGGTCGACGCCGAGCGACTGGTAGGCGACGACCAGCACCCGTTGCTGGAGCTGCGCGTGCGCGGCCAGCGAAACGAGGCAGATGAAGGAGAGGACGAGTCGGCTCATCGGGCGAGGCGCCGTTCGGCGTCTGCCAGCGCATGTTCGGCGCTCGTGAGCGATCCGTCCAGCGCGGTGAGGTCTCCTCCGGCCGCCTCCGCCAGGGCCTCCGACACCGCGGCCTTCTCCAAGGTGGTGAGCTGCTCCGCTCCATAGCGGCGAACGAGCCCGTCGAACCGCCGGCGGACGAGCGCGATCCGATCGCGATAGGGCTCGAGTGGATCGGTCGGCCGAGGCGGCTGGGGCTCCGGAGGCGAGGGCCGTTCAGTCGGCTGCTTGGGTCTGACGGCTGGTCGCGGGCGCGGAGTGGCTGGAAGCGTCGGGGCCGGTTCGATCCGCGGCTCGATGGGCGGGGGCGTCACCTCCGCCACCGCGGGGAGGGCGACGGGGTGCGGCGGCTCGACGTTCGCCGGAGGGTCGCGGTGAAGGAGCAGCCAACCGCCGGCGAGCAGCGCAGGGCCCAGCACGGCGATCGCCAGTGGCCAGCGCCGCGGGCGCGCCCCGGCTCCGACTCCCGCGGCTGCCATCGCCTGCAGCGTGCTGGACGGCTCGCGCCCCGGTTGAGCCGCGATGGCCTCGAGCACGGCCTTCAGCTCGGTGAGGCCCCGGGGCCGCTGCTCGGGGTCGAGGGAGATCATCGACTGGAGGAGCTGGGTGAGCCGAGGCGGAATCGGTTCGCCGCCGGCGGTCCGGGTGAGCGGCGCGGGGGTCGGACCGAGGGCGGCGCTCGAGTGCGAGCTGATCTCGAAGAGCGAGACGCCGAGCGCGTAGACGTCGGCGCGGAGATCGACCTCGCGCCCGGCCGCTTGCTCCGGCGCCATGTAGGCCGGCGTTCCGAGCACCATGCCCACCTGCGTCTTCCCTCCGCCGTCGAGCCGTCGGGCGACCCCGAAGTCGAGCACCTTCACCCGATCGAGTCCGTCCACCGTTTCGACGAAGAGGTTGTCTGGCTTGATGTCGCGATGCACGACGCCCAGCCGGTGCGCGGCTTCGAGCGCATCGCACGCCTGGGCGAAGATCGTGGCGATGCGGGCGAGCGGGAGCGGCCCCTGTTCGCGATCGAGCTCGCTCAGGTTCCGGCCCACGAGCAGCTCCATGACCAGGTACACCCGCCCGGGCTCGCCGCCGGAGTCCGACGAACGAGGCTCCTCGACGAAGTCGATGATCTCGACGGTGTTCGGGTGCTTGAGCTCGTTCACCACCTTCGCTTCTTGAAAGAACCGGTGGATGATCTCGGGGTTCGAGGCGAATTCCTCACGCAGCACCTTGATCGCGACCTCTCGGCCGAGGCGTTGGTGACGGCCCGCGTAGACCTCGCCCATGCCGCCCTCTCCCAGCCGCCTGACCAGCATGTACTGGCCAAACGACTCACCGACGCGACTGCGGGTCTGCGGCGGTGGTCGGTTGGACACCCGAGTGTCGGGGACGGACATCACCCAGGAGGATAGCCGGACTTCACCGTCGAGCGCCTGCCTGCGGCTCCCTCGAGACGGCTCCTGGCGCCGAGAGCGTGCCCCTCAAGATCTCCCGCGTCCGCACCAGCGCGAACCCGAGCAGGTTGCTCCCTCGCCAGTGCTCCGGCTGATGAACTCGGTGATCGGTTCGGCCCAGCCCGATGCCCCAGATGCGATCGCGCGGGCTCGCCTCGACGAGGATCTCCGAGCCCGTCGACAGCAGGTAGGCGCGCAGTTGCTCGTCTTGGGAGAACTTCGCCAGGTTGCCCTGAGTGACGAGCTCGAAGCGGTGGCGGGCCCAGACCTCGGCGTCGAAGCCCTTCACGGTGCGGCCCAGCGCCTTCGCCTTCGAGGGCGAACGCTCGGAGAGGATCTTCTCGAGCGCCGGCTCGTCGCCGAACACGCGCGCCTTCCCTGCCATCATGAACTGCTCGGCGGTGAGGTAGCGAACGCCCTCGACCTCGAACCCGCACGGCCACCACTGGGAAAAGCAGGCGTCACTCAGCGCGCCGTCCTCTCTCGGGGTGTGGCCGTAGAACGGACGAAAGACGAACGACGAGGACGAGCCGAGGAGCGCTTCTCGAGAGAGCGGGATCATGCAGCGACGACGGGCGAATCAAGTCATTCTGACTTGATTGGTCGAATCAGCGGCGGTTGCGGCGGCGAAGGAGGCGCGCGGCCAACCCAACGGCGAGGAGCTGACCGACGACGACGTCGGCGCCGGTCGAGCAGCCACACGGCTTCTTGCCAGTGGTGATGGTGGTACCTCCGTCGGCCTTTCCAGCGTCGGTCGGGAGCGTGAAGCCACCGCCGGTGCTTCCGAAACCACCGCCCGTTCCGCTGTTGCCTCCGCCGGTGCCACCACCGGTGCCCGACGTGCCGCCTCCTGCTCCGCCGCTCGCCCCTCCGGCCTGGCCTCCACCGGCGGTGCCTCCGGCCATGTCGGGCCAGGCCGCTGCGACCGTCGCCGATCCGAGCACGATGCACGCACCGCTGGGCGCGGCCTCGTCGTTCATGAAGTCCCACGCGACGAAGCGCACGTTGGTGAGCGTGCCTTCGAACCGGCCAGTGTTCTCGTCTTGGGTGGCGGTGGTGACGGTGGCCGAGCCGCTCTGTGCGAAGTACTGCTCGGTGCAGGTGCCCATGGAGTCGCAGTTGCGCTCGAGGATCGAGCACACCTCGCAGCTGCCGTAGGTGTCGGCCGTGGTGAAGGTGCGGGTCGCTGGGAGCGTGAGCACCGGCATGCCGCCGAAGTAGGCCTCGAGGGTGAGGGTGTCGACGCGGCCGTTCGTGCCCGGGGCGGTGTCGAGGTAGCCGCTCGCGGTGGTGTTGCCCATGCTGTAGCCGCCGAAGACGTCGGCGGTCGGCCAGGTGGCGATCATCGTGCAGCCGCCGTCGGGGGTGGGAATGACGCCGGCGTCAGTGGGGATTTGGGAGCAGTTCACCGCCGCGGTGGACGCGTTCTGGGGGGTGGGCGTGCCGACGGTGAAGTCCGCCCGGTTGTCGTCGGTGTCGAGGCAGCCGCTCGCCGCGCGCCGAACGGACGACGAGGCCGAGGTGTTGGCGGTCGCCATGCCCTCGGAGCAGTTCGTCGCGGTTCCGTAGCCGACGAGGTCGACGTAGCGACTCGAGGTGGGGCAGGCGCCGGTGAGGGCGGTGGTGCCGTTGACGAGCGCCACCTTGCCTGCGGTCGCGCTCATCTCCACGGTGCCGGTGTCGTCGGCGGTGGGGAGGTTCGTGCCCGAGCCCGCGCTACCCAGCCGCACGAGGAAGTACTTGCCCGGCTGGATGGTGCCGCTCAAGGCGGTGACGAGCCAGGTGGTGCCGCTCGTCGAGCCGTACTGCACCGACCAGCCGCCGAGGTTCACCGGGGTCGAGCCGACATTGAACAACTCGACGAAGTCGTACTTGTAGCGAGAGGAGGTGGTGCCGCCGCCGCCGTAGACCTCGCTGATCACCACGCTCGTCGAGACCGCCTGCCGGAGCGAGTGGAACGGCGCCTTCGCGCTCTGCTCGACCCCACAGGAGCCGAGGAGGACGATCGAGGAGACCGCGGAGAGGAGACGCGTACGAGGGGCGAGACGAAGCATGGACCAGCCCCATACTCCCAAGGGTGAAACGAGGACAACCCTGACCGCCTCGGGGCGATCAGGGCGTTCTCAGGCTTCCGTTGCGGGTGTCACGGCTCGGGCAGTGGGTGCGGCACGTCACTCATCGACTCGTCGTTCATTCCGTCTGGCTCGACGGGGCTCTTGGCGACGCGCGCGGCGTTCAGCTTCGCCTTCACGTACTTCGGCGAGAGATCCATCGCGACCTGGTAGGCGTGCTTGGCGTCCTCTCCGCGGCCGACACGCTCGTAGGCGACGCCGAGGTTGTTGTGCACATAGGCGACGGTGGGCAGGCGCTCGATGGCCTCTTCGAGGATCTCGACGGCCTCCTCGTTCATGTTGGCGCGCAGGTAGGCGAGGCCGAGGTTGTTCATCGCGTAGCCGTGATCCGGTTGCAGGCCGATGACGGTCTTGAAGCTGGTGATCGCGCCCGAGAGTTCGCTGCTCGCGAGCTGTGCGAGGCCGGTGACCTGGAACGCCTCGGGGTTGCCTGGGTCGCGGGCGGAGGCTTCCTTGCCGGCGGCGATCGCGCCGTCGAAGTCTCTCGCCTGGAGGAACGCGCGCGCCTGCTTGATGCAGACGACGGCGTCGGTCGGGCGCTGCTCGGCGAGGCGGCCCCAGGCCTGGGCGGAGATCTCGGGCTGCTTCACCCTGCGGCCCAAGGTGGCGATCAGCTCGAGGGTCTCGGAGTCGTTCGGCGTCGAGAAGAGCGCGCGACGGGCTTCGGTGAGCGCGCCCTTGAGGTCTTGCTCGCTCATCATCTGCTTGGCGCGCGAGAGGTGATCGACGGTGGTGGTGTCGTGCGCGAGGGCGAGCGGATCGATCGGCTGGCTGGGCTCGACCTTCGCGAGCGGAACGCCAGAGTCGACCATCATCGCGATGGGCTTGCTGGCCACGACGGGCGTGGGCGTGACGATGGGCGTGGAGGTGATCTTCTTGGGCTCCTCACAAGCGGCGAAGGCGAGGGCGGCGGCGACGGCGGCGACGATCTTCTTCATGGCGGCGTTGGCTCTTTCTGGGTGCTGCGGGACTGAACCAGAGCCAAAGCGAGCGTCGTGCCAGCGGCTAAGTGCGCGTGCAGCGGGTCGATCGTCGAGCGTGCGGACGAGGAGCCACGTGCCTCAGGTGCTGATGCGTCGCAGATGAACCAAGAGTCGTTCGATCAGCGGCTCGGGGCTCTCGCGGTGACAGAAATGCCCACCCGGAATGGTGAGCAGGTCGAAGCCTCTTGGGCAGGCGCTCCGGCAGCCTTCGTAGTCGCTCGGTCGAACGGCCGGGTCGTCGGCGCCAGCGACGAAGAGCGCGGGCACGGGAATGGGGCCCTTCAGGTACTTCGGCGTGAAGGAGCTCACCGCGCGGTAGTAGCCGAGCGCCGCGTGAACGACGCCGGGAGTGCGGAAGCAGACCTTGATCCGCTCGAGCTCGGCGTCGGAGAGCTTCCACGTCGGTGACCAGCGGTGGATGAGCTCTCCGATGCGCTCGAGATCGTCCTTGGCGAAGCGGCCCTCGGCGCCGGGGAGCGAGAGCTCGATGAGGTGGCGCAGGCCCCACATCATTCGTGGGGTGGGTCGGAGGTGTCCGCGGTGGGGAATGCCGATGCCGGTGAGGGTGATGACGCGCGAGGGCTCGAGCCCGGTCGCGGCGTAGACGGACTCGGCACCCCAGTCGTGTCCGAGGAGGTGGGCGCGCTCGGCGCCGAGCGCGGTGATCAGCGCGAGCACGTCGTCGGCGAGATCGCGCAGGGTGGTGTCACGCGTCGGGAGCCCGGTCGGGTGGTAGCCGCGGAGGAAGGGCGCGACGAAACGAAAGCCGGCCGCCGCGATTCGTGGGCCGATGACGTCCCAGCTCGCCGCAGTGTCGGGGAAGCCGTGCATGGCGAGCACGAGCGGGCCCGAGCCCCAGGAGAGGACGGTGAAGTCGAGGCCGTTCGCGTTCACCGTCGAGGATTCGGCGCGGTTCGTCATGGGTTCTCCGGGTGCACGATCTAACGCTTCGGAGTCGATCAATCTCGTCTGCAGTGGCCCTCTCTTCCGGGTGGGTCGCGGCCGATGCGTCAACCTCGAGACGGGCGCGTGGATCGTCGCTCGGCCGCGCGTCGCGAGATTGACGGGTTGGCCTCGATGCGCCCCGACGGACGGGGGGATGACGGTCTCTCGCGAAATTCGGCCGGCCCTTGGGAGCTCGAGGCTTCAGGGGCACCAGGTTCCCTGCCTCGCCTTCGAGCCCTGGAGCGCGCGCCGAACCCGACTCCGTGGTCTTCTCCCGCCCGATGCCGGTCCGTTGGGTGTTCCCCGATCCCTCCGAAGACGAAGCCCGTCGCCACATCGAGGCGCGCATCGACGATTGGTGGAGCGCGCTCGCCGCTCGCTGGACCGAGCTCGAGACGGCACTTCGCGCGAATCGTCCCCTCGAGGTCGAGCGAATCGTGGAACCAGGCCTTCGAGCGATCACCGACGGCGTGGTGTTCGAGCTCCGGCGAACGAGCCTGGTGCTGAGCTGCGAGGCCGAGCGGAGCCTGCAGCCGCTGGTCGACACCATCGCGCGCCGCGCGCCGAAGAACCTGCCGTTCCCGATCGCGACCGCGAGAGACGCCGAGCCCGCGCATTCGGCTGTGCACGCCGTCGAGGGCCGCTTCGATCTCGAGGTCGCGAGCTGGGCACCCGAGGTGCAGCTCGGCCCGCACGGCCTGCTCTCGGTCGAGTGGACGGGCGGTTCGCTGCACGACGGCGCGGCGGCCTTACTCACCCAGGGCCTCCTCGGCGAACGGCTCATGGGCGATTGGGTCGGCGAGGTGACGATGAAGCCGAAGGGCATGCTCGGGAGAGTCTTTTCCCGCGCGCGCCCCGAGGCGTTGCCCGACCGAGTCGAGACGCTGCGACGGGCCGTGCTCGCCAAGACCGCCGATCGTCCCCTGCTCACGTTCTCCAGTCAGCCGAAGGACGCCGCCTGGAGTCTGCTCTCGATCGATTCCCGGCTCGATCGCTCGAGCTGTCATCAGCCCGATCTCGAGCGCGCCCGCACTGCGAACGTCGACTTCTTCGCCGCCAGCCGGAGCGGCGCGCCCTTCTCCTCCTGCCGCTTCTCCCGCTTCGGTGAACGCTTCGCCTATCTCCAGCTCGAGGGCTTCGCCGACGACGGGCTGCGCAACACCCTCCAGCTCGAAGAGGCGCTCGATCGCGCGCTGGGGACGAACGGTCGGGTCATCGGCGGAGGAACGGGGACTCGCTTCTCGTACGTCGATCTCGTCTTCGCCGACCCGCACCTCGCGGTGCCGATCGTGCTGGACGTGTTGCGACAGGGACGGCTGCCGCGCGGCACCTGGCTCCGCTTCTTCGACGACGTCTGGGCTGGCGAGTGGGTCGGCGTGTGGCCCGAGACGCCACCTCCCTGATTCGCCTCGCCGCCCTTGGGCTCCGCCGCGTTCGTGGTACAGCCTCCCGGCCATGAGTACCGAGCAGGACAAGGAAATCGCCCGCCGCCGCACCTTCGCGATCATCTCGCACCCCGACGCGGGCAAGACGACGCTCACCGAGAAGCTGCTCCTCTACGGTGGCGCGATTCACCTCGCGGGCAGCGTGAAGGCCCGGCGCGCCAAGCGCTATGCGACGAGCGACTGGATGGCGATCGAGAAGGAGCGCGGCATCTCGGTCACCTCCTCGGTGCTCCAGTTCTTCTATCGCGACCACGCGGTGAACCTGCTCGACACGCCCGGCCACCAGGACTTCTCCGAAGACACCTACCGCACGCTCGCCGCCGCCGACGCCGCGGTGATGCTCATCGACGCCGCCAAGGGCGTGGAGCCCCAGACCATCAAGCTCTTCAAGGTCTGCCGCCTTCGAGGCATTCCCATCTTCACCTTCGCGAACAAGCTCGACCGCTACGGCCGCTCGCCGCTCGAGTTGATGGACGAGCTCGAGAAGGTGCTCGGCATTCGCGCCTACCCGATGAACTGGCCCATCGGCTCGGGGCCGGAGTTTCGCGGCGTGTACGATCGCCGGACGAAGATGGTGCACGTCTTCGCCGCGCAGGGTCGGCACGGCGAGTCCGAGGTCGAGGAGAAGGTCATTCCCTACGACTCCGACGAGTTCCGCGCGCTGCTCAGCGACACCGAGCGCGAGCGGCTCCAGGAAGACATCGATCTGCTCGACATCGGTGGAGACGAGTTCTCGCTCGAGAAGGTGCTCCAGGGGCAGCTCTCGCCGATGTTCTTCGGCTCGGCGATGACGAACTTCGGGGTGCGGCCGTTCCTCGATGCCTTCCTCGAGATGGCGCCGGCGCCGAGCGGGCGACAGGCCAGCGAGGGCTTCGTCGAACCGACGCGCGAGAAGTTCTCGGGCTTCATCTTCAAGATCCAGGCGAACATGGACCCCGCGCACCGCGATCGCATCGCCTTCTTGCGCATCGTCTCTGGCCACTACGTCAAGGGCATGTCGGCGTTCCACACCCGGCTCGGCAAGGAGATCCGCCTCGCGAAGCCGCAGCAGTTCATGGCCTCGGAGCGCACCAGCATCGAAGACGCCTGGCCGGGCGACGTCATCGGCCTCTTCGACCCGGGGCAGTTCCGCATCGGCGACACCCTCGTCGAGAAGGAAAAGTTCGACTTCGAGTGCGTGCCGCGGTTCTCGCCCGAGCACTTCGCGATCATCCGCTCCAAGGACCCGCTGCGCCGCAAGCAGATGGAGAAGGGCCTCGAGCAGCTCGCCGAGGAAGGCACGATTCAGATCTTCCACCAGCTGCAGATGGGCATGAAGGACCCGATCGTCGGCGTCGTCGGCCAGCTGCAGTTCGAGGTGCTGCAGTACCGAATCCAACACGAGTACGGCGCCGACATTCTCGTCGACAAGCTGGGCTACTCGATCGCTCGCTGGGTGATCGCCGAGAAGTTCGACCCGAAGGCCTTCGACTGGGAAGGCAACCGGCAGACGGTGACCGATCGCGATGGGCTGCCGTTGGTGCTCTTCCGCGACGAGTGGGCGCTCCAGCACGCGCAGGAGAAGCACCCCGAGCTCAAGTTCCAAGCGCACGCCCCGCAGCTCAAGGCCTCGAGCGTCATCGCCAGCGTGGGGTGATGGGTCGCCTCGGCTCGTCGCGCGCTGAGCTCCATTCAGGCCGTACCCGAAGCCGCCTTCACCCTGGCGAACGGGCGTCGAGGGGTTCGAACGGCCACGCGAAGCCAGCGATGGCCTTCTGCGCCCCGAGCGCCTCTCCCGGCCGCAACAGGGCGACCGCCGCATCGCTCCGCCGGCGGATCTCCGTGACGCGCTCAGGGTAGGGATCGGCGGCGTCGTTCTCGTGTTGCGCCGACGCGCCGTCGACCGGCTCGCCAGGATAGCCGGGGTACTTGGGCCCCATGCCTTCGCGCCAGTACCAGGGAGCTCCGCCGTCGGCGCACGGCACGAGCGTCGTGGCCCCCAGCGCCTTCGCGAGCGCGAGCGCTTCCCGGCTGTCGGCCATCAACTGCTGCGGAACGGCGAGCGCCTCGAGGGGCACGTTCACCAGGAAGGAATCGAGGGTGGTGAAGCCGAAGAAGATGGGCTTCAGCTTGAAGCCGCGCACTCCACAGAAGAGCGTGTCGACGGGCCCGCCTCGGCGAGCGAGCGAGCAGACGTCGTGCATCGAGCCGCGAACGTCGGTGCCCGAGTCGGCGAAGAACGCAGTCGAGGTCGTCGGCCCACGGACGAGATAGGTCGCGCCATCGTTGAAGAGGCCCGGGTGAACGCCCTCGCCGAGCGTCGGCTGCTCTCCGTAGAACGGGAGCACGTGCACGGTCAGCGCGCCGATCCGGTGGCTCGAGTGCCAGCCCAGCGCCCGCACGTCGGTGAAGCCGAGCTGCTCGAGGCGCAAGGCGCAGTTGGTCGAGAAGAGGCTCTCACGCTCGGTCGCCGGGACGATGATCGTCGTGTCGCGCGGGAGCGTCAGCAGCGAGCCGAGGTGAAGGTGATCGCCATGCGAGTGGGTGATGCAGACCGCGTCGACCTCACCGAGATCGCGCGCGTGCATCGGCGGGTAGCTGGGGAGATCGATCGCCGACGAGGGCCGGAAGTACGGGTCGATCAGCACCGACACGCCTCCGTCGCGAACGAGGGTCGTGTTGTGGCCGATGAAGGTGCAGCCCGGGTTGGGAAGGGCGGGTGCGCCTCGATGCGGCTCGAGCCACCTCGCCTCGGTGAGGGTCTGGAGCAGCTCACGGCAGATCGGCGTGCGTTGGAAGGTGCGCCGCTCCGACGCGCCGAGGCCGCGCGCGAGGCTGGCGCACAGATCGGCGACCGCCGGCCACTCGTCGGGCCCCACCTCGAGATCGAACGCGAGGCCCCCACGGCGGACGTGGAGCACCCTGGGCGGCGTCTTCCGTGGGTCGGGAAAGAGCACCGAGTCTCTCAGCACCAGTCGGCCCGCCCGGCGTTTCCCCGTCGAGAGCGCGCGGTAGGCCGACGTGCCTTCCAGTGCTCGCACCAGCCGCGCCGCCTGCCGACTCGTCTCCTCGGGCCCGAGTCGCTGCACCTCGCGCTTGAGCCACCGATGCGCCCTCCGAACTGGTCGGGACACCGGCCCGAGGATCGAGCAGCCCAGATCTTCGTGATGATCGGCTTGGGTCTTCGCGCGGGTGAGCACCGCGAGCGAGACGTCACGTCGCAGCGTCCACTTCATCGGGTTCCTCGGTTCGACTCCGCCTTCGTTCGGCTGATCGCCGAGCGTGATGGACGCGCGGGTGACGTTCGCTCAGCTTCTCCGCATCGCTCTCGGCTTCGTCTCACGGTCCCCCGGTTCGACTCCGCCTTCGCTCGGCTGATCGCTGAGCGTGATGGACCCGCGGGTGACGTTCGCTCAGCTTCTCCGCCTCGCTCTCGGCTTCGTCTCACGGTTGGCTGCTCAGGATGAGCGCCCACCCCTTGATCAGATCGCGCAGATCGACCTGCTCCTCGGTGGAGAAGTCGTTCAGGTGCGCCTCCGCCCAGGCCTTCGCCGCGTTCACCGCCTGCTCCTTCTTCGAGGCAGCGACGACGATGGTGAACTGGGGCGGTCCCTCGGCACCGAAGACGCTCGAGCTCGTTCCCGTCTGGACGGCGGCGAACAAGCCGGCCGCGTGGAGCGCGCGAAGGAGCCGATCGGCGATCAGCACCTGATCGGTCGTCACCAACGGCTCGGTGCGCCCAGCAGCCTCGAGCGGCGGGCCTTCGGCGTCCGCCAAGGCGGCTTCCTCGTCACCCTCGAACGGCGGCTCGAAGAGCTCCAGCGCCTTCTCGAGCTGCTCGTCGGGCACGAGGATCTCCACCTCGCCTCCCGCGTCGTGCAGCTCACAGGCGAGGCCCGCGTCGACCAGCACGTTGCGCCAGTGCTGCGCGAGCTCCTCCGGCAACGTCGCGACGAGCTTCATCAGGGCGCTCCTTCCGAGAACTGCTTCGCCTCGTCCGACTTTCCGGCCTGGCTGAGCAGGGTGTGGGCCTCGAGCCGGGTCACCACCGCCTCCGCAGGCGCGGCCTCGATCGCCTTCTTCCACGCGGCCACCGCGCCCTCGCTCTTTCCTGCGGTGAGGCGCACCTGGGCCAGCCGCCTCCAGGCGGTGGAGCGCGTGCCGTCGAGCTCGACCGAACGCTCGAGCGACGCGATCGCCTCCGCCAGGCTCCCCAGCTGCGACTGCGCCACCCCGAGATACTCGAACGCCTCGGGATCGTCGGCCGAGCCTGGCTCCGCGAGCGCCTTCCTCAACGTCGCGACGCCCTCCGATGCACGGCCGTTGGAGACGAGCGCCCGCCCCAGCTGCTTCGAGAGCGCCTTCCGCGTTGGGTCGACCTGCGCCAGTGCCTTCAGCTTCTCGATCGCCTGGCCGGGCTGGCCATGATCGAGATCCCAGCTCGCCGCGTAGAAGAGCTCGTCACGTCGGCGCGCCTCGTCGGCCTGCGCCTTCGCAGAGAACCCGAACCAGCCAGCGACCCCGAGGGCGATCGCCGCTCCCACCGCGAAGAGGATCAGCCGAGATCGCCGCACCGCGTGCCCCATGGCGAGCCGTGACGCCCCGCCGCTTCGTTCACCGCCGCCGCCGCCTGAGCGCCAGCGCCGCCAAGGCCATCGGGAGCAGGGCCAGCCCGCCAACCGCCGAGCAGCCACCACCCTTTGGTGCGACTCCGTCGACGAAGCCGTCACCGTTCACGTCGGCGTCGCAGGCATCACCAGCCCCGTCGCCGTCGAGGTCCTTCTGATCGAAGTTCGCCACCGTCGGGCAGTTGTCGGTCGCGTTGAGCACCCCGTCGCCGTCGACGTCGGAGGAGCAGAGATCGCCGACCCCGTCGCCGTCGGTGTCCTTCTGATCGGCGTTGGCGACCAGCCGGCAGTTGTCCTGGCCGTCCGCCCGCATGTCGCCGTCGCTGTCGGGGTCGCGGTAGTCGGCGGTGCCGTCACCGTCGGTGTCGATCGGCTTCATCATCGGGTCGAGTCGGCCGGCCTCGAGCGCGTCGCTCAGCCCGTCACCGTCGGAGTCGGAGTCACGCACGTTCGGCGTGCCGTCCATGTCGGTGTCGATCGGCGCCGTCATCGGGTCGGTGTCGCCCGCTTCGTCGGCGTCGCGAATGGTGTCGCCATCGGCGTCGAGATCGCGGAAGTCGAGCACCCCGTCGCGATCGGTGTCGAACGGCATGCCCGCTGGCCCTGCCTCGGCCGCGTCACGCACCGTGTCCGCGTCGGAGTCGAGATCGAGGAAGTCGGGCACCAGATCGCCGTCGGTGTCGATCGGCTTGGTGCTCGGGCTCGCGTCGCCAGCCTCGAGCGAGTCGGGCAGCCCGTCGTCGTCAGAGTCGGTGTCTTGCCAGTTCGGCATGCCATCGCCGTCGGAGTCGGTGAAGCCGTCGTCCACGTCGCGAATGGTGTCGTTGTCCGAGTCCTGGAGCGGGCGATCGTCGGCCTTCACCAGCGGGTCGGTCTCGGGCATGTCCACCTTGCCGTTGCGGTTCACGTCTTCGGCGCCGTCGCTCATGCCGCCTTGATCGGTGTCGGCGAGGAGCACCAGCGTGCGGGTCGCGGGATCCGCGTCGGCGATGAAGAGGTTCTTCGTGGTGTCGGTGCCCATCGGCGCGGTGGTGACGCCCGCCTCGGTGCCATCGAAGAGTCGGTCGCCGTCGCTGTCGGGGTCGTTCACGTTGATCGCGCCGTCGCCGTCGACGTCGAGCGCCGCGTTCGATTCCTTGCCGTCGGTGAGCCCGTCGTCGTCGGTGTCGGCGTCGTTCGGGTTCGAGTTGAGCCGCATCTCCATCGCGTTGGGCAGCCCGTCGCCGTCGGAGTCCATGATCGAGCCGTTGTCGTCGCCGCGCACGTTCGGGTCGGTCTCTCCCGTGTCCACCTTGCCGTTGCCGTCGACGTCTTCGAAGCCGTCGGGCTTGCCGCCGCGATCGGTGTCGGGCGCGAGCGGGCTGGTGCGGCTCGCGGGCTCGGTGTCAGGCACGAAGGCCTTGGTGTTCGCGTTGGTGTCCATGCTGGGCATCGACACGCCCTGCTCGGTGCCGTCGAAGAGCCCGTCGTCGTCGCTGTCGGCGTCGAGCACGTTCACCAGACCGTCGCCGTCGGTGTCGTCGCTGAACTGCTGCTCGGCCGAGTCGATCACCCCGTCGTCGTCGGTGTCGCGATCGCGTGGGTTGGTGCCGAGGAAGGCCTCGAGCGCGTCGGCCATGCCGTCTTGATCGCCGTCGACGGGCTGCACGAGATCGTCGAGCCCGTCGCCCGCGTTGCGCTCGCCCGAATCGCTGCGGCCGTTGAGGTTGAGATCTTCGAGGCCGTCGCTGACGCCCCCGCGATCGGTGTCGGCGCGCAGCACGGCGGTCGTCGTCGTCGGATCGGCGTCGGGAATGAACCGGCGACGCGCGAGCGAGGTGCCGCTCGAGGCCGTGGTGAGGCCGCGCTCGGTGCCGTCGAAGAGGCCGTCGTTGTCGGAGTCGGGATCGAGCACGTTGACGAGCAACCCGTCGCCGTCGGTGTTGAGGGTCGGGTTGGGCTCCTTGCCGTCGAGTAGGCCGTCGTCGTCGGCGTCGCCGTCGTTCACCGGCGTACCGCGGGCCTGCTCGTCGGCGTCGCTCAGCCCGTCGCCATCGGTGTCGGTCTGGCCCACGTCGTCGCTCGCGAGCAGCGGGTTGCCTTCACTCATGTCGAGGCGGCCGTTCTTGTTCACGTCTTCGGTGCCGTCGATGCGGCCCGCTCCGTCGGTGTCGGCGCGCAGCACGTCGGTGGTGGTGGCGGGATCGGCGTCGGCGACGAAGAGGCCCTTGCTCACGTCGGTGCCGGCGCTCGCGGTCGTGATGCCGGCCTCGGTGCCGTCCAACAGGCCGTCGTCATCGGAGTCGGGATCGAGCACGTTGACGAGCCCGTCTCCATCGGAGTCGGCGAGCGGAGAGCGCTCCTGGCCGTCGGTGAGCCCGTCGTCGTCGGCGTCGACGTCGCTCACGCTCGGATCGCCCACGTTGCACATGCCGTCACCATCGTCGTCTGGCCCGTCGTTGCCGGGCTGCTGGTTGAGCGCCACTGCGCAGTCGTCGCAGCCGTCTCCGTCGACGTCGCTGCAGGCGGCCGGGTTGGTCGGGTTGCGATCGGCGCCGTTGAGCACCCCGTCGCCATCGACGTCAGTGGCGTTCAGCACGCGCACCCGGGTCGCGTCGACGGGCGCGGTGGTGGTCGGGTCGTCGGAGAGCACCAGCGCGAACGGCGGGTCGGCGCTGAGGCTCGCCTGCGTGGTGACGCCGCCGTCGTTGGGAATGCGCGTCGAGGTGCGCGAATCGAAGGCGAGGGTGACGGTGCTGCAGGTCCCCAGGCCGCCGTCCGGCAGCACCGGGCACCCCGCGACGGTGCCGAGATCGAGGGTGAGGCCGGTCGCGCTCGCCGAGAGGGCGCCGGCGGAGGCCACCCCCGAGTCGGGGAGGTAGATCGTCTGCGGCGCGAACGGCACGGTGATGCGCGTCGTCGTCAGATCGCCGGCGCCGGAGTTCACCAGCCGCAGGGTCCAGCGCACGTCTTGGCCCGCGACGACGGTCGTCCCGCCGTCGACGAGGTTCTGGCCAGTGAGGGTGAAGGTGGGCCGCGGCACGTTGGGCGTCACGGTGACGCGCGCGATGGGGTCGCCCACTGGGGTCGTCTCGTCGGCCGCGCCGGAGCCGTTGTTGTCGAAGAGATCGCTCGCCGGGTTGAGCGTCGTCCCTCCGGAGGCTGCGGTGAGGTAGCTGCCCAGCGTCACGTCGAACGCCACCGGCGCGCCCTGAATGGTGCTGCTCGCCTGGAAGGCCGCCCGGTAGATCCGCTGATCGCCGCCGGCGAGGCAGCCGCTCGCGGTGAAGGAGAAGGCGTTGCCGACCAAGAAGGCCGCCTCGCCCGCTTCGTCCGTCGTGCCGTCGTTGTTGTTGTCGACGCCGTCGCTGGCGGGGTTCCGCGCGGCGAAGCCAGTCGGAGTGACGAGGGTGAGCGGCACGCTACAGGCCGTCGTCGTCTGCTCGAACCCACCGCCGTCGGCTTGGCTGTTGACCGAGAGGTTGGTGAGGGTGGCGGTCAGCACCACGCCACCATCAGGGCGCGGCGCGGTGTCGTCGGCCGAGGCCGCCAACCGGGGTCGCGGGGCAGCGAGGAAGACGTCGAAGGGCGCGATCGGCGCGAGCGCGGCGCCGGAGTTCTGGGCCACCGCCGTGAAGGACGCGGCCGTCGCCGTCGCGAGCTGGAGGTGCCGCAGGGTGACGAGGAAGTCGAGCGAGTTGTTCGAGGCGTTGTTGTCGCCGGGAACGGTGACGGCGCCGAAGGAGGCGATCACTGGCGTCCCTGCCGTGCCCGTCGGGGTCTGCGCGGCCGGGTTGGCGATGCTGCCGGTGAAGCCGGGCGTCATCGTGTCGAGCTCCACCCGGCGAACGCCCATCATCGTCGGCGGGGTGAACCGGAAGGTGAGGCTCGGGTGGGTGCCCTCGGCGAGGACGACGCGGAAGCGGAGCACCAGATCTTCTCCCACCGCGAGCACCGAGCCCGGCGTGCCTGCGATGGAAGTGGAGACGAGGCTGAGCGCTCCGGGTGCGAAGTTGCCGGTGCGCACCGGGCCCGTCTGGGTCGCGCGGTAGTTGTTGGGCGTGCCCGGATCGGCCGCGTTGCCGGTGCGCTCGACGGTGGTGGTCGAGTAGGTGCTGATCGGCGTCGACACCGTTCCCATGCGGCTCGTCCAGGTGAGGGTCACGGCCGGAGAGAGCAGGGTGTTGTAGGTCACGCCCTGGCCGACCCGCGCCGCGAACTGGAGATCGCACGCGCCGGCGTCACCGAGCGCGAGCGTCGCGAACGAGACCGAGACGCCCGAGTCCACCAGGCTCTGGCCCGAGGGTGCCGCACAGTTCGGATCGAAGCTGAGGCTGCCCGGCTCGGCGGTGAGCTGGGCCGGGAGCGCCACCGAGAGCGCGACGTCGAAGGGCGCCGAGTTCGCCACCGCCGCGCTCACCCGCATCGGCACGGTGATCGTCACCAGATCGGCCGAGTCGAGCCCGAGCCCGCCGTCCGCCACCAGGCCTCCATCGGAGACCATGGTGAGCGTCATCGCCGGCTCCACCAACCGCACCCGCGAGCCCGCGTCGGTGATCGAGGTCGCGCCCGCGAAGCCGGTGCCCACGGTGAGGTTCGTCGTGCCGCCAGTCGCGGTGGCGACGTTGTTCACCACCACGGTGGCGTTGAAGCTCATCACCTCGGCGGTGCCGATGTCGGTGTCCGCGTTCGTCACGTTCGCGAAGGTGAAGGTGACGTCACGGCCCTCGTTGGCCACCACCGGAGTCGGGAGCACGCAGGCGCCGCCGCCACAGGTGACGCCAGCCGACATCGAGAGGCCGGAGGCGGAGACGAAGGCGAGCTGCGAGGGCAGCGCGAGGGTCACCGGCAACGAGGCGATCGTCGAGCCGTTGGGGACGACGCCGCTCACGACGTAGGTGAAGCTCTCTCCGATCGTCGCCGCCGTGTCGGGGATGGTGAGGATCACGCTCGCGGTGGGCGCGCGGGTGGTGATCACCACCGGCTCGGCCGTGCCGGCGGCGTTGCCGATGAAGTTCGGCCCAGTCGCCGCCGAGGCGAAGCGCTCCAGCTGGCCGTTGGAGATGAGATCGAAGCGCGGCGCGAGGCCGGTCGCGACGGTGAGCCGCGCAGTGATGACGCGCACGTTGAGGCCCGAGGTCGCGTTGAAGGCCGCGACGGGATCGGTGAGATCGAGGCCGGTGCCGAAGAGATCGCCCGACGAGGGGGCGGTGGTGCCCGCGCCGTCGGCCACCGAGAGCAGCGTGCCGCTCAGGCCGGTGGGCAACGCCAGCTTCACCCGGGTGTCGAAGGAGGCGAGCGACCCGCGGTTCTCGACGATCAACCGCACGTCGACGGTGCCCTGGGCGTGCACGTTGGCGACGTTGGAGTTCGCGACGGTGCCGAGGTTGGTCGAGGTGAGCGGACTCGGCGGAGTCACGGTCGCGGCGGGGGTGAAGATCGCGTCGGTCGTGCTCGAGAGGAAGGCCGACGAGACGACGCGCACGTTCGGCGCCTGCACGGTGAGCGGCGGGCTGGTGAGCCGGGTGTACGTCTGGCTCGTGCCGGTGTGCGTCGAGAGCACCGGCGTCACCACCACGAAGCCGTCGTCGATCGGGCTGGCGGTCGCGGTGACGTCGATGTCGACCTCGACGGTGATGGGGGGCGTGCCGCCCGAGATGCGCGGGAAGGTGAGAGTGAGCGTGTTGGCCGCCGCGTTGGCGACGAGGCCGACGGTGGTGGGCAGCCCAGCCGTCGCGTTGGGGCCGTAGCGAACGACCGCGCCACCGAAGGTCGCCGAGGCGAGCGCGGTGACGTCGAAGACCGGTGCCGGGAAGACGATGGCCCACGCCTCGCCGTCGTGATCGCCCGAGGCGAGCGTCGAGGTGAAGCGGTAGGTGATGACGTCACCAGCCTTCACCGTCGTCACCGGCGCGCCGGCGAGCAGGGTGGCGGAGGCGAGGGTGGCCTGCGCGATCACCACCGTCGCGTCGGTGCCGCTGAGCGCTTCGGTCTGAGTCCGGGTGGCCCCCGTGGAGGTGGTGGAGGCGAGCGAGTGCACCGTCGCCAGGCGATCGCCTCCGAAGACGGGCGCCGCGCTCGGGTAGGCCTGTTCGACCGTCACCGTGAAGGTGTTGGTGCGCGTGGCCGGGTTGGTGTCGGTGGTGGCGACCTGCGCGATCGCTCCGACGGGGAAGGCGAGGCTCTGCCCGGTGACGGTCGGGGTCAGCGGCGTCGAGGAGCCGCCGACATAGGTGAGGCCAGCTGGCAGCGTGGTGGTGACGTCGTTCGCCGTCGTTCCGAAGAAGTCCGACTGCTCGATCACCTGGGTGACGGTGAGCGTCGCGCCTGGTTCCGGGCTGGTGTTGCTGATCGTCTCGCGAACGAGCAGCGCGTGGCCGCGGAGCGCTGCCTGGCCGGTGACGGGGTTCGGGAGCGCCGCAGCGGCGAAGGTCAGCTGGGGCGCGACGGTGATGGGCGTGAGGGTGGTCGGGCTGATCGCCGGGGCTCCACCGAGGCGGTTCTGGGCGATGAAGCCGCGAACGCGGATCGTGCGGTCGACTCCCGCGGCGCCGGCGATGCTCGCGTAGGTGACGGTGACGGTGCCGCCGGGTGCGCTCGCGGGGGCGGTGGGAACCGAGGTGACGACGCCTCCGCCCGTGGCCGAGGCCGAGACGAGCTGAAACGCGTCGGGGAGCGCGATGGTGGCGGTGCCGGTGCTGATCGTCGTACCCACCATGGCGTCGAGATCGAAGACGGCCTCGACGGGCGTGCGCGGGCCAGTGACGGCGTCGGTCACCACTCCGGCGGGCGTCACGCGCTCGAAGCGGCCGCTCACCAGCAAGCCGACCGGCGTCACCGAGCGGGTCGTCTGATCGGTTCCGCTCGTGGCGAGGTCGCTTCGTCGGGGCGCGTCGGTCTGCGGGTCGTTGAGCGCGGTCGCGCCGTAGGCAAAGAGGCAGGTCGCGTCGAGCTGGGCGGCGGCGTCGAGGGTCGCGCTCGTGGCCGCGGTGAGGGTGACGCTGACGGTGCGGGCTCCGTCGGCCGCCGACACCTGGTTGAGCGGCAGGCGGAGCACGAGGTACCGCGCGCCCGCAGGCCCGGTCACCGTCTCGAGGGTGAGCGGGTTCACGAAGGGCGTGGTGGTGGTGTTCGCCAGCGGAGTGAGCGCCTGGCCGAAGGCGCTCGCCGAGGTGAAGGTGAACGCGCTCGGGAGGAAGAGCTCGATCGTCGGCGCGAAGCCGGCAGCGGTGCCGCCGTTCGACAGCGCGACGTCGACGGTGAAGGTCTGCCCGCGCACCACGCTGCTGGGCCCCGACAGGGTGCAGGTCGCGGCAGGCTGGGCGAGGGAAACGGCGGCAAGGAGCGCGGTCGAGACGAGCGCGGCTCGGGCGAGGAGGTTGGAAGAGGTCATTGGCGTTCTCACTCGATGCTGAAGACGACGCGCCGGTTCTTCTCTCGGCCCGCCTTGGTCTTGTTGTCGTCGATCGGCTTGGTGTCACCGAAGCCCTGCGGCACCAGGCGCTCCTCGGCGATCTTGCCCTTGGTGACGAGGTACTTCTTCACGCTCTGGGCGCGGCGCTGCGAGAGGTCGAGGTTCTTCTTCGGGTCGCCCTGGTTGTCGGTGTGGCCCTCGACCCGCACCTTCTTCACTTCCGGGTGACCGGTGAGCACGGTGCCCACGTTGTCGAGCACCGGGAAGCTCTTGGCGTCGATGATGTCGCTGCCGACGCGGAAGAAGATGGGCGCGATGATCTCGAGCTTTTCCTTCGTCATCACCACGAACTGCTTCGTCTTGCAGCCCTGGAACTTCGGGTCGCCCTTCTCGTCGGGGCAGTTGTCGAGCCGATCGACGACCGAGTCGCCGTCCTTGTCGACGTCGGGGCAGCCAGCGTTCTCGACGACGCCCTTCTCCATGGCGCACTTGTCCTTGTCGTCGGTGACGCCGTCCTCGTCGTTGTCGGGGTCGGGGCAGCCGTCGTCGTCCTTGAAGGCGTCGGGGTCTTCCTTCTCGGTGGGGCACTTGTCGAGGCGGTCGACGATGCCGTCGGTGTCTTGATCGCGGTCGGCGCAGCCCTCGAGCTCCTTGGTGCCGGCGTCCTTCGGGCACTTGTCGAGGCGATCGACGATGCCGTCCTTGTCGGTGTCGGGATCGGGGCAGCCCTGGGTCGCGGTGAGGCCCTTCTCCTTGGGGCACTTGTCGAGCCGATCGACGAAGCCGTCCTTGTCGGTGTCGACGTCGGGGCAGCCCTTGTTCTCGGCGAGGCCGGCGACCTCGACGCACGCATCGACCGGGTCGACGACGCCGTCTCTGTCGGTGTCCTTCGGGCCCTTGCGCTCGTCCCACTGGCCGTAGCGCACGCCGAGCCAGAGCCGGTAGTCGGGCGTCGCCCAACCGGACAGCACCCCGACCCCCACGCCCGCGAAGGCCTGCACGCGCTCGGCGAAGGTGTAGGCGCCCATGAGCCGAAGCTCCATGCCTCGCTGCGCGACGGTGTAGGTGGTGGCGGTGACGCCGGTGAAGAGGAAGAGCGAGGCGTCGACCTCGAGCGGGAGCCCGTTGCCGCGCTCGTCTTGGAAGCGGTAGCCCACGCCGAGCCGGCCGGTGAGATCGCTGCCCACCACCTCGTCGATCAGCTTCGCCTGCCCGCGCACGACGCCGCCCGCGTTCAGCGCCGCGCGGAACTGGCCGAAGGTGCGCGAGGCGATCAGCTCGGGCTGGAAGGTGACGGTCGGCTCGCCGCGGTAGTTCGACTGGCCGCCGGTGGGGAAGGTGAGGGTCGGCATCACCGCGAGATCGAAGCCCATCTCGTCCTGGCTGAAGAACCGCACCTTCGGCTGGAGCCGGAGATCGCCGAGCCCGCCCTGGAGCGCCGCGAGATCGGTCACCGTGCCGCCCATGAGCGAGGGCTCTCGCGCCTGGGTCAACACCACCGGAAGCTCGAGCCCGGCCTCGAGCCAGCCGAACAAGCCGAGGGTGCCGAAGAGCGAACCGCCGAGCCGCGAGCCGATCAGCGGACCGACGCGCTGCCCGTCGCTGAGGCGGTAGAGCACCAGGTTGTTCTGGGAGAAGTTGAGGAACAGGCCGGCGTCCCAGTTGAGGTGCGGCGCAGGGCTGCCCCACTCGACGTCGATGAGGCCCGAGCGAGACAACGACATGCGAAACCGGTCGCCGGGGAAGTTGCCCTTCTCTTGCGCGAGCGCTCCGGCCGAGATCAGCGTCGCGACGAGCGCGACCAGCCGCGACAGACGGGTGGGGCCATTCACAGGAAGCTCCTTGGGAAGTGCGGAGGTTCTGCGCATTTCGAGGTGATTTGTCCACCCGAAATCCTCAGTCAGTCGGCGGTATTGCGTCGGCGAAACCCAGAGGTTGCGCGGCGGCGTCGGTCTGGGTAGCTCGAACGCCCCGATGGCCGGCGACGACGAGATCCCCTACTGGGTGTTGGTGAGCGTGCTCGTCTCGACGGTTCCGCTCGATCAGGCCCTCGCGCTCGCGCTCCATCGAGTGGCGGTCGATCTCTTCCAGCGTGGCCACGACGTCGGGCAGATCGATCACCAGCTCGCCCACGGCCAGGTGAAGAACCTCCGCAAGGAGGCGCTCCTCGGCACCGTCGGCGGCCCGGTCTTCGAAGCCGAGCTCGAGACCGAGCGGGGCGCCGGCCTGGTGCGCTTCATCCTCACCCGGCAGGGGCTCGAGCTGCTCGAGGCTCGAGAAGCCAACCGGTCGCGCCAGTACCTCAACTGAGGAACGGTCGACGGGCGGGTGGACGAGGGATCGCCGCAGATGAATAGGACCCCCCGCTCATCGTCACTCACCGCCGCCATGGACGTGATCACTCCGGTCATCGAGTACGCGCTTGCGCTGATCTGGCCCGAGGGGCGTGCGTTCCCTCCACTGTGCGAGATGTTCCGCGTCGACCGCACAGCACGGCGATGGAGCTCGAAACACTTCTCGAACGGTGCGTCGTTCACCGACACCGGCAGGTTGCGTGAGGGAGAGACGGCGCGCTCGTTGGCGTCGACCGCGACCGGCAGCGGGCTTGCTCGCTATCAACGAGAGGCGAACGTCGTCTTCGTGCTGGCGAGCGTCGACGAGGCGGTCTTCTTCGCGACGAGCCCGGCCGAGTGGACCGTCGAGCGGGCGCGCCAGCTGCCCGACGTCGAAGTCCGGGTGCTGAGTCGCTCGAGTCGCTGACGCCCCTCCGTCGGCGCGTCGAAGCCCCTGCGTCACCGAATCGAGCGTGCTAACAGACCGCTCATGTCGCTCACCGTCCTGCTGCTCGAGAAGATTCACGACGTCGCCGAGGCCCAGCTGAAGGAACACGGCTTCACCATTCGCCGCGTCAACTCGGCGCTCAAGGAAGACGACCTGATCAAGGAACTCGCCGGCGTCAACGTGCTCGGCATTCGCTCGAAGACCAACGTCACCAAGAAGGTGCTCGAGTCGGCGAACGCGAAAGATCTCGTGGCCGTGGGTGCCTTCTGCATCGGCACCAACCAGATCGAGCTGCAGGAGGCGATGCGCCGAGGCGTCTGCGTCTTCAACGCGCCGTTCTCGAACACCCGCAGCGTCGCCGAGTTGGTCCTCGCCGAGATCGTGATGCTCTCTCGGCAGCTGGGCGATCGCAGCAAGGAGATGCACCAGGGCGTCTGGCGCAAGCTGGCGACCGGCGCGCACGAGGTTCGCGGGAAGACCGTCGGCATCGTCGGCTATGGCCACATCGGCACCCAGGTGGGCGTGCTCGCCGAGTTCTTCGGCATGCGCGTCGTCTACTTCGACGTCGCCACCAAGCTGCCGCTGTCGAACAACCAGCCCTGCAAGACGCTCGACGATCTGCTCAAGATCTCCGACTTCGTCACCTTGCACGTGCCAGAGACGCCGCAGACCAAGGGCTTGATGGGGCGCGCGCAGCTCCAGGCGATGAAGAAGGAAGCCTGCCTCTTCAACGCCAGCCGCGGCACCGTCGTCGATCTCGAGGCGCTGGGGGAGCTGATCAAGTCGGGGCACCTCGGCGGCGCCGCAGTCGACGTCTACCCCGACGAGCCCGAAGGCACCGAGGCCAAGGGCTTCGTCAGCCCGATCCAGAACCTGCCGAACGTCGTGCTCACCCCGCACATCGGCGGTTCGACGCTCGAGGCTCAAGAGGCGATCGGCCGCGAGGTCGCGACGAGCCTGGCCAAGTTCGTCGAGCAGGGCGCCACTGCCGGTTCGGTGAACTTCCCGCCCGTCGAGCTCGCCGCCTCTCCCGGCACTCACCGCATCATGCACGTGCACCAGAACGTGCCCGGCGTGCTGCGCGACGTGAACCGAATCATCGGCGACGCCAACGCCAACATTCACGCCCAGCTCCTCTCGACCAACCCCGACATCGGCTACCTGGTGATGGATCTCGACTCTTCGGTGAGCCGCGCCGTCACCGACGGGCTCCTCAAGCTCTCGACGACGATCAAGGCGCGCATCCTGAGCTGACGATGGGCACGCCGGTCTCGATCGCCAAGGCGACGCGCGAGCTCGAGCTGGCAGCGAGCGGCAAGCCCAACCAGGCGTGGAAGGTGTGGCCCTTGCTGCCGGGCGGGCTCCCCGTCGACCTCGTTCGCCGCGCGATGAAGAAGGTGTTGAAGGACGATGACTCCGTCGGAGTGGTCGGCCGCTCGCTCGCCGACGAGTACTTCCAGAGCTTCCTCGAGCGGGTGATCGCGATGCCTCCGACGCCGCTCGCGATCGCGGCGAGGAGCCTTCAGCACGTCGAGTCGAAGCGGCGGGAACGGCTCGGCGAGGTGCTCAAGAGCGTCTCTCAGCTGGGCGTCTTCAGCGCGAGCACTTCGCAGCTCCAGGCGCGCGCGCGCACCTTCGCCAAGAACGCCGATCTCGTCGAGGCGGCCCGGCAGATCCTGCTGCTCGCCGATCGCGAGGCGTACTGGCCGTACCATCGGCTGATGCTGGTGAGCGTCTTGATGGAGGACGCAACCGACGCGTCGATGGACGTGTTGATCGCCGAAGCGCACGCGGCCCTCTCGGGCCCACCCGACGAGGTCGATCTCCTGCGCGAGTGCGTTCGCTGGCGCAAGCCGCCGAAGCCCGCGCTCCGCCCCTTGATCGAGCTGCTCGACTCGACCGCGAGCGCCGCCGGCGGGTCGGCCTCGCTCCCCCAGCTCGCGAAGGCGATCGGCCTCTCGAAGGTGCCACGTCGGCTGAGCGCGACCTTCACCCTCGGCCTCGACGACGTCGATCTCCGGGTCGAGCTCGACGACTCCCAGCGCGAGTGGTGGCTCGTCGAGCTTCATCGTCGCGTCGATCGTCGCCCCATCGAACGAATCGTCTTCGGGCCGGAGCGCCGCGAGGGCCGCTGGAAGGGAGCGCCGCGCCTCGCCGATCTCACCGCGTACGCAGCGTGGCTCTCGGCGCTGAAGCGGTTCTTGAAGACGAAGAAGAGCCATCGGCCGTGGCTCTCGCGCTGCTCGCTGCGAGGCAGCGATCGAGAACGGCTCGTGCGCTGGCTCTCGGGGTTCGACGAAGTGGCTCGTCGCGCAGGTTGAGCGTTCGGGCCCTGGTCGCAGGCGAGCTCAGCGGGCGCGCCGACGCTTCGCCGGGGCCGCTGCGACGGGGTGGGAGACGTCTCCGGCCGCGCGCGCCATCAGGCAGATCTGGGTGATCTTCGCGCCGAAGCGCTCCCACTTCGCCTCACCGGTGCCCTTCACCCGCACGAACTCGCTCTTCGTCGTGGGGAGCGACGCCGCGAGGCCGTACAGGGTGGCGTCGTTGAAGATGATGAAGGGCGGTACTCCGAGATCTTGCGACAGCTCGCGGCGGAACCGCTTGAGCTCCTCGACGGCCAACACGCTGTAGTGCTCGGGGAGCGCGGCCTTGGCGAGGCTCGGCGCGTCGGCCCGGCTCGACGATCGCGCGGGGATCTGGGTCCTCGGGCCCGCGCAGACGTCGCAGCCCTGACAGTCATGGCTGAACGAGGTGCCTTCACCGAAGTAGCGCAGCAGGAAGCCGCGACGGCAGCGCTTGGTGTACGCGTACTCGGTCATTCGTTTCAGGAGGAGCAGCTGATTGCGCTCCTGGGCCCGCAGCCGCTCGAGGTTGACGCCGAGCGAGTCCCACGGCTCGTCCTTGAGCGCCTGGATGATTCGGCCGACGAAGGGCCGCTGCACGGTGATGACGCCGGCCCGCTCGAGCGCTCCCAAGCCGGTGCGAATGCGCTCCTCGTCGAGACCGCAGCGCCGGGTGAGCATCGACAGCTCGGTGGAGTTCCTCGAGCCGATCGGAAACGCCGCCAGCAGGGCGCTCCAGAGCGCCTTCACCTCGGAGCTCCGCGGGTGATGGCCGGCCGAGTTGGGCAGCATCGAGATCGTCCACCGCCCCTCGCCGCGGCCGCCGCGGTTCACGTGGCCTTCGCGTTCGAGCACCTTGAGCGCGGCCGAGACCTCGAACTCGCTCGAGCCCAGCTGGGCGGCGAGCTGGTTCACCCCGCGTTGGAAGCTCGCTTCCTGGCGCAGCACCTTCCAGAGATCGCGGAAGAGGGTCTCTGGCGGGTGGTTCGACTGAATCAACCGCTCCTGGGTGTAGACGTCGGCGTGGTTGAAGAAGAGCACCGCGTGGGCCGGGTTGCCGTCGCGGCCTGCGCGGCCGATCTCCTGGTAGTAGGCCTCGACCGCGCGCGGAATGCCGGCGTGGGCGACGAAGCGAATGCCCGGCTTGTCGATGCCCATGCCGAACGCGTTGGTGGCGACCGCGATGGCGCCCTCGCGCTCCATGAAGGCGTCCTGCGCCTGCCGCCGCGCGTCGTCGGGCATGCCCGCGTGGTAGAGCACCGCGTCCACCTTCTTGGTGGTGAGCGCCTGGTGCATCTGCTCGGCCTGCTTGCGGGTGTTGCAGTAGATGATGCCGCTGCCTTCCTTCGCGAGCACCTCGGCGCCGCGCCGCTTGTCGTCTTCGCCCGCGACGTTCACCACCTCGAGGAAGAGGTTGGGCCGATCGAAGCCGGCGACGAAGACCTGCGGGTCCTTCATCAGGAGCACCCGGGTGATGTCCTCTCTCACCTCGGGCGTCGCGGTCGCGGTGAGCGCCACCGTGCGCGGCGGCCGGAGCCGCTTTCGCACCTGCCCGAGCAGCGCGTAGTCGGGGCGGAAGTCGTGGCCCCACTGAGAGATGCAGTGCGCTTCGTCGAGGGCGTAGAGCGCGACGCGCGCCTCCATCAGCGCCGAGACGAAGGCCTCGCTCCGAAAGCGCTCGGGCGCGACGTAGACCAGCTTGTACTCGCCACCGCGGAGCTTGCGCTGCCGATCGGCGCGCTCGCTCTCGGACAAGGTGGAGTTGATGAACGTCGCCTTGATGCCCCGCTCCGCCAGCCCGTCGACTTGGTCCTGCATCAGCGCGATGAGGGGAGAGACGACCACCGTCACGCCGTCGAGCAGCGTCGCCGGCAGTTGGTAGCAGAGCGACTTGCCCGCGCCCGTCGGCATCACCGCCACCGTGTTGCGGCCAGACAGCACCGAGCTGACGACCTCGGCTTGCCCGGTTCGAAAGGACGAGAGCGCGAAGGCCTCGAGGCCCTTCGTCATCTCGGACAGGAACGGCAGGTCGGCTGGCACCGCGCGCATGAGTGCACTCCCGTCGATCGCAGGTCAATCGTCTTCGTCAGCGAGGATCGGGCGGCGGAGCACGGGGTTGCCGCGCCCGTTCTCGAGCAGCCCCTTCTCGAGCATCGAGAGGTGGCCGGTTTCGCAGAGCACCAGGTGATCGAGCAGCACGATGTGCAGGTGCGCCGCGGCGGTGCGGAGCCTTCGGGTGAGGGCGACGTCCTGCACCGAGGGCTCGGGGTCGCCGCCAGGGTGGGTGTGGAGCAGCACGATGCCGCTCGCCCGGCACGCCACCGCGGGCGCGAGCGCTTCCCGAGGGTCGACGGTGCAGTGATCGACGCCGCCGCTGCCGACCCGATCGAAGCGCAGGAGCACGTTGCGCGAGTTGAGCGAGAGCACCCAGGTCTCCTCGAGCCGGTGCTGCACGAGCTGAGTGCGTGCCCACTGGGCGATCGAGCTCGGGCTGAAGAGCCTCGGCCGCTCGGCCTTCTTCGCGGGCAGCCGGCGCGCCAGCTCGACCGCCGCCAAGAGCCGCGTCGCGAGCAGCGGTGCCACCTCGAAGGCGATCTCCGGCGTCTCGAGCACGTGGGGCAGCCCATGGCGGAGGAGCGGTCTGAGCACCGCATCGGTCTCCACTCCCAGCGCCGAGAGCAGCTCGCCGTCCGACAGCACGGTCGGGCCCAGCCGGTGCATCTTCGTCGTCACCTCGTCGAGCGGCGACGCGGTGGGCTCCACCGCCACCATCGACCGCACGTCACTCGAATCGAACCAGTCCCCGTCCATCCCCCCACCTCCCGCTCGGACCTGGAGCAACCCGAGTGCCGGGTGGACCGTCGTGAGGGATCAAGGAAGTAGCGAGCGAGCGGACTTCGCCACTGCGGACGAGCAGAGACGCTCCACCGCTTTTCTCGAAGCGTGAGGCGGGGCGCGCTCGTACGATGGAGCCCGATGATCGCCGCCACCCTCCCGTCGGTCTGCGCCGCGTGCCGATCGCGCCGAGAGCTCCGGGTCGAACAGACCTTGAAGGACGGCTCGCTCACCTGGGCCGAGTCCTTCGCGTGCTCGTGTGGCCACGGCTTCGAGGCGAAGAACGTCGGGCTCCCGACGCCCGCGGCGCGGAAGGCGCTGATGGAGGCGCACGGCACGTTCCAGGTGTCGGTGGTCGCGATCCCCAGCGGAGCCAAGGCGATCGGCCTGCTCGCGAAGGTGCTCGACGTCGCCGAGCCCGAGGTCGCGAGCGCGCTCGCCACGCTGCCGACGGTGGTCTGGGAAGGAACGAAGCTCGAGGCAGAGTTCATGAAGCAGGCGCTGGCGAAGAGCGGGGCGGCCGTGACGCTCGAGCAGTCGGCCGGGCCGGTGCCTCCTCCGCGGCCGTCGGCGAAGAGGGCCCGAAAGGGCTGAGGCCTCACTCTCGGTGGCCGAGCACCCAGCCTCGCGCGCGTGCGACCTCGGTGAGGCCCATCTCGGCCGTCCATCGCCGCTCTTCCACCATCGCCCAGGGTCTCGTCGCCATCGGCACGTGGAAGGGAACCAGGTGCCGCTCGGCAGAGAGCGCCGAGAGCGTCATCCACGGAGGGCCGTCGGAGACGATGTCGATCTCGGTCTTCGGGGGGAGTTGGTCGAGGAACGCGGCGAACTCGGTCGAGCCCACGTACGGAGGCCCGCAGAAGAAGCGCGCGATGCGGAGGGGCCCCGCGATCAGTCCGGCGACCAGCACGCCGAACAAGGTTCGATCGACGAGCGTGGGCGAAGCACGGATCAGCCGGTCGACGGCCGGGCCAAGCGCCACCCCAGCCCAGACGCTCAAGAGAGGGAAGAGCACGAAGACGTGGTGTTCCACTTTCCGCGCTGGGAGCGAGAGACCAACCACGCCGACGAGGCTGGCGAGCGCGACCTGGAGCAGCGCCCGACGTTGGGCGACGGTCGTCGCCGCGAGCCGACGGTGAATGGGAGGGATGGAGAGGCTGATCGCGACCAGGCCTGGCCAGAACATGTTCGCGATTTGCACTGCAGGGAAGTACCAGGGCCCTCCGCCATCGGGGCGCTGCCCGGTGAAGGACGCCCAGAGTTGCTCGCGGCCGTAGTGCTCGAGCCACGCCTCGGACGTCGCGAGGAAGAGGCCGATCGGGAGAGTCGAGGCGACGACGAGCGCCGAGGCAGCCAGCGCCCACCGGAGCGATCGCTCGACGACGAGACGTGCGACGATCACCGCTCCGGGAGTGACGAGGCCGAAAGGCCCCTTCGTCGCGACGCCCACCAGGGTGCCGAGGAACAGCGCGGTGCCTGCGCGCGCATCGAGGCGATCGGCCGACGCACCGACGAGCACCAGGGCTGCCGCGAGGAGCAGGGGGACGTCGAGCAGGGTGAGCGACGCGTGGAAGAAGAAGTTCTGGGTCGTCGCGAGCGTCACCATCGCCGCAAGGCCTCCGCCGATTCCGGCCCACGCCTCGGCCGCACGGCCCACCCACCAGACCGTGAGCAGCGACAGCAGGAGCGCCAGGACCGGCAGGGCCGACTCACCGAAGAGGCGAATCGTCGCCGCGGCCGGCCAGAGCCCGAACGGGAGGTGTTCGAAGAACGAGGGATAGGCGGTGGGGAGGTACCGCATCGTCGTCCACGCCCGGTCCTCCGCGAGGTTTCGTGCGATCACCCGGTAGAGCGAGGCGTCAGAGACGTCGACGTGTCGGTAGAAGGTGGTCGACGCCCAGGCGAGGAAGATCGTGCCGGCGACCAGCCGCCGTCCGTTCGAGTTCACAACGAGAGCCGCTGGCCGCTCGCCGCCTCGACGCACTCGATGATCCACGCGGTGAGCTCGAGGCCCTTCTGCTTGTCGTCGACCCACCGGCCGTCGGCACCAAGCACGAAGTGAACGCCGACGCCTTTCCCCGCGACCCAGAGCTGCTGCACCGCGCGCTGGGTGTTCACCACCACCTTCTCGGCCGACCTGCTCGCGGTGATCGTCACCATGTCGCCGGTGGCATCGCACTCCACCGCGTCGGGATCGGCTTCGTCGACCGCCTTCACCAGCCGCTTGAAGACGCTCGCCACCGCGCTCTCGTAGGCACTGGTGCTCACGGGGTCTCTCGTTCCAGCACGGTCACGACGCCCTGGCCCGGGGCCGCATAGAGAAAGAGGACGCCAGGACCGCCGCCCGCTGGCCGGTCGATGCCGATGACGGTGCCCGGAGTGACCGGCTTCGGAAACGACGACATGCCGAGGAAGTGCGCCGCCGCCGCGCCCATCGACGGTTGGTGCCCGACGAGGATCACCGACTTCCCCTCGTGTTCGGCGAGGAGCGTCTCGAGCGCGCCCACCGGCCCGTCGGGAAAGAGCATGCGGGTCGCGCGCATCGGGCCGTCGTAGCCCACCACCTGCGCGAGCAACGTCGCGGTCTGCACTGCTCGAACGAGCGGGCTCATCACCATCACGTCCGGCGTCTCCAGCCGCTGGGCGATCGACTGGAAGTGCTGCGGGAGCGTGTGGCGTGCCCTCGCGGTCAACGCGCGCGCGTCGTCGTCCAGCCCGTCGGGAATCTCTGCGTCCGCATCACCATGTCGCACCAGGAAGACTCGCATCGCTGAGGTGCTGATTAGGGCACTCCAACCGCGTGGCTCCAAGCTCTTTGGTGCTCGGGTTCGGCTCGTCGCGTCGTCTCCTTTTCCAGACACGGTGTTCTCCAAACGCGACGGTAAGGTGCCCGCGAATGTCGCGCTTGGTGCTCCTCCTCGGCTTCGCCGCGTGTCCTCGCTCCGAGGCACCAGCCGAGCCTGCCGCAGCGCCCAGTGCGCCGAGCACCACCCAGGCCGCACCGGCCGTCATCACCGCAGAGAAGCTCGACGCGTGGCTCGCCTACCACCACGCCCTCGACGCCCAGACCCAGGACGCGGGCCTCGACGCCAAGCACCTCGCGGCGCTCGAGCGCGACGTGCGACGCCAGCACACGCTCTCGGAAGCAGAGCTCGATCTGCTCGAAGACTGCATCAGCGCCGTGGTGAGTCAGCGCGCGATCGCCAAGCTCACCGGCGTCGAAGCGGTGAGGGAGTTCGAGAAGGCGACCGTGGGCCTCAAGCCGGAGCAACGGCAGAAGGTCGAGGCCGCGTTCGGAGACGTTCGCGCCAAGGCCCAGCAGGCGACCTCCCTCGACGCCGAGCGCGCCCGGTTTGGAGACGCCGCCGTGCAGTTGGTGCTCGCCCGTGAGGCGGAGATCACCGCGACCTGGAACTCGCTGATGGACGGAAGAGGAGAACGACGATGAGTGATCGACGACAGAGCTGGTTCGAAGCCGAGAGCGCCCTGGGGCGCGTGATGTCCACCCAGCTGGGAGCCGCCTTCGAGAAGGCCAAGCCCCGCCTCCACCGCATGGGCGAGGTCGCCGCCAACGAAGGCTCGATCTGGGCCCAGGAAGCCGATCACCACGGGCCGACGCTGATCACCCACGATCGCACCGGCGCGCGCATCGACGAGATCGACTACCACCACAGCTATCGAGCGCTGCAGCAGCTCGGCTACGGCGGCGGCATCGTCGCGGCCACCTACAACCCGGCGCTCGAGAGCGAGCGGGGCCAGGCGCCCAAGGCGCTCACCTTCGGGCTCGGCTACCTCTTCGGCCAGGCCGAGGGCGGCCTCTTCTGCCCGATCTGCATGACCGACGGCGCGGGACGGCTCCTCGTGAAGTACGCCACGCCCGAGCTGCAGCAGCGCTTCGTCCCACGCCTCGCCTCGACCGACATGGCGACCCTCTTCACCGGCGCGATGTTCCTCACCGAGAAGGCCGGCGGCAGCGACGTGGGCCAGGTGTCGACGATCGCCAAGGGCGGCAAGGGCGTTCCCGGTGAGCGGGTGACGCTGTGGGGCGACAAGTGGTTCTGCTCGAACGCCGACGCCGACGTGATCATGATCCTCGCGCGGCCCGAGGGCGCCGGGCCAGGGACGCGAGGGCTCGGCCTGTACGTGCTCCCGCGCACGCTGGAGAACGGCAAGCGCAACGGGTTCCGCATCGATCGCATCAAGGACAAGCTCGGCGAGCGCAGCTTCCCCACCGGAGAGGTGACCCTCGAGGGCGCCGAGGCCTACCTGCTCGGAGGACCCGGCCAGGGCTTCCACCAGATGACCGAGATGCTCAACCTCTCGCGCCTCTACAACGCGATCGCCTCGGTCGCGATCATGCGCCGTTCGGTGGTGGAGGCGATGGCGTGGGCCGAGGAGCGCGTCGCCTTCGGCAAGAAGATCATCGAACACCCGCTGTTGCAGGAAGTGCTGCTCGACATGGCCAGCGTGCAGCGGCTCGCCCTGCTCTGGGCCTTCCGCGGCGTGCAGCTGATGGACAAGGCCGACGGGAATCGCGCCAACGAGCTCGAGAAGAAGACGCTCCGCTTGCTGACGCCGCTGCTCAAGTACCAGCTTGGAAAGTGGGCGGTCGACGTGGCGAGCGAAGGCACCGAGGTGCTCGCCGGCAATGGCTACATCGAAGACTGGCCGATGGCGCGAGTGCTCCGCGACGCGCACGTGCTGCCGATCTGGGAAGGCACCACCAACATCTTGGTGCTCGACGCGTTCCGCGCGCTGCGAAAGGAGGGCTGCCACGAGGCCCTCTTCGCCGAGATCGAGAAGCTCTCGTCCGAGGCGCCGAGCGAGGTGCAGGCTCGAGTGGGCGCGCTCCTCGACGAGGCCAAGCACGCGCTCGTCGAACTCTCCCAAGATCCACGCGCCGAGCACGCCTTCCGCGACTGGACCGATCGCGCCTCGCTGCTCTGGGCCGTCTCGGTCGCCTGCGCCAAGTCGCTGGGCAACGGGTCTGACACCGATCTCCGCGCCGCCCGCCGAGTCCTCGCGCGCCAGGCCCCAGCGTCACTCCTGCGGAAAGATCGCGCCTCCCTCGACGACGTGCGGGCGGTCGCCTTTCGCTGAGTCATGTTGACGAATGCGACAGTCGCCAGTTGCAGCCCTGAAAAGGGCTTCACCTTTGAAAAGGCTGGGTCGCAGTAACCTCGCGAAAGAATGGCGGTTTGGGTCGGCACCCACCTTGCTCAGTGACAAGGCATGCTCGACCAATTCCAGGTTCGCGATCTGCCGCTTCGAGAGGTGCTCCTGGCGTTGGAGTCGACCGCGCTTCAGCATCTCGTGCCCATGCTTCAGACCAAGGAGGTCGAGACGGTGCTGATCCTCGACGAGGTGGGAACGCCGCGTGGGGTGGTGACGCGCGAGGCGGTGCTCCGTCACACCACGCGGTTGGCGGAGATGCGGGTCGGGCTCCTTCCGGCGCTGGGCGTCGTCGAGGTCTCGGCTGAGACGTCGCTGTCGGAGGCGGCCGTCGTCGTCGCGCGCGCTGGCGTCGGGGCGATCGTCTGCCGGACCGAGCCGACGAGCGACCCCAAGGTGATGTTGCGAGACGAGATGCTGAACATCACCGACTGGGAGCCGCTCATCGAGTCGAAGACGCGGCGCGAGAGTGGGATTCACTTCGCCCCGTCGGCACCCGTGCGCGAGACGCCTCCGGTGCTGACCGCTGGCCGCGCGCCGATGGTGATTCTGCTCTGATCAGTCGTCGACGGTGATCCGCACTGGAGCGCTCGTCTCTCGCCCACCGGCGATGGCGGCCCGAATGACGTGCGGCCCAGGCGTGAGCGACCAGCGCGCCTCGTGAGGGTAGCCGACGCGCGCGATCGGCACGCCATCGACGATCCACACCACCTCTTCCGTCGCCGGGAGCACCGCTGCGGCGAGGCGAACGGTGGCGAGCTCGCGCGGCGTGTCGGGATCGAAGAGGAACCGCGACGCCGTCGCCGGCTCGCGAATGCGCACGCTGCGCACGAGCGGGTCGGAGCGCGGGCACAAGGGCGACTCCGCCGTCGGAGCGATGTCGAGGTGCTGCTTGCGCGCCCAGGGTGCGTAGACCTCCGGCAGCGCGAGCATCGTCTGCGTCGTCACCACCTCGGCAGGGCAGGTGGGCCCGGCGAGCAAGCCGGTGCGGGTGTCGAGCTTCACCTCCGCGTGGAACGGACACGTCGCGCTCGGCTCGGTGCCTCGCACGAAGTGCTCGGTCTTCACGTGCGGGCAGTTCTTCCCCGGCAGCCGACCCGAGAGCGCGCAGACGTCGACGGCGATCGCAGTCGGAGGCAACGGAAAGCCGATCGCCGCGCTCTGCCAGGGCCGAACGTCGGCCCCCACTTCCTCGATGATGCGATGCACCGCTGGCGCCGCCGCCGTCGCGCCCGACACCAGGTTCATTCGCCGCCAGTCGTGGTTGCCGACCCAGGCGACGACGAGCAGGCGATCGGAGAACGCCGCCGCCCAAGCGTCGCGATAGCCCTGGCTCGTCCCCGTCTTCACCGCCACCGCGACGTCGAAGTCGAGCGGCCCGCCTGGAGGAAAAGCCGGCCGGCGCGCCTCCGAGTCCGCCAGCATGTGGGCGGTCAACATCGCCGCGTCTTCGTTGAAGAGCTTCACCCCACGAGGCTCGCTCGTGCGCGGCTCGGTCGCGCTCGTCGGTGAGCCGCTCGAGGGCGTCGCTTCGGGTGGGCGTTCGATCAGCTTCGCGTCGTCGGTGGCGAAGCGCAGGAGCGGAATCGTGACGCCCTTGTTGGCGAGCGCGGTGTACAGGCCGGCCAACTCGAGCGGCGTCACGTGCAGCGAACCGACCGCCAAGGTGAGCCCGTACGCGTCGGGATCGTAGCTGACCTCCTTCACGCCGCCGCGCTCGAGCCGACGAACGACCTGCGCGACGCCGACCTCCGAGAGCACCCGCAGCGCCGGAATGTTCCGCGAGTTCCCCAGCGCCTGCCGCATCAGCATCGGGCCGAGGAAGGTGTGGGTGATGTTCTCGGGCACGTAGAGGCCGCCGTTCGCGGTGGCGAACTCGACCGGCGTGTCGGGCAGTTCGGTGGCCGGCGTCGCGCTGCCGTTCTCGAGCGCCATCGCGTAGATGAACGGCTTGAGCGTCGAGCCGGGGCTGCGCCGCGCAGAGAGGTAGTCGATGCTGCCGCGGTGGTCCTGATCGAAGTAGTCGACGCTGCCGACGTAGGCCCGCACCTCGCCGCTGGGGAGATCGATCACCACCGCCGCGCTGTTTCCAGCGCCGGCCGCGCGCAGCTTCGAGAGGTTGTCCTCCAAGGCTCGTTGGGTCGCGCGTTGGGCGTCGAGATCGATCGTGGCGCGGTGGACGACGCCCGAGCCGGGCAGGGCGCGGCTCCAGGCCAGCACCACGTGCATCGTCTCCTTGGGTCGCGCCGGTCGCCGAGACAGCGCGAGGTTCGAGGTGAGCGCGACGTGCAGATCGTCGTCGTCGATCACGCCCCGCTCGTGCAGTTGCCGGAGAATGCGATGCGCCCGCTCCAACGCCCGCTGGTGACCATTCTTCGTCCACGGGCCCATGCGGCTCGGCTGTTGGGGCAGCGCGGCGAGATAGGCGGCCTGGAGCCACGACAAGTCCTCGATCGGCTTGTCGAAGTAGAGCCGCGCCGCGCGCACGATGCCGTGGGTGTTGTTCCCGTAGGGGGCGATGGTGAGGTACTGGCGCAGCACCGCGTCGTGGCCGTGACGGCGAACGAGCAAGACGCCCTCGACGGCCTCGTGAACCTTCGCGTACGGCGTGCGCGCTCGCGGGTGCTGGAGCCGGGCGAGCTGCATGGGAATGGTGCTCGCTCCCGAGATGATTCGCCCGTTCGAGACGTTCTGCCAGATCGCCCGAGCCACCGAGCGCCAGGCGATGCCCTCGTGCTCGTAGAAGGTGCGGTCTTCGGTCTCGAGGGTGGTGACGACGACCTTGTTCGGCAGCTCGGTGGGCAGCGGCCAGAAGCCCGAGGCGCCCTGCGAGCCCCAGATCTCCCCGAGGAAGCGGCCGCGGCGATCGACCAGCACGTGCGAGGGTCTCCGCGGCGCGAGCTCGTCGTCGAGGGAGCGCCAGAAGAGCGCGCAACCCACCACGACGATCCCCGAGAGCGCGAGCCCCACCGCTGCGCGCCGACGCCGAGTGCCCCACAGCCAGCTGGCGAGCCGTCGCCGCATCACGCCCTCACTGCTGCCGAGTGCCCGTCACCACCACCCGCTCGCCCGCGCCACGCCCGCGCACCTCTTCCCGGTACATGAGCTCGGAGTACGGCGGCGGCTGCACGAAGCTGCCCTCGCTCGAGGCGCGCACCCGGAAGTGGAAGGTGTGGGTGCCGCGCGGGAGCTGGGTGAAGAAGTAGCGCACCTCTCCGTCGAGCCGCTGCACGTAGGTCGGCGTGAGCGAGTCGGCCTGCGAGGGCTTCGCGTCGCTGCCTGCGTTCTCCAGCGCCGGGTTCATCGGCTCGAGGCCGGCGGCGAAGGGCACGACGAGGGCGACGTGGTTGCGAGCCTCGTCGGTGGTGAGCTGGGTGTGCACTTCGATCACCTCACCGAGGGGAACCTTCACCACCTGTCCAGGCTTCGCCTCGACGTTCACCGGCGCGGACCCGTCAGCGGGGTAGCGCGTCAGGCTGCGAGTCACGATGAGGCCTTGCTTCTTGGGGTCGGCCTGATCGCCGGGCTGCAGCGGGAGGAACTTCACCTGCATGCGCGCCGCGATCGTCGGCCCGCTCACGTTCAACGAGGGCACCACGTCGGAGTCGGTGATTCGACGCGCGGCCTTCTTCCCGTCGTCGAGCACCACGTCCGGGAGTCCTGACAGGCTCACCGTCGTCTTCGGCTGACCCGACTGGCCCTTCTCCAGGTAGAGCGCGAAGGCCGAGATCGCCCGCCGGTTGTCGTAGGTCGTCCCGAAGCCGTTCGACGCGGTGGCCTTCGAGATCAACGCGTCGCGAATGAGCGGGTGCTTCTGGTTCGACGGATCGACGCGGAGCAGCGCTTCCCACACCGCCGAGACCGAGGCCGCCGAGCTGCCGAGATAGAGGCCCGACCAGCTCGCTCGATCTCGCCGCAAGCGATCGAACACCTGGTTCCCCTTCACCAGCTTGAAGACCAGCTCGTCCCACAGCTCGCCGCGCAGCGTGCCCAGGTTCGAGGTGAACACGGTCGGGCGCTCGGCCATCGCGCTGGTGAGATCGGCCAGCGACGTCGAGTCCATGCTGGCGCGGCCGTAGAAGAGCTCGATCGCGTAGTTGTCGTCGAGCTCGCCGGCGCGTGAGAGCGCTCGCAGCGCCGCGGACTGCTGGTTGTAGCGGTAGTCGGCCCAGAGCCCGTTGAAGTCCTTCCGGAGCACCCGCTTGAGCGCGTCGATCGCCCGCGTGCGCACCTTCTCGTCGACCGAGATGCCCGCCTTCTTGCCGACGGTCATGAACTCGACCGCCGCCGCAGTGAGCTGCACGTCGCCGCTCGAGCCTGGCCAGTAGCCGACGAAGCCGGACGAGTCCTGGTGCTGAGCGATCTCCTCGAGGAGCTTGCGCGCGTTCGACTGGACCTGCGGGGTGAAGCGGGTGTCGAGCTCGAGCTTCTTGAGCAACGAGCCGAGCACGAGATCTGGGTACACCTGGCTCATGCGCTGCTCGAGACACCCGTAGGGGTACGCGGAGAGGTACTCGAGGCTCGAGGCGAGCTCGAGCACGCCAGGTTGGTTGGTGAAGACGTAGGTCTGGCTCGCGCTCCCGGGCCTCGCCGGCTCGGGGAAGGGCTTGATGGTGTTCGCGCCCGGCTGGAGCGTCACGATGCTCGCCGCCCGCTCGACGTTTCGATCGGCCAGCACCGGCAGCTTCACCTCGAAGGCGTCGCCGGCCTTGTCCGACAACCGAGTGACGTCGACCCGCACCGTGAGCGCCGACTCCCGCCCCATCGGCACGGTCTTCACCGTCACCGGCGTCAACACCGACTGGGCCTTGGTCGACTTGAGCTCGATGCGCTCGGCGAGCTTCGCCTTGCCCTCGAAGGCGCCGCTCAGCGAGATGTCGACGCTCGCTGGGCCGTCGGGGCCTTCGACGACGCGCGCCACCGCACCCGGCCAGAACGCGTCACCCGTGCGCACGAGCCGAGGCAGCTGCGGCTGCACCAACACCGGCAACCGGACTCGCAAGGTCGACTGCTTGAGCCCGAAGCGCGTCGCGCCCGAGACCGCCACCGCGCGCACCCGGAAGTTCGTCAGATCGTCCGAGAGCTGAATCGGCACCACCAGCTTGCCGCTCGGAGGGACGATCAACGTCGCCGCGTAGTACGGCACGGTCTTGAACTCCTTGCGCACGAGCCGCTTGCCGCCTTGGGACTCGTCGTCGCCACCGTCGCCACCGGGATCTTCCTCGAGCTCGGTGACGCGGCCGACGACCAAGTTGCGTGAGTCGCGAATGGTGAGCGTTCGCGAGTTCCGCCGAATCATCTCGGAGAGCGGATCGAGCGTCGCTTCCTTCGCGAGCGAGAGCACCGCTTCGTCGACGAGCCAGAGGGTGATCTCTCCGCCGATCGGCCGCTTGAGATCGTCGGTGAGGGTGACGGTGAACTCCTGCTTGGTGCCTGGGCGCGCGACCTCCGGGTGCTGCACGTTCACCAGCACCTGGTTCTTCACCGGCGTCACCTCGAGCTCGAGGCTGCTCGCGGCGGTGGCGGGCTTGTAGCGAGCGTCGTCCGTCTTGCCTTCGCCGATCCGTCCTCGCATCAGCACGACGTGCACTGGCAGGTTCGGCACGTGTCGATCGGTGATGGCGACGTCGATCACCACGCGCGAGCCAGACACGTCCTTCCAGTAGTACCGGTTGCCCGTCGGGTCCTCGACGACGGCGAGCGCGCGGGCGGTGGCGTAGGGGCTCTGCACGACGAGGTGGGCGAGCTCTCCGGGCGCGTAGCGATCCTTGTCGGGCTTCACCTCGAAGACGCCGTCGCGCGACTTCTTCCACGACTGGGGCGTGTTGCCGCCGATGTAGAGATCGGCCGAGAGCGTCTGCACCCGGCCCAGCTTGTCGCGGGCGAAGAGCTCCACCACGTAGACGCCGGAGTCGGTGATCGGGAAGACCTGCGACAGCGGCGCGTCGAGCGTCTTGAGCGTCTTCTCGGCGACCTGCAGATCTTCCTGCTCGGTCTGGTACTTCGCCTGGCCGGTCGCGAAGCTGGTCTCGCGCAGGGTCGAGTGCCACACCCGCCGCATCAGCCGCACCCGTACCTCCTGACCCTTCACCGGCTTGTCGTCGATGCCGACCGCCACCAGCTCGGCCTTCAGCTCGCTCGCGCGCTCGAGGTAGCGGGGCACCTTGAGGCCCAGCACGAACGGCGGGAGCGCCTTCACCTCGGTCGCCGCGGTGACCGGCTGCTCGTCGGGCCCAGTGACGGTGGCCTCGAAGCGGTACACGCGCCCCGAGCCGTCGAGGTCGAGCTGCGGGTTCATCGTCATCTCGCCGGCGCCGCTGTCGTCGAGCTCGCCTTGCTGGGCGGTGACGCCGGGGCTGCGCTGGGACTGCGGGCGAGCGAACTGCGCGGACGAGGCGAAGAGGAAGCCGTCGAGGCCCTTCGGCGTCCAGGCGTACGGGCGCTGGCTCACCGACCAGGCGATCGGTTGGTTCGCGACGTTGCCGCCGGCGTAGTAGCGCGCGACCGCCTTCACCTTGAACGGGCCGTCGTTGCGCACGCGTGGCCCGCCGCTGAGCTGCACCTCGAAGGTGGGAATCCGGTACGCCTCGATCTTGAACGTGCGGACGTTGATCACCGTCTCTCCGCCTCGAATCGGCGCGTGCACGAGCTCGCAGCTGAACTCACCGGTCGGAAGCCCGTCTTCCTTGAACGTCGCCGAGAGCGACCCGAGCACCGACGGAGTGCTGGTGACCGGGTACGCCGTGCCGTCGGGGCCCTTGACGCGCAGCTTGTACTCGCTCATCGACCCCGGCAGCTGCAGCCCGCCGCTCGACTTGAGGCGCACGAAGGCCTTGAGGAAGACCGGTTCGCCCGGCTTGTAGATGGGCCGCTCGCTGAAGACGAAGCCGAGCATCGCGTCGTTGGGCGGCCGCGGAATGCTCGAGCTGAGCAGCCAGTTGAGCCAGCCGCCGTAGCTCGACCAGTGGCTGTTCGCGAACGTGGGCAGCGTCTCTCTCGGGTCGAGCACCAGCACGTCGTCGCCCGAACGAACCGAGACCCGGCTGATCGACGCCCAATCGTCGCGCGGGCCGAAGACGACCCGGCCGTCACCATCACTCACCTGCTCGTCGGCGATCGGCAGGCTGTTGCTTCGGCGCATGCCTTCGAGCCGAACCGTCGCACCACGCACCGCCTCTCCGCCGTCGAGGGTGCGAACGTAGAGCACGGCCTTGTCCGTCTCTTCGACGCTGGTGAGGGTGAGGTTGGTGATCTGCACCCGCACGTAGGCGCGCTCGGGGCGTCCAGTGAGGCGACGGAGGCCGATCAAATAGGTGCCGGGCCGCTCGTCGACGAGGGGCTTCAGATCGAGGCCGAAGCTGGTGGTGTTCGCCTTGTCGCCCAGCGGGAGATCGACGAGGCGCGAGGTGAGCGGACTCCCCAACAGCCGCAGGTGCTGCTGCAGCGCGCGAGAGTCGATCGCACCAGGGATGTCGGGCGTCGCGGGCTCTTCGCCAGGGAACGGCGGCGCGGTCTGCTCGTCGACGACGATCGGCGACGACGGAAACGGCCACAGCCCCGAGTGGAATGGATCGACCCGGTACACCCGCACGTCGGCCTTCGGCTCGCCGTAGCCCTGCAACGGCACCATGCGCGGGCCCTTCGCTTCGACGATCGCCGTCGACTGGGTGAAGCGGAGGAACGAGGTCTTCCACCCGAGGTGGAAGTAGACGTCGGCCGGCTTCAGCTCGCGTAGCCCCCGGCCCGCGTCGTCCCGAATCGGCGCCGAGCCGAGCGTCAACTTGTAGAGCGTGTCGGGAATGAACCGGCCCTGCAGCTGAATGCGCTCGCCGTAGCTCGTGAAGCGCAGGTCGGCGACCGACGGCTCGAGGTGCACGAGCTTGTGGAGGCTCGTCAAGGTGAGCTCGGCGACCGGCGCGGAGAAGACGAGCTGCGGCAGATCGCCCCGGTTGCCACAGCCGAGGGCGAGATCCTTCGGCGTCGACGCGCCACCCACCAAGGGAAACTCCGCGTTGCCGCAGCGCACGCTCTGCAAGGTGAACGGCGTTCTCGTCGAGAGCCGGCCCGTCCACAGCGTGGTGCCTTCGCTGCCGAGCGCGAGGCTGACCGTGATGACCAGCTGCTTCCCCTCGGGGACGTCGTCTTCGAGCGTGAGCGCCCAGCTCGCAGGATCACGCTGCGAGGCGCGTGGGAGCGGCGCGAGCGTGTACCGCTGGATCTTCTTTCGAGGGCTGTCGGCGAGTCCCGGGAGATCGCGCAGCTCGAGGCTGAGCATCTGCTTGAGCGAGCTGGGCGGCAGCGCCTGCGGGAAGGTGAGGGTGACGACCCTGAACGGCCGCAGCCCTTCGCTCCCAGCGGCGGGCGCCATCGCGGAAGGCGGCGACATCATCGTGGTGAGCACGCGCTTGGTGCCCTTGGCGTTGATCGCGAAGCGGGCGAGCGCGGGCCAGGGTTCCGACGGCCGGAACTGGAGCGTGCGCCGATCGACCCAGGTGTACGCGCCAGGCCACGCAGGCGCGAAGGAGAGGAAGCTCGGCCCGTCATCGGCCGGCCCCTTTCCGTTCACCTGATCGCCGTCGAAGTAGACGGTGACCGGGTCGTAGCCCCGCAAGAAGGTCTCGGGCAGCACCCGGGTGCCTCCACCACTGGGCCGCTGGCCGACGTCGGCGGGGCGGTACTCCGCTTGCGCGAAGGCGAAGGTGAACGGCAGCACGGCGACGAAGGCGGCGACGAGGCGAGTCATGGCAGGGCAGCTCACGGAACGGGAAGAAGGGCGGCTCATGGGGTCACCCCCACCCGACCGAAGAAGTTCATCAAGTAGTCGGCAGGCACCTCGTTCGATTCACCCGAGAGCCCGAGCAGCACCGGCTTCACTGCGATCGGCGCGGCGCCAGGGCGATTGGGGCTCCGCACCGTCAGGAGGAAGCGGCCCTTGTCGAGGGTGAGGTACTGATGGCAGCCCTCTCCGACCGGTTGATAGCCGTCGTTGTAGACCGCGCACTCGAGGTTCTCGCTCTTCGCCTGCAGCCCGACCCCGATCTTTCCCTTGGCCTTGGTGTCGAAGGTGAAGAGCCGCACCTCACCGGGCGCGAGCCAGAACTCCTGGGCGACGCCTTCACTCAGCGCCGTCACTGGCTCGGCCAACCACCGCAGCGACCCCGGCTGGGGGCGATTGGCGAACGGCCGCACGAGCAACCGGTAGGTCCCGGGCGTCAACACGCGAACCAGCTCGCAGCCCGTGTCGGTTCCATCGACGGCGAGCAGATCGTTTCCGCGGAACAGGCCACAGACGCCGCTCTCGGCCGCGACGCGCACCACGCTCCCTTGGCTCACCACCAAGGTTCGATCGATGCGCCCCTGGAGCAGCGGCACCGCGACCGCCGGCTGGAGCGCGCTCCCGGCCACCACCGGCAACTCGAGCCCGAGCCTCGCCCACTTCTCGCGACCGGGCGTGAAGACCATCGCGCGGAGCGGGCTCACGTCGTGTTCGATCACCAACTCGGCGCCGGTCTTTCCGGGCAGCTTGGCGCGACAGTCGGTGAGCCGCTCGCCGCTCGCGAGAACGACGGTGCACCGCAGCGCGCCCTCGACCACGATCGTTCGATCACCGTCGGCCGGAGGAATCGTCAGCCGCACCGTTCCCGGCGTGCGCGGCGCGTCTTCGTAGAGCCCGGTGAAGTTCACGTTGAGCGGCGCGGTCTCGAGCAGCACCGTGGTGAGGTCGGCTTGACCGCTCTCTCCGATGAGCACGAACGTTCCTCCCTGGCTCGACACCACGCAGCGGCGGAGATCCTTCGAGGGGCTGCACAGCTCCACCGCGCGCCCATTGCCGTCGACGAGCACGCCCCAGGTGTCTCTCGGCAACGTCGCCTCGACTCGGGCGCGGCTGGTGGTGGGCAGCGAGAAGGACCCCACCTTCGAGAAGGTGACGCTCCGGCGGCCCGGGGCGAGCGCGTCGCTCTTCGACGGGAGACTGACCGCCTGCCGCACCACCGACGCCGGAACGAGCGAGTCCGTCGCCGCCCAGATTCGCGCAGTGGCCTCGGTTCCGACCTTGCTCACCGCGAAGCAGGCCGTGTCGAGCCGCTCTCGCAGCGCTCCTTCGCCTTCGAACCCGCACGCCGGCGCCGCGGCTTCACCCCACCCGGTCACCGCCGAGAGGAGGAAGAGGGACGGCGTCGAGGCGGTGATCGTCTGCAGGTGCGCCGCGCGGGAGAGCTCGAAAGACGACGCGCCCGCCGACGCAGCGAAGCGCAGCTCATCGAGCGGCACTGGCGCCGCTGCCGAGCCGAACGCCGCGAAGACGACGGGGCCCGCTTCGAGTGACGCCTCGGGTCCGCACCGCTCGAAGACGCCCGTCGCTCGCCCACGCAGACAGAAGATGCCCGGTGACGTGCGGTACCGCCCCGGCTTCGCGATCGTCGTCGAGAGCGCCTGCGAGCTGGTGACCTCGTTCCCGGAGGTCGAGATCGCCCGCGCCTTGAGCGTCGCCGTGACGGCCGAGCTTCCATCGGTGGTCCACAGCCGAAGCGTCCAGGTCTCCTTCTTCGGGAGCACGAGCATCGAGCAGTCGGAGACCCGCGATCGCCTCGCCGCCACTCCCTCGGGGCCGACGACCGCGCACGAGAACGGCGTCTTCCCCGCCGCCTTCACCGAGAGCTCCTGCACCGAATCTCCGGCGGGGATCGTCAGCTGCGCTACGGCGCCGCCCAGGGTGAGCTTCTGCCCGTCGGTGAACGCGCCCTTCTCTTCGATCGGCGGCAGGCTGATCGACAGCCGCGTCTCGCCGGCCAGCTGCGTCTCGCTCTCGAGCACGAGCGTGTACTTCCCCTTGGTGATCGGCTCCGCGAGCGCGCAGTTCCAGTCGGCGCCGTTCTCGTTGCCCTCGAGCACCAGCCGGCGCTTCTCGTCGAAGAGACGGCAGCGCACGTCGGCCTCGCCCTCGGTCTTCAGGCGCAGGGTGCCGTCGCGAGGAATCACGAGCGGAACCGTGGTGGGCACCGGCAGCGTTCGCGCCATGCCGGGCAGCAGCACCGCCGAGCCATAGTGGAGCCGGTAGGTGATGCCGACGTCGCCCTTGCTGTGCTCGGTCACCAGCTTGTAGCTGCCCGAGGGGAGGGTGATCGTCGTCCCATTCGGTGGGGGCGGCGCCGCGCGCATCGCCGGCCCGGCCGATCCGGCGCTCACCACCGGCGCGCTCGAGCCGTCGGAGCCTTCTCCTTCGCCCTCTCCGTCTCCTTCGTATTCGGCGTCAGCCCCGTACGACTCACCGTCCCCCTCGCCCTCGGGCGGCGGCTCTTCGCTCGGCTCGGCGGAGTCGTAGATCGACACCGTAGGCGGGATGACCTCCACGGCCTTCGGCGGCTGGTCCTTCTCGAGCCGGTACACCCGGCCCTGCATGCCTTGGGTCAGCACCACCTCGAGCGTCGACTCGCCCTCGAGCGCGAAGGTGAACTCGTCTTTTCCGTCGGTGCCGAGCTCCGCGTCGTACCAGGTGAACGCCGCGATCGGATGCGCCTTGTTCCCTCTGAGCACGATGGGCTCGCGCACCTTCTCGAGCTTGGTGCGACGCATCGACTCCACCGTGAGCGGCATCTGCGTCCACCAATAGGACCCGGCGGCGAGCGTCCGCGTTCCCGCGCAGGGAGACGGAACGCGCTCGACCGGCCAGCCTTGGGGATCGTCGAAGCGGCAGAGCAGGCTCGCGCCCTGGGCCGTCGTCGCGAGCTGGTAGTCGGCGGTCTTCGGGACCACGAGCTTCTGCTGCACGAGCTCGTTCGCGTCGACGCGGAAGAACGTCTCGCCCTCCGAGCCGAGTCCGGCGACTTCCTTCGCGGGCTTCTTGGTGAGGAACAGCGCGCCACGGCCCTTGCTCTGGCCCTGGGTCGTCGCGCTCAGGAGATAACGACCCTTCTGCAGGTAGGTCTGGATGAGGCAGTTGCGGCCACGCCCAGCGCCCTGGTTCTCGGCCACGAGATCGACGACCGGCGTGCGCAGCCGGCACGAGGTGGTGAGCAGCCCCAGCGTGGTGACGTTGTAGAGGCCAGGCGCGTCGACCACGAAGACCGCCGAGTTCGTCTGCCCACGATCGAAGTCGAACCACGCCGGCTGTTCGGGAGCGAGCGTGGGGATCACCCGGAGCTGAGGCGAGTAGGAGGCGGCGCCGGGCGCAGCGGCGAGCGAGAGCGGCCGAACCAGCGTCAGCTGCACCGGCGCATCGGACGGGTTGGTGAGGGTGAGTGAGTCGGTCGAACCGGGCGGAGGCACCGCGCACTCCGAGAGCGTCACCGGCGCCGCCGCGCCCGCGATCTGACAGCCGAACCGCGCGCCACCAGCCGAGCGCACCGCGAAGGTCGGGCCGGGCTGCAGCGGCAAGGTGATCGTCTGCCGGCCCTCGAGCGTGAGGTGCACCGGCGTGCTCGTGTCGACCGGGTAGGTGAGCGTCGAGATGCCCCGCGCGGTGATCGCTCCGGTGCGGGTGAGGGTGAGGCGATAGCGGCCCGCGGTGAGATCGACCGGCGGGAGCTGGCAGCTCGTCTTCGCGATCGCCTTCTTCGGCTGCTTGGCGCCTTCTTCACGAACGACGAGCTTCTCGATGCCCGAGACGCCGCCGAAGAGCGAGAGCTGGTACTGGCCCGCCTCGAGCGAGAGCACCTGATCACAGCCGGCCGCGTCGTCGGCCTTCGATTGGGTGAGCCTCGAGAGGTTTCCGTTGGGGTCGAGCCGATAGACCTCGCAGCGGTTCTTCCGCCCACCCTGCGTCTGAAGGCGGTAGCGGTTCGCCGAGCGCACCTCGAACCAGACGACCCCACCGCTCTCGTCGTAGTTGAAGTCCTTCTCGAGCTGCTCACCGCTCTCGAGCCGGGTCATCGAGCGGGCGAGGAGCCGGGTCGTCGGCTCGGTCTGCTCCAGCATGCAGCCCAGCGGCGCGGCGTCGGAGTCGATCGGCAGATCGTGCACCATCACCGAGACGCGGCCCGAGATGCGGGAGGTGAAGCTGAAGTTCGTGCTCGGCGCGCCGTAGTAGCCGCCGCTCCACGAGCTCAGCAGGCCGAGATCCTGGTTCACCGCCGTCGCCCACTCCAGCGTTCCCTTCGTTCCCTTCGGCCCGCGGAGGAAGACGATGCGGCGATCGGGCGCGTCATAGGAACGCACGCCGCACTCGGGCACGAGCGAGCCCTTCGAGATGCTGCAGGCGCTGGTGAACGCGAACGGCCGATCGGGTCGCAGATCGGCGAGCTGGAGCGTCACCTGCGCATCAGGGGTTGCGGCGAGCGAGACGTGGGTCGCCAGCTGCGTGCGCGGCACTTCGAACGACAGCGTGCCCGAGGCCGGGAGCGTGAAGCTCACCGCGCGCTCCGCCGGGCCGGCACGAAACCCGCGCTCGAGGGTGAGGGAGTCGTCCTGCGTCGCGCCCGTCACCGTCACCGAGCCGCGCCCGTAGACGACCAACTTGTAGTCGCCCGCCTCGATGGTCTGATCGAGCCACCACTCGTGCATCGGGAACCCGGGCGTGTTGGTGACCGTCGTGTGCCGAAGCGCGATCGGCTCGAGCCACTCGCCGTTTCTCCACAGTCGCACGTCGCCTGCGTGCCGGCCCCAGACGCGAAGGTAGGGAATGCCGCGCGTCGGCATCGGCATCCAGAACGAGGCTTGCTGAAGCGGCTTGAGCTGGGTCTCCACCACCGACCCGTTGGCGAGCTGCACCTGCCCGGCGTTGAGCTCGGTGAAGAGCGCCGCCGAGAGCTCGACCTGCCCCTTGCCCTTGGGCGACGACTCGACCCGCACCTTGTACTGCCCGGCGTCGAGGAGGAGATCGAGCTCGCAGTTGGTCCGCCCAGCCACGCCGTCGTGGGCGAACGGGCCGCGCACGCGGTCGATCACTTCACATGATGTCCCACTCCCGCTTCGGGCCGAGAGGTGGATCGTCGCCGGCTGATCGAGGGTGAGGATCGTCTCCTGGCGCCCGGTTGCAGGGAGCGAGGTCTGACCGAGGGAGACCGCGTGCACGACCAACGACTGAACGAGGAGTGAGAAGCTCATGAGCGCGGGGACGGTACAGCAAGGTCCACGCCACGCTCAGGAAGAAGGTGAAGTGCGCGCCCAGCCACGGGCATCGTGTTGGCTGGGACGCGCGGTGTGGAAGGAGGGCCTCAGCGATCGACGATGTCTTCGCGCTGCACGGTGCGGAAGAGCACCACCGTCGCGATGGCCGCCAGGATCGCGGTCGGAATGGCGGCGAAGCGGAGCCAGAAGTGCGGGCAGAAGATCGCTTCGATGCCCCAGACGACGGTCGTGACCGAGCTCATCACCAGCATGCGCTGCAGTGAGGTCGCGCCCCGCTGAGCCATCACGACGGTGACCGCGGCCGCGAGGAACGTGGCGACGAAGGGAGGAAGGAACCAGAGGAGGAAGGACGAGTCGAACATGCGGTGCTCCTGGGTGAGAGGAGCCTCGCCTCCGTGCACCCGAGCGACCACGCCAACTCATTGATTCGACTCGTTCTTTCCGCTCCCGCCTCCCTCATTCGAGACCCTGGCGAGGTCCGCCTTGGCAGCGGCGAGCTCCTCGATGGGATCGGAGCCGTACCCGATGCCGAAGAAGAGCGCGGCCCCCGCGACCAGCGCTGCGGTGACGATCCACGCGACGACCTGTGCATCGGCGAGCTGTCGATAGCCGCGCTCGCCGAACTCCTCGCCCCGGATCGCATGGAAGAGGAAGTACTGCTGCAGGCCCGCGAAGGTGCTGCGGGTCTCGCGTCCCAGCCCGGCGCCGATGAGGGTGATCAGCCCGAAGGTGCGCAGCACCCGAGCGCGCCGCCCCTGCTCTTCGAGGGACAGCACGCGCTCCTCGAGCGCCCGTCTCGGCGTGACCTCCACCGCCTGCTGGCTGAGGACGATGGCGAGGAGGGGAGCCAGCATCGAGTGCAGGGATTCCTTCACATCTCCATTCCCCGCGCCATAGTGAAGCCACCGTGTTCCGCCGCAGCCTCCTCGCGCTCGTCCTCGCCTCCACTGCCCTCGCCGCCGAACCGCCGAACGTGCGCCGCCCGGCGAGCCCCACCACCGAAGCGACTCGCCTCGGCGCCGAGTACTTCATTCAGAAGGCCGGCGCGTCGTGGAGCTACCAGCTCCAAGGCGGCTCGAAGGGCCGCGTCACCATCAACGCCTTCGTGGAGTGGAAGGCCTCGTTCTCCTATTCGCTCGGCAAGAAGTCCGGCTGCG
>JBPOIJ010000171.1:0-26902 GCA_052034585.1 Myxococcota bacterium
AGGCCGCGCCCAAAGCCGCCCCGGGCGGCCCCACCGAAGCAGCGCCCCCACGACCCGCCGGTCGCCCCGCCGGCGGTGCGGAGCGAGCCGGCGCCGCCGATCAGCACCACGACCTCGAGCGAGGCGCTCGCCATTCGCTCCGAGACGATCGAGGCGGCCTATGACGCCTGGGACGAGGTTCGTGCCGAGCTCGCCTCGCTGAACGCGGCCTTCGAGGCCGAGCGACGCCGACTGGACGAGCAAGGCGCGCTGTTGATCGGCGCCGTGCGCACCGCGATCGCACCGGCGAGTGGCCCCGAGGCGTTGCTCAAGCGAAACGAGCTGTCGGTGCTCGCCGAGCAGGCCAAGGCGAACCTGGAGAGCGCCCGGACCGATCTCGAGCAGCGGGCGACCCTCGCGCTGGCGGCGCTCCGTGCGGCCGAGAAGGAGATCGTCGCCGAAGTCAGAGCGCGGGTCGCTCGTCAGCTGGAGCTCTCTCCGCCCAAGCTCGAGCTGATGGTGCGGGTGCTGCCGCAGGACCGGCGCATTCTCCACTTGAGGCGTCTCGACCCCGATGACGCCGTGACCTTCCTCTTCGCCATCTCGGGGCGGGTCCCGAGCCGCTACGAGTCGTTGTTCGACGACTCGACCGACGATCCCCTGCTCGCGCCGCCCTGCCTCTCCCCAGACGACGGCGTGACCGACGTGCGCCCGAAGCCTGAGGCCCTCGTTCGGCTGCTCGACGAGCGCGCCGAGGTGTGGCCAGTGAAGGGCATGGTGCCGGCGATCGCGAACGGCTCGATGGTTCGCTGGCTGAGTCGAGGCGCGGTGCTCGAGGCCGAGATCGCCGATGGCGAGGGCTTCCGCAACCAGCTCTCCGTCGAGGAGGCCGAGCGGCTGACCGGGTCGCTGCTCGCCCTCAAGCTGGAGGGAAAGGCCGAGTTCGAGCTCGTTCGCGGCTGAACGGCTGGTGCTTTGGCTGGTCAACCAGTGGCGACTTGAGCGATCGTGCGGCCCGCGCCGATGGCCATCGCCTTCTTCGATCTCGATCGCACGCTGTTGTCGGTGAACTCCGGCTCGCTCTGGGTGCGCCGCGAGCTCGCGCTCGGTCACATCTCCAAGCGGCAGGCGATGAAGGCGATGGTGTGGCTCGCGCGCTACCAGTTCGGCTTCGTCTCGGGCGAGGCGATGGTGGCCGAGGCGGTGCGCTTCATCGAGGGCGTTCCCGGCAAGGAGCTCGCCGAGCGAACGCGCACCTTCTACGACGCCGAGGTGCGAGGAGCGCTTCGGCCGGGCGCGATCGAGATGGTCGAGCGGCATCGCGCGCGCGGCGATCGGCTGGTGATGCTGACCTCCTCGTCGCACTACCTGGCCGAGCTGGTGGGCGCCGAGCTCCAGTTCGACGGGCTGCTCGCCAACCGGCTCCACGTCGGGCCCGACGGTCGTCACACCGGGCGAATCGACGGGCGGGTCTGCTTCGGAGAGGGAAAGCTCGCCCACGCGAAGGTCGAGGCCGAGCGCCAGGGCGCCTCGCTCGCCGACGCGAGCTTCTACACCGACAGCTTCAGCGACCTGCCGGTGCTGGAGGTGGTGGGCACTCCCGTCGCGGTGAACCCCGACCCTCGCCTGCGACGTCATGCTTCGAAGCGTGGCTGGAAGGTGGTCGATTGGGGTGAACCAGTCGCCCGCGTCGCCTGAGGGTTCAACGAATGATCGTCAGCCTCGCCGTCGTCCTGCTCGCCGCGAAGCCCCCACCCGATCCGCGCCTCGATCTGCTCGAGGCCGTCGTCGCCGAGGTCGATCGCGGCCGCGCCTCGCTCACCCTGAAGGAGAACCCGGCTCCGTACTTCGTCGGCGCGCAGGTGAAGGACTACCTGCACCAGGAGATCGGCGCTCGCTACGGCGCGATCTTCGCCGACGCCACCGAGCGCGAGCGAAAGCTGTTCGCCGACGTGCGGGTGGGCTCCTACGACTTCGACAGCTCGGTCGGGGAAGAGCTCGACTTCTCGTTCTCGCTCAAGGGCACCAGCTTCTTCGCTCCGAAGAACGGCCCGCTCGACGACGATCCCAACGCGCTGCGCACCGCGCTCTGGCTGGTGATCGACGAGAAGTACAAGAGCGCGCTCTTCAACTACCTGAAGAAGAAGGGCGAGGACGTCTACACCGTCGAAGTCCCGGGCCGGCCTCCGTCCTTCGCCAAGCAGGAACGCGAGATGTTCATCGGCCCGCGCGCGCCGTTCGCCTTCTCGAAGGAGCGCTGGGGCTCTCTCTCGAGGGCGCTCTCGAAGCGGCTGGCGAGCGAGAAGGCGTTCTTCGACTCCGAGGTGCGGGTCTCGGCCGATCACGTGCTGCGGATCTACGCCTCGAGCGAGGGCACCCGCATCGTCACCGAGGAGACGCTCTACAGCGTTCGGGTCTCTGCAGTGACGCGTGCCGACGACGGACAGCTCCTCGAGAACTCACGCGACTGGTACGCGCCGCGAGAAGAGCTGCTCCCCAGCGACGAGCGGATCATGAAGGACACCGACGCGATGGCGCGCGAGCTGCTCCTGCTTCGCGTCGCGCCGACGATCGATCCCTACACGGGCCCCGCGCTCTTCGAGCCTGACGCGGCGGGCGTGCTCTTCCACGAGGCCGTCGGACACCGGCTGGAAGGCGAGCGCCAGGACAACGACGCCGAAGGGAAGACCTTCCGCGGGCAGGTGGGCAAGCAGGTGCTGCCGGGGTTCCTCACCGTCATCGATGATCCCACGGCGACCGAACGCGCGGGGCAGCCGCTCAATGGCGCCTACCGCTTCGACGAAGAAGGCGTCGCCGGGCAGCGGGTCACCCTCGTCGCCGACGGCGTCTTGAAGAACTTCCTGCTCTCACGCAAGCCGACCGAGGGCTTCGTCGCCTCCAACGGTCACGGCCGCGCGCAGGGCAACCGCAAGCCCGTCGCCCGCATGGCGAACCTGATCGTCGAGTCGAAGAAGGGGCTGCCCGACGCCGAGCTGAAGAAGCTGCTGATCGCGGAGGCGAAGCGTCAGGGCAAGCCGTACGCGTTGATCGTTCGCGACATGACCGGAGGGAACACCAACACGACGTCCTTCGGGTACCAGGCCTTCAAGGGTACGCCCCGCATGGTGTTCCGAGTCGACGTGCGCGACGGGAAGGAGACCCTCGTCCGCGGAGTCGAGATCGTCGGGACGCCGCTCTCGTCGATCAACAAGGTGATCGCGACTGGCAAGCGCGAAGGCGTCTTCAATGGGTTCTGCGGCGCCGAGAGCGGAATGGTGCCGGTGTCGACGGTCGCGCCTGCCGTGCTGCTCCAGGAGATCGAGCTCCAGCGTTCGCTCGAGGGCAAAGATCGCCCGCCGCTGTTGCCCAGCCCGTTTCAGAGCTTGGAGAAGTAGTCGATCACCGACTGCTTGTACTCGGGGCGGCTGTACACGTCGGGCTTCGGATCGGCGATCGCCTGCGCCAGCACCGCCGCCACCTCTTCCGCGCTCTGCACGTTCGGCAGCGACCGCGAGTCGACGCCGCCGTGGAGCGCGTTCTTGCCGAAGTCGGTCGCGACGGCGCCGGGAGAGAAGAGGGTGATCTGGATCTTCGGGTGCGTCGCCTGCACCTCGGCACGGAAGGTGGCGGTGAGCGCGTTGAGGAAGTGCTTCGCGGCCGCGTACGCGGAGCGGGGCATCGCGAACGGCACTCGACCCAGCATCGACGAGACGTTCACGATCTGGCCGGTGCCGTGCGCCTTGAAGTGCGGGAGCACCGCCTGCATTCCGTAGAGCGCGCTCTTCACGTTCACCGTCATCATCTCGTCGAGATCGGCATCGGTGAGCTCCGACGGCGCACGAGTGATGCCTCGGCCCGCGTTGTTCACCCAGACGTCGAGGCGGCCTTCCTTCGCCAAGACCTCGGCGACGACTCGGTCGACCTCGGCGCGCTTGGTGCAGTCGGCGACGATCGTCCGCGCGCCTCCACACCGGCTGCTCACCTCGGTGAGCTCCTTCTGTCGGCGAGCGACGAGGATCGGCCGCGCGCCACGTCGGTGAAGCTCGAGCGCGAGGGCGGCGCCGATGCCCGAGCTCGCGCCGGTGATGACGACGATGGTGTCCTTCATGGGGGGGTGGGCTCCGGAGAGGTGGGGGGGCGGTGGTGACGCAGCTTGAGCCCGAAGCCTCGGAACGCCCGGAAGCGCACGAAGTTGAGGAAGTCGGACTGGAAACGGCTCGGAGTGACGTTGACCGTGCGGGTGAAGGCGCCCTCGAAGTCGTCTCCGCGTTGCATCAACGCCATCGTGTCGATCACCGCCTGATCGCGATGGGCGCGCAGAAAGAACCGCATCGCGTGGAAGGCGAGGCCGTAGATCTGGGGGTACCAGTCCTTCGAGAGGCCCTCCGCGTCACCGAACACGTCGAACGTCGGGTTGCGATCGAGCCAATCGGCGAGATCCTCGAGCGAGGGAAAGCGGAGGCCTTGATCGGCAGTGACGGTCGCCATGCCCTCGCGAAACCACAGCGGGATCTGCTTGTTCGCCCAGTTCGCCTCCGAGCCGCTGCGCTGGAAGAGGACGCAGTGGGTGAGCTCGTGGACGATCAGCTCGTCGACGTCGAGCTCGTTCCCCGCCCAGGTCGCCGGTGACTGGAGAATGAGGTCTCCATACGTCGACCAGGCTCGCAGCCAGTCGTAGCCGGTCCTTCCCACTGCGCGCTCGAGGAGATCGTGGGTCGGCGCGATCTTCACCGTGACCGGCTTCGGCAGTGAGCCCCATCGCTCGAGCCGTGGCGCCGCGCGCTCGAGGGCCTTCTGGACCCGATCGGTGTCGCTCGTCGCGGCCGGCTCGCTCTTCAGCTCGAAGGTCGCCGAGCGAGTCGAGACCGGCGTCGTCCGGGTCAGCGTCGAGAGCGGCGTGACGCAGCCGGTGGCGAAGAGGAGCGCGACGAGCCGGATCGTCACGAACACCCCAGCCAGGAGAGCACCTGCAGGCCCACGTCGGCGACCGTCGAGAGCGGCCCTGGCTCGCGCGCTCCGAACGAGAGCACGGCGACTGGATGCGTCGTGTGGCCCCGCGTCGAGAGATCTTCGACGTTGCCGTGATCGCTGCAGATCAGCACCTGCGCATCATCGGGCATCAGCCGCACGATCTCTCGCGCGAAACGATCGAACGTCGTCAACGCTCGAACGGCGGCGCCCCGATCCTGCTCGTGGCCGGCCTCGTCGGCGAGGTGGTGCTCGAAGAGGGTGAAGTCGGCCGAGAGCTTCCAGAAGATCTCAGCGGCTTGCTCGGGCGTGCGTTCTCCCACCCCGAACCGCTCGTGCGCGAGGCCGCCGTCGACGTCGTGGGTGAGGCCCTCTCCGGCGATCACGTCGTCGAACGTGCGCAGGGGAACGTTCGCGGCGCTGAAGGTGAGCGTGGTGGCGGAGGGCTTGAGCCGGCGCTTGTACTTGTCGGGCATCACGAAGTCGCCGCTGGTACCGGCGCGGCGAGGCAACCCGAGCGCGTCGAGGTAGCCCACCGGGTAGCCGTTGGCGAAGGTGGCCGTGCGCTGGGCCGAGATCAGCCGCTTCACGATCGAGGCCTCTTCGAGGAGCTTGGCGAGCGCCCGGTTCGGGTAGCCCAGCACGTGCTCGCCGATCAGCCTGGGCGCAGGGAGCCCGGTGAAGATCGCCGTCTGGTTCGAGGCCGACTGCGGCCGGCCCGAGACGCCGAAGGTGGTGTCGACGTCGCGTCGAAGGCCTCCGCGCGGAAGCGCGCTCCCCGAGCCGTCGGCGAACTGGGAGACGAGGAACTCGCCGTCGAGCAACGGGTTCACCATGACGTCACGCGCGCCCACGCCGACGCCGTCGATGAAGAGAAGTGCGACTTTCGAAGGCCCTTGCACGCGCTTCTCGTACAATACGCGCGATGGCCTTCCACGGTGACTGCTCGAGCTACCCGGTCCCTGAGCTGTTGCAGTGGCTCGACGCGTCGCGCAAGACGGGCGCGCTCCACCTCACCTGGGACGCGGGCGAGCGAAAGCTGTTCCTCCTCGGTGGGCAGGTGGTGGCGACGGCTGCGCTCGGGCTCTACGAACGCATCGCGCGGGTGCTCGACGTGGGTGGCGAGTTCGCGGGCGTACAGGTGGTCGCCGGGCTCAAGCGCGGTCAGCTCTCCGATCAGGCGATGACGACGGCGGTGCGGCAGCTCGCCGAGGAGGATCTCATCGGGGCAATCACCGACGTCACCGCGACCTCCTCAGGCCGCTTCCACTGGACGGAGGATCCCGATCGCGGCGAGGACGAGTGGGTCTCGCTCGAGCTCCCGTTGCGGCACGCGGTCTTCGAGTCACTCAAGCGACTGGACGAAGCGTCGGAGGTCGAGCGGCTCTTGCCCGACGACACCCGCACCGTTCGCTTCAAGCACGGCCCCGCGCCGTCGCACGCGCTGCACCGGGTGATCGTTCGGCTCGTCTCGAAGGACGCCGGGCTTCCGCTCGGCCGGATCTGGCTGTCCCTCGGCCTCCCGCGCACGCTCGTCGGTCGCGCGGTGTTCGATCTGACGAGGGCAGGGAAGGTCTCCGTCGAGGGAGCCCAGGCGCCTCAGGCCGATCCCGTCGCCGACATGCTCGAGCAGGGCGCGATCTTGCTGAGGGAACGGCAGTTCGATGCCGCCGCGCTCGTGTTCATGACGCTCTTGAAGAGCGACCCGCAAGATCGCCGTGTGCGCGACTTCGCGCGCATGGTCGAGCAGGAACACGTCGCGCACCTGTACCGGGAGATCCCTCCAGTCGCGCGCTTCGACACTCACGACGAGCCGACGGCGATGCAGTCGCTGCGCCCCGAGGAACGGCAGCTGGTGCTCCAGGCGAAGGCCGGCCTCGACGTCTCCGCGATCGTCCTCGCCTCCGGTCAGAAGGAAGTCGACGCGCTCAAGCTCCTGCACAAGCTCGTGCGGCAGGCCGTGCTCACGGTCGCGCCCGATCGGTGACGCTCACAGCGGACAAATCAGCATGCTGCCCGGGCACTGGCAAATGTCCATCAGCGACGAGCCGAGAATGCACGAACCTGTCGCGTTGCAGACCCGCTCGTAGAGATCGCCACAGGCGTCGTTCGACCCGAAGCAGTTGATGCAGGAGATGCCGCAGCTGGTGCCCGAGGGATCTCGCGAGCAGCTCCTCGAGGTGGCGGTCGGGCCTCCCGCGACGCAGCTCCCCGAGGCGTTGCAGGTGCTGGCGGTGATGGTGCCGGCCTCGGTTCCGGAGAGCGAGCAGGGCTGGCTGCCGGGCGGAACGCAGGTGCCGCTCCAGACGGTGTTGGTGCCGCACGGGAGGCCGTTCGGGTTGTAGCTGCACGAGCGCGAGGTCGCCGCCGGGCCGCCAGCGATGCACGCGCCACCCGAGTTGCACGTGCTGGTGGTGATCGTCCCTGCCTCGGAGCCTGTCGTGGCGCAGCCTCCACCGACCTGCACGCAGGTCCCTCCCCAGACGGTGTTGGTGCCACACACCACCCCAGTCGGGTTGAAGGTGCAGGCGCGTGAGGTCGCGGTCGTGCCGGTCACCATGCACTGGCCCGCCGAAGTGCAGGTGCTCGTCTGAATCGACCCCGCCTCGTTCCCGGCGGTCGAGCAGCCGCCGCCCGACTGAACGCAGGAGCCGCTCCAGACGGTGTTGGTGCCGCACGCGGCGCCCGATGGGTTGAAGGCGCAGGCCCGCGAGGTGGCGGTGCTGCTCGTCACCACGCACTGGCCGCTCGCATTGCAGGTGCTGGCCTGAATCGTCCCTGCCTCGGTGCCAGTCGTCGAGCACCCGCTCCCCGTCTGGGTGCAGGTGCCGCTCCACACCGTGTTGGTGCCACAGGCCGTGCCCGATGGGTTGAAGGTGCAGCCCTGGGTCATCGTCATCGGGCTGGCGGTGACGCACTGGCCCGAGCCGTTGCAGGTGCGCGAGGTGGTGGTGACCATCTGCGTTCCCGCAGTGCTGCAGCCAGCGCTCGACTGCGTGCAGGCGCCGGTCATCATCGTCGTCCCGCAGTCGCGCCCGTTCGGGTTGTAGGCGCAGCTCCGCGAGGCCGCCTGGTTGGTGCCGGCGATGCACGCGTTGTTGAGGCAGGAGCGCGGAGTGAGCGTTCCGCCCTCGGTGCCGGTGGTGGGGCAGGTGCCGCTCCCAGGCGCGCAGGAGCCCGACCAGGCGGTGGTGCTCCCGCAGTCGGTGCCGTTGCGGGCGGCCAACAGATCGGCAGGGCAGGCGCCCGCGATGCCATCGCAGCGCTCCGGCGCGTCGCACGTGCCCGTCGAGGGGCGGCACTCGACGGTGTTGCCGGAGATGGTGCAGGTCCCCACGCTGCCGGTGAGGTTGCACACCTGGCAGTCGTTCGCCCCGTTGCCGCAGGTCGAGTTGCAGCACACGCCGTCGACGCAGTTCCCGGTGATGCACTCGACGCCCATCGCGCACCCCGTGCCGTCGGGCTTCTTCGCCGCGCACAAGGTGCCGGAGCAGTAGGTGTTCATCGGGCAGCCCGAGGAGCAGGCGATCGGGCAGTCGACGTTCGTGCCGTCGCAGGTGACGGAACCGCCACACAACGGCTCGCCCAAGTCGCCCATGGGCGCCGGCCGGCAAGTGCCAGGCGACGCGGAGAGATCGCAGCGATCGCAGGACCCCGAGCACGCGGTGCCGCAGCAGACGCCATTCGCGCAGATGCCCGAGGTGCACTGGAAGGCCGCGCTGCACATCTGCCCGTTCGGCCGCGTCGCGCGGCAGCTGCCCTGATCGCAGAAGGTGCCCGCGCCGCACTGCCGCGCGGAGGTGCAGGTCGTTGGACAGGTGGACTGGCCGTCGCAGACGAAGGGCGCGCACGACGACGTCGTCCCCTCGGGGACCACCGTGCACTGGCCCTCTCGGCCGGCTTGCGCGCAGGACTCGCAGGCGCCGGTGCACCCTCGATCGCAGCAGCGCCCCTGAGCGCAGACGCCCGACGCGCAGGTGCTCCCGATCGTGCAGGGCTGTCCCAGCGGACTGCCGGTCATTCCACCCGCCCCGCCGCCAGCGACGGCGCCCCCGCCGACTCCGCCACCTCCGACGGCCCCACCCCCCACCGATCCTCCGCCGGCCAAGCCGCCGCCCGACACATCACCACCGCCCGCTCCTCCGGCGTCACCTCCCGCCGCGCCACCCGCCGTCTCGCCGCCCGCAGTCGACCCACCACCGGTCGAGCCGCCCGCGCTCGCGCTCCCTCCGCCAGTCGCAGCCCCGCCAGCGCGTGGAGCACACTGATCCTTGCACTGACCGTCACAGCAGGTCTTACCCGTCGGACAGGCTCCGCCCTCGCCACACGCCGTCGTCACCATCGCTGGGTCGACGCAGAGGCACCCCGCGGTTGTCATCAGGCTCCACACCACTGCACCCCAGGGGATTCGCACCGGCCGAGGGTACGACATCGGGGCGGAGCCCGGCCACTGTTCGCGGGAAGGGCGTCGTGTCGGCACCGTCACCTCACTGCTGAGGCGTGGGGAGGCCCGCGTCGGCGAGCCGCACGAAGGTCTGCGCGAGCACGTAGAGCGAGAAGGCCGCGTCGTCGATGCGGTTCGCCCCAGAGGCCGCCCGGCGTTCGAGATCGAGCACGTCGCGCCCGTCGAGCCCGAGGAGGAAGGCCTGGGCACCTCGCTCCGCACCACCAGCGAACGACAGCCCACGGCCGACCGCTTCGGCGCACGCCCGAACGCAGCCCTCGTAGTCTCCCGTCGCGAAGAGCGCCTCCGCAGCGCGCGCGGGATCGATCAGCACGGCTGGCGCCAACGTCGCGACCGCTCCCAGGGCCGGCCGGGCGCTCTTGTTCTGCGCGGGTCGCTCGTTGAGCTGCTCGCGAATCTTCGCCTCGAGGCCGGGTGCTTCGGCCTTGTCGAGCCGAGGGAGTTCCCGCTTCGGACGCGGCGCCGGCACGACCTTCCGGGCGCGGAGATCCTTGATCACCAGCCGCACCATCTCCTTCATGGTGTCGAGCACGCCCTCGCCGCTCGTCGCGCAGGTCTCGAAGTCGGGCACGTTTCGGCCGTTGAGGCTCGCGCGCATCTGCTCGATCGGCAGCGCGTTCATCAGATCGCGCTTGTTGTACTGAATCACCAAGGGGAAGGCGTCGAGGCGAATGCCCTGCTCGGCGAGGTTCTCCTCGAGGTTGGCCATCGACTCGCGGTTCGAGTCATCGGCGCCAGGGTTCGAGTCGGCGACGAAGATCACCCCGTCGGCCCCCTGGAGCACGAGCTTGCGGGTCGCGTTGTAGAAGACCTGGCCCGGCACCGTGTAGAGCGCGAGGCGCAGGGCGTAGTCACCCACCTTCTCGACGCGCACCGGGAGGAAGTCGAAGAAGAGCGTTCGATCGGCCTCGGTCGGGAGCGACATCAGCTCGCCCCGCAGCGACGGCTTGATCGACTCGTAGATGCGCTTGAGCGACGTCGTCTTGCCCGAGAGGCCCGGCCCGTAGAAGACGACCTTCGCCGCGACCTCGCGCGCCATCACGTTGACCGTGCTCATGACGGCCTCCCAGCCTTGAGCGGATCCTTCTTCTTGAGGAGCAGCTTCTCGACCGCCGCGATCGCGCGTCGAGCAGCGAGCGCTTCACCCTCCAAGCCGAGCCCAGGCAGCACCTGCCGGCTGGCGTTGAAGAGCCGCGACCAGGGGGTCACCGTGGTGAGCCCGCTGAGTCCAAGCACCGACGTCTCTCCCAGCTCGAAGGTCGGCCAGGGCTCGGCCATGCCGGAGACGACGGCGGGCACGTCCGTCCACGGCGACGAGGTGACGATCGCGTGGGGCCGGGTGAACGGAAGGACGTCGCGCACGGCGTTCCAGACGCGCGCGGTGAGGGCGTGCACGGCGGGCTCACCAGCGGCGCGGAGGGCGGTCGGCATGCGTACGGTGAAGGAGAGCACCTTGTCGGCCGTGTCTTGCCCGCTCTTCTTGGCGGTGCTCACCGTCATCAGCACCGCGCCGAGCTCGGGATCGGACGACTCGATGAGCGCAAGCTGCCCCAACCCGCGAGGGAGCGCACGCTCAGGAACCACGGCGTGCGTGGTGAAGAGCGCCTTGGAGAACGGCACGAGCGGCTTGAGCTTGTCGAGCGGCCCACGGCGCTGTTCGGGAATGAGCGGCGCGAGGGTGGAGAGATCGCAGGCGGCGATCAGCGCCCCTCCTCGGTAGACCGACTCGTGCCGGCGCAGCCGAAGTCCGACCGCGGTGCTTCCTTCGAAGACGAGCAGCTCGATCGTCTGCTCCGCGTCGATGACGTCGACTCCGAGCTCTCGGGCGCGATCGACCAGCATCGCGCGAAGCCCTTCTTGGCCACCGGGGAAGGTGTGGGGCGTGGGGAGGAGCCGTGCGAGCTGGCGGGAACGGGCGATCGGTCCATCTGCCGTCGCCGCGAAGCGCTCGAGCGACCGCAGCATCGCCTGGAGCGGATCCGCGTCGCTCAGGGTGGTGTCGGTCTCGAAGCCCGAGAACCGCGCGAGGTGCCGCTTGGCCTTCCATCTCGCGAACCAGCCGTCGGCGGGGAGATCGGGGTTCGACTGAAAGAAGGCCTCGGTCGCGCTCGAGGTCTTGTGGGCGTCGTCGAGCTTCTCGATCAGGGTTTCGGCGGCCTGATCTCCGAGCGCGCGAGAGAGCTCCTTGCTGCGCGCGCCGAGCTCGGGGAACACCTCGACCCATTGCCGAGGCCGAAGGAGTTGGAGCGGCGCCGCGTGCGAGGCGCGCTTCACTTGGGTCGCGACGCCCAGCTCGGCGAGCAGCGCCTCGAGCGGAGCGATCTTGTCGAGCGCACCAGTGAGGAAGGGCGCGTGGGTGAAGGCGTAGTCCGCGTGCACGTAGGGCGAGCCGAGGCCGTCGTGCTCGAGCAAGAGCACCTGGAGCCCGCGCTTGGCGAGGGCGGCCGCACACAGCACCCCGGACAGCTGCCCGCCGAAGACGATCACGTCGTACACGTGCCGGCCCGGGCCGGTCGATCGTTTGGCAAGCGCGGCAGCAGGAGGGCTCACGCGATCACCTCGGCGCGCCGCACCCGTCGGCCTTCGAGGGTCACCTGCCCGCGCGCGATCGCGCTCACCACCGCAGGGAACAACCGGTGCTCTTCTTTCTGGATCTTCGCGGTGAGCGAAGCCTCGTCGTCGGTCGGCAGAATCGGGACGGCCACCTGCGCGATGATCGGCCCGGTGTCGGTGCCTCGATCGACGAAGTGCACGGTGCAGCCAGCGAGCACCGCGCCGTACTCGAGCGCCTGCCGCGGAGCGTGGAGACCGGGAAACGAAGGCAGCAGGGCAGGGTGCACGTTGAGCACGCGGCCGGAGAAGTGCTCGAGGAAGGCAGGGGTCACCAGCCGCATGTAGCCAGCGAGGCAGACCAGCTCGATCTGGCGCTTTCGAAGCTCGGCCACCACTGCCAGATCGTAGGCCTCTCGAGCCGCGAACGTCTTGTGATCGATGGTCATCGCCTCGATCTTCGCGGCCGCCGCGCGCTCGAGCACCTTCGCGCCGGGGACGTTGCAGACGAGGAAGCACACCTGCGCCGGCGAGCCCTGCACGTTGAGGGCGTCGACCAGCGCCTGGAAGTTCGACCCGCTGCCAGAGGCCAACACGCCGACCCGCATCACCGAACGATCGCCTCCGCTTCTTGTCCCGGCGTTCCCTTCTCGATCGCGCCGACCTCCCAAGCCTGGAGCCCGCGCGACTTCAGCACGCCGAGCGCCTTGTCGACGTCAATGGGCGCGACCACCACCGTCATGCCCAGGCCCATGTTGAAGGTGCTGTAGAGCTCGTCGGTGGCCACCTCTCCGAGCCGGCCGAGCAGCTCGAAGATCGGCGGCCGTTTCCAGCGTGACGACTCGAGCACCGCGCGCGTTCCGTCGGGCAGACAGCGCGGCACGTTGCCAGGGAGGCCGCTGCCGGTGATGTGCGCGAGCCCCTTCACCGAGACTGCCTCGCAGAGCGCGAGCACGTCCTTCACGTAGATCACGGTCGGGGTCAGGAGAGCGTCTCCGAGGTGCACGCCTTCGACGGAGTCGGTGAGCGCCAGCTTGCGATCGCCGAGGATCTTCCGCGCGAGCGAGTAGCCGTTCGAGTGGAGCCCGCTCGAGGCGATGCCGATCACCCGATCGCCAGGAGCGATGGAGCGCCCATCGATCAGCTTCGAGCGCTCCGCGATGCCGACGCAGAAGCCAGCCAGCTCGTACTCGCCCGGGGTGTAGAAGCCGGGCAGCTCGGCGGTCTCGCCTCCGAGCAAGGTGCAGCCGGCCTGCTCGCAGCCAGTGACGATGCCGCGGATCACCTTCTCGGCCTGATCGACGTCGAGGCGGGAGGTGGCGAAGTAGTCGAGGAAGAAGAGGGGTTCGGCGCCGCAGGTGAGCACGTCGTTGACGCTCATCGCGACGAGATCGATGCCGACCGTGTCGTGCCGGCCGAGCGCGAAGGCGAGCTTCAGCTTGGTGCCCACGCCGTCGGTGCCGCTCACCAACACCGGCTCGCGGTACTTGCCCGGAGGAATCGCGAAGAGCCCGCCGAAGCCGCCCACGCCAGAGACCAGCTCGGGCCGTCTGGTGCGCGCGGCCAAGGGCTTGATCCGCTCGACCAACGCATCGCCCGCGACGATGTCGACGCCCGCGTCTTTGTAGGAGGTGCCCACGGGCCGCTTCTATCCAGATCCGCCTTGGACAGACAGGGAATGATGCTCACTGCGTCGTTGGCGATCGGCGGCCGATGCTGAAGAGTTCGGCGAGCGCCTCGACCTTCTTGAAGAACTCGTCGAAGGTGACGATCTCGACGTCGCGGTACTGGTTGCGAATGAGTTCGAACGAGGCGCGCTTCTTCTCGTCGCCCTCGAACTCTGCTTCGTAGTTCCCCATCAAGATGACTCGCTTCGGGTTCAGCGCCGACAGACCTTTGCGCTCCTCGTGATGTCGGCGGCTGTTGATCTCGAGCAGATTCTTCTTGAAGACCTCGCAGTAGTCCGCGACCTGCACCACCGCGCCACTCAGTTCCGTGCTGGGCGGGTAGGCATTTGCCCTGTATTTCCGGCTGAGCAGTAGGCTGACGGGCGTCTTGATTTCGAGGAGCACCGCCTCGGACGAGATTGCGCCTGAGAGCAGGAAATCGAGGAGCCGTTCGTCGGTGCCTTCGAGGATCTTTCCGCCGAGGTGCGCTTTCCCGCGAATAACGGTCATTGGTGCGGCGAAGAGTTGATTGAGCGCGAACGCGTGGGCCGCGAGCAGTTGCTGCCAGAACTCCTCTTTGGCGTTCGTCTTGTTCTCTTCCCAGAGGTCGAGCAGTTCGATCAGCTTCCGCGCAGAGTGACCCATGTTGACGACGTCTTCGAAGTGCTCGCGAAAGGCCGTCATCGCACGAAAGCGCTCCGCGATTGCCATCGCCCAAGCCGCTTGCTTGGCGTCCTTCTGCGCGATCGACTGCGACACTGTCGCGTAACAAAGGCTCGACATGAGCGCCCACCACTCCAACGACTGTGGTCGGCTCTTGAGAAACTCGAAGACCGCGTCACCTGCGCCGTCGGCCTCGAAATCGATGTGTGCGAGGTGCGGCGAGTTTCTCAGGATGCGCTCGTTTTCGTTCCTGAGCTGGTCGAGGTGCTTCTCGATGTTCTTCAGACTGTCCTTTTCGTCCAAGCCTCCCACGAAGACGAGCTGGGCGAACCAGGGAATGCCCTCGCGACTGAGTTGACCACTCGACTTGAGCGGGTTCGCCGAGAGCCGGATCGCACCAGCGGGAATGACGACGCGCTCATCAGCTTCAATCTTAAGCCCGATCCCGTTCCCACCTGGTCGACGCAGCTTGATCTTTCTGCCGCACGCGCAGGTCTTGACTGTGTAGATGCGGTCGAGGTTCTCGACGTCCTTGAGATGCTTGCATCGTCGGCAGGCCATCGCCAAACGATAGTCGAAGAAACGACTATCGGTCGTTCTCCTCGCCGAGTTCGGAGATCTCGCTAGGCTGACTCCATGGGCTTCGTCGCTCGCCGGCGGTACGAGTTGGTCGCACTCGGAATCGGCTTCCTCACGGTCGTCGTTCACGCCTGCAGCACCGAGCCACGGGTGAGCGGCGATCCTCGGGCGGTCTCGATCGTCGAGCGGGCAGTCCAATCGATCGAGCACCGGCTGCACGATCTCTTCTTCCGCCTGCGTGGGGAGCGCCCGGCACACGCCGACGTGGTGGTGGTGGCGATCGACGAGAAGAGCACCCAGCAATGGGGGCTGTGGCCCTGGCCGCGCCAGCACATGGCGGAGGCCTTCGAGCGGTTGGCCCAGGCCGAGATCGCTGCGGTGGGCATGGACGTCACCTTCACCGACGCGCGCATCGACGACGCCTCCGACGCGAAGGACACGCTCGCCCGCCTCGCCAGGCTCCCGCCGTCACCCGAGGTCGAGGAGTGGAGACGATCGCTCGACGATCGCCTGGCCCACGGTGGCGACGACGCGCTCGAGGCGTCGATGCGGCGCCTCGGCCCCAAGCTCGTGCAGGGCGTGATCACCATCGACGGCGTCAGCGCGAAGGACTTCGCGCCGGAGGTGCTCGGTCACTTCAGCCAGCTCATGTCGCCGCACGTCGTCCGTTCGATCCAATCGGGGCAGGGCGTCAGCCGGCAGCTGAAGATCGACAAGGCGAACCTCTGGACCTACGTCGGCCTCCAGGCGCCGCTCGCGCGCTTCGTCGACACCGGCAATCGCTTCGGCCACTTCACCGCGATCCTCGATCTCGACGGCACGATCCGTCGGTCCGCGACCTACGTGCGCCTTCGCGATCTCGACGGGCTCTTTCCGACGGTGGCAGCGCAGACGGCCGCGGTGGCGTTGGGCGGTGAACTCCGTCCCGTCGTCGACGCAGATGGAGCCGTCGTCGCCGCGGAGATCATCGGGCCGCAGACGCGCCGGATGCCGATCGAAGGCCTCGCGCCCTTCACCTTGATCGACTACCCAGGCTCGTCGAAGGCCTTCACGACCTACTCGATCGCCGACCTCGTCTCGGGCGCGGTGGGCGCGAAGGAGCTCAAGGGAAAAGCGGTGCTCATCGGCGTGACGGTCGTCGGCAGCTCGGGCGATCAGCGCGTCACGCCCTTCAAGGAACTCGAGCCCGGCATCTACCAACACGCCGCGGTGGTCTCGAACATCCTGTCCGATCGTTACCTCACCCGCCCGGGCGTGGCGCCGTTCCTCGAGATGGCCCTGGTGCTGGTCCTCGCGCTCGCGCTGGGGCTGTCGATTCCGCGCGTCAGCTTCGTTTGGAAGGGCGTGCTGATCGCTGGCGTCGTGCTGGCCTGGCTGATCGGTGCCTTCCTCGCCTTCCGCTCAGGCCTCGTGGTGGGCGTGGCGGCGCCGGTGGTCGGGCTCCTCACCACCTCGTTCGCGCTCGTCTTCCTCGGCTACGTCTCGGTCGATCGCGAGAAGCTCAAGATGCGCTCCACCTTCAGCCGGTACCTGGGCGAAGACGTCATGGAGATCGCGCTCGAGAACCCCGATCGGCTCAACAAGGGCGAGAAGCGCGAGATGACGGTCCTCTTCTCCGACATTCGCGGCTTCACCACGCTCTCGGAGCGAATGTCACCCGAGGTGCTCGCCAACTTCATCAACGCCTACCTCTCGCCGATGACCGCGATCGTGTTCGAAGAGAAGGGCACCCTCGACAAGTACATCGGCGATGCCCTGATGGCCTTCTGGAACGCGCCCCTCGATCAGCCCGATCACGCCCTGCGCGCCTGCCGCTGCGCGGTGAAGATGCTCGAGAAGCTCGACGCCCTCAAAAAGGAATGGCGCGCCCAGGGCTTCCCCGAGCTCGAGATCGGCATCGGCATCAACACCGGCACGATGGTGGTGGGCAACATGGGCTCCGACGTGCGCGTCGACTACACCGTGCTGGGCGACGCGGTGAACCTGGGCAGCCGCCTCGAGAGCACCAACAAGGAATACGACACCCGCACCATCATCTCGGAGTCGACCTACCAGCTCGTGAAGGACGAGCTGAGCTGTCGGCGACTCTCGGCGGTGCGGGTGAAGGGCAAGCGGCTGCCAGTGAACATCTACGAGCTTCGGGGGCTCGGTCGTCCCTCCGCTGCCGAGGCGCTGATCATCGCGCGCTTCGAAGAAGGCCTCGCGCTCTACACCAAGCAGCGCTTCGCCGAGGCCAGCACCGCCTTCAAGGAGGTGCTCGACGCCTGGCCCACCGATCTCGCCACCCGCCGCTACCTCGCGCAGATCGACGTCTACCTGGTGCACCCGCCCCCGAGCGATTGGGACGGCGTCGCCTCGATCACCACCAAGTGACGGGTGTCGGCTTCGACCCAGCGGAAACCTCCCGAAGAAATTGACCCTTTGGGCATTGTCGGCAAGTCTCGACCCGATTCATGAGCGCAGAGGAAGCCCTCTTCCAGCGGTTCGGCAAAGAGATCCCCGTGGGCACGGTCCTGTGCCGCGAGGGTGATCCCGGCAAGGAGATGTACGTCATCCAGTCGGGGAAGGTGCGCATCTCGAAGAAGGTGCGCGACGTCGAGAAGGTGCTCGCGATCTTGGGCCCCGGTGAGTTCTTCGGCGAGATGGCGATCATCTCGAACAAGCCGCGCAACGCCTCCGCCACCGTCGAGGAGAGCGCCCGGCTCCTCGTCATCGATCCCAAGACCTTCGAGGCGATGATTCGCGGCAACGCCGAGATCGCCGTTCGAATGATCAAGAAGTTGGCCGAGCGCCTCTCCGACGCCGACGCGCAGATCGAGACGCTCTTGCTCTCGGACCCCAACTCGCGGGTCGTGCAGCACATGCTCCAGCTCTGCCAGACGCGCGGACGGCCGCTCGAGGAGGGCATCGAGATCGACTTCCCGATTCGTGATCTCCCGCGTGAGCTCGCGGTGGGTGAGCCCGCCATTCGCTACCTCTGCCACCGGCTCGAGAAGTCGGGCCTCATCGAGCTCCAAGGCGACCGCGTCACCGTTCGAGATACCGCGCGCCTCTTCGACTACCTGCGCTTCCTCGAGGCCAAGCTGAAGTTCGGGGATCTCTGACGTGCAGCTCAAGGTGTTGGGGCCACATGGCGGAGAGCTTCCGGGCTGCAAGAGCACCTGCTTTCTGCTCGACGACTGTCTCGCGCTCGACGCCGGCGCGCTCACCTCGACGCTCAGCCTCGATGAGCTGACGAAGGTCGAAGACATTCTCCTCACCCATTCGCACTTCGATCACGTCAAGGACGTGCCGCTGCTCGCCGACGTGCTGGTCGGCCGCCGCGACAAGCCCGTCACCATCTGGGCCAACACCGAGTGCATCAAGACGCTGCGGGAGAACCTCTTCAACGATCTCCTCTGGCCCGACTTCACCCGCATTCCCACCAAGAAGGCGCCGGTCTATCGACTGAAGTCCTTCCGGAGCGGCGCCACCTTCAAGATCGGCAAGTTCACCGTGAAGTCCGTGCCGGTGACGCACCCGGTTGAATCCTGCGGCTTCGTCATCTCCGACGGGCACTCGTCGATGGCGATGAGCGGTGACACCGGGCCGACCGAGAAGCTCTGGAAGGTGCTCAACGCCGTCGACGATCTGAAGCTGCTGTTGCTCGAGACCAGCTTCCCCAACGCCCTGCAGGCGCTCGCCGACGTGTCCGGGCACTTCACCCCGCAGACGATGATCGCCGAGCTCGAGAAGTTCGATCGCCGGCAGTGCGAGGTGATGCTGTACCACCTGAAGCCGGCCTTCGTGGACGTGGTCAAGCGCGAGGTGAAGCACATGCCCGTGCACGTCTGCGAAGAGGGCGAAGTCTTCAGCTTCTGATCAGAACAGCTTTCGCTGCGTCATGCGCGAGCGGAGCGCACCGACGAGCATGTCGATCGCGATGTCGTTGTTCCCGCCGTGCGGCACCACGATGTCGGCCCAACGCTTCGACGGCTCGACGAAGGCCATGTGCATCGGCCGCACGTGCCGGAAGTACTGCGTCACCACGTGATCGAAGTCGCGGCCGCGCTCCTTGATGTCACGGGTGAGCCGCCGAATGATCCGCACGTCGTCTTCGGTCTCGACGAAGATCCGCACGTCGAGCTCTCGCCGCACCGGCTCGGTGTGCAGCACCAGGATCCCCTCGATGAGGATCAGCTCGGCCGGGTGCACGGTCGTCGACTTGGTCGTCCGCGTCGACTGCACGTAGTCGTAGATCGGCTTCTGTACCGCCTGGCCGGCCTTGAGCGCCGAGAGGTGCTTCACGAGCAGCTCGGTGTCGAACGCGTCGGGGTGATCGAAGTTCACCTCGCGCCGCTCCTCGAAGGTGAGGTGCGAGAGATCGCGGTAGTACGAGTCCTGATCGATGAAGGCGACGCCCGAGGTCTCGAGCGCCTCGTGCAGCTTGCGGGCGACCGTCGTCTTTCCTGAAGCCGTGCCTCCTGCGATCCCGACGACCAAGGCCATGCGCGGCCTCTACCAAGCGCGCCGACCGCTCACCAGTCGAAGAGGAGGGCGTCTTGTTCGAACGTCGGCGGACGAATGGCGAGCGTCGACGGCTTCGCGGGAAGCGGTGCGGTCAGCTCGCGCTTCGACGGCTGTACCAGGCCGCCGTTGGCCACCACCACGATCGCTGCGAGCGCACCGAGCATCATGCCCAGGAGAGTCCTCGGCTCGCGGTTGTCGCGTCGTGATCACACCGTTCTCATTCCGTGGGAACTCGCCCAGGAAAATCGGCTCATTAGCGCCGAGGAGGGTGACGCGCGCTCCCCGAGAGGCTATGAGGCGTCGTCCCTCGCAAGGAGCCGTTCCTCAAATGAAGCGCTACTTCGGCATCATCGTCGCCGTCGTCTTCGTGGTGGTGGGCATCGTCTTCACCATGCGCAAGTGGGAAGAGAAGACCACCGAGGCCAAGCGCGAAGCGAGCGCCGCCAAGCTCAAGCAGGAATACCTCGAGCGGATCGCGTGGCTGCGCGCGGTGCCCGATCAGAAGGCGTACACCGACGAGCTCGGCACCTTCATGCGCTGGTACTTCAAGGAAGTGAACGAGCACGTGAACGAGTTCCGGCTCAACCGCAACTTCGACGACTACCTCATCGAGCTCGAGGAGAAGGGCAGCAAGAAGAAGGGCGGCGACTACGCCGAGTACGAGACCGCCCCGAGCAGCCCCGGGAAGGATCGCACCGGCGACAAGAAGGCGGCGTATGAGGCCACCCGCAAGATGTGGGACGCCTTCAAGGGCGGCCAGTACTCGCCCTGGTGGACGGGCACGAGCAACGGCATTCGCCTCGACATCATCTCGGCCGACTCGCGCGGCGATCAGATCCACATGCCGGTGGTCGCGTGGGGGCTGCCTCGCGAGGAGCGCATCGACGACAAGAAGATCCGCCGCGTGGTCACCAACGGCAACTTCAAGTTCAACTGGAAGCTCTTCGACGAGAAGGGGAAGTTGATCGCCGAGATCCCCGGCGAGGGCGGCCCGAACGATCGCATCGACTGGCCCGAGCGCTACATGAAGTTCTTCCCGCCGATGGTCGTGTTTGGGTACTACGACATCGACAAGCTCCCGGCCGAGGCGAAGACCGCCGAGATCTCGTGGACGATCTCCGCGCGAAGCCCGTCGGGCGGCGACATCCTCGCGGGGTACACCTGGAAGGGTGACGTCCCGGCTGACTGGAAGCTCGCGCCCGGTGAGGCGTGGAAGGGCGCGCAGGACTCGATCCGCCCCGAGGAAGAGATCGATCCGAGCAAGCAGGCCAAGAAGTGAGTGGCCCTCGGTGCGATCAGCTCGACACCGACCTCGACAGGCGCTGACGGTCAGATCACCGCGAAGACGGCGGCCGGATCGAAGCGGGTGAGCGCTCCATTCTCGGCGAGCGTGTAGAGCTCGAGCTTCTTGCTCACGGCCAGGCTGGTCAGCTCGGGCTCCTTGGGGGTCGACGCGAGCACCCGACCGGTCAACGCATCGACGAGCCGCACGCTGAGCCCCGGCAACACCAGCGTTCCCTTCATCAGCGCTGGCGCAACCCGCCGGGCCAAGGGCTCCTCGAGGCCGCCGACGACCCACGCGGTCGTCCCATCGGGCAACAGCCGCACCGCCGAGCCGCGCACGTCGGTCGCGAGCACTCCACGCTCGAAGATCGAGAGGGAGATCGACGTTCCCTCGAGCGGCACCGAGCGCAGCCACAGCACCTCACCCTTGCCGGACAGACACGCGATCGCGCCGCGCCCATCGGAGCGCCCGCCGATGAAGATCTTCCCCTTCACCGTCACCGGAGCGCTCGCCGACTCGAGCGGGAGCGGCTTCGTCCAGCTCACCGCGCCCGCCTGTTTCCCGGCGCCTTGGGCGAGCGCGGCAAAACGCGTCACCACTGCCTGGCTCGAGCTCGCGAACACCGCCACCCCGTCACGCTGGAGCGGCGCCACCGGCCATTGACTCGCCGCCGGCCCGCGAATGCGGAAGCGCACCTCGCCGTCATGCACGTCGACGCCGTACAGCTCGCCAGCGTCGGTGCCGACGAGGAGCCGATCTCCGAGCCGCGTCGTCACCGACTTCTGGGTACGGGGCGGGTCGAACCTCCACGCCTCACGGCCCGTCATCGCCTCGAGCGCAACCACGCCACGCCCCGAGAGCCGGGTCAGCCAGCGCCCGTCATTGAGCTCGAGATCGGGGCCGAGCCTCAGTCCTCCGTCGTCGCGTAGCCAGCTCGCCGACTTCGCCTGGGGACGAAGGCACGACAGCTTCTCGTCGGTGGCGACGATCACCGTTCCGTCGACCGCCGCGGCGACGCCACGAGCGGCGTGCACTCGACGTTGCTCCTTGCCGGTGAGCGAGAACACCTGGGCGGCGTGCGCGGTGTGCGCGACCACGCACTTCCCAGACAACAGCAGCCGGCCCTTGGGCTCACCCAAGGCCACCGGGCGCGCCCACCGCGGCGTGAGCGTCACCCGGCGTGGCGCGCCCACCGAGGCGAGCGACGTCTGCTTGGGCGCCGAGGCGCGCGGGTGAGGTGCGTCACCGAGATCGGGGGTGGGGCTCCGCAAGGCTGCGAGCCCCTCGGTGCAGCGCACGAAGAGGGCGTCGACCCAGGGGTTGGTCGCCCAGCCCGATTGCCGCTCGTGGAGCGCCGCGCAGAGCGCGAGCCCGAGCTGAAACGCCTCCGCGCTCGGCCGGCGCCGAACCTCGGCCATCACCGCGAGGAAGGGAGGCTGGGAGCTCGTCGCGAAGCTGCCCGCCGTCAGGAGCGCCGAGAGCCCACCGCTCCCTTTCGTCACCTGGAGCGTTCGCCCATCGGTGTCGAGCAGCTCGAGCTTCAGCGCGCCGACGTCCTTCACGAAGCGCCACGGCTCGACCGCCTGCACGGGGAAGGGGGTGATCGCCCGCCCGGTCGCGTCCTTGAGCGAGCGCTCGAGCGCGACCAACGCCTCCGACGGCACCGACGCGCCGGCCGATCGCACGAAGCCGCGCGTCATCTGCTCGACCGCGCTCCGCAGCTCCGGCAGCTCGAGGCTCAGCTTCGGCACCACCAGCTGCGGCTCGGGATCCAACGACACGACGCTCAGCTCGACGCCGAGCCCCGGCTGGCGCAACAGGCACAGCTCACGAGTCGGGTGCTCGATCGAGATCTGCGCGGTGGCGGCCCGATCGACGATCAACGCCCGCAGCGCGCTCGTGCACGCCTGGAGGAACGCCAGCAGATCGACGCCCTCGAGCGGCGGCATCAATGCCACCCCGTCGATCAGGAAGGACACCTGATCTGCCGGCGGTCCACCCGCCCGTCTCCAGTCGTCGCCGAGCGTCACCGTCAGCACGCCGTCCTCCCGAACCGCGTTGACTCCCCGTGCCCCCGAGCGTACCTTGCCGTCCCTTTCGCGTGGGCACTTTCAAGCCCCCGATTTCACTTTGGAAACCGAATGACATTCTACGAGGCGGCGCTGCGCGTGTTGGAAGAGTCCGGCGCTCCGATGCACTACCTGGAGATCACCAAGCAGTCGCTCGACAAGGGGCTGCTCTCTCACGTCGGCAAGATGCCCGAGCAGACGATGCTCGCGCGGCTGGCGGCGCAGGCCAAACGCTCCCGCGATCGCAAGCTGGTGGTGACGGCCCGCGACACCTTCGCCCTTTCGGACTGGATGCTGCAGGAAGACCCGGACGCGTTGGCCCTCACCGGCCAGCTCGATCCGAACCCCGAAGAGAGCCTGCCCCCGCTGCGGCCCACCGAGCGTCACCCCGAGCCGCGCGCCGAGTACCTGCGCGCCATCGGCCGCCAGGCAGAACGCAACCGCCGCCGTGACGATGACGGCAAGCGCAAGAAGTACCCGCCAGTGGCCGAGGTGGCCTTCGAGGTGCTCTCCGAGGCGGGAGCCCTCGTTCCTGCCGAGCTCATCGCTCGTCTCAAGGCGCGCGATCTCGTCGACGATCTCGGCACCCTCACGCTCCTCGAGGCCCTGGCCGACGACAACCAGCAACGCCTCGATCAGTCGCGCCGGCCGCAGTTCACCGCCCTGCGCTCCGACACCAACGAGCTGCAGCTGTCGGTCGACACCTCGCCGCCCGAGACCGCGCTCCCAGGGCTCCAGCTCCAAGAGACGTTCTGCAAGGCCGCGAACCTCCCCTTCGAGGAGGGGCGGGTGGTGCTGCGCTCCCAGCGCAAGAAGGACGAGGCGGTCGGGCTGGCGCCGGAAGATCTCGCCCTCATCCACACCGCGCGCACCACCGTCAAGGACGCGCGGCGGGCGATGGCGCGGGTCTTCCGCAAGAAGCTGTCCGAGCTCGAGCTCGGGGTCTTCGAGAAGGCGTGCGTCAAGCTGCTCCACGCCAACCACTTCCGCGAGCTCAAGGTGAACCGGCGCGCGAAGGACGGCGCGCTGCTCTCGGCCCGCAAGAAGGACGGCAGCCTCGAGCTGCGGGTCGCCATTCGCATCGTCAAGGGCTCGGCGCAGGTCGAGCGGCGGCACGTGCAGGATCTCCGTCGCGACGTGGGCCAGCTGAACGCCAACCTGGGTCTCTTCTTGAGCGCGGGTGAGGCGCGCGGTGATGCCCGGCAGGAAGCCATCGGCGGCGGGGCCCTCGTGATGCTCTGGTGCGGCGATCAGCTCGCCGACAAGTTCTTCGAGGCCGAGGTGGGCGTGGCGGTCACCCGGGTCGAGCTCTTCGAGGTCGACGACGCCTTCTTCGATCAGGCCAAGGCAGACGCCGAGGAGAGCCAGAAGCGCCGTGAAGAGCGCCAACGCGAGCGTGATGCACGGCGCGGTGACGAGCGCCCGGAGGGTGCCGACGCGAAGTCCGACCAGGTCGAGGACGGTGGCGCCCCGCCTGCGGCTCCTCCCGAAGCGGCCGCCCCGGTGGCCGCCGCTGGAGGCGACGAAGACGGTGACGACGAGGGCGACGACGAGGAGGGTGACGAGGGTGAGGGCGGGGAGGCCGGCGCCGAGACCGCTGCCGCAGGAGAGGGTGGAGAAGGGCGCCGTCGTCGGAGGCGCCGCCGCCGTCGTCGTCGTGGTGGCCCACGGCCCGACGGAGCCCCGGTTCAAGCTGGCGAAGCAGGTGCACCATCGCCCGCGCCTTCCGACGCTCCTCCGCCTCCGCCTCCGCCGCCCAGCTCAGGCGGCGGTGAACCCAGCAACGGGTAGGCCGTGAAGCCGGCCAGCGCGCCATCGACCTGCGTGCGGCTCCTGGCCTTCGCCAGCGCCCTCGCCTTGGTGGCGTGCCCGAAGAGCGACAAGCCGCTCGTGCAGCGAACCGAGATCGACGTCTTCGAGGGGCGCGAGGTGGTGCGCTGGGAAGCTCCCCAGCTCGTCGCCCGTCTCGAGAGCGCGTTGGGCCGCGCGGGCTTCTCGCTCTTGGGCGACCGACCCATTCCAAACGGGGTCAAGCCCTGGCGAATCTCGATCGCCGCGCGCATCGACGAGCCTGATCCGGCCGAGGAGCTGCCCGGGAGCGCGACGGTGGTGCTGTCCCTGCGGCAGAAGGGCTCGGCCGACTCCTTCGACGTCGACGCCTCCGAGCAGACGGCGGCCGACTCCAACTCGGTCGAAGACGTGCAGGCCGCTTCGGTGAAGGCCCTCGATCTCTCGCTCGCCGAGGCCGCGCACGAGGCGCGCGCCACCATCGATCTCCAGGCCCAGCCCGACGAGCCGCTGGTGAAGGCGCTGAGCTCTTCCGAGGCGCCGGTTCGATCGGCGGCGCTGCGCCTGTTGGCCCGCCGTCGCCACTCGGCCGCGCTGCCCGCGTTGCTCGAGCGCCTGAAGGAAGAGGACTTGAGCGTGCTCCGACGCACGATCGGGCTGCTCGTCGAGCTCAAGGATCAGAAGGCCGTGCCGGCGATCATCGAGGCCTCCCGCGGGAGGAACCTCGTCGTCCAGCGGGAAGTCGTCTTCGCGATCGCGGCGATCGGTGGAGACGAAGCCGAGGCCTACCTCGACGTCGTCGCCACCGGTCACGACGATCCGCTCGTGCGCAGCTCGGCAGAGAAGGCGCTCTCCGAGCTCAAGTCGCACAAACCTGCCCCCAAGGAGTTGCCCAAGTGAGACTCGCCCTTCCGTTCCTGCTGCTCGCCGCCTGCGCGACCTCCACCGGCTCGACCGGGGCTGCGAAGACCGGCACCCACACGTCCTCCGAGTTCTTCCCGCTCAAGGTGGGTGTCGCCTGGGAATACGAGGCGACGATGCTGGGAGAGAAGCGCACCCTTCCGGTGTCGATCCTCAAGGTGGTCGACGGAGTGGCCGAAGACTCCACCGGCGCCAAGCTGCAAGCCGACGCCTGGGGCGTGCGTGACGATCGCCGCTACCTGCTCCGAGATCCGATCGAGGCGGGGACGAAGTGGAACAACGTCGTCTCGCCGTCTTCGGTCGAGAACTACCAGATCATCGCCTCGGAGCAGCCGTGCGATGCGCCCGCCGGCAAGTGGGAGGGCTGCGTCATCGTCGAGAGCCGCAACCGCATCGATCAGTCGAAGACCCTGGTGAACGAGATCACCCTCGCGCCCGGCGTCGGCATCGTTCGCATGGCCACCACCTTGGAAGATGAAGGCAAACGCCTGCCGCAGTCGCACCTCGTGCTGCTCAAGTTCACCGGCCCGAAGTAGTTGCGGGTGGTCAATTCGGCACACCTACACCCCGCAAAGAGGGTCGGTTGAAGCCGATTCCAAGGCTCGTTAGCGTTGCGCGCGTGGAAACCGTCGAGGCCGAGCTGTCGAATGAAGAGATGATCCTCTCCTTCCTGGCGGAGGGCGGGGCGGACTTCATCTCGGGCGCGACCCTCTCCGACAAGCTCGGGCTGTCTCGCACGGCGGTGTGGAAGCACGTCGAGTCGCTGCGGAAGCTTGGCTACACGATCGAAGCGCAGCCCTCGCGCGGCTACCGGCTCCTCGAGGTCCCCGATCGGTTGACGCCGCTCGAGATCTCGCCGCTCCTGTCGACCCGCGATCTCGGCCGTACCGTGCACCACTTCGACGAGCTGGCGTCGACGAACGCCCAGGCCTTCGAGCTCGCGCAGGAAGGGGCGCTCCACGGTGAGGTGGTGATCACCGAGTCGCAGACCCAAGGGAAGGGGAGACGGGGTCGCACCTGGGTCTCGCCGCCCGGCAAGAACCTCGCCCTCTCGGTGATCCTCCGCCCCGAGATCCCTCCCATGCGCGCGCCCGAGCTGACCCTCGTCGCTGCCGTCGCCCTCGCCGAGACGCTCAACGAGGCCGGAGCCACCGCCCGCATCAAGTGGCCGAACGATCTTCAGATCGACGGCCGGAAGGTCGCCGGGATCCTCACCGAGCTCTCGGCCGACACCGAGCGGGTGCACTTCGTCGTCCTCGGCATCGGGGTCAACCTCAACACCGAAGCCGACGACTTCCCCGCCGAGGTGAGAGAGCTCGCGACCTCGGTGCTCCTCGCGCGCAAGCACCACGTCCCACGGGCGCTCTTCACCGCCGCGCTGCTCACCAAGCTCGAGACCTGGCTCGACACCTGGCAGGCCGAGGGCTTCGCGCCGGTGCGGGAAGCGTGGAAGCGGCTC
>JBPOIJ010000181.1:0-2560 GCA_052034585.1 Myxococcota bacterium
CCGGGATAAAAGTCCATCTGCTCGACGAGCCGGGCATGCACCACCCCGCCTCCGACCAGCAGGTGAAACAGCTGTGGCACCCGCATTCCGTCGAGATAAAAGCCGTTCATGCCCGGACTCGCACCGCGCACCACGTAAATCGGCAGCAGCGGCACCGGCGTCGCCACCCCCGGCAGAAGACCAATTGCTCGAAACGGATCACCGAGGCTGCCCGGCAGGGTCCGCAGCTCTTCTCCACGCAGGCTCAGGTGCTGACCTTCCGCTTTGTGCGACGGGCTGCGCACGGTGGTTTGAAACGGCTGCTGATGGCTGGGCCGACGACGGAGGCGTAGCTCCACTTGGCTGCTCGGACCGACCTGGGTCACGAGCCGCAGCGTCTCGAACTCGGGGTGACGGACCTTGAGGTTGGCGGGGCCGAGCGGTGGTTTCAGCTCGAAGCGGCCCTGTGCGTCACTGTAGGTCTGCACCACCACGTCACCGACCTTGGCCTCGACGACAGCCTCGGGAAGTGCGGTGATCGATCCGTAGACGAAGACCCGTCCGCTCAGGCGACCCGTCGCTTCCTCTGCCCGCAGCTGACCCGCCGACGCCAGCATCAGCAAAAGCCCCAGCAGCCACGACAGCGCCGACGCTCCGCCACGTTGGATGGACGAACAGGACATAGCTCAGGTTATATGATGGCTTATGAGTAGAAGCGAAGGTTCCTCGTCGCGGGGTCAGTTCTCGGGCGGAATCGGTGAGCCGCCGGGCGAAGTTCTCGACGATCTGGCGGTGTTCGCGGCGGTGATGGCGCGGCGACCGGTGCGGGTGACATATGCCCTGATCGGCCTCTATATCGTGCTGTTCGGCCTGTGTGAGCTGTGGGGCGGCTCCGACAATCTGCTGACGCTGGTGGCGATGGGCGCGGAGGTTCCGTTGCTGATCCAGCAAGGACAGTGGTGGCGGCTGCTGTCGGCGACGGCTCTGCACGGCGGCCTGCTGCACATCTTGCTCAATAGCTATGTGCTCTACAGCTTCGGACCGTTTCTGGAAAAGCTGCTTGGCTGGCCGCGCTTCGTCGTCCTGTATGTCGTCGCGGGACTGGCCGGCACGGTGCTGGGGACGATCTTCGGTGACTCGGTCAGCGTCGGCGCCTCGGGGAGCCTGTTTGGTCTGCTCGGGGCAGCGGCGGTGCTTGGCTTTCGCGATCTGGGCCTGCCGACCGAGCTGGTGACGCAGCTGCGCAAAGGAGCGCTCATCAACCTCGGCCTCAACGTCGTGGCGTCGCTGCGCCCGAATGTCGACTGGCTGGCACACCTCGGGGGCTTCCTCGCTGGCGTGTTGCTGCTTCTCCTTGCGATTCGACCGCAGCTGACCGACGACCGGCACTCAGTGGCCGATCGGATCTTCACGGCGCTGGCGGTGCTGCTGCTGATTGCGCTGCTCGGCTCGTCCGTCGTCGCGATTGTGCAAGGTCAGCCCTGGCAGGCCGCGCTTAGGACGTAAGCGCCCTGTTTCTGCTCTGCCATGCGACGGCCTTCCCTGTCTCTGAAGCTGATTGCGGCGATGCTTTTTCCGTCGCTGCTCGCATTTGTTGCGTTCGGCTGGCTGGCGCGGCAAGCGGCGGCGCGGGCGGTCGAAGTCGAGCTGGGGCGACGGCTACAGACCCTGGCCCAGCTGGTGGCGCGGCAGATCTCCGAGGAGAGTGTGGCCCTGCTCTCGCCCGGCGACGAGGACAGCCGCACCGCCCGCAACCTCCGTCGCCGCCTCAGCGAGGTTCGCGAGGCCGCCGCCCTCTCACGGGTCTATGTCTTTGCCGCCGATCACACCACCCGCGTTGACACCGGACCGGCCACGATCGGCGAGCGACTCTATCGTCTCGACGGCAGCCGCAGTGAGCTAACCCGAATCTTCTCCGACTCAAGTCCCGTCACGGAGCGCTCCGCCGCCTCGGTGCTCTTTCAAGGTCACGACGGCAAGCTCTACAAGTCCGGCTTTGCCCCGATCGAAAGTGAGCATGGTCCGGCACGCTTTGCCGTGGGCGTCGATGGCAGCGCGGCGCTTTATACCGATCTGATTGGACTGCAGCGGACCTTGCTGCTGGTCGGGCTGCTGGCGGCGGTGCTGTTGGCGGGGCTGGCGGTGCTGCTCGGACGGCGGGTGAGCGGGCCGCTGCGACGGCTCAGTGACGGTGCCAAGGTGGTTGGAGATGGTGTGCTCAACCGTCCCGTGCCGGCTGAGCTGTTGCGTGGTCACGACGAGGTTGCGGTGCTGGCCCAGACGCTCGAGACGATGCGAGAAGGACTGCTGGCCCGGGACGAGCGACTGCAGATGATGCTGGCCGGTATCGCTCACGAGGTCCGCAATCCACTCGGTGGCATGGAGCTGTTTGCCGGTCTGCTGCGCGAAGAGCTGTCGCCTCTGCCCGATGGACCGGCGCCGGATCTTGACCAGGCGCGCAGCTACGTGGCGCGCATCCAGCGCGAGCTGACCCATCTACAGAAAGTGGTGGCCGAGTTCCTGCTTTACGCGCGACGGCCCGCACCACAGCTTCAGCCGGTCGATCTGCGAGCGCTGCTCG
>JBPOIJ010000022.1:0-354245 GCA_052034585.1 Myxococcota bacterium
ACGCCGCTCCTGCGCACTGAAGCGCGAAGGCTGAAGATCTCGACACCTCGCTCGATGGTGTGATGGGGAATGGGTCGTTCAGGTCGCTCCTTGAAGGGACCCCCTTCATACGGCACCGGGTGGTCCAGATGAATGAAGAAAGACGCTCACCCCACCTGCGCGTCGGCGTCGATGAAGCCCTCGCTGGACAACGCCTCGAGGCGCCCGAAGTAGGCGTCGCGGGCGAGTGAATCGGAGTCGAACCAGGTGCGCTGCTGACGCGGTTCCTGGTTGCGCGGGCCCCACAGGACGCGAACGAGCTTGTCGTCGAGCGAGACGCGGTAGACGAGTTCCTTGCTGCCTTCGCGGCGCACGTAGGTTCGCGTCTCGGCCCGAATGAGCGCGCGGCCCTCGGGCGTGAGCCGTGCCGCCTCGTCGTGCAACTGTCGGCGCTGATGGAAGAGCCGGAGCGCGAGGAGGTGCTCGCAGGGGCCCTCTCTCGTTCCCGAGCGCTTGAAGTGGAGACAGTTGCAGCTCGCGCCTCGCACCCGCCCTTCGGGATCGAGGGTGAACGACGGGCTGAAGCTCCGGCGCGCCTCGAGATCCTCGACCTCGCCGGTGAGCTCGGTGCCTTCGCTCCCGAGATCGTGCACCTTGGTGAGGGTGACCTTCCCCGCGCCTTCGAGGAGGCGGTGCGCGAGCTTCTCGCGTTCGCCCCCGAAGCGGATGAGGGAGACGTCGATGGGCGCGTCGAGCAGCTGCCGTGGGCGATAGAGGCCCTTCACGAGATCGAACAGCACCCGGCCCTTGAGACACTCGAGCTGCAAGGCCCCGCGGAGCTCCTTCGCAGTGAGACCGGTGGCCTTCACCAGCTCGTCGAAAGAAGTGGGTCCACGAGTCAGCAGCGTGCCGAACACCTTCTCGGCGAGCGGCTCCATCGACGCGGGTGGCATCAGGGCATCGAAGGCCGACGCGCTCGACCAGCCGGAGTCCGTCCAGCCCGTGTAGCCGACGGTGAGCGCGCCTCGATCAGCGCCGAAGTCGAGCGTCCAGAACGTCGGCAGACCGGCACCGAGGAGATGGACGCCGACGCGCTTCACGTGCGGGAGCGCGCGGCCGAGCGAGAGCAGGCGTTGGCGGCCGAAGATGCGCACCACGCGCGGCGTCTTCCCTGCGTACGCCGGGCCGTGACACTCGAGCACGATGTCGAACGGCTCGATGACGATGCGCGGCTGCGCGCCTGGCACGAGCTCGAAGCGAAGCCCACGCGGCGGCTTCTTCGCGGCCCGGGTCCGGAGCACGAAGAGCAGGTTGTAGAGATCGATCGGCGCGAGCTCGGCGACGGCGGCCGGCAACGTCGCCGCCGACTGGACCTGCACGAAGTTGCGCAGCCACGCCCAGGGGATCTGCTTGGTCTGCGAGGCGGGCTGCTCTCCGCGGTTCGTCACTTCGAGGCCGACCGGCTGCCAGGACCGCATTCGCTCGAAGCGGGCGATGAAGGCGTCGTCGAGCGAGAGGGTCGAGGTGCCGTGAGCGGCCTCCCGGTGGTCGAACTGCGCCGAGGGCAGGGAGAGCCGCGCGTAGCTCGACTGATCTCGCGAGAAGACCTCGAGGGACAGCTCGTCGGGGTTCACGGTGACGACGGGCTCGAGCACCTGGGTCGGCTGTTCCTCGTTGCCGAGTTCCTGCTCGAGGAACTTCTTCTGCGCTTCCCAGATCTCCTTCGTCGCCTTCTTCCCCTGCTTGGTGAGGTAGGCGAGGTAGGTCGCGAGATCCTTCCGCTTGTAGCGGAGGTCGCTTCCGAGCACGTCGAACGCGGTCATCAGCGCGTCGCGGAAGAGCGCGGGCGATTTGATCGTGCCGCGCAACCCGACCGGCCCACGCGAGCCATCGAGCCCGAGCGTCACCTCGGCCCGGCCCTCGCCAGCCCGAAGCGCGCTGGGCGCCGCGTACTGCACCTTCACTTCTCGAACGGCGCTCATTCGTCGACTCCTCGATCACTCGTCGTCATCGAAGTCCTCTTCTTCTTCGTCGTCGTACTCTTCGTCGTCACCATCGTCGTCATCGTCACCACCGCCACGCGCTGGCTTCGCCGGAGCAGCCGGCATCATCGACTCCGCGAGCGCAGGATCGGCGGCCAGCTGAGCGAGCTGCTCGGGGCTGAACCACGTCGGAGCGTTCTGTCGTCGCAGGTTCGTTCGCTGGGCCCGTCGCAGCGCACGGAAGGCGGCCTGCCGGAGCTCGGGTGTTCCCCATGGTTCGGTCGGTGCCGGTGGAGCGGCCACGGGCTTCGGCGCGTCGACGGCCTTGGGGGCCTTCACGCCCTTCGGCTTCACCTCTTGGTAGCCCTTGCCGGTCTTCTCGCGAACGAGCTTGTCCATCTCCTTCGTGGCGGCTTCGGGTGAGGCCAGCTGCTTGAGCTTCTTCTGGCCCGCGGCGCCGATCTTCCCGAAACGAACGGTGCAGTCGTTCCCGCTGACGACGACCTCCCAGAACTTCGAGCTGCCGTCCTCTTCGAACTCGAACCGCCGCGCGCCCGGCATCGAGACGTCGGGGCTGGGACCGTCGTCCTCGTCATCACCGCCGTCATCATCGCCTTCGTCGTCGTCACCATCGTCACCACCGTCATCGTCATCGTCGCCCTCGCCACCGCCGGCGCTGAAGGCGAGCTTGGCGAGGAACTCGGCGACCGCGGCGCCACCCATTCGTCCCAGCGCGAGGAGCGCGGCGCGTTGAACTGTTTCGCTCGCGCCCTTCTCTGCTTCCTTCATGAGCGCGGTCGGATCGTTCGCGGCGACCAACTTGGGCAGCATGACGGCGCGGCCCGCCTCGGTCGCGAGCATCGATTCATCGGCCTTCACCGCTTCGAAGGCGAGGGCGTCGAGCGGCTTGGTCGTGGAGATGAGGGAGATCGCCTGCTGCGGCGCGGTGTGAACGAGCCCGGAGACGGCGGCGCGGCGAACCGAGGCGTCCGGATCCTGCGCTGCGCGCGCGAGCACCGGCGCTCCACCGGCTCCAGACCGTTGCATCACGCGGGCAGCCTCGGCGCGCACACTCGCTGGCGCTGGCGTCGAGCCGGTGAGGGACTTCGCGGAGAACGCCTCGGCTTGTCCCGCCTCGTGCAGCGTCGCGGCCCAGAGGAGGCGCAGGTAGGCACGCTCCTCGGCAGCCTTGTCGGTTCCCACGCTCTTCGCCCATCGCTGAGCCGTTGCCGTCGCGGCGGCGACGAGCGCTTGGGCGCGCTGATCCTGTTCTCCCGGCGCCAAACTCACCTTCGCGAGGGCGTGTCTCGCCATCAGCCAGGCGACGTCTTCACGCACGTTCGCGAACTCGCTCCCGGTCAGGCGGACGAGCGCCTCGGTCGGCAATGTCGAACGCCGGCCGAGACCGAACTTCACCTTCGAGCGCAGGTGCGGCTGGAGGCGCGGGTTGGCGAGACGCTCGAGCAGCGGTCCAGGCTCGGCCTCGGCGAGGAGGTACGCGAGCGCCGGTCCCGAGATGCTCGCGATCTCACTCGAGGCGGCGGCGAGCGCGACCCGGAGCGGATCGGTCGGGAAACACGCTTCGAGCGCCTCGAGCGCGGTCTGCGCGAGCTGATGGCTGCGCAGCGCACGGGCGAGCACCTTCTCACTCGACGCATCCGCGAGCGCACCGAGCGAGCGCAGCGCTTCCTTCCGCAGCTCGTAGTCGTAGTCGCCATCGTCTCCGGCGATCTGCTGGAGCTTGCCGAGCGCGCGATCGTCGCCGACCCAACGCAGGCCACGCACGCCGGACATTCGGAATTGGCCTTCGAGCGCCGACGACTCGACGACCTCGACGACACGCTTCTTCTGCTCGACCTCGGTGAGAGCCTTGAACAGCCGTCCGAGCGCTTCGATCGACGCCGCGCGCACTTCGGGGAGCGCGGGAGCCTCTTCCGTTCCACCCGCCGCGAGCACTTCGAGCTCTTCCAGCGCGCGCACCTGGCCGCCCGTTCCGAGCGCGAGCACGGCGCGAACCTGCTCCGGCGGCTCACCTGCACGGGTAAAGAGGAGGAGCGGACGCAGCGACGCCGGGTGCTGTTTGGTCGCGAGGCCTTCGGCGGCTTGGAGCATGAGCTCCCGCGCACCTTGAGCGATGACCTGCTCGAGCGGGCCCTGCGCAGCGCCGAGCTTCTCGACGCGCGCGGCGTAGCTGGTGACGGCCTGCACTCGGGTCGCGACGTCACGATCGCCGAAGAGCGAGCCGAGCAACGCGTCGTACTCGGGCTCGGTGCCGACGTCGGCTTCGCGCGCACCGGCCGCTCGCAAGGCCGCATCTCGCGCCTTCATCGCGGTGCGAATGGTGAGGAGCACGCCAGCGCCGTTACGCGGGAAGCGCTTCTCTTCCTTGAGGAAGTCCTTCGTGGGCGCGCCCTTCGGAGGCGGCCGGCGATGGTTGGTGAGCTGGAGCGCTCCGTTGAACGCCGCCATTCGCACGTCCGCGGAGGGATCGTCGAACCGCTGGAGGAGCGCTTCGAGGACGACCGGCCTGCGAGTCGACGCGAGGGCCGCGATCGCCTCACGCTTGAGCCCATTCATCGGCGCGGGATCGGCAGCAGGCGGGAGCGCAGCGAGTTCCTGGAGGTGCGTCGCAAGCGCCACTGCGGCGGCATCGGTCGCTGCGCTCGAGAGCGCGGTGCGGGCCGCGGCGAGATTGGGACCGTCTGGAACCAGGAAGGCGGCGAGCGCGGGAACGGCCGAGTCGTCCTTTCGCTCGGCGAGCAACTGCGCAGCGACGAGACGAAGATCGTCACGATCGCTCTCGAGCGCTTTTCGGAGTGCCGGGAGCACGCGCGCGTCCTGGCTGGCAGCGAGCTTCTGGAGCACGCCCAGCCGGAGATCGGCGTGCGGGCTCGCGAGCGCGGCCATCAGCGCTTCGAGGCTCCCTGCGGCGTGGCTCCGCTCGAGCAACACGAACGCGTGCTGACGAACCTCGGCGACGTTGGAGGCGAGCGTCTCGACGAACCACGGCCGCGCCGCTTCTCCACGAGTCGCGACCTGCTCGAGCGCGAGCACGCCGACATCCGCAGACGACGACGCGAGCGCGTGCCGCAGCGCCACGTCGGGCGTCGCCTCGAGCAACTTCCCGAGCCCCGCCCACGCCTTCTTGCGAACCAAGGCATCTTCGTCATCGAGCGCGCGAACGAGGGCAGGCACCACCGAGGCAGGCTTGGGACTCCCGGCCGCGGCCATCTCGATCATTCGATCGACGCAGTCGCGACGAACGCGGCGAACCGTCTCGTCGGGGTTCGAGAGCCGAAGCAGACCGACGTAGGCGCCAAACGCGATCCACCGGTGCACCTCGGCGTCCTTCGCAGCGGGACCGGTCACCTTGGTGGAGGCTCCGGCGAAGAGCTTGCGCAGCCAGTCCTTGCGAGCGACCGCGTCGGTGCTCGCACGACCTCGCTGATTGGTGTCGGGAACCACCGTCTCCGCCGCCGGGCGGATCGCGACGATTCGTTTCACTTCGTCGAAGAACTCGAGCGGCTTTCGACGGAGCAGCAGCGCCTGCCCAGCCAGGTACCGGCCCTGCGGCGTCTCGGAGCCGAGCAACTGCACCAGCCGCATCGCCGCCCGCTCGCGTTCACCCTCTTCCGGCCAGTCCTTCATGTCACCGGCCTTCTCGGGCTTCGGTGGACTGACGGCGGTGATGAGCAGCTCGGTGTACGCGCTCACGTCGGCGCGGAGTTCGAGCGCACGTGCCGCGGCGTAACGAACGTCGGGGCGCTGTGCGGAGAGCGCCGCGGTGAGGAGCTCGGGCTCGGTGCCATTGCGCGCCGCACGGAGATCTCGCGCGAGGAGCGTCGCGAAGAACGTGTCGGACAAGTAGGCGTCACCGTCGTCGAGCCCGAGGAACAGCGCGTTGTCGCCCGAGGGCCCGAGCGCGACGAGCGCACGCAACGCGCCTTCGCGAATCGGCAAGTGTGGATCGCGCAACGTTCCGGTGAGCACCGCGAGGCCGCGATCGTCTCCGAGCCGGGCGAGCCCCTCCGCCGCCCAGCTGCGAACCGCGACGTCGGCGTGACCGAGCGCGTCGAGCAAGAGCCCTTCATGGCCTGCGTTGCAGAGTCCGCGCGCCGCTTGTTCACGAACGGCCGGGTTCTCGTCCTTGAGGAGCGGATCGGCGAAGAGCGCGGCGGTGCGCGGGCTGCCCAAGGTCGCGAGGGCTCCGACGGCACGCGCGCGGAGCGGCTCGAGGAACGCCGGTGGATGACGGAGCTTCAAATCGGCGTCGAGCACGAAGCCACGCATCGGCTCGATGACCCGCTCGTCTCCACGCTTCGCCAGCAACTCGGCCGCGCGAACGCGAACCTCGAGCGAATCGGCGAGCAACCCGGCGGTGAGCGGACCTGGGTCGTCCTTCACCAACGCGTCCGCGCTCTCGAGGGCCGCCAGCCGAACCGGAATCGAATGATCGGTGAGCGCCTTCACCAACGGCGAGCGCAGCGACTCGGCCTCGGGCTTTCCCGACAAATGACCGGCGCGCCTCGCCGACAACAACCGCGTCGCCGCGGCCTCCGACTCGAGCCCCTTGAGCCAGGGCTTCGCGGCTTCCTTCCCGAGGAGGCGCGCGAGGGTCGTCACCGCCGCTTCGCCCACGGTCGGATCGCGATCGCCGATCGTCTTCTCCAACCGATCGAGGATCCACTGCGGCGTTCCCTTCGGTGCCGGCTGATCGTCTTCCGTCGGCGCCTTGGAAATCAGCGCGAGCTGCTTCACCGCGGCGAGCCGGGTATCGGCGAACCGGGCACGGAGCGCTTGGGCGATGGCCGAGGTGACGTCGTCACCATTCCACGCCCAGAGCGTCTTGAAGGCCTCGGCGCGAACGGAGGCCGCTTCGTCATCGAGCGCGTGCGCGAGCAGCGTCTCCGCATCTTCGGTGCGATCGGCCGCGGGCATGCCGACGAGCCGGGTGAGGCCACGCTTGCGCATGTCCTCGAACGCGCTGCGGAGGAGAATCGTCGTGAACTCGAGCGGTGACGCTTCGTCCTTCCGCTTGGTGAGCCCATCAGCCGCTGCCGCGCGAACCGAGGCGTCGGGATCATCGATGAGCGACGCGACGCGCTGGCGTGCGCGTGGATCAGCGAGCTGCGCGAGCGTCTGCGCGACCCAGACCCGGTGCGAGGCAGGCTCTTCACGCGAGAGCTGCAGCAGCGCCGACACCGCGCGCACGTCTCCGGCGGCGAAGAGCAGTCCCGCGGCACCTCGGCTGGCGATGTCGGTCGCCTTGGCGGACATCGCGACCAGCAACGGCGTGAGATCGTCCTGGGTCAGCTCCTTGGACGCGCTGGTGAGCCCGAGCTTGGTGCGCAGCGCCGCGAGCTGATCAGCCGATGGATCCTTCCCTCCGTTCGCGCGCCGGTAGATCTCGGGCAGCTCGAGCATCTTCTCGAGCATCACTGCCACCGTGGGCCGCTCGAGCACCCGGCACACGAACGCGACCTGCCGCACCAGCACGCTCTCGTCGTCGAGCGCACGGCCGGAGATCGACTGCAGCTGCGGCAACTTCCCGCTCATCAACGCGCGCACGAGCACCTCGGCACGCACGTCGGGCGTTCCCTTCTCGAAGCCAGTGACGAGCGCCTCGACGCCCTCGGGGAAGACGCTCTGCAACGCTCCGAGCGCCGCGAGCCGAACGGCTGGATCCGTGTCCTTGAGGGCCCCAGCGATCAGCGCGGGCACCAGCGGCACCGCGGGATAGAGCGGAGCCAACGCTTTGAGCGCAGCGATTCGCACCGCGGGAGCGCTCGCGCGAACGCCCTCACGCCACGCGAAGAAGGGCTGGTCCTCGACCTTCGCGAGCGCCTCGAGCGCGGCCTGACCGACCGCCGCGTCCTTGTCCTTCACCAGCGCGCGCAGGAGCGAGCGCGTGTCTTTCCGTGGCGCGCCGCCAAGCGTCTTCGCGAGCGTCAGCCGAACCGACGGTTCCTTGTCGACCGCGAGCGTCTCGAGGAGCGGAACGATCTCGGCTTCCGGCAGCTTGGGGAGATCCTTCGCGAACGCTTCCCGCGCCGGCCGCTGCGCCAGCTTCAACTGCGCGGCGTAGGTCGCAAAACCATCCAGGCCTGCGTCGGTCGCATCGGCGAGCTGGCCATCGAGGCCCACGGTGATGAAGGTGAGCTTTCGGCTGTCGCCACCGACGACGATCTCGACGATCGCCTTCTTGGGATCGCTCTCGACCAGCGTGAGCGCGCGCTGCGGCCCATCGACGTCGAAGGTCTTGCTCCGCTTCTTGTCGTCGAGCCGAACGGTGCGCAGCTTCGCGTCGTGCCCGGTGGAGACGAGTCGATCGGTCGGGTCCTTCGCGTCGTCCTTCGGCGAGGGCAGAAACGCGAACGCGGTCGCGCCGCCTGCGTGGCCGGTGTCTCCTTCACCGCGCACCTCGGACTCGATCGCGCCCTCGAGGTACCAGAAGCGCACCGTGCCGTCGTCGCCGGTGGAGGCGAGGCGCCCATCTCGAGGCGTGAAGGCGAGCGCAGTCACCGCGCCACGATGACCTTCCATCGCGCGGACGGCCTTGGAGTCGAAGCTGAAGACGCGAACGATCCCGTCGTCTCCGGCTGCGGCGATCCGCCGGTTCGCGAGATCGATCGCGACGGCCCGCTGCGGACACGGCGCGGAGAACTCGTGCTGCTTCTTGTCATCGGCCCAGACGACGATTCGCCCGTCGACTCCGGCGGAAACGACGGTGGTCTGCGAGGCCGCGAGGGCGGTGACGCCTCCGGCATGTGCCTCGAACGAGCCCGCCGCCGCCCCAGTCGCGAACACGAAGCGATGGAGCTTTCCATCGGCCCCGCCCGCGACCAGCCGCTCAGCCGAGAACACCAGCGCGTTCACCGCCGAGGGCACCGCGAGCTGCCGCAGCACCTTGCGCGTTCCGGCATCGAAGAGCGTGACCTGCGACTCGGCGCCGAGCCGCGCTCCGCCGATGGCGAGGGTGCGCCCGCTCGCTGCGAGCGCTCGTACTTGTTCGAAGTGACCGATGGTCGAAGGAGCCATGGAATTCGTTCCTCAGCGCTGCGGAGCGGACTGCGCGGGAGCCGGGGCCTTCACCGAGAGCCCGACGTCGAGATGGGGGTGCGCGACCTTCACGGTGGCGAGCGCGGACAAGCACGCCTGCCACTCACCACGCGCGATGCTGCCGGCGAACTCGAGGAAGAGCGGGCTCACCGCGCGCGCGAACGCTTCGTCTTGAACCGCGAGATCCCGCGCCGCTTCGATGGCTCGACGTTTCGCTTCCTGCGCGCCCGTCGATCGTTTCGGCAGATCACCCTCGCGGCCTTCCGGTGCTCGTCCAGGCGGAAGCCCGAACATGAGCGTTCGCAGGAAGTCCTGCAGCACGGGCACGTTGGCGAAGCGACCAGCCGATTCGGGCAACTTCTCCGGGCCCTTCGGCTTCCACCCTTCGGTCAGCGTCGAGGGGCGGTGACGTTCCCAGAGCATTCGCACCGCCATCGTGCGCACGCCGCGATCGGCGCTCTCCATCAACCAGGCGAGCCGTTCGGGGCCTCCGAGCCGTTGATAGTGGCGAGCGATCAAGTCCATTGCGACTTCGCGGCTCTGGCGCACCCGGCTCTCGGTGAGCCGGAAAACCTGCGCGGGATCGATCTCCTCGGGCTGGAGCGTGCACGCGAGATCCGCCGTCGGCGAGCCCGCATTCTCGAGCGCGTTGAGGCAGAGGTTGCGCACCTCTTTGTACTCGCTGTCGGCGAGCTCGTAGACGCGCAGGTGAAAACCCCAGCGGCGCAAGTCGGCCTTGGTGATCGTGACGGCGAAGCGGCGCACGTCGGCGCGCGCGTCGAGGAGCGCCTTCCAGAACGGCTCGGCGGCGTACCGCTCGAGGGTGAGCTTCGGCGTGATCGCGTTGGCGATCGCCTCGGGCTGCTGCGGGCCGACCGTCGGGTGATGGCAGCGCAGATAGGTCTGGGCGAAGAGCCGAACCGGGTCGGGCTCCTTGGCTCCAGTCGCCAGCTCGAGGAGTCGCTTGGTGCCCTTCTCCACGTCGCCATCGCCGAAGTCGCGCGGGTCGACCTGGCCCAGGAGCATGCGGGTCGCGAAGCCGGAGAGCGTGGGATCGGTCCTCCGCGCGAGCGCGAGCAACCACGGCAAGCCGATCGCCTTGAAGGTCGCGTGCGTCGAGAGCAGGTGGAGCGCGAGCTCGCGAATGGTGCGATCGAAGACGAGCCCTTTCACCGCTTCGAGATCGAGGCCAGGGAGCGACTTCGCGCGCCGCAGCTGCTCGTCGGCGAGCTGACGGAAGGGCGGATCGGTGAGGAGCGGCAACAACCACCCTGCCCCGAGATGCTCGGGAGCGACCAACGCCAACAGCTGCCGGGTGAACCGAACCAGATCGTTCACCTTCGTCGTGTCCTGCCGGCGCGGATCGGCGAAGAGCGCCTTCACGAAGGCCGCGAGCGGCTCGCTCTGCTTGACGCGCTCCGACAGGTACTTGCGAGCCCAGTCACGCTGGGTGTTCGTGCCGTAGACGAGCTCGATGAAGAACGCGTCGGTCAGCTCGTTGCGATCGAACTGCGCCTCGAGCCGGGTCGCCGCCCACGCACTGGTGGCGCTCGCTCCGAGCAGCTTCGCGAACAGTTCGAGCCCGATGCTCTTCGCCGGCCGTGCCTCGAGCACCGAGAGCGCCCAGGCGCGGGTGTCGTTCTGGCCGGTCAGCGCGTAGTCGACGAGCTGCGAGGGCGGGAGATCGGCCGCGTGCGCGCGCGCGTACTCGATGGCGTACTTCCGCGCCGCCGGCGACGGAGAGAGCAGGAGCAGCAGCACCGTCGGCTTGAGCCCGAGCGCTTCGAGCTTCGCCGGGTGGAGCTCGGGGGTGTTGGTGAGGATGTCGACCAGCAGCTCGTGGATCGCGACGATCGGCCGCGCGGCGAGCCGCTGGAGCCACGCCGGGTTCGTCTGCCGCAGCAGCGTGGGGAAGTGCTTCTTGAGGAGATCGACCGCGAACTTCGCGACGTCGTTGTGCCGCGCGTTCTCGAGCAGCACCATCAGCGGATCGGGGTTGAGCTTCCACGCGTTCTCGTAGAGCTCCTCGGGCGGGCTCAAGATGCGACCAACGGCGACACCGCTCCAGCGGTTGGCCTCGGGTGGGAACTCGGCGAGCACCGCGCCGGCGAAGATCGGGTACAGCTCGGGGATCGCGCGCGCGAGGCTCCGCAGGTACCGCCAGGCTCGACGTTGCAGGTAGACGATCGTGCCGCGCGACACCGCGCTCGTCGCACTCGCGGCCTCGAGCCGGCCCACCGTCGCTCCGAAGAAGACCGCGTCTTGTCGCGTCTCCGCTCGTTTGTAGATGCGCTTGAAGCCGCCCCACAGCCCACGATCGAGCGGCGCGGTCCTGATCAGCTCGAGCAGCGCGGCGCGGGTCGGCTCGCCGCCGGTGTCGAAGAGGTCGGTGAGGAAGTCGGCGAGCAGGTACTTCCCCGACGGTGGAGGCTCGGGCTGGGTGAGGTAGCGGCGCCAGAGCAGCGCGACCTTCATTCGGCGCTGGGCGTCGCGTGGCTCGCGTTGGGCTTCGCGCAGCATCGCCTCGAACTGCTCGGGCGTGATCGCGCCCTCCGGGACGTTCTCCGCGGCGGGCTGCGGCTGGGCCGCGAATTGAATGATCGCCTGCGCGAGATCCGGCGCCTGGCCCAGAGCCAGCGTCTTCAGATCGTCGAGCGTGATGTCTGGCCGCTCTGCCATGGACCCCTCCGATGCGAAACCGGCGGCACGCTACACAACTCGCCGAAGTGATCCCGTCGAAACTGCGCGGGCGAGCACGAGGTTCTTCTTGCGTCCGCGCAGGACGATGCGGTGGAGCGTGCGGTACGCTTGGGCCAATGAAGTGGCTCGCGTCCATCATCGTGCTGCTCACGGGCCAGCTCCGAGCCGCTCGATGGAGTGCTGCCGAAGGGTGCCGTGCCGCGTGCGGTGGAGGTCGAGAAGCGCGCGGTCGTCCGGTGCGCCCAGGCGAAGCTGGCGCGCGATCCGACGAGTGCCGAAAAGACGACGGTGCAGTTCGTCGTGGAGCCGAACGGACGGGTGACGACCGCGTCGATCGAAGAGCCTGCACCGAAGGACCAGCGCTACGCCCAGTGCCTGCTCTCAGTCGTGAAATCGCTCCGGCTCCCTCGACCGCGTGGAGGCCGTGCGCTCGTGAAGTACCCCTTCATCGTCATCGGCAACCCAAGCCATTGAAGTCAGAAGCGCTTCTGTCGACCCAACACGTTTACATGAGTTGACTTGACAGAATGTCGGCCTCTGTCGCACATGTGCCCACCATGAACCTCAAGAACCAACTGATGGCGGGGCTGTTGTTTCTGGGCAGTGCGTGCGGTGTCGCGGCGGTCGAAGTCGACGGCGTCGAGCAAGAGACGCTCGCGGACGACTCGCAGGATCTCTCGACCACGAAGGACACCTACGTGATCGCGCGGAGAGACATTCGGCGCTGCGTCTCGCCCATGTGCGGTGGCTACTGGGTGAAGGATCTCAACAGCACCATGCAGGAGCGCTACGTCAGCGGCTTCGACTTCTCCGATTCGAGCCTGCCCTCCAGCATCCAGGACGCGGTCTTCGGCGCGCCCGACAACGAGCTCGTGCTCTTCGGTCGCCTCGGCCCGAAGGAGACCCGCTTCAACACCCGGCCCCTGATGGTGAAGCTCGCGTACCGCGGCATGCCGGGAAAGACCTTCACCGACTCCGACAAGTTCTACGGCGTGTTCCCCTCGAAGATCGCCTGCTTCACCACTCCGTGCGCGAACCTGCAGACGACCCGGCTCAACCGCACCACGGGCCACACGATGGCGACCGATCTCGAGCTCTCGGCCGCGCTCGGCCAGCTCGTCGACCCGAACTGGCTCAACTCCCGCGCGTTCTCCGGCAAGACGGTGATCGCCGGCAAGATCGTTCGCAAGGACGGCCACGTCACCGTCACCGCGAGCCAGGTCTTCGTCGCGCTGCCCGATCGCGCGGTCCCCTGCCCGGTCGCCCGCCCGCCGCGCTGCCCCTCCGGCCAGACGGCGTCCTTCGAGCGCACCTCCGACCGCTGCACGCTCCCGACCGGCCAGTGCACGCCCTTCGGCGTCTGCGCCCACTACATTCCGGCGTGCGATGCGGGCTACCGCCAGGTGTCGTGGACGAACATCTGCCCGCGCTACGCCTGCGAGCCCGAGTTCCTCGAGGAATGACGAGGGTTCGGCCTGGCTGTCACGTTTGGGGCGGCCAGGACTCGAAGAGCTGACATGGACGCTCTTCCCTCCTCCTCGCCGACCACCGGAGACGACGCGCAGCTCGTCGACGCTGCGCGCGCCGGAGTTCGCTCCGCCCTCGAGCAGCTCATTCGCCGGTACAACCAGCAGCTCTACCGAATCGCCCGGGCACACCTCGGCTCGGACGACGCCGCGGAAGATCTCACTCAACAGGCGTGGCTGGCGATCGTCTCCAGTCTGCACCAGTGGTCTGGACGCGGGGCCTTCGCGGCCTGGGCGGCGACGATCGTCGTGAACGCCTGCCGCGCCCGACACCGCGGCGCCGTCGAGGAAGACACGCACGACGAGGAGTCCGATCCCCGTCCGCCGCCGCCCGCGCCCGACGAAGAGGGTCACCGCCACGAGGTTCGAGCGGTGTTGGAGCGCACCATCGACGAGCTCTCCCCCACGCTGCGAGTCGTCTTCGTGATGCGAGACGTCGAGGGCTTCAGCGGCGTCGAGGTCGCCCAGCTGCTCGGGCTCAGCGAAGAAGCGGTGCGGGCGAGGCTCCATCGCGCGCGGCAGACCCTGCAGCGGTCGCTCGACTCGCAGTTCCAGGGCGAAGCGCGCGCGCTCTACCCGTTCCTCGGCGTTCGCTGCGATCGGCTCACCCTCGCGGTGCTCGACGCGGTGCGCGCGGCCGACACGTAACGATCGGCCTGGTTCGAACTCGTCTCCGGTGCAGCACTTCCCATTTCCGGAGACCCCATGACCATCCTCGCTCGTCGAACCCTCATCACCCATGGCACCCTGTCGGCCGCAGCGGTCGCCTTCCTCGCCGGCCAGCGCGTCGGAGCAGCGAGCCCCACCGAGGGAGACCTCGGCATCTTGAACGTGGCGCTCGGGCTCGAGCACGAGGCGATCGCGGCCTATCAACTCGGCGCCGAGTCGGGGTTGCTCAAGGGCGCGGTGCTCGACACCGCGGTGCTGTTCCAGAGTCACCACAAGGGTCATCGAGATGCGCAGGTCGGCGCGATCAAGAAGCTCGGCGGCAAGCCCGTCGAGCCCAAGTCGATGGACGAGTACAAGAAGAGCGCGAAGCTGAACGTCGCAAGTCTGAAGAGCGCCGAGGACGTGCTGCGGCTGGCGCAACGGCTCGAGCTGGGCGCGGTGAATGCGTACATCGGCGTGATGCCCGCGTTCGCCGATCGATCGCTGAGCGTGGTGGCCGCGAAGCTGCTCGCCGACGAGACGATGCACTACACCGCGCTGACTCAAGCGCTCGGTGAGGCGCTCCCGAAGGCGGGCCTGTCGTTCGGAGCCTGAACGATGCTGACCTTCGTGGCGGTGGTGCTGCTCGCGGTGGACGGAGGCGCCGGCGATGCCTCTCGAGGCGAGACGCTCTACCTGGCTCGCTGCGGCGCGTGTCATTCGCTCACCGAGAACGGCGCGGGCCCGTCGCACCGCGAGGTGTTCGGGAGGCGAGCGGCCACCCAGCCAGGCTTCGACTACTCCGAGGCGCTTCAGAAATCGGGGCTGGTGTGGACGGCCGAGGCGCTCGATCGCTGGCTTCGTGATCCAAACGCGCTGGTGCCGGGTAACGCGATGCGGGTGCAGCTGGCCAACGATCCGGTCGATCGCGCCGATCTCATTGCCTTTCTCGAGCGAGCGAGCGGAAAGCCCCGGCCACGCCCGGCGAAGTGAACGCCCAGGTCAGACCGTGCGAGTCTCCGCGACGGCACGCGCGGAGGCGTGCACGCATGGGGGACTTCGAGACGGCGATGAGAATCGAGGCCCAGGACGGCGTGACCTCGTCCGACCACCTCGACGTGGTGACGCGCGCCGGAACGGTCGTCGTCGTCGCGGCTGATGGAGCGGGTGGAACGGGAGGTGGCGCACGGGCCGCGGCACGGGTGATCGAGCGGGTGACCTCGGCGGTCGAGGCCCTTGGAAACCTGCTCGAGGCCCGTGAGTGGAAGCGGCTGCTGGAGGAGATCGATCGGGAGCTCCTCGCCGAGCAGGTCGGACAGACCACGGCGGTGATCGTCGCCACCGACGGAAGCCGGCTCGTCGGAGCGAGCGTCGGTGACTCGGCGGCGTGGGTGATCGGTGCCACCGAGCTCCGCGAGCTCACCGAGCGCCAGCACCGCAAGCCGCTGTTGGGCAACGGTCCGGTCGAGGCCGAGCCCTTCGAGAGCTCCCTCGAGCCGGCGGACACGCTGCTCGTCGCGACCGACGGCCTCATGAAGTACGCGCGCCTCGATCGGCTCCGTGACGCCGTCCGTCGCCCGGAGCGCTCACTCGCCCTCGCCTGCGACGAGCTCATCGAGCTGGTCCGGCTGCCCAGCGGAACGCTCCAAGACGATGTCGGCGTCGTGCTCCTCAGCCGTCGTGACGACGTGGGGAACAGGCCCGAGGTGCTGCGGTTCGTGGAGGCCGCGCGGCGCCTCTGCGACTTCGTCGAACACGGCCGCGACCTCGACAGCTCAACTCGACTGCAACGTGCGCGCAGCGTGCTCCTCGAACTCTACGCCGCAGGCGCCGAGCTCCCGTTCGTCGACTCGCCCGAAGACCTCGAGTGGCCCGATCGCCCAGGACGGCCGCTGTGGTCCGGCTTCGGAGCGCCGACGCACTATTGGGAAGTCTTCGATCCCTACGAGCTCGGTGAGCCAGTCGTTGGAGACCTCGACGACGACCTCCTCGACGTCTACTTCGACGTTCAAAGAGGCCTCACGCTCTGGGAAAGCCCCCTGCCCAAGGCGGGCGCGGTGTGGGCGTGGCGCTTTCTCTTCGACAGTCACTGGGGTGATCACGCCATCGACGCGCTCCGAGCCCTTCATCGCGCCTGTCGTGAGCACGGCTGATCAGAAGAGCAGCTTCAGCGCTTCACCGAGGCTCTCGACGGGCAGCACCTCCATCTTCAGGTCGAAGTCGAGCCGCTTGGCCGACGACTTCGGCAGGACCACCCGCTTGAAGCCCATCTTCTGGGCCTCGGCGAGGCGGGGCTCCACCTGTCCAACCGCGCGCACCTCGCCGGCGAGGCCGACCTCTCCGAGGATCAGCGTCTGCGCATCGACCGTCCGGTTCTGGAGCGACGACACCAGGGCCGCGCAGACCGCGAGATCGCTCGCCGGCTCGGTGAGTGACATGCCGCCTGCGACGTTGACGAAGAGATCGCAGCCGACCAACTGCACGTCTTCTTTCTTCTCCAGCACCGCAGCGAGCAACGCGACCCGCTGCGAATCGACGCCCATCGCCGTACGCCGAGCGGTGCCGTAGCCCGTCGGCGCCACCAGCGCCTGCACCTCGACGAGGATCGGGCGGGTCCCGTTGAGGGTCGACGTCACCACGCTTCCCGCCGCGTTCTTCGGCCGCTCGGAGAGGAACAGCGCGCTCGGATCGGGCACCTCGGTGAGCCCCGCGCCCTTCATCTCGAAGACGCCGATCTCGTTGGTGCTCCCGAAGCGGTTCTTGTGGGCGCGCAAGATGCGAAACGGGTGGCCGCGCTCGCCCTCGAAGTAGAGCACCGTGTCGACCATGTGCTCGAGCACGCGAGGGCCGGCGATCGCGCCTTCCTTGGTGACGTGGCCGACCATGAAGGTGGGCACCCCGGTCTTCTTCGCCCACGCCATCAAGCGCCCGGCGCACTCGCGCACCTGACTGACGCTCCCTGGCGCGCTCCCGAGCTCGGACAAGAACGTCGTCTGAATGGAGTCGACCACCAACGTGCCCGGCGCGAGCTTCTCGGTCGCCTGGAGCACCTTCTCGAGATCGGTCTCGGCGAAAACGTGCATCTGCTCGCTGCGCACGCCCAGCCGCTCAGCGCGCATCTTCGTCTGCTGGAGCGATTCTTCACCCGAGACGTACAGCCCGGGTCGATCTCTCGAGAGCCGATCCATCATGCTCAACAGCAGCGTCGACTTCCCGATGCCCGGGTCTCCGCCCAACAAGACGAGGCTGCCCTGCACGACGCCGCCACCGAGCACCCGATCGAGCTCGGCGATGCCGGTCAGCCGACGCGCCTCCTTGGTGCCGTCGACTTCCTGGAGCAGCACCGGCTTGGTCTGCCCCGTCGACGCGCCCCAGGCCGGCCTCGACTGCGCCGCCTTCGACAGCTCCACCTCTTCGACGAGGCTGCCCCAGGTGCCGCACTCGGTGCAGCGCCCCAGCCACTTCGCGCTCACGTACCCGCAGGACTGACAGGTGAAATGGGTCTTTCCGCTCTTCGCCATGCGCCACCGCCCTTTGGAGCACTCATAGCCGACGGGGCTGACATGCCGTCGTCTTCTCAGCGTTGGGGTGCAGGACCAGAGCGAGGGATTTCTCAACCACGATCGGCACAGAAGGCCCGGCCATCCCGGCGGCCAACGAGGTGCTGGCCGACATTCGAGCTGGGCGGCTCTGACACGGTCTTCCGCCAACGCAGCTTCAGCGGGGCGCCCTGCTTGGGCCACCACGTCGAGTCGAGCTGCCCGACCTGGAAGTACGCACCGTCTTCGGGTGCGGGACTCGCGCGTTCATGGAAAGCCCAGTCGCTTCCACTCTTCCTCGAGCCGGGTTGGGGCGCATTCCGGCGGCACGGCGCACTGTTCACACACGTCGGGGCGCTGGGCTGCGAACGCCTCTGCACACCGCGCGACGATGGCGGGCAGGTCGATGTCGACGCAACGGGCCTGCTGCGCTCGGAGCGCCTTCGCTTGCTCGACTCGGGGGCTCATCGCTTCTGCCGACGCCGGATCGTCTTCGACGGCGCGCCAGATGAAGTCGCGAAGCGTGACCGTCGGTGATGAGACGCGCAAGCTCCCAAACTGGCTGACCAGTTGCTCGAGGCACGCCCCGCCCATGACTGGCGTCGCGATGCACCACCCGACGGCATTCGAAGGGTAGCCACTCAGTCGCGCGAGCCGGCGTGTCCCGTTGATCGCTGGCAGGTCTTGCGTCAAGTCGCGCACCCGGGGCTCCGCCACTCCGCTGGCGTCGAAGGCTCGCGTGAACGCCTCGTCGCTGGAGTCCGACGGCGCCGGCGCTCCCCACATGAGGAAGTGACTGGGCGCTGGCATTGGCGAGGGGACAGTCTCGAGCGAGACGCCGACGCGCCGATACGCCTCAGCCTCGACGTACCCCGTCCCGCACTGCTCGATGAACTCACGCGCGGACGAGAAGGTGCGTCGGCACGGAAGAACCAACCGAACGGCTCGCTCGATGCGGGTATCAGTCGACCCGAGCCTCACCGTCGGAGCGCCGGCATCGAAGGCGGCCTCCAGCTCCCGCGCCGTGCTCTTCGCCACCAAGAGCCCATCTTCTCCAAGGCGCGCAAAGAGGCGTCGCAACCGCGTCTCGGTCGAAGGCCCGGCCTCGAGGTCTTCCCGAAAGGCCGTGCTGCTGATGAGGACGTTCGGCGAGCGGACTTCGAGGCTGAAGCAGGAGGCCCGCTCTTCGCCTGACAGCGGCTCAAAGCCGTGGCCCGTACGAAGGGGAACCTCGGCCGGCAGCGCTCGCGACTCGAGTCGCTCACTGAAACGAAACGGCGCCGAGGGCGGAGGCCCGCAACCAAGAATCAAGGCGCCGAGGAGAGTGATTCGCATGTCGACCCTCTGTGCATGGAGAGTGCCGTCGACGATCGAGGTGGCAACCGCGCGCGTGCTCGTGGTCGCACGGGCCGCACCGGCTCACGTCCCATGTGACGAGTCGCTCGCCATCACGAACCGCACAGTCTCGAGCGGGGCCTGATCGCCACGCCAGCCTTTCACCAGAACCACCACGCGGCCGATCGCGCGTCGCCGGGAGTGAACTTCGCTGGGCTCTTTCCAGTGTGGGCTCTGTTGGGAGGAACCTACGAGTGGCGAGAGCCGGAGACGTTCGGCTGCGACGAGCCGGTGCCCGAACGGTACCTCGGCCAGCTCGCCTTTCCGTTCGAGCGCGCAGCGCCTCGTTGAGATCGAGCGAGGCGTGGGAACCGCGCTACAGTTCCGCGCATGCGTTGGGTGTGGGGCCTCTCGCTGTTGGCTGGGTGTCTCGACGTCTCTCTCCCGCCGCAGCGGATCGCAGGGCGCGTCACTGCGTCGGTGCTCGCGCAGCGGCCTGGCCGCTCGGAGCTCGTTCCGGCGGTTGGCGCCACCTTGGAGCTGCTCGAGACCGGGCTCAGCGCCACCGCCGATGTGGACGGCAACGTGGTGCTCGATGGGCTGACCGGCTCGACCGGAACGCTCCGCCTCGCGTGGGATGCAGACGGTGATGGCTCCGCCGACGCGGCCCGGCTCATCGACGTGAGAACGGCCCGGGTCGGCCCAGGCACCTCGGTGTCGCTCGGCATCATCGTGCTGGGACGGCTCGCGAGCGCGTCGGGGGTGGTTCGGCGAGGCGATCGCCCCTCGACCACTGGGCACGGCGGCGTGCAGGTCTTCCTGCCCTCGAGCCCCTCTTCGACGATCTCGGCCGACGACGGGAGCTGGGTCCTCGACGGGCTGCCAGAAGGCCAGGTGGCGCTCTCGTTCTTCGGCGCGGGCTATCGACCAGAGTCCTCGCGGGTCGAGCTCAAGGCCGGCCAGCGTGCGCGCCTCGACGACGTTCGGCTGTCACCAGCGGCTGCGTCGACCACCAGCGTCTCGGGAACGGTGCGAGAGCCCTCGGGTCGGGCGCTCTCCGGAGTCTTGGTGGAGGTGCTGGGCGGCCCATCGACTCGCAGCGGTGAGGCGGGCGACTTCGAGCTGCTGGCGCTCTCCACTGGCGTCGTCAGCCTCGCCTTTCGCAAGGAGGGCTTCGCGAGCTTCGAGCTGCCGAACGTGCTCCTCGACGAGACGCCGCGCCGCTTCGAGGTGGTGCTCACGCCCGGAGACGTCGACGCCGGCCGGCCAACGACGTCGCGCGACGGCGGCGCCAGCGCCTCGACGGTCACCCTGATCGCTCGCTCGACGGCACGAGACCCAGCCGATGGTGGCCTCATCACGATTCACCCGCTCGCCATGCCAGGCGATCTCCTCGTCGTCGGTCACGCCGTCACGGGTCTGGTTGCAGGCATCAAGGCGAACCCTGGCTGGCCCCAGCTCGCGAGCGGGCTGTCGACCTCCGACGTCGTGACCTGGGTGTCCCACCGCGTCGTTCCGAACGACCAACCGCTGTTCGTCCCGTCGGACAACGCCTCGGTGTGGATCCAATACGTGTTTCGCGGCGCCGAGACGGCGGCGGTCGACGGGCCGATGATGGCCAACACCCAGCAAGTCGTCTTTCCGCGCTTGCCGGCCGCGCCAGGTGACTTCGTGCTTCACGCCGCGAAGTTCTCGATCGATCAGCAGTTCACCACCACCAGTCCTCTCACCTTGAGGGACGTGAACGGGTTCTGCATTCTCGAAGAGCCGGTGGGCTCGTCGGGGATCGCCGCCGGCGGAACGATCTCGGGACAGCTTCAGCAGAACTCGTTCTTCGCGGTGCAGATCCGCGTCCTCGGCCGCCCCTGACGCAGGCGGCGCATGAGCACGAAGAGGACTGCGAGCCCAAGCGGCGCTCCCGGGGCTCCGCTGCAGCCGCCGCTGGCCGCGTGAATGCCGGAGCACGCGACGCCTCCGCCCGACGCTCCGCTCGTTCCACCCGCCGCGCCACCAGCGGACACCGCGAGCCCGCCAGCCGCGCCGCCACCCATCGTCGCCGAGCCGCCACCGATGATCACGATGCCGCCGCCCGTTCCCGCGGAGCCGCCAGCCGTTCCCGACGAGCCACCAGCCGTTCCCGACGAGCCGCCGGCCGTTCCCGACGAGCCACCAGCCGTTCCCGACGAGCCACCAGCCGTTCCCGACATGCCGCCGCCGGCCATTCCTCCACCAGTTCCACTCCCTGAGAAGGCACACGACGCGGGGTTGCCGGCGCAGTCGTAGACGGCGGCCACCGCGAGGGGCACCACCACCACGTTCGTTCGCTGGTTGACCGTGAAGTAGTCCTTGTGGCGGCGGAGATCGCCAGCGGTCGCCATGAAGCCGACGGCGTCGCCCGGCTGCGGCACGTAGTCGCCCATGCTTCCCCAGGGACTCCCCGGGTTCGCGTAGATCCAATCGGGGTAGCCGCCTCCGAGCAGCGGTGCGCCCGTCCACTCGCGATCGAACCAGAACTCGTGCACCGCGGCGCCGTGCCACTGCCCGTTCATTCGAACGAAGAGCCAGAGCGTGTAGCGAAGGTGGCCGTCCGGCGGGAAGAAGATGAAGTCGGGCCAGGGGTCTTGATCGCGCGAGGCGACGTAGGGCGAGAGCGAGACCTTCACCCCGTAGCTCGTTCCCGGCGCGAGCTCGACGCGCGAGATCGTCTTGGTGACTGGCCAGGCGCTGACGTCGACGGACGCGTGGTAGGTGACGGTGGTGAGATCGATCGCGTCTTGCGCGAACGCTCCAGCGGGGACGAGCAACGAAGCGACGAGGACGAGCGAACGAACCATGGGGCCTCCGAAGAACGCGCCGGAGTATCGGCAAGCACGCGTCGAAGGGGAGGAGCCGGCGGTGACAACGGTGAGGCGCGACACGTCAGCGTCGCTCTCGAACTTCGAGAGCCTGCAACCTCGAGGAGACAGATCGCTTGCGCTCCCCACCTGGGCAACGTCAACTGAGGGCATGCGCGCTGCCGCGATCCTCGCCGCCTTGGTGTTCGCGTCGTGTCCCGACAAGCGTTCCTGCCGAATCAACAGCGACTGCTCGGAGGTCGAACGCTGCGTCGCCAACCTCTGCGTCGTGCTCTGCCGCACCGATCGAGACTGCGGTGCGAGCGAGGTCTGCGATCGAGGCGAGTGCCAGCTCGGAGGCGTGGGCGGCGGGTTCGTCAACCTCGGCGGAGGCCTCACCGGGGGTGGGGTGAGCGGCGGCACCGCGGGTGGCTCGGCGGGTGGCGCCGCGGGCGGCTCGAGCGGAGGAACGAGCGGTGGCCAGGGCGGCGGTGCGCACGCTGGTGGCTCGAGCGGCGGCGCGAGTGGAGGCTCGAGCGGAGGCGTCGCTGGCGGAGACGCGGGCGGAATGGCGGGCGGCTCGGCAGGGGGCAGTGGCGGCGGCATGGCGCTCAAGCCACGGGGCGCGACCTGCATGCGCGGCAGTGAGTGCGCCTCGAACATCTGCTTCGGGAACTCGCGCGCCGGCCTGGGGCTCTGCACCGACACCTGCGTCACCGACGCGACCTGCTTGCCGGCGGAGGCGTGCCTCCAGGTGCCGAACGGCATGGGCGGAATGACCGGCGTCTGCTTCGAGAGCGACACCGGCATCGCCTGCCCCACCGGCCAGGGAACGAACTGCTACGCCGGCATCTGCCTGCTCCACCCCACCGACGTGGCCCAGTCGGTCTGCGTCACCCCGTGCGCTTCGAGCCGCGCCTGTCCCGCCGGCACCACCTGCTCCCTCACCCAGATCGGCACCTCGGCACAGAAGGTGTGCACGCCCGTCGGCGCCGCGTGCTCGACCAACGGCCCCTCGACGACGTGCGTGAGCCGGTGGTGCAGCGCCAACGCCCAACAGCCGACGATGGGGCTCTGTACCGGTCAGTGTCTGCTCGCCTCCGACTGCGCGAGCGGTCAGGCCTGCGACGGAACGATCGAGCGCTGCGTACCCGTCGGAGAGACCTGCACCGTCAACGGCTCGATGCTGAACAGCTGCTACTCCCAGACCTGCCTCACCGGCGGACCGCGCGACTACTGCACCGCCTTCTGCCAGTCCGCGAACGGTACACCGAACCCGGCGCGCTGCCCCACGGGGTGGACGTGCGTGAACGAAGGCACGGTGAGTCAACCGGCCTGGGTCTGCGAGCAGTGACGGAGGCCACTCGGCGGCTCTTCGTCACCCTCGCCGTGACGGCCGGGCTCTGGGCGTTGTCGCTCGTCGAAGCACCGGCGCCGTCGATCTCGCTCTTCGATCCCACGCAGCCGTCCGCGGCGCTGACGGTGCTGAACCTCGGCATTCGACCGCTCGCGTCGGGCATGCTCGTCATCGAGCTCTTCGCGCTCTTGATCCCATCGCTCAGGCTGCGGCGGGTCTCGGGCTGGGCTGCGCGACGACCGCTCCGAATCGCCGGAGTCGCCCTCGGGCTCGTCTTCGCGGCGGGGCAGCTCGTCGGCCTCGCCCGGGCACGAGGGCTCGAAGGCGCCGAGGTCGGCGTCATCTTCACCGGAGTCCTCGTCGCCGGCGGTGCGATGGAGCTCGTCGAGCGCTGGGGCTTGGGGAGCGGCTACCTGGTCGCGTCACTCGTCGTGCGAGAGGCGACGACGACGCTCGTTGGCCTGGGGCGAATGGTCGACGAAGAGTACGTGACTCCGGGGCCGGTGCTGATCGTCGTGCTCAGCGCGTTGGCGACGGTCGCCTACCTGCTCTGGCGCGCGCTTCGTCCAATCGTCCAAGGAGTCGATGGGGTGCGGGCGCCAATTCCCATCTCGGGCATGGGGATGAGCGGGTCGGCAGCGGCGGCGATGTCGCTCCCGGCGTTGGTCTCGACCCCGCTGGCCCGCTCGACGTGGATCGGGGTGAGCACGGTGCTGATGGTCGCCTTCACCGTCCTCTGGAGCCTCGTCTTCTTCCGCCCGAAGGCCGTTCGCGCAGCGTGGAAGCGGTGGAATCCCTCGCTCGACGAAGCGGGCCTGCAGCTGTCGGCGCGCGCGCTGCTGCCGACCGCGATTCGTGACGCCTTGTTGGTGAACGTCGCCTTCTCGCTGGTGGCGGAGTTCCTGCAGGTTCCAGGGAACGAGCTGGGGCTCGCCGCGTTCCCCCTGGCGCTCGGCGTGCTCGACGTCGTCGAGGAGTGGCGTTTCTGCCGGACCCACGGGCCCGTCGTTCGAGTCTGGGAGCTTCACCGCACCTTCGAGATCGACGCGCTGCTCCGGCGGCTCGAGCGCGAGGGGCTCCACCCGTTCGCGAAGAACCGGCACCTGCGTGCCGCCTTCCAGGTCTTCGGTCCGTTCATTCCGGTGTCGATCCTCGTTCCGGCTGGTGAGGCGACGCGCGCGAAGGAGATCACCGGCGAATGACCGCGCGGTGCTCCGTCCACGACGCGCAACCCTCGATCGGTGCGTGTGCGCGCTGTGGGCGGTTCATCTGCGAGGCGTGCGCGGACGGGCGGCGGGTGGGCTTCTGTTCGACCTGCGCGGCGCGACCGGACGTGCGCCTGGAGATCTCGCGTCGCGCCAAGGCCGTGCTCTGGCTCGCCATCGGAGCGCTCGTCGTGCCGCCGTTGATCCTCGCCTCCTGGTGGGCGGAGCGGTCGGCTTCGGCGGTCTTCCTCGAAGCCGACGAGCCGCTCTTGCTCGGCGCCCGGTGGATTCGCTGGACGGTGCTCGTCGGCTGGACGGCGGCCGGCGCGCTCGCGCTCTGGTGATCAGCGGCCCAGCACGTCGAACGCGGCGTTCACCACGCCCGAGTATTGGACCTGCCAGAGGTGCGCGAGCGGCGTGTCGTGCGGGCCCTCCATCACCACCGTCTGCGCGCCCGGCATCGGCAGCTGCTTGGTGGGCATGTAGCCATCACCGTCTTCGAAGACGCCCTTCTCTGGACCGAGCGTGGGCGTGCCGCTGGTGCCGATGATGGTGATGCCTCCGGTCACCTGCGAGCGCTGCTTGTTCCACGTCGCGTTGAGGTCGTTCACCAACTTGGAGCCGACCGCCAGCTCGCGCGCTGCGTCGTCGACGTTCTTCACCGGCTCTCCGACGACCGCTCCGATGTTGCCGACGTAGGTGCCGTGCGAGGCAGGGCCGATCATGACCGCGCGATCGATCGCCGGCCCCTTCGAGGCGTCACGCTGGTCGAGATAGAGGCGGAAGTCGGTGCCGCCCGCGCTGTGGGTCACCACGTCGAGGCTGGGCTGGTTGGTGGCGCGCCCGATGCGATCGAGCGCCTTCGCGATCTGCGGCGCCTTCACCGTCGGTGACGCCCAGGGGTCGCGGTACTCGACCTCGAAGACCTTCGCCTTCTTCAGCTCATCGGCCGTGACTTCGCGGCCGCTCTTGTCACCGAGCCGGAAGGTGTCTTGCTCGGCGACGTAGACGACGACCGGGCCGTTCTTCGGGTTGGTCGCGAGCTGATCGCCTATTCGATCGAACGACTGTGCCGGCATGGTGAGCCCGGGGATCATCACGACCGGCTTCTTCAGCTCGGGCGGCGGCGCGAGCGGGCCGTACGCCACCTTCTGCGCGGGCGTCATCTTGTCGGGCCCACAGCGCGGGCGCAGCGAGTCGAACACCCGATCGCTCATCCAGTCCTTGGTGGCGTTGAAGGGGTCGATCTTCGGGCCGTCGCCGCGGCGGAAGACCTCGGGGAGCAGCCGCTGCAACCCACCCGTCATCGAGCGGGCGGCCTTGGGTGCCCAGCCCTTTCTCTCGGTGGAGCCGGTGGGCTCGGTGCTCGGCGCGGAGATCTTCGGCGCGGCGCCGACCGAGCGGGTCGTGGTGGGTCGCGAGGAGGTGCGGATTCGGTTCGTCATGGGCGCCAAGATGCCTGCGAAGGTCCCGCGGCGCCTTGATGGCTCGCGCCAAAGTCATGTGCAGCGCGCGACAATCCGCTCAGGCCGCGCCGTCGCGAGCCTCACGGAAGGCGCCCGGAGTCGTCTTCGTCCAACTTCGAAACGCGCGCACGAAGGCCGCCGGCTCGGTGTAGCCGACCCGCTCCGAGATCGTCGCCACGGTGAGCGTGGTTCGCTCGAGGAGCCGCTCGGCCTGTTCGCGGCGCACGTGAGCGACGAGGGACGCGAAGGACACGCCTTCGTCCGACAGCCTCCGCTGGAGCGTTCGATCGCCGAGGTGCAGCTTTCGAGCGACGGACGAGAGCGACGGCGCACCACGAGGCAGCAGCTCGGCCACCACGTCACGGGTGCGCTCGACCAGATCATCGGCGTGCAACGTCTTCAACAGCCCTTGGGCCTGGAGCTCGAGCGCGCGGTTCAGCTCGGGATCGGCGTCGACCGGCGGCGCAGCGAGATCGATCGCGCGAAACGAGACGCCGTTCGAGGCGCGGCCGAAGGAGATCCGCGGGGTGGCGAGGAACTTCGCGAGCTCGGCGGGGCAGGTCTCGTCGGCGTGCGCGAACCAGGCCCGAAGCGGCGCTACCTGCGGCCCGAGCATCTCGCGAGCGATCTGCAGAATGCGCGCGACGGTGAAGACGTTGCCCTGGCGACCGACGCCACCCTTCCTCGGAGGCCGGTGCACGAGCGCCACCTCGTCACCGTCGACCTCGAGGACCCAGCGCACCAGCGGGTTGATGAGCGGACCGAGGGTGGCGAGCTGCTCGATGGCCTGCCGGGCGGTCGGCGCGCTGCGGAGCCCGAACTCGAGCAGCCCGTAGCCTCCGCGCGGCATCGCCAACGCGCAGTGGAGCCCGAAGAGCGGGTCGTTCATCAACCTGGCGGCGTCCTCCATCAAGCCCTCGAGCTCGTCGAGGCTGACCTCGGCGCCCTGGCCGTCGGCAGGTCTCGCGTGCAGGTACTTCTTCTGCAGCGCGCTCGGGTCACGGCCACTGCGGCGCGCCAGCGCGAGCACGAAGGGTACGAGCGAAGACGAGAAGCGGCGGGGGCTCGTCGGCATGCGTCGCACTATCTCACCTTCTCTCCGCGCCCCGACGAGGGATTCGGCGCATGGGTCGCGCTCGAGTCGCTGGCGCCGCGGGAGGACGGTCTTCGAACGCTTCCGCTCGCGCTGGGAGTCGGCTGGGCTGCACCGAAATCGATGGACGCTGGCTGACGGCGTTCCTCGTCGTCGCGCATTCGGGGTCGCGTCGCGCGCGAAGTCGTCGTTCAATGTCGGCATGACGACCCGCCGTACGCTGCTGAAGCTCGGGGCGACCGCCCTCCTCTCTCCAAGCTGCGCTCCGCACCGGAGCCTTCGCAGCGTGCCGGACTCGAAGCGAACCTCTCTCTGGAACCGTGCGCTGACCGTCCCGGGAATGGAGCTGCAGCAGCCGATCGAGCCGTCGGCGATCGACGGCCAGCTGCCCGACTCGCTCCGCGGTGTCTCGTTGCTGTGGAACGGGCCCTCGCTCCTCGCCTTCGGCTCCAGGCACGCCCACCCGTTCGACGGCCACGGCTACCTGCGCCGCTTCGACGTCAGCCGTGAGGGCCAGGTCTCGTTCACCACCCGCTTCGTCGACACCGTCGCCTACCGCGCCGAGCGAGCCGCGAACCGACTCGTCCATCGGGGCCTCGCCACGCTGCCCAACGACCCCGACGAGGGCGATGGAGCGAGCAAGAACCGCGACGCGCCGCCGGTGAAGAACGTCGCCAACACCACCCTCACCGCGTTCGGAGGGAAGCTCCTCGCGGGCTGGGAAGGCGGCCCGCCGCACGCGATCGATCCCGAGAGCCTCGCCACCGTCGGCCTCGAGCGCTTCGGCGTGCTCGACGAGCTCGAGGCGTTCCTCGCGCACACCCGGCTCGATCGACGGCGCGACGTGATGGTCGGGCTGTCACCGCACCCAGGCCGCACGACGCAGCTCCGGTTCCGGGAGCTGGGGCCCGATCTCGTCGAGCGGGTCCGGGTCGACGTCTCGTTGAGCGAAGCGGCCTTCGTTCACGACTTCGTGATCACCGATCGCTACTACGTGCTCGCCCTCAACCCGCTCTCGGTGAACCTCCTCAGCTACTTCGCGATGACGCGCGGCACCGCGACCTTGATGGACATGCTCTCGACGGCTCCGGAGCGCGCCAACACGGTGGTGGTCGTCAAGCGGCCGCCAGCCTCCGCGCGCGGCGTGGTGGAGGAGGCGCCGATCATGGTCTCGACTCCAGCGCCGATCTTCGCCGTGCACTACGCCCAGGCCTTCGACGACGCCGAGCGAATCGTCCTCGACGTCTGTGCGTTCGAGCGCTTCACCCTCGGCCAGGAGTTCGGCTTCACCGGCCAGACGACGCCCTTCGATCCGACGCTCCCCGATGAGCGCACGCCTCAGCGGCTGATCAGGCTCTCGATCGACCCCTCGAAGAAGCAGGCGAGCGCGAAGCAACTCAGCCGCTACGGCATCGACTTTCCGCGGGTGCACCCCGACCTCGATGGTGTCTCGGCTCCGGCGATGGTCGCGGCGACGCGCGCCGATCCGAGCCACTCCGACCCGTTCGACTCGGTGATCACCCTCGATCTCCACGATCTCGAGCGCCCCGAGCAGCTGTGGACGGCGCCCGCAGACTGCTTCGTCGGAGAGCCGCTCTTCATTCCCACGCCAGGTGGGCGACCGTTCGAAGGCGCGATCGCGACCCTCGTGTCCGACCCCGCGAACGAGCGAACCCGGCTGACGCTCTTCGACGCCGAACAGATCGGGAAGGGCCCGGTGGCGAGCCTCGCCGTGCCGCTCCAGCCGTACGCCTTCCACGGGCTCGCGCTGCGCCGCTGATCACCTGCGGCGAATGCAGGGCCGCCTCCGCGACGACCCGCACCACTGCAGCCCGCGGTGCTTCGGAGCACGCACGATGGTGACGACGTTTCGCCGACAGGCCTTGGTGAGCGCCGTCTCGATCACCGGTTCGACGACCCGGCCCAGCCTCGACGCGCGGGAGTGCATCAACGGGAAGATGGCGACGAAGGTCGACCCGGCCGTGAGGAGCGCGATCAGCAACGCGTTCATTTGACCTCCTCGTTCGACACCGTGTTGTTGCGGATGATCTGGATCCGTTCGCGTCGAACGCGCTCGACGGCGGCGAGGCGCTCCCCATCGAAGAGGGTTCGAATCGAGGTGTGGAACGTGCGGGAAGCGCCCATCTCGATGTCGTCTTCGTTGCGGAGCGAGAGGCCGAGGGTGCCGAGTTCCTGGGCGAGGAGCAGAATCTCGACCTCCTCCGGCACCACGAGCAGCGACACGTTCGCGTATTCGCGCTGGTTCTCGGGCACGAGGTTCACGTTGGTGGTGCCGGTGATCTTCCCGGTCGCGAGCACGATCACGTTCTGGAGCAGCGTCAGCGCGACTTGCTCACCGCTGTTGGGATCCTTGAAGGTGCCGACCACGTCGACGTGATCGTTGGGCCGCACCCAGCCGCCGACCGCCGCCGAGCCCTTGGCGTCGATGGTGAACGCACGCGCCTTCTTGATCACCCGGGTCGAGAGCCGCTCCGCCGCGCGGGTCGTCTCGAACTGGCTCCACAAGAGCGGGTCGCCGGCCTGCACCGGCACCAGCACCTTCTGGTTCACCACGTACGAGGCCGAGTCGGGCATCACCACCGAGGAGGTGACGAACTGCTCGGGAATGCCGCGCTCGGCGATCATCTCGGTCGTCACCGTGGTGCCTTCGGCGATGTCGACCGACGCGACGATCACGAGCTTCGGGTTCCAGCCCTTTCGAACCTCGAACTCCTTTCGCTTCACCGCCGAGTAGGCGATCACGCCAGCGATGAGGCCCAGCGCCAGGGCGATGAAGAGCGGGGTCTTTCCACGGGTCATGTGAGCTCCCTCGAGCAGTCCGTAAGAGAGGAGCCACGTGCGCCAAACCCGTTAACTGGTCGTGCTTTTCTCGGGGAGTTCGCGCGGTTGGCGCCACCCCATTGACCACTGACCAAGCCCGACTCCGGCTTTTCCGGGCGTTCGGCGGGCTGCGCCGTACCATCCTCGAATGTCCTTCCGAACCTGGAGTTGGTCGCTCCTCGCCCTGTCGCTCGGCTGCACGAAGGAGGCGACGCCGCTCGCCCTCGAGACGTTGGTACCACCGGTTGGCCACGTGGTGCCCGCGTTCTGCACCAAGGCGATCGACGGCAAGCGCTTCGTGGTGGAGGGCGCCTTCTCGCTCCCCGACCCAGTGACGGTGAACGAGAAGGACTTCGTCGATCTCGAACTGAGCGGAGCGAGCGGCCGAGGCATTCGTGTTCAGGCGAAGGACGGCACGCACCTCGAGTCGCTCACCGCGCAGATGCAGGAGGTGACCTCGGCCGGCTATCGGCAGGTGAAGGGCGCGCTACCCAAGAACGCGCTCCGCATTCGCGCGAAGGGGGGCGAAGAGCTCCTCGAGGGTCAGCAGGCCGTGGCCACCATCGAGGTCGAGGTGCTCACCAAGTTCCAGAGCGACGACGTCTCGGCCTGCGTCTTCCATTTCGTCGAGGCCCGGCGCCGCTGAAGTCACTTCGCCTGGCACACGGGGCTCGCCAGGTCACTCTTGATACTCCCGAAAGCCCTCGAGCTCGCGTGGCTGGACTTCGCGTCGGACCAAGAGCCACCGCCGAACTACTTCGCGACCGCGTCGCTCGACGAAGAACCCTTGATCACCTGAATCGTGTTGAAGCGCTTCGCCTGGAGCACCTTGGTGCGCTCTCCGGACAGCAGCGTGTTGATCGTCGCGCGCCCCCGCTCTTCGATCACGTCGAGATCGTCTTCGTTGCGCAGCGTGAGGGTGAGCGCGCCGAGCTCCTGGGCGAGCACCGCCACCTCGACCTCCTCGGGCAGGAGCAGGAGCGACACGTTCGCGTACTCCCGCTGCCCATCGGGCACGAGGTTGATGTTGGTGGTGCCGGTGATCTTCCCCGTCGCGAGCACGATGACGTTCTGCATGAGCGTCACCGCCACCTGCTCACCCGTCGCGGGATCCTTGAAGGTGCCGATGAGATCGACGTGATCGTTCGGCCGTACCCACCCGCCGACCGACGCCGCGCCCTTGGTCTCGAGCGTCACCGCCCTCGCCCGCTTCTGGATCTTCGTCGACAGCCGCTCGGCCGCCTTGGTCGTCTCGAACTGGCTCCACAACAACGCGTCGCCGGCCTGCAGCGGCACCAGCACCTTCTGGTTCACGATGTACGAGGCCGAGTCGGGCTTCACCACCGACGAGGTGACGAACTGCTCGGGGATCGAGCGCTGGCTGATCATCTCCATCGTCACCACCGTGCCCTCGGACACGTCGACCGCCGCCACCACCACCGGCACCAGGTTCCAGCCCTTGCGAACGTCCATCTCCTTCTTCTTCACCGCCGAGTACGAGATGACGCCGGCGATCGTCGCGAGGAAGAGCGAGACCACCAGCGGCGCCTTGCCTCGCATCGAGAACGCGCCGCTCGAACGCAGCGACATCGACGGTACGGGTGCGTCGTACTTCGCGGGAGCACGCTCCGACCGGCGCGCCGGGAGTTCCGGTGGAGGCTGATCGAATCGGTACCCCGACAGCTTTCGTTCCAGGGCGTCGAGCTCGGGGTCGTTCCCCGGGCCGTCGAAGAGCGGATCACTCATCGTCGCCCTCCTTCCTGCCGGCAGCGCGCTCGTCGACCGCGAGCCCCAGCTTTTCGCGCAGCATCGCCATGCCGCGATGCAAGTTCACCCGCACCGAGCCGGGCGTGAGCCCCGTGCGCTCGGCGATGTCCGGGCCGTCGAGGCCTTCGATGAGGCGCATCGCCAACGTCTCCGCGTACGCCTCGGGCAACGTCTGGAGCGCCTTGAGCACCCGCTTCGCGTCGGGCCAGCCGGACCGATCGGGCGCGGCGCGCTCCTCCACCTCGTCGAGCGACGCCGAGCGAGGTCGATCCCGCAGGAACCTCGAGGCGCGATTGCGCGCGAGCTCCATCAACCACGCGGGGAACGCCTGATCGTCTTCGAGCCCCGAGAGCTTCGAGAGCATCACCAAGAAGACGTCTTGGGTGAGATCGGCCGCCTCGCTCGCCGGCACCTTGGTGACGATGATCGCGTGCACCAACTTGGAGAAGTGTTGGTGCAGCTTGCCGAACGACTCGCGGTCACTCCGTCGCGCCCCGGCCACCCACGGCAACCACACCGACCTCGATCGCCCCGAGGTCGACGCGCGCTCCGGCGAACTCTGAAGGACGGTGGCCACCCACCCAGAAGGATGCGCCAACTCGCGGGCCGTTAACCAGCCTCGAAAACCTCAATGAATCAGGCGAAGTGGTAGGCCGAGAGCTTCAGGTCGACGTACTTGTCGGCGTACGGCACCGTCGCGAGCTGCTCCCCGGCAGCGCCGGCAATCACCATCAACGGCAGCAGGTGTTCTTCGCGCGGGTGACAGAACCGCGCCGCCGGAGCCTTCGCCCACTCGACGAGTCGCGCGTCACGCTGGGCGGTCGGGAGCTTCATCGTCTCTTGAAGCCAGGCGTCGAACTGCTCCGATTCCTTCTCGGCGCCACCGCGGAAGAACGCGCGCAGGTTGTGGAAGGTCATTCCACTGCCGAGAATGAAGACGCCCTCGTCACGCAGCGGCGCGAGCGCCCGGCCGATGGCGAGGTGCTCCCGAGGATCGAGCCCGGCCTTCAGCGAGAGCTGCACCGTCGGCACGTCGGCGTTCGGGTAGGCGAGCTTGAAGGGCACGAAGGTGCCGTGATCGAACCCGCGCGCCGAGTCCTCCGCCGACTCGATACCGGCCTGCTCGAGCAAGAGCCGAACGCGACCTGCAAGCTGCGGCGCGCCGGGCGCCGGCCACTGAATGGAATACGACTCCGGCGGGAAGCCGTAATAGTCGTAGAGCATCGGCGGCTTTGGGTTCGTCATCACCGTGGGCACCGCTTCTTCCCAGTGCGCCGAGATGACGAGCAGCGCCTTCGGCGGCGTCTTCGGGAGCGACGACACGCTCACCAGGTATTCACGCAGGCGGTTCTCCTGCGCCTTGTCGCCCAGGCCGAGCTCGACGAAGGGCCACGGCCCACCACCATGAGGAACGAAGGCCATCGGCATGCGGTTCGGGTTCGAGCTCACGGGTGCGTCCTTTTCGGAGTGTGAGGCCTTGGTGGCGGCGAGACCACCGATGGTCGCCACACCAGCCGCTCCGGCGACGGCGAGCGTCGTCTGGCGTCGGGTCAACGGTTTCGGTTGGTCGCTCATGGTGCCTCGGAAGATGCCTCACCCTGCCTCGTCGTTTCAGCTGCGCAAGGGTCCATCCGAGGGCCAGTGTGTTCCGCCGTCCATCTCCGCAAACGCTGGGTGCTCGAAGGACTCGGTATTTCGCGCCTTTCGACAGGCGGTTGGTTTGCATTGCCGCGACGCTCCTCTCACCGGAGATGACCAATGAGCGATCGAGCGATTCTGGGCAGTCGAAGCGATGGCGTCGGCATGGGCTCGCTGCACTTCGAGAAGCTGGACGCGAACTCGAAGCTGACCGAGACCTTCACCGAGCCCCGAACCGTCGGCCGGAAGACGGTCTATCTCACCAAGACCGACGCCGAGACCTTCGACGGTTGGTCCGATCTGACCGTCAGCGTGCAAACGAACGGCACCACCTTCGAGCGGGTGAAGGCGGCCCTCTCCGAATTGCTGGAGCGCTGAGATGGCCATCCTCGAACGAGTCTTCGACAAGCGCTCCAAGACGATTCGCGACGAGCTGGCGGCCTTCGAGGCCGAGCTCAGGTCCTTCGAGCACCGCATCGCGCCTGCCTCCACGGTCCTGCACACGCGACGCGAAGGAACTCGACTTCGCGTGACGGTGCTCTCGGCCGAGGTGCGCAGCAGCACTGGAGGCAACGTCGTCGAGGCGTGGCGGCCCTGAGTCACCTCAGCGGGCACCCAGTCGCCAGGACCGAGGGATCGACCGGCTCTCCGTGATCGAAGACGATCTTCCAACCGCCCGCCTCGCGACGCCAAATCGACGAGAAGCGGCCGATGAGCTGCCCTGAGGGATCGCAGACGGGTCCCGCGCTGAGGGCGAGCGTGCCGGAGTCGAGGACCTCCACCGTGTCGGGTGCCCAGGAAAACGGCGCCGCGCCCTGAAAGTACTTCGCCCAGCGCTCGCTCACCGCCGCCTTCCCGCGAAGCGGCGCCTTTCCGGTGAAGAAGATCGCCTCGTCAGCGAGGTGCGCCTGAAACGCGGTGAAGTCGCGATCAGCCATCGCCTTGGCGAACGCGCGCTCGGTGGTGTCGACGTCGGCTCGAGCCTCGGCGCCGGAGCGTGCTGGGAGGTGGGCGCAGGACAGCCCGAGCAGGACGAGAGAGATGAGCGTTCGCATCGCGCCCTCGTAGCACTCCCGAGGGTGACGACGTCGGCGCTGGTCGATCCCTCGAACGGGCGCTGGGTTCTCGCTTCAAGGGGCTGGCTCCACCTCGAAGGGCTCCCCGGGTCGAACATGGCGTTCGACGAGTCGATCGCAGCGCGACGCGCTCCCCTTCGACTGCCGGGAGGGCGGAACGCCACGGTGACAGCTTCGACCGTCTCGTCGTAAGGGCGAGCCCATGCCGTTGTCGCTGGACGAAGTTCGACAGGCCACTGCCTTGTTGCGCCGCCTCTTGGATGATCGAGGGCTGCTCGACGAAGTCCCACTCGCCGAGGCCAAGGCGCTGCTCGAGGCCGCGGGACGACTCGCGAGCCCTCCGAAGGACGAGCAGTTTCGCTTCCTCCGTCACAAGAACCGGAAGGAGCGGCTGGAGAAGCGGTTGCAGGATCGAGCCGCGCGCGCCGAAGCGGCGATTCGTCAGGCACGAAAGAGCCCGGTGTTCGTCGCGCCGCAGAACATTCTCGGCAGCGGCCTTCCGCACCAACCACGCACCGGTCGGCTGCTCGACAAGCCCTTCCACTGCTACGTCTGCAAGCGCGAGTTCCGCGAGGTGCACCACTTCTACGACTCGATGTGCCTCGAGTGCGGTGACTTCAACTACCTGAAGCGGTTTCAGGTCGCGCCGCTCGACGGGAAGATCGCGCTCATCACCGGCGGGCGGGTGAAGATCGGCTACCAGGCCTCGCTGATGCTGCTGCGCTCGGGTGCGCACGTGATCGCGACCACTCGCTTTCCCCATGACGCGAGCCAGCGCTACCTGCGCGAGCCCGACTTCACCAAGTGGGGCCATCGGCTCGAGATCTACGGGCTCGATCTCCGCCACGCGCCCTCGGTCGAGCTCTTCGCCGAGTACCTCGGCCGCACCCACGAGCGGCTCGACATCGTGATCAACAACGCGGCGCAGACGGTGCGGCGCCCGCCAGGGTTCTACCGGCACCTCGCCGAGCTCGAGGGCTCGCATGTCCGCGCGCTGCCGGAAGCGTCTCAGCAGCTGCTGGCGGGCCACTCCGCGCTGGTGGAGCAGGTCAGGCCTCGCGCGACCCAGGAGCTCGCCACCTTTCGTTCGCACGATCCCGCGGTCGGCGTGCACAGCTCGGCCGCGCTCTCGCTCGTCCCGTACGATCTCGAGCAGGACTCGAGCCACGCGTTTCCCGAGGGACGGCTCGATGCCGATCTCCAGCAGGTCGATCTGCGCACGGTGAACAGCTGGCGGCTCAAGCTCGGAGAGGTCGCCACCGGCGAGATGCTCGAGGTGCACCTGGTGAACGCGGTCGCGCCGTTCATCTTGTGCGGAAAGCTCCGCGCGCTGATGACCCGGAAGCGTGAGGGCTGGGGCCACGTGGTGAACGTGTCGGCGATGGAAGGCAGCTTCTCGCGCGGCACCAAGACGGACAAACACCCGCACACGAACATGGCGAAGGCGGCGCTCAACATGCTGACCCTCACCAGCGCGCCCGATTACGCGACGAGCCAGTTGGCGATGAACGCGGTCGATACCGGCTGGGTCACCGACGAGGATCCCGCGCAGCACGCCGAGCGGAAGACGACCGAGCTCGGCTTCGAGCCGCCGTTGGACATCGTGGACGGCGCGGCTCGCGTCGTCGACCCGGTCTTCGAGGCCGAACGAACCGGCACCTTCGTCTGGGGCAAGTTCTTCAAGGACTACAAGCCGACGAGCTGGTGAGTCGTGATCTGCGAACCACCGCCCAACTGAGGGCGTGCGCGCGACTCACGGCAGGCTTCGCGCCTTCCCCCACAAGGAGGCCGACCGCCAGAGCAGATCGTACGGCCCTCGGTTGGCGTTGGTGACGTAGGCGAAGGCGAGGCCGCTCGTCGGGTCGGCGCCAGCCACCGTGCAGAACGCTCCGGCGTGACCGAAGCACGCGCTCGTTCCGATGAAGCCGTAGAGCGACGGCATCGCCTGGCCGAGGAGAAATCCACGCCCGATTCGGAGCGGGAGCCGGTTCGAGCGATCGAGCCCCGCGGCGTGCACGCGGGTGTAGGTCGCGATCGTCTCCGCCGAGATGAGCCCGCCGCCGCCGTCGAGCAAGAGCTCGTAGAACCGCGCCAGGGCCTCGGCGGTCGCGATCAACTGCGCGCCGGGACAGACGGTCGCGAGGCTCAGTGGGTCGTTCTGTACTTCCTCCCAACGCGCCGAGAGCTCCACGCCCGCGACGACACGTCTGCCGCCGACCCAATAGCTGCGCGCGATCAACTCGGTGGTGGTGAAGCGGGCGGCGAGGCCGAGGCGATCGAAGAGCTCCTTCCCGAGGAATTCGGGCAGCGATTGCCCGGCGGCGCGCGCGACGACTTCACCCAGAATCCACCCGTACTCGTACGGCGCGTAGGCGATGACGCCACGAGGATGACGCGGCGGGGTCTCGGCGACGGCGCGACGGATCGCGTCTGGATCTCGCCAGAGCCGCTCGTCACGCACGACGTCGGGCAAGATGATGCCGGCGCGATGGGTCAGCACGTCGAGCACCGTTCGATCCTTCGGCCACTCGGGAACGAAGTGCGACAGCGGTCGATCGACCGAGAGCAACCCGCGCTCTTCGAGCAAGGCGACGGCGAAGGCGACGAAGGGCTTCGAGGCCGAGAACACCTGAAAGCGCGTCGAGCTGGTGACCTCGACCCGCGGCTCTCCGTCACGAAGACCGGAGGCGAGACCGAGCGCGAGGTTCGCCACGGTCGTGCCTCGCCGACGAACGACGAGCTGGCCACCCGGAAAGGCGCCGCGGTCGTGCTGCCTTCGAAAGGCGGCTTCCAGCGCGTTCATTGCCCGCCTTCTGGCACGCCCGCCGGGCACGCTCATCAACGTTCCCAGCGCTCGCCGAAAGCGCGATGGTAGGGCCATGCGAGCCCTTCTTCTGATCGTGGTCGCGGCTGCAGTGCTGCTCCCCACCTCCTCCGAGGCGTGCAGCTGCCGGGAACCCGGCCCACCGTGCGAGACGATGTTCTCGTCGACCGTCTTCGTCGGCACCGCGGTGAAGACCGAGAGCACCTCGGAGATCGGCGGCGCCACGACCTTCGACGTCACCGAGACGCTCCATGCGCCGATACCGCTGGGGAAGACGGTGAAGGTTCACCACCTGCTCGTCAGCAGCATCTGCGGGCTCATCTTCAATCCCGGGACCGCGTACGTGGTCTACGCCGACGAGGTGAACGGTCTGCTCCAAGCCGGAGCCTGTTCACGAACCCACCCGCTCGCCGAGCGGGACGAAGACGTCACCTTCGCGCGGTCGAACCCCAGCCGTGAGCGCGCCGTCGTCCAAGGCAAGCTCGTGCGCGCGGAAGGACACGAGCGGGCGCCCTTCAAGAACGCCGAGGTGCAGGTCGCCGACGCGGGGATCTCGGCCAAGGTGAACGCCGCTGGCGCGTTCACCCTCGAGCTGCCGCCCGGCCGCTACCGCCTCGACGTGACCTCTCAATGGCTCGAACGGTTCGGCTCGGAGCGCTCGACGCTGCTCGCGATCGATCACCCGGCGGCCTGCCTCAAGCCCGTCATCATGGTGTCGTGGAACGGGAAGATTCGAGGGAAGGTGACTCAGGCGAACGCGCCGGTGGCCCACGTCGAGGTGATCGCCATCTCCGAGATCGAGCGCAACCGGCACTGGCGGTTGTCGGCGGTGAGCGGGGCGGACGGCACCTTCGAGATCACCGGCGTCGAGCCTGGGGAATATTGGGTGGCCGTGTCTGCGCCCGACTTCGGGGGCCCGAGCGCTCAGTCGCCCTACCCGCCCACCTGGGCGCCGAACGCAGCGAAGCCCTCGAAGGCGAAGACGGTGCGCGTCGAGCCCTCGGGGACGGGGACGATCGATCTTCAGCTGCCTCCGCGGCTTCCCACCTACTCGCTCAAGGTCGTCGTCAATGGGGCCAACGGCGCTCCGGTCAAGGGCGCACACGTCGCCGTCACTCCGGCGTCCGGCAAGCGCACTGCCGGAGGCTCGACGGACGAAGCGGGAGTGGTCGCGCTCCAAGAGATCGGCGGCGTCGAACTGTCGATTCGCGCCTGCACCAGCGCGCTGAAGAACTGCGTCGACGGTAAGCGCACCCTGACGGCGGACTCGAAGGTCGAGCTCACCCTCAAGTGAGCCGGCTCGTGCGCGTCTTGGCCTTGCTCTTCGCGGTGGGTACGGCGCTCTCTGCCTCGAGCGCGATGGCGTGCTCCTGTCGCGCACCGGGGCCGCCGTGCGAGTCGATGTTCTCGGCGACGGTCTTCGTCGGCAAGGTGACGAAGACGGCCCCGCTCACCAACGCGACGATGCGCACGACCTTCGAGGTGCTCGAGACCCTCAACGCGAAGACGCCGCTCGGGAAGACCGTCGAGCTGGACCACCTCTCGGTCGGCAGCATGTGTGGCCTCACCTTCGCCGAAGGCACCACCTACGTCGTCTACGCGGGCGGCCGCGACGGCAAGCTCTCGGTCGGCGCCTGCAGCCGGACGCACCTCCTCACCAAGAAGGACGAAGACGTCGAGTTCGCCCACCGGCTCGGCAAGCGGGACAAGGCGGTGGTGAATGGGCTGATCGTTCGAGCCGACGGGCACGAGCAGGCGCCGATCGCTGGAGCAGTGGTGAAGGTGAAGGGCCGCGAGGCGAGCGCGACGATCGACCCGAAAGGAGCGTTCTCGCTCGACCTCGAGCCGGGGTCGTACGAGCTCGAGCTGGTGTCGCCCTCGATCACCCAGTGGCGACGAGAGCCGATCCTCGTCGAGGTACCCCACCCCGCCGCCTGCCCCCGCCCGGAGATCAGCGTGGCGTGGAACGGCACGATTCGGGGCAAGGTGACCAGCGACGGCGCCGCGGTCGCCGGCCTCAACGTTCACGCGCTCGCGAAGAAGCCCGCGCTGCAGCACTGGAACCTCCTCGGGCGAACGGGAGACGACGGCAGCTACGAGATCCACGGAATCGAGCCGGGGACCTTCTTCGTCGTGGTCTCGCCGAAAGACTCGGGAGGCCCCAGCGCCGACTCGCCGTATCCGACGACGTGGGCTCCCGGGGTCGGCACCCAGGACAAGGCGAAGAGCGTCACCATCGGGAAGGCGGGCACAGCGACGATCGATCTCGAGCTGCCGGCACGACTCCAAACCCACCGGCTCGAGGTGCTGGTGAAGAAGGCAAACGGCGAACCGCAGAGAGGCGCGGTGGTCAACGTCATCCCCACCGGCGGCACCCGCAGCACCGGAGGGGCGACCAACGAGCAGGGGCGCTTCGAGCTGCGAGAGCTGGGCGGTCTCGAGCTCACCGTTCGAGCGTGCATGGGGCCGTGCGTCGAGACCCGAACGACCTTGTCGGCCGACGCGAAGGTGGAGCTGATGCTGAAGTGATCCGTGCGACCGTGTTGCTCCTGACCTTGGCTGCGGACGGCGGGGTGTCGATGACACGGACCCAGCTCGCGCCCGATGCGAGGTGGTCGTCAGCGTGTTTCGAGCCAAGCGCGCTGCTCGGCGGTGTCGGGCACGGAGAAGCCTCGACAGGCAGTGAGGCGCTCGAACGCGTCGGCGAGCGAGACGCCGAACCGAACGAGAATCGCGGCAGCAACCAGCGACGATCGCCCGATGCCCATGCGGCAGTGAATGACGATCCGACGGCCCGCTCGTGCCAACGCCTCGAGGCGGTCGATCAGCGCACGGAAGGCCGCCTGGTCGCCCGGGACGCCGCGGTCCGGAAGAGGAAAGCCGATGAACTCGAGCCCAGCAGCGGCGGCGAAGCTGGGCTCTTCGACGAGCTGAAGCTCGGCGACCTCGTCAGGCTCGAGACACGAGACGAGCACCTCCACACCGTCTCTCGAGAGCGATCGACATTCATCCTCGAGCCAATCGCCTCCGCGTGGCCGGGCGGCGATGCCGAGCCGAACGTCGTGAGAGTCGATCCAATACGGTCGCATGTGAAACCCTTGCTCCTGGAGGCAGCATGCCTGAACGGGTGATGGTGTACTTGAAGAGATCGGTCGCGCACGTCAGCGGCGCCCGGCTGGTCGAGGAGCTCGAGCAAGCAGACCTGATGACGCTCGCCGAGTCCCTCGAACTCCCCGAAGGTGAAGAGGCTGCGGTCGACGCGATGTGGGAGGTCTTCAGCCTCACGCCCGAGGGCGCGACCGACATCGACGGCATCGAGCTCACCTTTCATCGCGAGCATCGGCCGGTGCAGGTGAGGCGGGGGCCGCCGCTCGAGGGCGAGCTGGAGGAACTCCTGGAATCGCTCGAGGGCCAAGACGGTGCCGATCGCGTGCGTACGCATCTCGAGGCCACCACCGAGATCGTCGAGTTCGAGATGGGAATTCCTGGGTCGCATCACCTCGGTGCGACGATCAGCGAAGTGCTCGCCTTCTTCCTCGCCGAGCAGGGCGACGGCATCGTCCTCTTCTACCATCGCGAGTTCGCTGCTCCCGACGATCGCGGAAACGCGCTCTTCCGTTTCGAAAACTGACGCGAGATCTGGTTCTCGTCCCGCACGGCTCGAAGTAGACGACGGCATGCTCTCGACCCTGCTCGTCACTGCCCTGCTCAGCCAGGCCCCCGCCAAGACGCGCCCGTACACCATTCAGGATCAGGTGGCGCTCCGCCGCATCCTCGCCTTCAAGGTCTCGCCCGACGGAACGCGCATCGTCTACCAGCTGCGCACCACCGATCTCGAGGCCAACAAGGGCCGCATCGATCTCTGGCTCATGAACGCCGACGGCTCGAACCCCCGCCAGCTCACCAGCGCGCCCGAGCCCGACACCGATCCCCTCTGGGCGCCGGACGGCAAGTCGATCTTCTTCCTCTCTCCGCGCGGTGGCTCGAGCCAGGTGTGGAGGCTCTCGCTCGACGGCGGTGAGCCGGTGCAGATCACCAAGTCGCCCATCGACGTCGACGCCTTCGTGCTCTCGCGCGACGGCACCCAGCTCGCGTTCGCCGCCGAGACCTTCCCCGACTGCGACTCGCTCGACTGCACCAAGAAGCGGCTCGACGAGAAGGCGAAGTCGAAGGCGAGCGGCCAGCTCTACGACGGCCTCTTCTTCCGCCACTGGGACACCTGGCGCGACGGCCGCCGCGCGCACCTCTTCGTGCAGAAGGTCGCCGGAGGCACGCCCGTCGACGTGATGAAGAAGTTCAACGCCGACGCGCCGCCCAAGCCGTTCGGAGGCTCCGACGAGTTCACCTTCACGCCCGACGGCAAGGGCCTCGTCTTCAGCGCCTGCGACGTGGGCAAGAGCGAGGCCTGGAGCACCGACATCGATCTCTTCCTCACGCCCGTCGACGGCTCGAAGGCGCCGACGAAGCTCACCACCACCAACCGCGCGACCGACACCCAGCCCACCTTCTCTCCCGACGGCACCCAGCTCGCCTACCTCGCGATGTCACGGCCGCAGTACGAGGCCGACAAGCTGCGCGTCGTCGTGCGCGACTGGGCGAAGGGCACCGACCGCGTGCTCACCGACGCCTGGGATCGCTCGCCGCACGGCCTCACCTGGAGCAAGGACGGCAAGACGCTCTACGCGTCGGCGGACGATCTCGGCCAGGCGGCGCTCTTCGGCATCGACGTCGGCACCGGCCAGGCGACGCGCCTCTTCAACCAAGGCCACGTCACCACCATCGACGCCTCGACCGGCAAGCTCATCTTCGCGCTCGATTCGCTCCTCTCGCCCGTCGAGCTGGTGAGCCTGTCAGCCGATGGCAAGGGAACTCCGACGTTCCTCACCAAGGTGAACGCCGATTTGCTCGCTGGGGTGAAGCTCGGCCAGCCCGAGCAGTTCACCTTCACCGGCGCGAAGGGCGACACCGTCTACGCGTACCTGGTGAAGCCGGTCGATTTCGACCCGAAGAAGAAGTACCCGCTCGCGTTCCTCATTCACGGTGGCCCGCAGGGCAGCTTCGGCAACGACTGGCACTACCGGTGGAATCCGCAGGTCTACGCCGGCCACGGCTACGTCGCGGTGATGGTCGATTTCCACGGGAGCACTGGCTACGGCCAGGCCTTCACCGACGCGATCAACGGCGACTGGGGCGGCAAGCCGCTCGAAGATCTCCAGAAGGGCCTCGCGGCGGCGCAGGCGAAGTACCCCTTCATCGACAAGGATCGGCAGTGCGCGCTCGGCGCGAGCTACGGCGGCTACATGATCAACTGGATCGCCGGCGTCTGGAACGAGCCGTGGAAGTGCCTGGTGAGCCACGACGGCAACCTCGACGAGCAGATGGCGTACTTCGACACCGAAGAGCTCTGGTTCCCCGAGTGGGAGCACGGCGGCACGCCCTGGGACAAGAAGGAGGGCTACACCAAGCACAACCCGATCGATCACGTCGGCAAGTGGAAGGTGCCGATGCTCGTCGTCCACGGTGGCAAGGACTACCGGGTCGTCGACACCCAGGGCATGTCGTCGTTCACCGCGCTCCAGCGGCGAGGCATTCCGAGCAAGTTCCTCTATTTCCCCGACGAGAATCACTGGGTGCTCAAGCCGGCGAACAGCGTGCTCTGGCACGAGACGGTGCTCGGCTGGCTCGATCAGTGGACCAAGAAGTGAGCTGAGCGTGCGCTTCGTGGAGCGAACGAGCTGGCTGTGGGCGATCGGCTGCGCCGCGTTGGTGGCCTCGTGCCCGCGGCTCACCCGCCCGAGCGGTCCCGCGAAGGCCGTGCTCTTCGTCTCCTCGCAAGTGAAGGGCTCGCTCGCTCCCTGTGGCTGCAGCGAGGCGATGCGCGGAGGGATCGGCCGCACCGCCGCGGTCATCGAGAGCGCGCGCACCACGGGCACGAACGTCTTCTTCGTCGACTCGGGAGACGGGCTCTTCGCCACCGCGACGATCCCCGAGGAGGCGGTCGCACAACAGGAACGCAAGGCGCGCGCGCTCGCCGACGCGTGGAAGCAGATGGGGCTCACGGTGCGCGTTCCCGGTCCGTTCGACGAAGCGCGTGGCGAGCCGTTCCATCGCTCGCTCGCCTTGCCAGAGCTGCCCATCGAGACGGTGCGGTGGCTCGACGCCGGTGACCGACGAATCGCGGTGATCGCCGGCAAGGACGCGCCCAGCCTCGAGCCGATCGCCACGAAGGCCAAGGCCGATGGAGCGATCTTCGTCGTCGGCTTCGTCCCGCTTCCCCTCGAAGTGCTCCTCTCGTCGCCGCCCACGCCGAGCGTCGACCTCCTCGTCTCCACCCACGCGAAGGACGAGCTGTCGGCGGAAGAGAACAAGAAGGTCGGCGTGACGACGAAGATCGTCGGCGTCCAGAGCAAGGGCCGCTCGCTCCTGCGCCTCGACTTCAACTTCGTCACCGATGGGCACGCGGAGTGGGTCACCGGCCAAGGCGAGCGCGATCGCGAGCTGAGCGCGTTGGACACCCGGGTCGAGCTGCTCCGTGCCCAGCTGGACGAGCCCGGCATCGATCCGCAGCTCAAAGCGCTCAAGGCGGCGAAGCTCGACGAGGTGGTGTTGCGGCGAAAGACGCTCGCGGAGACGCCGCTCCAGCTCCCCGCCGACAAGAACGTGGTGAGCCTCACCTTCGTGCCCATCGAGCCGAACCTCCCGATCGACCCGAAGGTGGCCGCCATCGAGGCGAAGTACGACGAAGACGTGGGTTTGCTGAACCTCGCGTGGGCGAAGGCGCACCCCGAGGCCTGCCGGCCGCCGGATCTCGATCGCACGGGCTACGTCGGCTCCGCGGCGTGCATGGGCTGCCACCCCGACTCCGCGGCGGTGTGGAGCAAGACGAAACACCTGCACGCCTACGAGTCGCTCCTCGAGAAGAAGAAGCAGTACCACCTCGACTGCATCGGCTGTCACGTCACCGGCTGGCGCCAACCCGGAGGCGTGTGCCGCATCGACGACGTCGAGGGCCGCGATCAGGTCGGCTGCGAGGCGTGCCACGGCCCGGGCTGGCGGCACACCCAGATGCCGGAGAAGAAGTACGTCGTGCGCGCGAACGAGGCGAAGACGTGCGTCGGCTGCCACGATCAGGAGAACTCGCCGCACTTCGAGTTCGAGCGCTACCGGGCGAAGATCCTCGGGCCGGGACACGGCGAGCCGCTGCCCGATGGCGGCTCCGGAGTGCCGGGGAGACCCGCGAAGTGACCGCCGAGGCCCTTCGCGCGCCGACCTGAAGCGCCTCGGTGAAGTACCAGAAAGCGAGCCGGTCTCGCGGGTGTGACTACTCGACCGGCGCGATCTCGAAGCTGAAGCCATCGCGCGCGGGTTCGACCGGCCCCACGCCGTACGCTTCCTTCGCCTGAGCCACGAGCGGCTCGGGGTCGACGTCGTGTCGCGACGAGAAGTGGGTCAACACCAGCCGCTTCACCTGCGCCTCCGCCGCCACCTTTCCGGCTTCCCGCGCCGTGGAGTGCCGCGTCTCGAGCGCGCGCTCCTGCTCGTCGTCCGAGAAGGTCGCCTCGTGGATCAGCACGTCGGCGTTCTTCGCCGCCTCGACGACGGTCGCGCAGGGCCGGGTGTCACCCGAGAGCACGAGCTTGCGTCCCCGGCGGGCCGGCCCCAGCACCTCCGACGGCTGCACGACGCGCCCATCGGCCAGCGTCACCGCCTCGCCCTTCTGGAGCTTCCCGTAGGCGGGCCCAGGGGGAATGCCGAGCGACTTGGCCACCGCGAGATCGAACCGGCCCGGCCGCACGTCTTCCTGCAACACGTAGCCGAGCGCGTTGACCCGGTGATCGACTCGCACCGCCTTCACCGAGTACCCGCCGCGACGCACTTCTTCTCCAGCCTTCAGCTCCTGAATGTCGACGGGGAAGGCGAGCCGCTCGACGCCGAGGTGAATCGCGGTGTCGAGCACCCGCCGCGCCGAGGGAGGCCCGTAGAGCGTCAGGGGCTGCTCCCGCCCGCCCATGCCGAGCGTGCGCAGAAAGCCGATGATCCCCAGGTAGTGATCGGCGTGGAAGTGGGTGAAGAAGACGGCCGAGACCGAGAAGCCGGTGCCGTACCGAATCATCTGGCGCTGGCTGCCCTCTCCGCAGTCGAACAAGAGGAGATCGGCGTCGGCCTTCACCGCGATGCCCGACACGTTTCGATGGAGCGTGGGCGCCGCGGCGGAGGTCCCGAGAAACGTCACACGCAACAGCGACATGCCACTCGAGCTCACGGCGGAGACGACTCTAGCCGAACGCTTCCCTGACCCAAGCCGCGTTTTCGGCGCCGAATGTGTCCGAACCCGCACACCTGCCACGCTTGCGAGGCAGCCACCCTTCCACCAATCTTCCGCCCGCGCCCAACATGGCTGCCAAGCGCTTCGGAAAGTTCGAGCTCATTCGCTCCCTCGGTCACGGAGGGATGGCAGAGGCGTGGCTCGCGCAGTCGAAGGGCGCGGCCGGCGTGGTGAAGCCGGTGGTGCTCAAGAAGGTGCTCCCGGAGCTGGCGGTGCAGAACGAGCTCGTCGAGTCCTTCATCGCCGAGGCGCGCATCTCGGCGACGCTGTCCCACGGCAACATCGCCCAGGTCTTCGAGTTCGGTGAGGTCGACGGCGAGTACTACCTCGCGATGGAGTGGGTGAACGGCAAGAGCCTCGCCCACGCGATGAGCCGGGCGCAGAAGAAGGGGTATTGGCACCTGCCGATCCCCGTCGCGGCGTACATCGCGGCCGAGTCGCTCAAGGGCCTCCACCACGCGCACACCCGCCGCGGCGCCGACGGCCAGCCGTTGCACCTCGTTCATCGCGACGCGACGCCCGACAACATCCTCCTGTCGTTCGAGGGCGAGGTGAAGGTCGCCGACTTCGGCATCGCCAAGGCGCGGCTCGCCGGGCGCAAGCAGACGCAGGTCGGGGTGGTGAAGGGCAAGTTCCTCTACTTCTCGCCGGAGCAGGCGCGCGGAAGAGAAGTCGACGCGCGCACCGACGTCTACGCGATCGGCGCGACGCTCTACCAGATGCTCACCGGGCGGCTCGCCTTCGAAGGCCCGTACATGGACGTGATGCCCAAGCTCGTCGCGGGCCAGTACACGCCGGTGCGCGAGCTGAACCCCGAGGTGCCCGAGGAGCTCGAGGCGATCGTCGATCGAGCGATGGCGAAGGACGTGGCCGAGCGCTACCGGTCCGCCCAGCAGATGCTCGAGGCGCTCACCTCGTTCCTTTCCGAGAACGCGCCCAGCTTCTCGGCCGAGCGGCTCAAGCTCCTGCTCGACTTCCTCTACGAAGACGAACACCGCGCCGAGGGAGAACCGCGCACCTTCAGCGAGGCCGAGCGCGATCAGCTGGCCGCGTGGAAGCCGGAGCGCTCCGTCGCCGCGCCGCGCGCCAGGTCCGACTCCACCATGGCCGAGCTCGAGCCGGTGAAGACCGGAGAGTCGGCGGTTCCTTCGAGGTCGCTTCGGCTGATCGCGGTCGCGGTGTTGGTGGTGCTCCTGGTGATCGTCGGTGGGGTGGCCGTGCAGCTCATGGTGGCTCAACCACCTCGACCGACGGGACCGAGCGAGCCGGTCGCCATCAAGCTGCCTCCCAAGCCGATCGAACCGAAGCCGGTCGAGCCCAAGCCCATCGAAGCACCCGCGAAGCCGATCGCCGAGGTGCCGGCCTTCGACGAGAACCACCGGGTGCTCAAGCTCTCGGCCGACACGCACCAGGTGAAGCGCCGGCCAGCGAAGACGCAATCGCGAACGCTCGACTGGCCCTCGGTGCGAGTGTCCTTCGTCGACATCGCCAATCAGTTCAGCAACGTGAAGCTCGAGTTCCAGGACGCGTCGGGCGCGGTGCAGGTCGTGCCGATCACCGCCGGAGAGACGCTCGTGGTGAAGGCGAAGAAGAACCTGGGGGTCGTCTGCGAGATGGGGCCCATCGTCGATCCCTCGGCGAAGAAGTCGTTCTTCGTGCTCGACCCGGGCTCGACGCGGACTCGGCTGCAAGTCGACCCGATGCTGTGCACCGACTTCGAGGCCGCCAAGCGCGTCGAGCTCGACTACGAGAAGAGCTACACGCTGAGCCTGCCGAAGGACGCGTCGGTGAAGCTCGGAACCGATCCGGTGTTGGTGACGTGGCGTGCGCGCACCAAGGACGGCACCTTCGCCGCAGGCTCGCTCAAGCCGGGCGCGCAGATGGTGCTCACCAACGCGCTCTTCCTCGAGGTGGGCTTCCTGGTGTCGTCGGAGAGCGGCAACGAAGGCAGCCTCGAGGCGAAGCTCGACGCAGACGTCGCAGCGGGGAGGAACGCCGCCGGCTCGGTCGGGCGCGAGGCCACCGACAAGCAGCTCACCCCGATGACCTACGCCGAGTCGATGAAGCTCCCGTCGGTGCAGAAGGCGAACGTGCTGCTCAACCAGGGCCGCTCCGCCGAGGTGCTCGCCGAGGTGCGCAAGTGCATGAAGGAGCCGCGACCAGTGCCGGAGTGCTTCCGCCTCGAGGGCGAGGCCTACATTCGGCTCGACGAGCGAGAGACCGGGCTGACGAGCTACCGCAAGTTCGTCGAGCTGGCGGGCGACGATCACCCGAGCAAGCGCGCGATCGTCAAGTACCTCAAGGGCGCCGAGTAGCCTCATGGTGCTGTTCGTCGAGAACGGTGACTCGTTCAGCTTCAACGTCGTCGAGCTGCTCCCACACGACACGGTGGTGGTGCCGCACGGTGCCGACCTCCGTGAGACGCTCGAGCGAAGTCGTGCGGTGGTGATCGGCCCGGGCCCCACCGATCCTCGGCGGGCCGGGCTCGTCGAGCTCGTCGGCGAGATCGTGCGGGCAGGCAAGCCGCTCCTCGGCATCTGTCTCGGGCATCAGGCGATCGGGTTGGCCTTCGGCGCACAGCTCGTCCGCGCGACGCCGACGCACGGCAAGACGGCGGAGATGACGGTGACGACGTCGCGCTACCTGGCTCCCGGCCGGCACGAGGTGATGCGCTACCACTCGCTCGCCTTGAAGAACGTGGCGCCGCCGCTCCGGACGAGCGCCGCGCTCGACGACGGAACGGTGATGGCGATCGAGCATGAGACGCTGCCGATCCTCGGGCTCCAGTTCCACCCCGACTCCTACGCCACTCCCGACGGCAGGCGCTTCGTGACCGGCTTTTTCTCGGAGCACGCGTGATGCTCAACTCGCTCGAGCAGGAGCCCGCGTTCGCCCTGCTCGCGCCGGGCTTCTTCGACGACGAACGGTGGCGGGTGTTTCGCCCGGCCGCTGATGGCGCAGCGACGTTGTGGACGGCGCCGTATGACGGCCGCGCTCGAGCGACGCGTGGCACGTTGATGCCCGCCGCGATCGCGTTTGGTGAGGGCGGCCCGCGACCGAGCCTCGAGCTCACCGCGCCGACCTTCGAGGGTGACGTCGAGCGAATCCGCGCTCGCATCGCCGCAGGAGACGTCTACCAGGTGAACCTCACCGTTCGAGCGCGGGTCACGGGCGTGGGCGGGGCCGAGCTTCTGCGCGCCCTCTGCAGAGGCGCCGTTCCCCGCTTCGCTGCTTGGGTTCGGCTCCCGTCGATCGGCGAGTTCGTCTCCGCCAGCCCCGAGCTCCTCGTCGAGACCGACGCCCGATGGATCCACGCGGAGCCGATGAAGGGCACCGCCGCGCCCGGCCAGCGCGCACAGCTCGAGGCGAGCGAGAAAGATCGCGCTGAGCTCGCGATGATCACCGATCTCCTCCGCAACGATCTCCAGCAGCTCTGCGAGCGCGGAACGGTCTCGGTGCCTGCGGCGCGACGTTTCCTCGAGCTGCCGTACGTCGTTCAGGCGGTCAGCGACGTCGAGGGTCAGCTTCGGCCTGGAGTGTCGCTGGAGCGTGTTCTCGAAGTGATGCACCCCGGCGGCTCGGTGACGGGCGCTCCGAGAGCAGCGGCGATGGAGCTCATTCGCGAGCTCGAGCTCACCCCTCGTCGCTTCTACTGTGGAGCGTTGGGCCTCGAGACGGCGAACCGGTCTCGAGTGGCGCTCCTCATTCGCACCGCGACGAAGCTCGGCGATCGCGAGTGGGAATACGGCGTCGGCGGCGGCATCACGTGGGACTCGGACCCCGCCAAGGAGCTCGCCGAGGTGCGCCTCAAGCTCGGCGCGCTCGAGCGCTGACCAGCCTGAGTGCAGGTCCACCCATGGATCTACTTCGCGCGCTTCTCGACGACCGTCCCCTCGAAGGTAATGCGCTTGTCGTCGATGTTCACCAACTCACCGAGCTCATAGACGTTCCGGTAGCCGTAGCCGTAGAGGTTGATGAAGGTCGGAATGTTGAGCGCGAGCATGATCGGCTTCCGGTTTCCGAGGATCTGCGACTCCGGGAGCTTCGGCGGCGCGTCGAACCTCGGCGCGATCTTCGTCGCGAAGTCGACCTGGTCGCCGTCGAAGTTGTTGTTGCAGTAGATGAGGATGCGGGTGTTCGGGTCGGGGACGAGCTTTCGCAAGTTGTCCGAGGTGAAGTCCGAGAAGCTCAGGTGCTTCGCGCCGGCCAGGTGCTTCCGGTCGAACCGAAAGTCGGAGCGCGCGTCGAAGACGATCGTGTTCGACTCCTTCGCCATCTTGAGGAAGGTGTTCAGGTCGACCAACCGCTTCGCGCGATGGGCCTCGACCTCCGACACCAGCTCCTTGAAGTCTTCGAAGCTCACTTTGGACTTGGGGTAGTTCGTCACCGTGACTCCTTGGGTGGGCTGCCCGAGCGTCGACGTCGCAACGGACAGGGAGAAGAGCAGCACTCGTGCAAGCGTTCGCATTGGCGCGGCAGCTTGCCACACCCCGCGCTTTCACCCGAACGGCGACCCTGCTCTGCTCGGCGCATGGGCGTCACTGGAACCTTCTGTCAGCTCTGCGCCTTGCCGGTGCAGCACGATCACTACGTGCCGGCGAACGGCGGGTACTCGAACATCTACCGAGGCGGCACCGAGGGCGGCGGGCGCGACTGGTCGGCGGAGACGCACAAGCCCTTCCCATTCGACGAACGCCACCGCTCGCTCGAGGACGCAGTGTCGGTGAACCGGTTCTCGACCGGGACCAAGCGTGGGCGCGTCGAAGATGGGCATCTGCGCAGCTCGCCCGACGACGACGACCCGGCCTTCGTGTGGAATGGCGGAGACGAAGACGGGTTCGTGTTTCACCACTGGTGCTGGGAAGCGATCGGCAAACCCGAGCGCGGCGAAGACACGATCCGCGCCGCAGGGCTGCTCCCCTACAGCTTCGTCGCGATCTACCACGGGCAGTTGTTCGAGCTCCGCGAGCTGGCGACCGACGGCAAGGGGTGGATGACGGAGGACCCTCGAACGTCGGCGCGGAGCCGGGAGCGCATCGAGGGCCTGATCGAGCTGGCGAAGGCGCACCCGATGAGCGGCGAAGCCACCAGCTTGCAGGAGATCGTGCAGGCCGATCGCGACTGGGTGGCCGTCACCGGTCACGACGACGACGACGCGCGCTCGAGCCTGGTGCACTTCCGCTCGGCGCCGAACCCGAACACGCCCGGGCTCTCGAACTTTCCCCACCTGCTCTGTCTCTCCCTCGTCTTCGATCAGAAGCGAAACCTGCCCACGCCGGAGGAGCTCGAGGCGTTCGAGGCGTTCGCGCTCGGCTTCGGTGCGGCGATCGAGCGAGACGGCTTCGGCGTGCACGTGCTCACCGCCTTCGGCCAGGGCAAGCGTCAGCACCTCGCCTACGTGAAGGACCTCGCCGAGGGTCACCGGCGGATCGACGCGCTGCCCGGCCGGGGACTGATCAGCCCGACTCGATCGGCGCCGGGCCTGATCGCTTCCGACGACTACGACGACGCGCACGACCCGCGCTGGAAGATCGTGTTCGAAGAGATGGGGCTCCCGCGGCGATGAACACCGCTCCCACCCCCGACACGCCGACGTACACCGTGCTCTCGGTCGATCAGGCCTCGCACGTGCCCCTTCTCCACCGTCACGCCGCGCGGCTCGGGCCGGGCGCCCTCGGTGCGCTCGATCACTTCCGCAGCATGGTGGTCGATGCCGGCCTCTACGCCGTCTGGTGGGACGGGAAGCAGCTCACCACGCGCTTCGCCAAGAGCTCGCGCCTCACCGATGGAATGCCGACGCGCATCGTCGCCTCGCCCTGTGCCGACCGGACCGGCGCCTTCCCCAAGCCGTACGCGCCGTGTCTCTACGACGCGGTACGAGCAGACGGTGTCGCGAGCCTGCTCAGCGTGGAGGAGCGCTTCACCGAGGCCTGCAGCGCGGCCGTCATCGCCTGGGACGGCGCCTCGATCGTGGTCGTACCCGATGAGACGCCGCGAGTGGCCTCGCTCACCGAAGCGGCGATCGTTCGGCACCTCGCGCCGCGGCGAGCACCGATTCCCGTGACGGGCGACTGGCCGCTCCTGCTGACGAACGCGGCGATTGGCACCTGCGCGCCAGCGACGAACCGTCCTCCCTTCCCGGCGAACGTGCGCGCCACCATTCAGGCCCTGCTCCAACGCGCCGATGCGTGAGAACCCGCTCCAGCCGCTCGTCGATCGTCACGGCCTCGTCCTCTTCGACGCGGCGCTGGCCACCGAGCTGGAGCGTCGTGGCGCCGATCTCTCGAGTCACCTCTGGTCAGCGCGGCTGATCGCCGACGATCCCGAGGCGATCATCGAGGTGCACCTGGCGCACCTCCGCGCCGGCGCCGACGTCATCTCCTCCGCTTCGTACCAGGCGAGCCGACTCGGCTTCGCGAAGCTGGGCCTCTCGAACGCCGAGGCCGACGGGCGGATCACCCGAGCCGTCGAGCTCGCGAACGAGGCGGTGCGTCGTCATGGGAGCGGGTTGGTCGCGGCCTCCCTCGGGCCCTACGGCGCGGTGCTCGCCGATGGGAGCGAGTTCACTGGGCAGTACCCACTCGACGCCGACCAGCTCGCCGACTTCCACCGGCCTCGGGTCGAAGCCGCGCTGCGGGCCGCTCCGGCGCTCGTGCTCTTCGAGACGCTGCCCTCGATGGCCGAGTGCGAGGCGGTCGCGAAGGTCGCGGCGACGTTTCCGCAGGCGTGGTTCATGGCCAGCTTCTCGGCCAACGCGCGCGGGCTGTCGCACGGGGAGCCCTTCGCCGAGGTGGTGGCCCGGCTCGAGACCGTTCCGAACGTGGTGGCGGCCGGCCTGAACTGCACCGCGCCCGAGCTCATCGCCCCGCTCCTCCGCACCGTGAAGCCGTCGCGTCTCCTCCTCTCGGTCGCACCGAACTCGGGAGAGATCTGGAACGCGGCGACGCGCCGGTGGGAAGGCACTCCGTACCGCGGCGCCGACTTCGCCTCGCTCGCCCAAGGCTCGTTCGACGCCGGTGCACGAATCATCGGAGGCTGTTGCCGAACCCGCCCCGAGGATCTGAGCGCCGTGACCCGGTGGCGCGCCCAGCGACCGCACCGCCCTCAGTAGGCATCGCAGAGCGAGGTTTCGTTCGCGGCGCAGACCTTTCCTCCACCCGGCGCGTCGCAGAGCGCACCACTCGGCGTCCGCGCCTCCCAGTTGTAGACGCGGCAATCGACGCCGGCCGGAGTCCCGGGCGGGCAGTTGAGCGGGTTGACGTTGATGCAGTTCGCGCTGGCCCACGCCCCGACCGGAACGAGACAGGTCCCGTTCGTCGGCGCGACGCCATTGGGGCAGGTGTTGTTCGCCGGGCACACAGGAACGGCCTTGAACTGGCCCGTGACGCAGGTGCCAATTCTCGGACACGAGGGCAGCCCGCAGACCGGCATGGTGGGCTTCGACCAGATCGCCAACAGGCGGCTGCCGTTGTCATACCCCTGCACGCGGTGGAGCCGGAACCCGTTCGCCGTCATCGTTTCGTTCAACGCGGCGAAGGCAGCGGGCGCGATCTCGGGGACCATCTCCCAGGTGCCGGAGAGCTTGCGCCAGATGCCAGAGAAGGTCACTGCACCTCCGGTCGTGCCCACCGACGCCGTCAACGCCCACGGCCGCCAGCCCTGTGCCTGGAGCGTGCTGTCCCAACTCTCGATCTGCGAAAGAGGCTGGTTTCGTCGGAACTCGGTCGGCCCCACTGCGTCGGAGAGCGTCAGGTTGTGCTGGGCGACGCCGTTCTCGACGTGCAAGACGTAGTCGGCCACCTCGAACGCGCCGTTCGTCACCTTCGCTGCGAGCACCGCGTCCAACGACGTCGACGAAATTCGGAGGTAGGTCTCGGCGTGTTCTCCTGACGCCAGGCCTTCCCAGATTCCCGTGTAGCGAGGTGTGTTGTCTTCGAGGCGAACCGAGAGCTGGCGCAGCTTGCGCGTCGGATACGAGGTGAGCTTCTCCAGCATGTCGTCACGACTCAGCTCGAGCCAGAGCTTCCAAGACGTCGTCAGCACAGCCGGGTCGAAGGCGCCTGCGACCTGAACCGTTGCCCCAGCCCGGTAGAAGCTCAACGACTGTGGGCCCCACCCGGCGTTCGGGAAGTAGAGGGGTTGGGCGAGCACTGCGTCACGCGGCACGCCGGAGAACACCGGGCCAAACGGCGCGAGCGCGGGCGCGAACGCGGTCTTCTGCGACACGTCGTAGCAGCTCTTCCCGTCCAGCTGCCCCTCGGCCTTCGAGTAGACGCCCAGCGGGTCCACCGCGACGATGTCGATGCCCCCTTTCCCGTCGGACGCCGGTCCCGGGCGAGGCACCCAGAAGGAGTGATGGAGGTGCGTTTTTCCACTCGACGAAGTGGGATTTCCGTTCGAGTCGAGCTCGACCGTTCCCGTGTTGCCCGCAGCGACGAGGAACTCTCCACGGCTGACGACCTTCTGAAGTGGAGGGAGCGTGTCCGAGTTCGAGCCCCACAGGAAGTCGTAGCTCGGGTTCGCCGCGTACTTGCAGATGGGAGTGGCCGCCTGCTCTGCCGAACACCCAGCGAGCCGGCTGCCTGCGGTGGTTTGGCCGGGGTTGATGCAGGAGCAGGCGTTGATCTTGTCGCGGTTCCGCCCGCCGCGAACGTGCCGATACTCGCTCAGGTACCAAGCCCCTCCTGGGAGGTCGTGTCTGACGAGCACCGAGTTCCCGGCGCTCGCGCTCAACCAGCCCGACCAGATCACCGTGCCGTTCGCCACGGCGAAGACCGGGAAGCTCGGGTCCTCTCCCGAAGCCAGCGTCGTCTTCGCGATGTCGAGCGCACCGGTATGCGTCCCACCGGTGTTGTAGAAGTAGCCCTGATTGATGCCCACATTCGCTGAACGATAGGGACGCAAGAGCGGCGTCTTCGCCACGAAGCTCTCGAGGAAGGCCTTCGCGGCCTGCGCTTGTTCCGCTTTGCACGCCGGGTACTCCGAAGCGTAGGGACTACAGCAGCGAAAGTCGTAGCCGGTCGTTCCGGGCGCAGACTCGCAGTGCGGGCCGAGCACGTTGAGATGGTACAGGTCGAAGCCGTTGGTGTTGATCGTGTTCGCCCAACGAGTCCCCCACGTCACGTCGGGCACGCCGAGCGTCGGGTCAGGCGTACAGACGTCGTCGAGCGCTTGAGTCGTCGACCCGACGTGCTCGTCGGGCGCCTCAGGCTCGACCGCGCACCCTGGAAGGAGCGAGAGGAGCGCAACGAGGGACAGGGACCATCGACCGCGACGACGGGCAGCGAGTGAGGTGGGCATGCGCAGATGAGGCCACGCTCACGGGCGCAGCTGTTGTCCGACGAGTGTCCAATCGATGTCCACCGCCCGCGCAACGGCGCGCCTCACCTCGCCGACCGGCGGAGCTGCTCCAACTCCCAGAGCACCTCGGTGAGCCGACCAATGGCTCGACGCAGCCGGTGACGAAACGTTCCGAACGGCATTCCGAGATCGGCGGCGACCGCCTCGTGCTTGTTCGGCGTGCCGAAGTAGGTCGCCTGCAGAATCTCGACGTCCTGCGCGTAGCCGGGGCTTCGGCCGAGCCGTTCGAGGGCGCCACGAAACGCCTCCACGAGCCGCTCCGCGACCGCCGACGAGACGTTCGTCGGCGGCCCAAGCAAGGCTGCCGCGGCGAGGGGTGAGTTCGACAGCTCGAGCGGGTGACGGAGCTGCGTCAGGGCCTCGCGGACGGCCTGCTCGAAGTCCTCCCTCGACAGCCACGCTGGCGGCCCCGCCTCGGAGAGAAACGCGAAGCTCTGCGCGTGGAACCGGAGCACGGCCGAGGCGCGGTCTTCCCACCGGCGGGCGAGCGGTGCGAGCTCGTCGAGATCGGCGACGTAGAGCGCCTTGGGCTGTGTCGGGAAGCGCACCAGCCCTGGCAGCCGCTTGAGGCCGAAGGGACCGGCGAGCGGCTCCCAGCGCTCAGGATCGACGACGGCGAACATCGCGAACCGATGCGGGGGGAGCTTGGCGGTGATCGGCGCGCCCGCCACCATCACCGCGGTCATTCCAGGCGAGAACGCCTGCCAGCCCGTGCGCGCGAACCACCACCGGGCGACGAAGCCCGGCTCTGCGCCGAAGCGTTGGAGCGCCGCAGCAAGCACCGGATCAGACGCCGCCAGCTGTCGCGGGAGCTGGGCAGGATCGACCGCGAAGATCACACCTGCCCCATCGTCGTCCTCGTTCGTGACCACGAAGAGCCGATCGCCCTGGAGCGCGGCGACCGCCTCGAAGCGCTCCAACGAGGCGGCCCCTTCGAACTCGAGAATGGTCGACCGAATCCACCCGAGATCTGACTCACGAGCGAGCCTCAGGCCATGGCGGCGCAGGTCGTCGAGGAAGAGCGTGCTGGTCGAGTAGATCGGCCGACGACCGACGAAGAAGCTCTCGAGCATCCCTTCGAGCAGCTCCGAAGGCGACGACGACGGAGGGCAGGCGGTGAGGTGAACGATCGCTCGTTCCGCGAACCGGAGGCGCAGCTCGGGCAGGCGACTCGACAGCTCGTCGAAGACCGCGCGTCGCACCAGACCGTGAAGCACCAGCCCACGCGGGGTCTGGCTGACGAAGGAGAGCCCTTCGAGGAACCGGTACTGCGGGAGCGGGTCGTCGACGCCCAGCATCGCGCCCAGCAGCGCAGGCGTCATCGTGCGCGCCAGCGCCAGGGCCCGGAGCGCGGTCGCCTGATCGTCTCGAGTCGCCGAGCGCATGAACTCGGTCGCGAGCATCGTCCACGGGTCGGCGGCCGAGTTCACCACCGGGAGGCTGCCCGTTCGTTCGTAGTGTTCGCTCAGGAGCGCGAAGGCGAGCGGGCTGGCAGCGCTCCGGGCGCGAACCTCGGGCTCGAGCGACGCGGGGAGACTCCTCGCCCGAATGGCGGCCGACAGCTCGTCCTCGCTGAAGCCCTCGACCTCGACCTCCTCGATCCGCGCGGCGAACCCGAGCAGGGAGCGCACCTTCGAGGGCAACGCGGTCCGCGAGGCGATGACGATCAGGAGCCGGTGCCCGCTCCGAGCGAGCGCCGAGCCGAAGACCCACGAGATGCAGGGCGAGAGGTTCTCGGCGGCATCGAGCACGACGACATCAGCAGCCTCGCCGGTTCCCAGGGCCGAGAAGGGCTCGGGCACTCCGAGCGAAGACGACAGGGTGCTCAGGATCGCGCCAGGGTTGGGCGCGACTTCGTCACCCGAGATCCAGGCCACTCGGCGACCGGCCTGCTCGACCTGCCAACAGAACACCCGCAGCAGCGTCGTCTTGCCCACTCCCGCTTCGCCTCGAAGGACGATGATCTGTGGAGAGCGTTCGGCGTCGGCGAGGCTCTGTCGAAGGCGTGCCTGGGCACCTTCTCGTCCGACGAACCGCACCGCGCCCGACCACCGCTGATTCGACCCCATGCCCTTCAATGCACGCGCGTCCACGTCTGGATCTCGTGCTGACCGGGAAGGGCAGGTTGAGCTCGAAGCACTCGAATTCACGAGTCAATCAGGCGAACCGGTGGCAGGGGACTTCAACGGCGACGGCTTCACCGACCTCCTGATCTACCGGCCGCAGACTGGGCTCAGCGACCTCTGGTGGTCGAATGGAGATCGCTCGTTCAGCTACGAAGACGATCGGCCACTTCCCGAGAACGCGACGGTCGTCGTCGGCAACTTCGACGGGAGATACGGCGACGATTTCCTCTTCTACCGCCCGGGGGCGGGCGCCGATCAGCTCTTCTGGTCCGTCGGCACTGGGAGCCGGCTGTTCACCAGTACGAGCGTCTCGGTCGGAGGCGCCTTCACGGCCTTCAGCGCCGATCACGACGCGAACGGCGGCGACGATCTCTTCCTCTACGATCCGTCGACCGGTTCGCTCGAGGTATGGTGGTCGAAGAAGAACGGGTCCTTCCGAACGGCGCCGCCCTTCGCCACCGGCCTGCTGAACTACCGGCCGATGGCCGGGAACTTCGACGGTGCGGCAGGCGATGACGTGTTCTGGTACCGGCCCGGGAGTGGCGCAGGCAACGACGAGCGCGCGAGTTGGTCGTCGACGAACAGCCAGCGGCTCAGCGTTTCGCCCGTGCAGACCGTGACCTCGAACTATGGGCTCTCGTTCACGGGCGACTTCGACGGCGACGGCTTCGAGGACATCTTCTGGGACTCGGTCGGCCACTCCAACGACTTCATCTGGCGGGGCCAGCCCGACCGCACCTTCAAGAGCGTTCGGAGTTCGGCCTACGGCACGTTCAAGGCAGCAGCAGGCCGCTTCGACTCGAACCTGACCGCTGATGTCTTGTGGTACCGCCTCTGAGGTGCCCAGCGTCGCCTCGACGTTCCAGGCTCGGCTCCTCGAGCTGCACCGTGCCTGCGCTCATCGCGCGACGCGGAACGAGAACTCGCCCTCGTCGTCCAACCCGAAGAACCCGCGACGAGCCAGCCACTCGTGGCACGCGATGCCGAGCGAGTGATCGGGCCGCGCCCACGCCGTGCCCGAGCTGCGCAAGTGACAGGTCCAGATGTTCTGATCCATGTTGTACGCGCGCAGCGTCGTGAGCTTGGGCACGCCGTTCACCGTGTCGACGCGCGAGAGCCGGAAGTAGCCGCGGCCGTACATTTCGCGATCGCCGGTCGCGTGGAGGGTGAAGATCGTGCCCGTTCCACACTCGGTGAGCACCGACAGGTTCTCGGAGTGCTGGTAGTCGCCGTTCCAGCCCGCGGGTTGCGAGTATTCGGTCTCGCCGAGGAGCGCGAAGGGCGACGCGTCGGTGAGCGCGCCCGACTTGGTGAAGAAGAGCGTTCGGCGCACGCCCGCGGTCTCTCCACCCGGCGTCGACGAGATGACGAGGGTCCTTCCGTCGCGCAGCCTCACCGCGCCCACCCCGCCACCGGACAACCCGTCGCCCGGCTTGGCCCACGCCGGCGCGGGGAGCCTGAAGAGCTGGCTCCGCTCCGGCCCCGCCACGTTCACCACGCGCAGCACCGGGCCCTCGGCAAAGAGGAACGAGTCGCCGAGCACCTGGCCTCCGCTGGGGTGATTGTCGTTGCTGCGCAGCAAGGAGACGAGGCGGTGACGATCGTCGATGCGGCCGATGCCACCCTTCGAGTCGTCGCTGTGCGTCACCATGAACGGCACCGAAGACGAGTTCGTGTGAACGAAGCCCTGAACGTGGTGCTCCGGGCCGTCGATGAGCGCCACGCCGTCGTGGAAGACGCCGATCGGCTTCGCGCTCTGCGGTGGGTAGGCCTTCTCCCAGGTGAAGGTCCAACGGCTCGTCGTCCAGTCGAAGCGGCCGCCGAAGCCGTCGGTCACGCTCGCGAACACGTCGTTGACGCAGACGTTGCAGTCGGGAGCGCCGGCGACGCAGCTCACGTCTCCGAGGATCTTCCGCGACAGCTCGAGCTCGGCGTTGGCTGACTCGTCACCGGCGACGAGCTGCGCCTCGGACACGCCACAGCCACTCCAGAGAGACAACACGACGATGAGGAATCGGTTCATGAGCGACGGCATCGCAACGCCCATGCCTCGATCGAACTCGGCGTCGTTCCTCACGGCGCTCGACGATTCGGCCCGCTTCGGAGCGCGCGTGCGCCAGCTGGTTGTCTCACCGCGGAGGACAGCGCTCAGCGAACCCGAACCGAGAAGCGCTCACCTCGAGAAGAGTTCGACGAAGCGCGTCTCATCGAAGGGCTTGCCCGGCGTGCCGACGCCGATCGCCTTCCCGCTTGGAGGCGGAGAGGACGAGAGCGGTCACCTCACACGTTGGCCTCGGCCGCGCCGTGGCACTTCTTGTACTTCTTGCCCGAGCCACACGGACACGGGTCGTTCCGGCCCACCTTCGGGCCCTCGCGCACGACGGTCTTCTGCTCGGCCGTCTTCGGCTGCACCTGACCGTCTTCGCCGCCGCGGCCTTCGACGGCCTGCTTCGCGCGCGCTTCCATCTGCTTCTTGAGTCGCTCGGCGTCTTCGTTGGCGTCGCGCACTTGGGCCCGCATGATGCGCTGAATGAAGGCCGACTTGATGCCCGCGAGCATGCGGACGAAGCCCGCGTAGCCTTCCTTCTTGTACTCGATCTTCGGGTCCTTCTGGCCGTAGCCGCGCAGGCCGATGCCCTGGCGCAGGTGATCCATGCCGAGGAGGTGATCCTTCCAGAGCTGATCGATCGTCGAGAGGTACTGGAGCTGGACGAAGCGGTTCCACTCCTCGCCGAAGTCCTTCACTCGATCGAGGTAGATCTTCTCGACCCGGCGGTAGATCTGCTCCTGCAGCTCGTCGACGGTCCCCTGCCGCTGGAAGGTCATCTCGACGCCGAAGAGGGTCTTGATCTCGCTCGACAGGGTGTCGACGTTCCAGGTCTCGGGGTTGCGGGCGGGCGTGTAGATCTCGGTGAGGCCGACGATGACGTCTTCGATCGCGTCGAGGCACAGCTCCTTGAAGTCGTCCCAGCTGTAGGACTTCTCGGAGCGAGTCTTCACCTTCGTCTTCGGGTCTTCTTCGTACTCGACGAGCGGCATGCCCGCGCCCGCGGCGAGCACCTGGCGGCGCAGCTTGTAGATCGTGCGCCGCTGCTGGTTCATCACGTCGTCGTAGTCGAGCAGCGTCTTGCGAGTGTCGAAGTTGTGGCCCTCGACCCGCTTCTGCGCGTTCTCGATGGAGCGCGAGAGCATCGGCGCCTCGATGACCTCGTCCTCCTTCATTCCGAACAGCTCCATCATCGACTGAATGCGCTCCCCGCCGAAGATGCGCATCAGGTCGTCTTCGAGCGAGAGGTAGAACCGGCTCATGCCCGGGTCACCCTGACGGCCGGCGCGCCCACGGAGCTGGTTGTCGATGCGGCGCGACTCGTGACGCTCGGTGCCGAGAATGAAGAGGCCCCCGAGCTCGAGCACCTGCTTGCGCTCCTCCTCGCACTGGCTCTTGAACTTCGCGAGGGTGGCGTCGAACTTCGTCTTCCACTCCGCCTTGGACGCCTCGTAGGCCTCCTTGGTGGCGGTATCGACGGCGGTGAAGTTGATCAGCTGGCCTTCTGGTTTCGGTGCCTCTTCGGGCAGCTCGGGCTCGGGGCCGACTTCGCCCTTGGCCATGTTCTCGGCGTTGCCGCCGAGGAGAATGTCGGTGCCGCGGCCGGCCATGTTGGTCGAGATGGTGACCGAGCCCTTGCGACCGGCCTGGGCGATGATGTCGGCCTCGCGCGCGTGGTTCTTCGCGTTGAGCACGTTGTGCGGCACGCCTTCCTTCTTGAGAAAGGTGCTGAAGACCTCGCTCTTGGCGATCGAGACCGTGCCGACGAGCACCGGCTGCCCCTTCTCGTGCAGCTCCTTCACTTCCTTCGCGGCGGCCTCGAACTTCGACTTCTCGGTCTTGTAGACGACGTCTTCGAGGTCATCGCGCACCATCTCGCGGTTGGTCGGCACCACGCGAACGTCGAGGTTGTAGATCTTCGCGAACTCCTCGGCCTCGGTGTCGGCGGTGCCGGTCATGCCCGCCAGCTTCGAGTACATGCGGAAGTAGTTCTGGAACGAGATGGTCGCGAGGGTCTGGTTCTCGTTCTCGACCTTCACCCCTTCCTTCGCCTCGACGGCCTGGTGCAACCCGTCGCTCCAGCGCCGCCCGGCCATCAAGCGACCGGTGAACTCGTCGACGATGAGCACCTCGCCTTCCTTCACCACGTAGTCGCGGTCGCGCTTGTAGAGCGTGTGCGCGCGCAGGGCCTGCTCGACGTGATGCAACGTCTCGAGCTCCTCCGGCGCGTAGAGGTTGTTCACCTTGAGCCGCTGCTGGAGCTTCTCGACGCCCTGATCGGTCAGCATCACCGAGCGGTTCTTCTCGTCGAGCTGGTAGTCCTGCTCGGGGACCAGGCCGTAGATGGTGGCGTCGACCTTCGCGTACAGCTCGGTGTTCTGCTCGGTCGGGCCGGAGATGATCAGCGGGGTGCGCGCCTCGTCGATGAGGATCGAGTCGACCTCGTCGACGATCGCGAAGTTGAGCTCGCGCTGCACGTAGTCCTGCAGGCGGAACTTCATGTTGTCGCGCAGGTAGTCGAAGCCGAACTCGTTGTTCTGGCCGTAGGTGATGTCGCAGCGGTACGCGTCCTGGCGCTGCCGATCGGAGAGCTCGTTGAGCACGCAGCCCGTCGTCATGCCCATGAACTTGTAGACCCGGCCCATCCACTCCGCGTCGCGGCGGGCGAGGTAGTCGTTCACGGTGACGAGGTGCACGCCGCGGCCGGCGAGCGCGTTCAAATAGAGCGCGGTCGTCGCGGTGAGCGTCTTGCCTTCGCCGGTGCGCATCTCGGCGATGCAGCCCTGGTGGAGAAACATGCCGCCGATGAGCTGCACGTCGTAGTGGCGCTGCCCGATGGCGCGCCGGGCGCCTTCCCGAATGAGCGCGAAGCCTTCGATCAACACGTCGTCGACCGATCGACCGTTGGCGATCTCCTGCTTGAGGCGGGCGGTCTCCTTGGGAAAGTCCTCGTCCTTGAAGGCGCGCATCTTGGTCTCGAGCGCGTTCACCGCAGCCACCTTGGGCCACGCCTTCTTCAGCTCGCGCTGGTTCTTCGTTCCGATGATGCGCTTGAGGACCCAATCGATCATGACGGTGTGCCTTCTGACTGAAAACGGGCGGTTCCGCCAGGGAACGAGGCGGAAAATCAGGCCCATTCAGCCGAGCCGGAGGGTCGGGCGAAGGTAAACACCGCCCGCCGCGGCGCAAGCGATCGACGGCCGGGGCCTGGGTGCATCTGGCCCTCGACCCGTGCTACGCCCTCTCCAAACGGTCTGGCCGCCGTTGTCCTCGCCCGGGAGCCTCCTTGCGGTCTCTTCATCGTCTCTTCCCGCTCTTCGCGGGTCTGGTCGTCGTTGGCTGTGATTGCGAGAAGCCGATCTCGGCAGCAGTGGGCGAGGTGCGGTGGGAGTGGGAGACGAAGGACGGCCAGCAGTCGGGCGAGGCGGTGCTCCTCGACTTCGGCACCATCTCGATGGGGAGCCGGCTCGAGCAGATCGTCTTCGTGCGAAACGTCGGGCGCGGCCCGTTCAACCTGTCCGACGTGGTTCGCGCCTCGGGTGATCCGGTGACGGTGCAAGGGCGCACCGAGCCGGGCGCGCTCTTCGAGTTCGTCTTCGAGCAGGATCGAGAGGTCTACCCGTCGGAGCGCCAGCCGATCACCGTCGCCTTCACGCCCCCGGTGCGCACCGACGTGAAGGGCTACGACGCCGCCTCGCAGCTCGACTTCATCGCGGCTGGAGCGGCGACCACGCCCATCGAGGTGCGCGGCCGCGCGATCTCCGGTGAGTGCGAGCTGCCCGACGAGGTCGACTTCGGGATCGCGCCGGTGGGTACGATGTCGACGCAGGAGATCGATCTCCGCAACGACGCCTCGATTCCCGTGCGGGTCACCAGCGGAACCCAGCTCGGCGCGCCGGCCGGCGTCTTCGTGCTGAGCGGCCTCGACTCGAGCGGCGGCCGGGACGTGGCCCCGGGAGAGAGCGCCAAGGCGACCCTCACCTTCACCCCGACCGAGACCCGAGACTACGTCGCGCGCGTCACCATGCGGCGCACCCAGTCGTGCCCCGAGAAGGAGATCACCTTCCGCGGCCGAGGCGTCTCGACGTGCTTGAGCTTCCGAGCCGAGCCTCCGGACGACCCGCAGGGCACGTCGCTCTTCTTCGGCTTCGTCGCGCCGACCACCAGCGGCACGGGCACTGCGATCTTCCTCAACGCCTGCAGCACCGAGGTGCAGCTCTCGGCGATGGCGACCACCGATTCGGTCTTCACCGTGAGCGCGACCCCTGGAGGCGATCTCACGCGCATGACGGTGCCAGGCGCCACCAAGAACGCCTCGGGCCTGTGGAAGGACGGTATCGCCCGCGCCGAGCTCACCTTCCGCCCGATCGCGCTCGGCCCGAAGACGGGGCGGCTCAACACGAACACCTCGCTGAGCGGGCAGCCAGCCGTCGCGGTGCCGCTGCGTGGCATCGGTGGTGGTCCTCGCATCGACGTGCGCCCCACGCCGCTGAGCGTCGGCCGCATCGGCTTCACGCCGAACGCGTCACCACCGACGTACGCGCCGCGGACGCTGCGCATCGCCAACGTCGGCACCCGCCCCGTGCCGCCCGACGCGCGCGCCAACCTGAAGCTCGGCATGGCAGGCATGGGCATGCCCTACTGGACCGTGCAGGCCCTCACTGGCACTGCCAACGAGATCTGCGTCGGCGACTGGGATCAGCAGCGCAATGGGTGCACCAACACGATTCAGCCCAACGTTTACAACCCGACCAACGGCATCGAGGCGATCGCCGGCGGGGCGCTCAACCTGCCGATTCGGATCATCCCCACCAGCGCGGGCCTCAAGGAGTTCGAGCTGACGATCTATTCGAATGATCCGATGAGCCCGGAGACGAAGGTGCGGATCACCGCCGACGCCGTCGAAGCGCCGCCGTGCAACTACGAGGTGATTCCCGGGCAGCTCAACTTCGGCGTCGTCGACATGCCGCAGGTGCGCGATCTGCAGTTCACGTTGCGCAACCGGGGCATTCAGCCGAACGACGTCTGCTACTTCAGCGCGATCGAGCTCGCGCCGGGCAGCGACGACACCTTCAGCCTGCCCCAGGGCACCGTGCCGACCCTCGTGGTGCAGCCGGGGCAGCAGGTGCCGATCACCGTTCGCGCGGCGCCGCTGCGGCCGTCTCCTTCGACGCCGACCCAGGTGCGCGGAGAGATCACCTTCGGCGTCTCGACGCCGGGCGCGTCACAAGGCCGGGTGCAGCTCGTCGCGACGCTGGCGCCGACCTGCGTCACCATCTCTCCCGACCCCCTCGACTTCATGAACGCGGAGCTGGAGTGCGGCTCGCCGGCGCGCACGGTGAGCATCACCAACACCTGCTCGACGGCGTTGACGCTCACCGGCGTGACCCTCACCGACCCAGGGCTGGCGCCGGTCGGGAGCGGCAGCTGCATGACGGCCGGTGGCTGCCCTCAGTTCGCGATCTCGGCGGCGGCGACGGTGGGCACGATCTCTCCTGGAGCCTCACGGGTCGTGCAGCTGCGCTTCCGTCCGTTCCTGCTCGGGCCAGCGAGCGGGGCGCTCTCGGTGACGGTGACGCAGGGAGGTCAGTCGATCAGCTACCCGCTCCCGCTTCGGGGCACCGGCATCGCCCGCACGATGATGGGCTGCGCGGTGACCGCGATGTGCCCGGCGCCGATCACGGTGGGCGCGAACAGCCAGGTGACGCTCACCCCGTCGGTGATGGCGCCCGGCCCGGTGACGTGCCAGTGGGCCGTCAGCTCGCGACCTGCGACCGCCAACGGCACCTTCTCGGCGCCGACCAACTGCACCTCGACGAACTACTTCGCCGATGTCGTCGGCACCCACGTGGTGAACTTCAGCGTGTCGGACGGCCTGGGCGGGAGTTCGACCTGCTCGACGCCGATCACCGTGACGCCCAACGGCGATCTGTGGATCGAGCTGACGTGGGATCGAAACAACGATCAGGATCTCCACCTCATCCACCCGACGGCGGGGCCGTGGACCGCAGCGACGAGCTGGGGCAACAACATCTGGGACTGCAACTTCCGCCAGCGCACGCCCTCGTGGGGCACGGCCCAACAAAGCCCGAACCTCGATCGCGACGACATCTCCGGGCGTGGTCCCGAGAACACCCGAATCAACACGCCGCAGAACGGGCTCAACTACACCATCGGCGTGCACATGTACTCGTGGGCAGCGAGCCCGACGCCGGTGCTCTCGACGCTCAAGCTCTATTGCGGCGGCCAGTTGGTGACGACCCAGACGCGCTCGATGAACCGGGTCAACGACATGTGGGTGGTGGGAACGGTGCAGTTCGGCAGCGTCTCGCCGTGCCAATTCACCCTCATCAACAGCATCGTCCCCAACGTTCCCTGAGCTGAGCGCGAAGGGCACGACCTCGCGCCGAAATGCGGTACACGCAGCCCATGCGCAAAGGGCACCACCGCGCCAAGCGACGTGACGATCGCCGGCCACCTCCTCGAGAACGGCCGGTTCCGCCGCCCACCATCCCCGTTCCGCATCGGGTGAAGCAGCCCAAGGTGCCTTCACCCGCGCTCCGGCCGACCGCTGGGCACTGGCTCTTCACCTGCCGAGAAGGCTTCGAGACGCAGCTATACGAAGAGCTCTGTTGGCAGCGCTGTGGAGCGACCCTCCTCGGACCAGGCCTCGTCTCCACCGAGCGCGCCGCGAAGCAGCCGCCGACGTTCGCGCGCATGGGCTTCCCGATCGACGAGGTGGTCGAGACGCCGCAGCAGGCCGCGCAGCGTCTGGGAACGGCGCCGGCCAAGGTGCAGGTCTGGGTGCCCGATACGCAGGCCGGCAATGCGCGCGCGGGCGAATGCGTCGCCTGGGAATCGACGATCGTCTCCTTGCGCGCCGAGCTCAAAGATCCCGCGACCCCGTGGGCCGCGTTCGAACAAGGCGCCCGGCTCGCGCAGGTGTGTCTCGTCGCGCCGCACACCGCGGCGGTCGGCTCCGTCTTCGCTCGCGAAGCGCTCTCGTTGGCCCCAGGAGGACGCGCGCGCATGAAGCGCACCGCCGAAGCGCCGTCTCGGGCTGCGATGAAGCTCGACGAAGCGTTGGAATGGGTCGGCGTCTCGCCAGGCAAGGGCGACCGCTGCGTCGATCTCGGCTCCGCGCCGGGCGGGTGGACGAGGCGCCTGCTCGAGCGCGGCGCGCGGGTGATCAGCGTCGACACCGGCCTGCTCGCGCCAGACGTCGCGAGTCACTCCCGAGTGAAGCACTTCCACCAGACGGCCTTCGCCTTCACGCCCGAGGAGCCCTGCGACTGGCTCTTCTGTGACATGGCGTGGCGGCCGGTCGAGGTGGCGCAGTTGCTCGCGAAGTGGGCGCGCAACCGCTGGGCGACCCAGCTCGTCGCCAACCTGAAGCTCCCGATGAAGGACAAGCTGCCCACCGTCGTTCGCATCCGCGGCACCCTCGAGGCGGGCGGCTGGAGCAACGTGAAGCTCCGGCAGCTGTACCACGATCGCGACGAGATCACGGTGAGCGCGGTGCGAGCAGGCTGACGCAGCTCACGCAGGCCTGATCTCTCCGTTGTGTTTTTGATGATCAACCGCTCGGGGTGCGCGACGCTGCGCCGCATGACCAAGCGCTACTTCGAGTTCTCCGAGGGGACGTCCAACAAGTTCTGGGAAGTGTGGATCGACGGCAACCAGGTGCTCACCCGCTACGGGAAGATCGGCGCCGGCGGGCAGACCACGGTGAAGGACGAAGGCTCGGCGGCCGGCGCGCAGAAGCTCTACGACAAGCTGATTCGCGAGAAGACCGGCAAGGGCTACGCGGAGAAGACGTCGGGTGGAGCGGCTGCCAGCCCTGCTCCCGCGGCGAAACCGGCTGCCCCCGCCGCCGCTCCGAAGACCGAGAAGAAGGCCGCGGCGCCTGCCGCTCCCGCTGCACCAGTCACGGTCGAGCCGGGCTTCCGCCGCTTCGAGTTCTCGGAAGGCAGCTCGAACAAGTTCTGGGAAGTGAAGGTGGAAGGCGAGCAGCAGATCGTCCGCTTCGGGAAGATCGGCACGCCCGGCCAGACGAAGGAGAAGGACTTCGACAGCGCCGGCGAGGCGAAGGCCGACACCAAGAAGCTCATCGCCGAGAAGACGGGCAAGGGGTACCTCGAGGTCGGCGTCGCGCCACCACCTCCGAGCAACCCGGCGGTCGAGACGCAGCTCGCCACCAACCCAGACGACACGAAGACCTGGCACGTGTTCGCCGACTGGCTGCTCGAGCAGGGCCACCCGTGGGCCGAGATGATCTCGGTCGCCGTGCAAGGCAAGCCGAACGTGAAGAAGCAGAAGGAGGTCGAGCAGGAGCTGCTCAAGGGCCTCGAAGACTCGAGCATCACCTGGAAGAACGGCGTCGCAGCCGAGGTCGATCTGCAGCCGCAAGACTGCGAGCCCGGCACGATGGAGGAGACGCTCGAGCGCATCCTCCGGCACCCGGCGGGCCACTACGTGCGCAGCCTGACGCTCGGTCTGCCGCCCGATGAAGACACCAACTGGCAGATGGAGTCGCTCGTCGACGTGATCACCGAGTGTGGGCCGCTGCCCTTCCTCGAGCAGCTCGACCTGAGCCCCGACGCCGAGCACATGGATCAGCCGTCGTGGCGGCGCGTCGGCAACCTCGCCGGCCTGTGGGAAGCGGCGCCGCACTTGAAGACGCTGCTGCTCCAAGGCGCGAGCGGAAGCGACGGTGGCAAGCCGATCGCGCTGGGGAAGATGGAGGCGCCCTGGCTCGAGAAGTTCGTCTACGAGTCGGGCGGCCTCGACAAACACGTCGCGACGACGATCGGCTCGACCACCCTGCCCAAGCTCACGCACCTCGAGCTGCTCTTCGGGCGGGAGGACTACGGCTGCAACGGCAACGTCGCCTCGCTCAAGGGAATCCTCGACGGGTCCACGCTGCCCGCGCTCCAGTACCTCGGGCTCAAGAACTCCGAGTGGGAGAAGGACCTCATCACCGCGATCGCCTCGTCGAAGATCCTCCCGCGCCTCAAGAAGCTCGATCTGAGCATGGGCGTGCTCGCACAAGACGCGGCCGAGCTGCTCCGGACCCACGCGGCGAAGTTCAAGCACCTCGAGGCGCTCGATCTCACCGACAACTACTTCAGCGAAGACGACGTGAAGTCGCTCGAGAAGGCGCTCCCGAACGCCGACCTGGGCGAGCAGAAGGACGACGAGGATCCCGAGTACCGGTACACCACCGTCGGGGAGTGATCGTCAGGCGCTGGCGGCGATCGCCTCGCTCAAGAAGGCCGCATAGCCGGGAGCCAGCCGATCGAGGTTCTCGGTGAAGCGCGCGTCGCTGACGTACATCGCGCCGAGCGTGCGGTGCATGTTCGCGTCGCACGGGTAGAACCAACGATCGATCAGGAGCCGGTGCCGTTCGACACCGGCCTGGACGCGAACGGAGCTCGGCGCCTCACCCGCCTTCATCGCGGCGATCAACTCGGCCGCGATCGTCTGCGCCTCGGCCTCGTACCGCTGCCAGTCGGCCTTCGTGTACCGCTTGGTGCGGCGCTGCGACTCCTTGAAGTGCTCGGTCTGGCCCCAGCGCTGCTCGACCTCGGCGTCGTATTTGGCTGGGTCGAAGCCGTCGAAGAGAGCGGGAATCGATTCGGTCGTCATGGTGGTCTCCTGTTGTCCTGCGAGTTCACGGTCGATGGCGGCGAGCTGCCACTCGAGCCGAGCCCGTTCGTTCACGAGCTCGCCGCGCCGACGCTTCAGCAATTCGCGCACTGACGTGGGATCCGAGAGCGCGATGGCGATCTCCGACAGCGACAGCCCGAGCTCACGCAGGGTGAGGACGCGGTGGAGACGCGTCACTTCCTCGGCGCCGTACACGCGGTGGCCCGAGCTGCGTCGCGGCGGGCTCAACAAGCCGAGCTCGTCGTAGTGATGAAGCGTTCGAACGGTGAGACCGGTCAGCCGAGCGAGCTCGGAGACCGAGAGCGAGAGGGCGCGCATGGCGTCTCCTGCGAGGGTTGAAATCGACATGAGCGGAGACTGCCCCCTCACGTGACGTGAGGTGCAAGCACTTCCGTCGTCCCACCCTGCCATTGGGGAAATTCGGGGTATTGGCGCCGGCTCGTCGGGCGCGCGCAGTAGCGTCGCAGTTCGTGATTCGACTGACACTCATCCTCTTCGTCGCCGTGCTGACGGGCTGCGTCCAGATGACCTTCGCAGACGCCGGCGATCAGGACGCGGGGGCTCGTGACGCGGGCGAGCGCGACGCGGGCAGCGATGCAGACGCGGGGAGCTCCGATGGGGGCCGCGTCACGATCGTCACCAGCGACGATGGGAAGCTCACGCTGGAGGTCGGCGAGGCCGCCGGGGTGAACCCCTCGATCCTGACCGCGAGGAGACGTTCGGCGGCTGAGCTCGCAGGCCGTGACGACGTCGTGCTCGCGTACGAACTCGGCCCCGACGGCGCGCGCTTCGCCGCACCAGTCACCGTGCGGTTTCAAGGCAGCTGGCGAGAGCTCGGCTTCGCGCTCTCCGACGGCGGCCTCGAGCTCGAAGGGCCCTTCGTGGTGCCAGGGCTCCTCCAGACCGATGGTGGGCGCGAGCCCCTCACCACGCCCAGCCTCGCGTTGAACTTGAGCGACGGCGGCGCGTCGTTCTCGGGCACGCTCACCCACTTCACCGACCTCGAGCTGGTTCAGCCCGACCATGAGCGCCTCATCGGGCGACTTGGCCTCTCGTTCCTCGGCATCGCGCCGCCTCCAGAGGCGCCGGTGATGCACGTGGTGGGGCTTCGAATGTGGTTCCCCCGCTACGAGAGCCTTCCGCTCGGCCTCGGGCTGACGTCGATGACTGGCACGCAGACCGTCAGTCCGCCGCTCTCCTTCGCCTCGCGGGCAGGCAACCCGATCGCGCTCCTCGCCAACGAACACGTGAATGTGCAGGGGCAACCTGAGCTCAGCATGCACGGCTCGCCCATCACCGGGCCGCCGGGTGCCGGAGGTTCGACCGAGTTCAGAGCGCTGCTGAAGCTCACACCCGAGGTTCACTTTGGCTTCGTCAGCGTGCCCGAGCTGTCGTTCAAGGCGACTCTGGACCTTCAGCTGGGCCACCAGGCTGGCTGCACGGCGACGCGGACAGGGCCGGGGGCCGCGCAAGCGGGGCGATCGATTGGGCTCGGCCTGCTGCACGGGGTGCCGATGGAACGGACGTGCCTTCGCTCCATCTTCGGCCTCACCCCTGGGCCGATCATCCACTCCACCGGGCTGCGCTCGGAAGCAAGCACGAACCCCTCGACCTTCACGCTCGCCACCTCGATTCAAGACGCTCCCTTCACGATCTTCACTGGCACGCTCTCGGCCCTCTACTACTTCAGCGTGCTCTCCTGCGGGCCCAACGACTGGGGCCTGACGGTCTGCCCGACGCCCGCCACCCGGCCCCCCGAGGGCGCCTTCGTGGTGCTCTCGACGGTGATGGGCGGCGCCGTTCCGCTCGCGGACGCCACCAACCGCTACGTCTACGCGTTCGTGTTCGACAGCGACGGCGTCTCGGCGAACAACTACCGGGCGCCGCCGAACTACCCGAGCGACTTCTACGACGACACCGACCGCTGGTACGAGGCCAGCTGGACGCCGGGCGGGTCGTGGGTGCTGACGGCAAAGACCGCGCGAGGCGGCACGATCATGCAGGTGCCGACGGCCGCTCGAATGGTCCTCTCCGGCGACACGCTCTTCTTCATCGCGCCGCGCGGCGAGTTCGACGTTGCCACGCCGAAGTGGCGGTTCACCGCGTTCCGTCACAAGGGCGACCATGGGCTCAACCCTCCCTACGATTGGAATGGAGACGTCGAGCCACCCGTCGGGAGACCGCTGTTCGAGTTCCCCTGAGCCGAGCCGTGGTGCCGAGTCAGTGACGGGTCGCGTTCAGCTCGTCGCGCCACCAGGCGAGCGCGGCGTCGAGGTTGAACCGCGCGCGATCGCTCAGCCGCTCACCCAGCTCGAACTGCCAGCCGCGAATCGAGAGGAGCCTGGCTCTCGGCGGAGGGGTGCCCGTCACTCGATGAAACACCGAGAGCAGCGCACCGGGTGAGAGCCGGTGGGTCGAGGCGCCGTGGTGCTGGGCGGCCTCGAGGCTCACCAGCAGGAACGGCTCCGGCCCCGACACGCTCGCGTCGACGAAGAGCACCTGCTCCCGGCCCACGAGATCGAGCGCGTGCTCGGGCTGCAACTGGTAGTCGACCAACAGCTCGACGTGGGCGCTGCGAAGGGCCTCGCCGACGAAGGCCGCGCCGAGCCCGTCGTCTCCTCGCGACGGGTTGCCCCAGCCGAACACCAGCACCGGGGCCTTCACGGAGCCTCCCGCCGGGCCACGCTCAGCACCGCGCCGTCCGGACCGAGCACGGTGACCTCGAGCGGCATCTGGCCCATCGCGTGGGTCGCGCACGACAAGCAGGGGTCGAAGGCCCGCACCGCGACCTCGAGGTGGTTGAGCAGCGCCTCGGTCACCGCGTGGCCCTCGAGGTACTTCCTCGCCACCGAGCGGATCGCCTCGTTCATCGCCTGGTTGTTGTTGGTCGTCGAGACGATCAGGTTGCACCGGGTGATCAGATCGTCGTCGCCAACCTCGTAGTGGTGAATCAGCGTGCCGCGTGGCGCCTCGATGATCCCGATGCCTTCACGGTGCCGCTCACCGGTCGAGACGAGCTCCCCGCGGATCAGGGCCTCGTCGCGGAGCAACAGCTCGATCTCCTCCGCGCAGTGGAGCAGCTCGATCATCCGCGCCCAGTGGAAGGCGAGCGGCGCGTGAATGACTCCGGGCGCGCTGGTGAGGAAGCGCAGCCGCGCCAGCTCGGCGAGCGGCGTCGGAATGCGATCGCACACCTGCAAACGCGCGAGCGGCCCCACCTTGTACCAACCGGCCTCGGGGCCCATCACCGCGAGGTAGGGAAACTTCATGTACGACCACGGCCGCACTTCCTCCTTGATGATCTGCCGGTAGGCCGAGCCGTCGAGCCCGTCGAAGAGCACTCCGCCGTCGGCGTCCTTCGCGCGCAGCCCGCCATCGTACAGATCGAGCGCACCGTCGGACGCCACCAGGCTGAGCAGCGCCGAGGGCACCGTGCCGAAGCCGCGGTGGTGCTCGAGGTTCGTCTCGGTGAGCCGCTGCGCCAGCGCCACCGCTTCCTGAGCCCAGGCCTTCACCTCGGCGATCTGCTCCAAGAAGGTGTCGCGCGCCTCGATGGCGAGGTGCCGGTTCACCCCACCGGGGATCGCGCCGGTGCCGTGAATGCGCTTGCCGTAGACCGCCTCGAGCACCTGCTGGCCGAACTTGCGCAAGAGCACGCCCTTCTTCGCGAGCTCGGGGTGCGCTTCGACCAGGCCGATCAGGTTGCGCTTGGCGACCTCGCCGTCGAAGCCGAAGAGCAGATCGGGCGAGGCGAGGTGGAAGAAGTGCAGCGCGTGCGACTGGAGCACCTGGCCGGCGTGCATCAACCTCCGGAGCTTCACCGCGGACGGAGGTGGCACCGAGCCGACGACCGCATCGAGCGCCTTCGCTGCGCAGAGGTTGTGCGAGACCGGACAGATGCCGCACAGCCGCTGCACGACGACGGGCACCTCCCAATACGGCCGGCCGACGATGAAGGCCTCGAAGCCACGGAACTCGACGATGTGCAGCCGCGCCTCGTGCACCCGGCCGGCGTCGTCGAGCAACAGCGTCACCTTGCCGTGCCCCTCGACGCGCGAGATCGGGTCGATGGCGATGCGTCGGAGGCCGTCAGTCATACCGAATCGCTCCCGGCGGCAGCCGCGGCGGCCGGCCTTCGATGAGATCGCTCAGGAACGCCCAGAACGCGTCGGCGGGCGGCGGGCACCCTGGCAGGAAGTAGTCGACCTTCACCAGCTCGTGAATCGGCCGCACCTTGTCGAACAGCGCCGGCAGCTCGGGGTCGTCGGGCACCATGCGGCGGGTGAGGCCCGGCTCCTCGAAGTAGACGTGACGGAGCAGATCGCCGACGTCGAACTGGTTGCGCTGCGCCGGCAGCCCGCCGTTGATCGCGCAGGCACCGACCGCCACCAGCACCTTGCACTGCTTCCGGAACTCGCGGAGCACGTGGAGGTTGTCTTCGTTGCACACCCCGCCCTCGACGAGCCCCACGTCACAGGGGCCCGCGTGCTTCACGTCGGTGAGCGGCGACCGATCGAAGGTCACCTTCTCGAGCAGCGTGAGGATCCGCTCGTCGATGTCGAGGAACGACATGTGGCAACCGAAGCAGCCCGCGAGTGAGGTGGTGGCGAGCCGGATCTTCGCGGTCATCGCGCCCTCCCCTTCTTCTCGACGCGGGCCCGTGGGTTCTCGCGATCGTACGGTCGCTCGCCGATGGGCGCGGAGAAGCCGCGGCGCTTGGGCAGAATGACGCCCACCGGGCAGACGCTCATCGCCTTGTCGGCCGTCGTCATTCCAGTGTCGGCGAGGCGGCCCGACTCGGCGTTGACGATGAGGTGCTTGTGCAGGCCGCGGCCGGAGAGCGCGAAGACGTCTTTCTTGTCGACGTCGGACGAGGCGCGCACGCACAGCTCGCAGAGGATGCAGCGGTTGAAGTCGAGGAGGATCTCGGGATGCGAGGCGTCCACCGGGCGCGTCGGGGACTCGTGGGCGAACCCCGCCGAGGTGACGGCGAGCTCCTGGCCCACCGACTGGAGGGTGCAGCCGCCCGACTTCTCGCAGCCCGGGCAGAAGTGGTTGCCCTCGACGAGCAGCATCTGCACGAGCGCCTGACGATCGCGGTTGAGCGCCGGGGTGTTGCTCTCCACCACGTGCCCCGACGCCGCCTTCGTGGTGCACGACGCCATCGAGCGCCCGTTGACCAGCACGGTACAGACGCGGCAGGAGCCGTGCGCCGGGAACTCCGGGTGCGCGCAGAGGAAGGGAATGAAGACGCCCGCCGACCGCGCCGCCTCGATGATCGTCTGGCCCTCGGTGAACGGAATCGAGACGCCGTCGAGGGTGAAGGTCTGCGCCGTCATGGCCGCTCTCCTCTCGCCACCCGGGCGCCGGTCAACGCGCTCTCGACGTCGAAGGCCGGCTGGAACTCGCCGCCGAGGCGCCGCTGCACGTCGTCGGAGAAGCGCTCGAGGTAGTGCCGCCAGCCGTTGGGGGCCGTCGCGCCGAGGCCACAGTGCGAGGTGTCGCGCAGCAGCCGGGTGAGCGTCGCCAGCTCGTCGAGCTCGGAGGTCGAGCCGCGCCCACGGCGGAGCTTGTCGAGGCTCCTCGCCGCCACGTGCGTTCCCACCCGGCAGGGCGTGCAGAAGCCACAGGACTCGTGGGCGAAGAACTGCGCGTAGCTCACCACCACCTCGAGCAGGTCACGCGTGTCGTCGAAGACGGCGATCGCGCCCGCCGTCGGCAGATCTTCGAAGGCGAGGCGCCGAGAGAACATCGCCGGAGGGAGCAGCTCGCCCGACGGCCCACCCACCTGCACGGCGCGCGTCCGCTCCGCGCCTGCGAGCGCGAGCACCTCGGCGACGGTGCTGCCCCAGGGCAGCTCGTAGACCCCCGGCCTGGCGACGTCGCCTGCGACCGAGTGCAGCTTGGTGCCGGTCGACTCCGGCGTGCCCAACGCGCACCAGGCGTCGAGGCCGTGGCCGAAGAGCACCGAGACGTCGGCGTAGGTCTCGACGTTGTTCACCACCGTGGGGCGACCCAGGTAGCCGTGAGTCACCGGGAAAGGCGGCTTGTGCCGGGGAACACCGCGCCGCCCTTCGAGCGACTCGAGGAGCGCCGTCTCTTCACCGCACACGTAGGCGCCCGCGCCGAGGTGAATCTCGACGTCGAAGTCGAAGCCGCGCTCTCCGCCGATGCCCACCCCGAGCAGCTTCCCGGCGCGCCGGCGAGCGAGCACGGCGCGCAGACTCTCGGCGAGGAACTCGTATTCCCCTCGCAGGTAGATGAAGCCGGTCGTCGCTCCGGTGAAGCGCGCGGCGATCGTCATCCCCTCCACCACGAGATCGGGCCGACGCATGAGGAGCAACCGATCCTTGAAGGTGCCTGGCTCACCCTCGTCGGCGTTGCAGACGACGACGCTGTCGTTCGGGGCGAGCCTGCAGGCGTTCCACTTGGCGGCGACCGGAAACCCAGCGCCTCCTCGGCCGCGCAGCTTCGAGGCCTCCAGCACCCGATGCACCTCGTCGACGGGGAGGTGGAGCATGCGCTCGAGCGCAGCCCCTGGCGTCAGCGGCGAGTCGAGCACCGGCCCAGCGCGACGGAGCCCCTCGTCGACCTGGAGCAGCTCGTCGGGCCACTCCGACACCGGCACGTCGGCTTCGACCGCCCGCACCACCGCGTCGAGCCGCGGCCCCACCACCTTCGGCACCGCGACCCCGTTCACCAGGAGCGCCGGCGCTTGATCGCAGAGCCCGGTGCACGAGGTGAAGTCGACCGAGACGCGCCCGTCGCTGCGCACCCGGCCTCTCTTGACCGACAGCCGCTGGCAGAGCGCGCCCGCCAGCTCACGCCCGCCCGCGAAGCGATCGGTGACGTTGTCGGAGACGAGGAGATGAAACCGGCCGACGGGCGCCAGATGGAGAAACGCGTAGAAGCCGGCGACGCCTTCGACGCGAGCACGAGGGAGCCCCAGCCCGGTGGCGATCTCGGTGATCACCCGCGGGGGCAACCAGTTGCCGCACTCGCGCTGCGCATCGCGGAGGATCTGCACCAGACGGGTTGGGTCCCCCCGGTGCGCGCCAAGGAGGTCGGAGGTCGAGCGCACGCGACGCCGGACTGCACACCCCGCGCCGGGGGTTCCCTCGCGGAGCCTGGCTCCCGCGCCGCGCAAGGGTTGCGTCTCGCACCACTCGCTGCACCTCGGGTCGAGGCCCTTGCACCATGCGCCGGGGACGGCGAAAACGCGCCCCGAATGGCCCGGTCGACCCGAGAGCTCACCTCCCGCATGGGACCAATCACCCTCGCCTACGCGCACGCGAAGGGAGTCGACGTGCCCGCGCTCCTCACCAAGCACGAGCTGCCGGCCGACCTCGACTGGAAGTCGGCAGGGAAGACGGAGCTCACCTTCCCCGCGCCGAAGCTCAAGGCGCTGATCGACGAGGTCGCCGAGACGCTCGGGGCTCCGCACCTCGGCCTCGACCTCGCGCGCGACGTCCGCGTCGGCACCTATGGGGTGGCCGAGTTCCTCATTCGCTCCGCGGCGACGGTGCGCGAGGCCTGCGAGAACGTGGTGCGCTTCAACGCCCTGATGGCGCCGGGGCAGGAGTTTCGCTTCGTCGTCAACCAGGCCGATGCGGGGCTCGAGCATGGGGTCGCCGGCGCACCCGACGCCCTCTCGCGCCACCACCAGGAATACACGACCTACCTGATGGCGACGAAGTTCCTCTCGATGGTCGAGGAGGGGCGGCTCGAGCGGCTCTGGTTCGCCAACCCGCGGCCCGCCGACGTCTCGCGGCTCGAGCAGGAATTCGGCACCTCGAACCTCGCCTTCGATCAAGCGAACAACGGCTTCTCCTTCGAGCTGCGCTTCCTCGATCACCCTGCCAAGACGGGCGACGCGGCGCTCTTCGCCTACCTCGAGGAGCACGCGCTCGCTGCGCTGGCCAGCCGCCCGAAGACCGACGATCTGATCGACCGGGTCCGCCACGCGATCCGTGAGGCGCTCAAGCAGGGCGAACCCAACATCGAGCGCATCGCCACCCGGCTGGCCTTGTCGGGCCGAACGCTCCAGCGCCGCCTCGCCGATCTCGAGACCTCGTTTCAGAGCGTGCTCGACGACGTGCGCTTCGATCTCGCCCGCGCCTACCTCCGAGACGCCCGCATCGATCTCACCCAGGTCGCCTACCTGCTCGGCTACTCGGAGCTGCGGGCCTTCGATCGCGCCTTCAAGCGCTGGGCACGGGTGACGCCGCGCGATTGGCGCGATCAGCGCCCCTAGACTCAATGAATTCGAGACATTGAGAGACACCTACATGGCGTGAGGTGTCCAGCACGCTGTCGCGAATGGCCGCCTCGGGCTTCGAGAATTCGCTCGAAATGTTCTCCGATTCCGATCAGCTCCGGTTTCCCAAGCGCCGCCGGCTCCTCAGTGACGCGCGCATCAGCAACGTCGGGCCGGTGGTGGACGACACCGGGCGCTTCAGCGGCGAACACCGGGTGTTGGCCTTCGTCGGCAGCAGGGAAGTCGACGTGCGCTACGTCGAGACGAGCGGCGAGTTCCAGCTGGTGGCCGAAGGCGAGGTGCACGATCTGTCCCGAACCGATCTGCGCGACCTCGCCAACGCGATTCGCCGCTACCAGGAGACGGTGCCGTGGGACGACGGCGAGGCCGGCAAGGTGCTGGTCGGGCTCAACGAGCTCATCTTTCCTTCGTGTCTGTCGGCGTTCTCCGTTCGCTCGGTGAGCGATCTCGGCGAGGTGGTGCTGGTGGCTGGCCGCGCCGATCGCCTCGACGTCGACGTGACGTTGAACCTCGCCAGCGGCGAGCTCCTGCTCATGGTGTCTCGGCCGGGCCTCAAGGCTCGCAAGCGGGCGCCCACGACGCAGGAAGCGCACGATCTCTCACTCGCCCTCCGTCCGCTCGTCGAAGGGCGTCCGCTCAGTGGGAAGACGGCGCTGCTGGCGGTGGTGATCGAAGCGACCCGGCGCCGCTCGATGCACTGAGTCCAGCCGCCTCGGAAAAGCCGATGACTCCCCGTCTCTTCGACGGTACATGACGCTCTTCGCGCGAGAGAGCCGCTCGCGATGGAAAGGTCGACGTCGTGCGCGCGCTTCTCTTCCTCGTCTTGCTGACGTCCCTGTTCGCGGGCTGCCCGCCCATCACGCCCGATTGCAACGCGACGACCTGCCCCACCGGCTGCTGCTCGATGGACGGCGTCTGCCAGCCGGGGAACGACAAGAAGGCCTGCGGCACCGGCGGGCTCTTCTGCCGCGCGTGTGACGACGCCGACACCTGCGCCGATCAACGCTGCGATCTCGTGCGGCCCGACGCCGGCACCTGCCCCACCAACTTCCACCGCTGCGACGACACCTGCGCCTCGAATGACGACGTCGCCACCTGCGGAGACCGCTGCGAGACCTGCCCACGCTCGGCGAACGGCACCGCGACCTGCGCGCAAGGGCAATGCGGACTCTCGTGCCGAGCGGGGTTTCACGCCTGCGGGGCGATGTGCGCCGACGACACCTCGCCGATGTCGTGTGGGGATCGCTGTGGGCCCTGCGCCTTCCCTGCGAACGCGATGCCCTCGTGCACCAACCGGCAGTGCGACTTCACCTGCGCGAACGGCTTTCACCGCTGCGGCGACGAGTGCGTGCTCGACACCGTTCCCGAGTCGTGCGGCAGCCGGTGCACCCCGTGCGTGGCGCCGACGAACGGCACCGGCACCTGCCTGAGCCGCACGACCGACGCGGGCACCACCCTGAGCTGCGACTTCGTCTGCGGCGCCGGCTTCCACCGCTGCGGCCTGCAGTGTCTGCCCGACGACGCGCCGACGAGCTGCGGCACCAGCTGCGTTCCCTGCGCGAGCACTCCCAACGGCATGCCCACCTGCAGCCAAGGCGCATGCAGCATCGCCTGCGTGGCCGGCTTCAACTTCTGCTCCGGCGCATGCGTCCCCGACACCACCGCGTCGGCCTGTGGGCCGTCCTGCAGCGTCTGCTCGGCGCCCGATGGAGGCGCCCCGATCTGTCGCAACAACGCCTGCGCGTTCACCTGTGCGACCGGCTTCAACCCCTGCAACGGCCAGTGCGCTTCGGCGACCGACGTGACCGCGTGCGGAGCCAGCTGCACCCGCTGCCCCGACGGCGTGCCTGGCTCCGTTCCCACCTGTGACGGGACGAGCTGCGGAACGACGTGCGCGGGCGGCAACACCCAGTGTGGCACCGGCCCCGGGAGCTGCGTCGGCCCGCAGGTCGCGTCGGCCTGTGGTTCGAGCTGCACGAGCTGCGCGGCGGGAACGGCGACGCAACGGGCGACGTGTACGGCTGGCGCCTGCGCGGTGGCCTGCATCGACACCTGCGCGGCGACCTGCGTGGACAAGCAGCGTGACCCGGCCAACTGCGGCGCGTGCGGGACGACGTGCGGCGCTTCCGAAGCGTGCGTCGAGGGGCGCTGCCGGCCGAGCTGTGCCAACGGCGTCGTCTTCTCGGGCATCGCGGAGCAGCTGCCCCACACGCTGACCGCAGGAACCGACGCGCGGACGTGGACGGTGGACGTGACTCAAGACGGCCGGCTCGATCTGCTCGCCACGGCGGGAACGAGCCGCGTCACCTTCACCAACGCGGGCAACGCGCGCTTCGTGCAGCAGGCGAACGCCGACGCGGGTGTGGTGCTCCTCCCGATGGGCACCGCCGACTTCTCGCTCGATGGGCGGGCCGATCTGATCGCTGGCGATCTGCGCGCGCTGTGGATCGTGCAGCAGACGAGCAGTGGGTTCGCGACGCCCGTTGTGCTCTTCACCAACGGGCAGAACGGGCTCACCGTGCCCGCCGACTTCACCGGCGATGGGCGCATCGATCTCGTCCGGGTGCCGATGCTGGGCAACTTCAACGCCGACCTCTGGGTGAACGCCTCGGCCGACGGCGGAGCGCCCTTCTCCCAGACGCGCAACGCCGCGCCGAACCTGCTCCAGGCCGAGCTCGCGCGCGCCGCGGACTTCACCAACGACTCCCGCGCCGATCTCGTCACCGCCCAGAGCGGCCAGCTGCGCGTCTTCGTCACCAGTGGAACGACGACCTTCACCCAGGCGACTCCGGCCGCACCGAGCGTCAACGGGCTGGTGGCGATGGCGACCGGCGAACTCACCGGCGACACCAACGAGGACGTGGTGGCGATCACCGCGTCGGCGGTCTCCATCTTCCCCGGCAACGGGAGCGGCGCGCTCGCGGCGGCGACCTTCACCACCAACGGCGGGGCGAACCTGGCGGCGGTCGAGGTCGCCGATCTCGACGGTGACGGGCTCGACGACATCGCGCTGGGCACGGGCCGTGGGCTCGAGCTGCTCTGGGCGACTGGGCCGGGCGCGTTCTCGGCGGTCGAGGTGTACGAGGTGGAGGGCTTCACCAACGCCTCTCCTGCAAGTCAGCTCCAGCTGGCCGATCTGACTGGCGATGGGCGGCTCGACGCGATCGTCGGAAACTCGCTGGTGAAGCCTGCGCTCGTGCGCAACGGGAGCACTGGCCGTGGGTTCGAGCGCTCGGTGAAGACGGCGCTGCCGAACGCGGGCGAGTTCCTCCTCGCCGCCAGGGTCGACGCCGACGCGCGGGTGGATCTCGTGGTGAGCCGACGAACCACGGTGGCGAGCATGTTGCCGATCAGGACCCAGACGCGGGTGCTGCGAGCGACGGCGACTGGCAGCTTCACGGTGGGCGCCGAAGACGCGCTGACTCGCCCCGAGGCCGTGGGCGACTTCGACGCCGATGGGCAGCCCGATCTCCTCCACCTCGACTGCCCGAGCGCTCCGCTCCCCGACGGAGGCGTCAACCCGACGCCGATGCCGTGCTTCGCCAAGGTGACGTTCGGCGCGAGCTTCCGCTTCGGAACGACGGCGGTGTCACTGCCGCTCAACGAGCTCGCGTCCGAGGTGATTCTCCGTGCAGGCGACCTCGACGCCGACGGCGCGCTCGACGTGGTGGCGCGCACCAAGCTGGGCTTCCTCACCTTCCGAAACAACGGCAGCCGGCAGTTCGGGCCAGCGGTGGTGACGCCGTTCCTCCCGGCGGTGGTCGAGCTGCAGGTGGCCGACGTCGATCGTGACGGGCGGGCCGATCTCGTGGCGCTCGCCAACGCGAACGCGCCGCGCGCGGTCTTCGTGCTGTTCTCGCGAATCTCTGGGCTCGCGCTCGGGCCTCGCCTCTCGACGTTCGACTTCGACACCGGCCTCGCCGCGGGCCTGGTGAGCAACGATGCGTTCCCCGACCTCGCGGGCTCGACGGGCGTGCTGATGCTCGGCAGTGGCGCGGCGGCGTTCTCCCGAGGCACCGACTGGAGGCTCTCGCCCGTCCCGACCAACGCCGCCTTCGTGGTCGACACCGATGGCGATGGGCGGGGCGAAGTGGTGAGCCGCTTGTTCTCGGCCACCACGCTCTCGAACCCCGACGTACCGGCCCGGAGCTTCTCGGCGCGAGTCGAGCGCTTCGGTGACGTCACCGGCGACGGCGTGCCCGATTGGATCCAGCTGTCGGGCAGTGATGTCGTCGTCGGCGTCGGGCGCTGTCGCTGAAGAACGTCACGTTCGTCGCGCGGTACGAGGATCGATCTCGCGGCGGCCGGCCAGCTCAGCGGGCCCGTTCGCGCTCGAGGCTCTCCGTCAGCCGCTCCAAGACCGTCTTGGCGATCTCCGCCTCGCGCGAGGAGGACGTCGCGAGCACTCGCTCGACGGCGCGTTCGACGGTGCCCGGCGTCGGCCGATCGAGACGGCGCCCTTTGACGGTGAGGCGCACCGTCGACTTTCGGCGATCGGCCCGATCGATGCTCCGCTCGACCAGCCCCTTCGCTTCGAGCCGACGAAGGGTCACCGAGATGGTACCCGGGTCGAGGTGGAGCAGCTTGGCGAGCTCGGCCGAGGTGAGCCCCGGGAACGCGCCGAGCAGACGAACGAGCAGACGCTGCTGAGCGGTGACGCCGAGACGAGCGACCATGCGGCCCGAGAGCTGCTCGAGCGCGTGATTCAACGCCCACACCTTGCGGAGGAGTTCGAGCGCGGGGGGCAGTTGTGGCTCAGGCGCGGTCGGGCCCGGCGCCGAGTGAGTCGGGAGGATCGACATCCGTCGGTTGGTTTTCCCTCAACACGAGCAGCCATGCCAGCAACCGATCGATCTCCTCCTGCTTCGAGAGGAAGTACGACGCGTCGGAGGCCGACGATCGACCAACCCGGACGCTCACCAAACGCTTCAGCGTGCGCGCGCGAAAGACGTCTTCGTCGGTCACGTCGTCGCCCACGTAGAGCACCGTCTCGGCCCCGGTTCGGCGCTGGAGGAGACGGAGCGCATCGCCTTTGTGAGGGGCCTTCGCCGAGACGACGTTCACCACGTCCTTTCCGAGCACCGGGCGGCACGGCCAGGCGAGCGCCTCGATGGCCGCGACGATTCGCCGGCGAACTCGCGTCTTCGAACGCGCGCGGCGAAAGTGAACCGAGACCGAGTAGCCCTTGTCTTCGAGCTCCACGCCGTCGATCGCCTCGAGCGGCGCGAGCTCGTGCATCACCTCGCGCATGCCACGCCAATGCCCGCTCAGCTTCTTCCCTGGCTCGAGCCCGTGGTTTCCGACGACGAAGCGCACCTTCGAATCGCCGAGGCGTGCCCGTACGTCGAGGCTGTGGCGGCCGCTCAACACCGCGCACGGGTAGCGGGTGCACAGCGCCTCGAACAGCCTCGCAGTCGACGCCCGCATCGTCGCGCGCTCCCGCCGGGCGACGATGGGCGCGAGTGTTCCGTCGAAATCGAAGGCCAGGAGCGTTCGGCTCCAGGCGAGCCGTTCGAGCACGTGGAGGGCACGAGGTGCGAGGAGGTGCTTCATGAGGGGGCTGACAGCAGCGCGGCTCCGAACCGACCGGTCAGGCGGTCCTTCCTTCGCAGCTCGGCGGCGTCGACGAGCATTCGGCCCGCCCAGCGGTACACGTTGAACTCCGAGACGAGCCGCCTCATCGAGCGCATTCGTTCCCGCTGCTCGTCGGCAGACATCTTCAGCGCCGCCGCGAGCGCCTCACTCGCCTGCCGGAGATCGTAGGGGTTCACGATGAGGGCCTCGGTGAGATCCCTCGCGGCGCCGGTGAACTGGCTGAGCACCAGCACGCCCTGCTCGTCGTCCCTCGCCGCGACGAACTCCTTGGCGACCAGGTTCATGCCGTCGTGGAGGCTGCTCACGTAACAGAGGTCGGCCGCGCGGTAGAACCGGAACACCGCCGCGGGCTCGTGGTGGGCGCGCAGCAAGATGATCGGTCGATAGGTGCCACCGGCCCACTTCGCGTTGATCTCCGCTGCCAGCGCTTCGACCCGCTCGTTGAGCTCGCGATATCGCGGAATCTTGGTGCGGCTCGGCGCGGCGAGCTGGGCGAAGGAGAAGCGGCCACGGAGCTCGGGGTGCCGCGCGAGCAGCTCGTCGACCGCGGCGAGGCGCTCCTCGATGCCCTTGGTGTAGTCGAGGCGATCGATGCCGACGCCGAGCAGCGAGTCGGGTGCGAGGCCCAGCTCCGCTCGCACCAGGCGACGCGCCTCTGCGACGGGTGGCGCGGCGTCGAGCCAGTGCACGGGCCACTCGATCGAGATGGGGTACGGCCGAATGAGGGTGCGGCGCGCGCCCTGAATGACCGCGTTCGCCTCTCGATCGATCCGGCTCTCCATGAAGGCGTCGACCGAGTCGATGAAGTTGTTGCAGTGCTGTTGGGTGTGAAAGCCCACCACGCTCGACCCGAGCAGCCCGGAGATCAGCTCCTCTCGCCACGGACAGATCCCGATGCGCTCCGCGTTCGGCCAGGGAACGTGCCAGAAGGTGATGATCGTCGCTCGAGGCAGGCGCTCGCGGATCATTCGGGGCGCGAGGGCGAAGTGGTAGTCCTGCACGAGTACGATGGGGTCGTCGGAGTCGACCTCCTCGCAGACCGCGTCGGCGAATCTTCGGTTCACCCGCACGTAGTGCTCGTAGTCCTCGGCGCGAAAGACCGGCCGGGCGTGGGCGACGTGACAGAGTGGCCACAGGCCCTCGTTCGCGAAGCCGTAATAGTAACCGTTCTCTTCCTGCTCGCTGAGCCACACGCGCCGCACGAGATACGACTCTTCACCTGGCGGTACGCGCACCCGATCTCTCGCATCGACGGTCTCGCGATCGGCGCTTCCGTTGCCGTGGGCGACCCACACACCCGAGCACGCGCGCATCACCGGCTCGAGGGCGGTCACCAGCCCGCTCGCCGGGTGGAGCACCTTCACGCCCGTCGGAGTCTTCTCGTGAATGTAGGGTTCGCGGTTGGCGAGGATCACCACCCGTTCGCCTTCGAGGTACTGGCGCAGCGTCGCCCTGAGGCGCGCCGGGCTCCAGAGACCGGCGTTCTTCTCCTGCTCGCGCTCGGCCGCGAGGCGCTCGGCCATCGCCCGGAGATCGCGGACGAGCGGCTGGAACTCCGCCTCGCCTCCACCCAGGAGGGCGCGCTGGAGATCCCGCGTCCACCCGCGCCAGGCGAACCGCGTCGTCAGCAAGGTGACGAGCGCTGCAGCGAGGGACACGACGAAGAAGGCGATCAAGAGGAACCACCGCGTCTTCGCCTCTCGGCGTTCGAGGTAGCTGAGATCGTGGACGAGGACGACGGAGCCGAGGGGCCCGTGCTCGTTCTCGAGCCTGGTCGCGCTCAGGTGCACCCGGCCCGAGGGGAGCTCGGTCGTCATCATCCACGACGGGGTGCCAGCGAGCCGTTCGGTCACCGAGCGGCACGAGAAGACGGCCGGGTACCCCTGAGTCGCGGCGAGGAGCGATCCATCGGGTGCACAGGCCGCTGCGCTCATGATGCGCTCGTCACGGGCGATGTCGACGAGCGCCCCCGCCAGGCGCTCGGGGGTCGACCATTGGAGCGCGAGGCCCTGCCGCGCAGACGACACCGCGAGCTGCGCCCGGAGTTCGACGTCGGCCTCGAACCACCTCCGAGTCGTCTGCGCGAGCACGCCGTAGCCCACTGCAGCGAGGGCAGCCATGCCTCCGACCAGGAGCAGCAGGAACATGAGCGCGCGCCGCATGGAGTCCTCCTATCAACTATTCGTTGGATATCCAACCATCTGCCCCCTAGGGTGGCCCCATGTCTCTCGCGAGCCACGGTCTCATCGGCAACTGTCAGCTCTCGGCCCTGGTGCGGACCGACGGCGCGATCGTCTGGTCGTGCATGCCGCGCTTCGACTCGCCGCCGGTCTTCGGAGCGCTCCTCGACGAGGCGAACGGTGGCGCCTTCACCATCGGGCCTGCAGACGGCTCCCGCGGAAAGCAGCGCTACCTGCCCAACACCAACGTGCTCGAGACGCTGTTCTCCTCGAAAGACGGGTCGTTCAGGGTGATCGACTTCGCGCCTCGCTTCCTCCAATACGAGCGCTCGTTTCGACCCACCAAGCTCGTCCGCATCGTCGAGCCGATCGCAGGGACGCCGCGCATCCGGGTGAGCTGTCAGCCGACGTTGGGGTGGTCACAGGAACGGCCACACCGTGAGCTCGGCTCGAATCACCTGCGGTTTCGCGGGTACGACAACGAGCTGCGGCTCACCACCGACGCACCGCTCTCGTATCTCGATGGAGAGCCGTTCGCGCTCAGCGAGACCAGGCGGTGGGTGTTGGCGTGGGGCGCGCCGGTCGAGGAGCCGCTCGCGCCACTCTGCGATCGGTTCCTCCGTGCCACGACGTCGTACTGGCAGCAGTGGGTGAAGCACTGCGACGTGCCCCCGCACTATCAGGAGGAGGTCATTCGCGCGGCGTTGACGCTCAAGCTGCACTGCTTCGAAGACACCGGGGCGATCGTCGCCGCGCTCACCACCTCGCTCCCCGAATCGCCCGGCTCGGGGCGCACCTGGGACTATCGCTACTGCTGGCTTCGCGACGCGTCGTACGCGCTCGGCGCCTTCCGGCTCTTGGGTCACTTCGAGGAGCGCGAGCAGTTCCTGTCCTACCTGCTGAACGTGGCGAGTTCCGCGCCACAGCTCGACCTCGCTCCGCTGTACCGCATCGACGGCAAAGCCGATCTCGACGAGCAGCTCTTGCCGGCCTGGCGCGGGTTCGAAGGCAACGGTCCGGTTCGGGTGGGAAACGCAGCGGCGACCCACCGGCAGCACGACGTCTACGGAGAGATGGTGCTGGCGCTCGCGCCCCTCTTTCTCGACCTGCGCTTCCGCGAGCAGGTCTCTCGCCCGCTCACCGAGCTGGTGGCCCGCCTGGCGCGGAAGGCGGTCGCGCTCGCCGGTCAACCCGACGCGGGAATCTGGGAGTACCGCACCGAATGGAGACCCCAGACGTTCAGCTCGCTGATGTGCTGGGCCGCTGCCGACCGCATGGCGCGCATCGCGAGGCGTCACCTCCCAGACGAGGTGTCTTGGTTCGAGGGCGAGGCGAGTCGCATCCGCGACGAGATCTTGAGCCGGGGCATCGACCAAGCACGCGGGTGTCTCGTCGCCGACTACGGTGGCACCGAGCTCGACGCGGCGCTGCTCCAGGCAGTCTCGCTCAGGCTGCTCCCGCCGGAAGATGCCCGGCTCCACCGAACGGTCGACCTCGTCTCGAACGAGCTGAGCCACCAGGGCTGGCTCAAGCGCTACCGCGGCGACGACGGGTTCGGTCGGCCAACGGTGGCGTTCATGCTCTGCACCTTCTGGCTGATCGAGGCGTTGGCGACGCTGGGGCGGCTGACCGAGGCGCGGAGGCTGATGGAGCAGCTACGCCTCATCGACTCGCCGCTCGGGTTGCTCGCGGAAGATCTCGATCCGCAGACACGGCAGATGTGGGGCAACTTCCCGCAGGCCTACTCGCACGTCGGTGTCATCCACGCGGCCTTCGCTGCCTCGCCCCGCTGGTCCGAGGTCGCCTGATGAGGAGGTCGTGAGGTGGTGACCGACGTGATGCTGCTCCTCGCGGGAGGCGTGCTGCTCTATCTGGGTGCCGAGTGGTTCGTCGGTGGCGCGTCAGGCCTCGCGCTCGCGCTCCGCGTCCCTCAACTGCTGGTCGGGCTCACCGTCGTCGCCTACGGCACCTCGGCGCCGGAGGTGATCGTCAGCGTCGAAGCGGCTCGAGGTGGGCATGGTGACGTCGCGCTCGGCAACGTCATCGGCTCGAACGTCGCCAACATCGGGCTGATTCTCGGAGTCGCGGCGCTCATTCGTCCGGCGAAGGTCGATGGCAGTCTCAGGCGACGCGAGCTGCCAATGCTGCTCCTCAGCACCGCGGTGCTTCCGCTTCTCCTGGTGGACGGCACCATCTCGGGCGTCGAAGCGGTCGCGTTGTTGGCGGTGGCCATCGGCTACACGGGGTGGATGGTGCGCGCCGCTCGTGTGGCGTCGGCATCGATGGCCTCGGAGACGGCGCGCGCGTTCGAGGAAGCCGCTGACGTGGCGGGGGCTCCCGGTCCGACGAGCAAGCTCCGCTCGGCCGTCGTCGCGCTCGGAGGTCTCGCGATTCTCCTCGTCGGAGGAAACCTCTTCGTCTCAGGAGCGGTGTCGGTCGCGAAGACGCTCGGGGTGAGTGAGCGGCTGATTGGGCTCACCATCGTCGCGATTGGAACCTCGTTGCCCGAGTTGATCACGAGCGTCATCGCGGCTCGGCGCGGGCACTCCGATCTCGCGATCGGCAACGTCGTGGGCTCGAACATCTTCAACGTCTTCCTCTGCCTGGGCGCGGCGGGGCTCGCTGGGAGCGTCGGTGCGCCGGTCTCGAGTCTCGCCGCCGATCTCACCGCCCTCACCCTCGCCACGCTCTTCGGAGCCATCGCCCTGCGCACCGAACGGGCCGTCACCCGGTTCGAGGGCGCGCTCGCCTTGATGGGCTACCTCGCCTTCTCGGCGCTCACGGTCATGCGCGGATGAACCTCTTCTCGACCCTCGGCGAACGAATGAAACCGCTGTCGAGGCGGCTGCTCACTGTGCTCGCCTTCTTCCGGCGGCAGCTGTACCGGCTGCTCCCGAACGAGAGCCAGCACCTCTTCGCGCTCACCCTCGTCGTCGGCGCGCTATGCGGCCTCATCGCGGTCGCCTTTCACCTCGCGATTCGTGGTTCGGAGCGGCTGTTGATCGACCGGGCGCTCTCCCTTCCCGAGCCGTGGTGGCAGGTCGCGGCGGTGCTGACCCCAACGATTGGAGGCCTCCTGGTCGGTCTCGTCCTCGCGAAGGTGGTGCCTGGCGCTCGAGGCTCCGGCATTCCCCAGGTCAAGCACGCCTTTGCCACCGAGGGCGGTCGCATTCGGCTCCGCGACGCGGTCGGCAAGTTCGTGCTGTCGGCGTTTCAGCTCGGCTCGGGCGCGTCGCTCGGTCGAGAGGGGCCGACGGTGCACATCTGTGCCGGAGTCGCGAGCATGTTGGCCAGACTCACCGGCCTGCCAGCGGCCCAAGCCCGCCGCCTCATGCCCGTCGGAGTCGCCGCCGGAATCGCTGCGGCCTTCAACGCGCCGATCGCTGCGGTGACTTTCACCATCGAGGAGATCGTCGGCACGCTCGATCAGGCGGTGCTGTCTGGCGTCGTGATCGCAGCGGCGCTCGCGGCGGTCATCGAGCGGAGCGTGTTGGGAGAGCACACCGCCATTCAAGGGGCGCATGGTTATGGGCTCGACCACGTCTCGTCCCTGCCCATCTACGCCGCGCTCGGACTCGCTGCGGCCGGGGTCTCGGTCACGTTCACCGACGCCCTGCTCGCGGTCCGCGGGTGGTTTCGACGGCTCCGTGGGGTACCGACCTGGGCACACCCGGCGCTCGGAGGGCTGCTGACGGGCGGACTCATCGTCGGGGTGATGACGACGCTCGGGGTCGGTGGCGTGAACGGCGGCGGCTACGAGCTGATGGGGCGAGCCCTTGGAGGGCAGCTCGGCCTCGTCGCGCTCCTCAGCCTCTGTCTGGTGAAAGTGGTAGCGACGGTGAGCTCGTATTCGAGCGGTGGCTCAGGGGGCATCTTCGCGCCCTCGCTCTTCGTCGGTGCGATGCTCGGGGGTGCGTTCGGGCACCTCGACGTCGCGACACTCGGTCACGAAGAGCGGCAGCTCGGCGCGTTTGCCCTCGTAGGGATGGGCGCGGTCTTCGCAGGGGTCGTCCGCGCGCCGATCACCTCGGTCTTGATCATCTTCGAGATGACCGACGGCTATGGCCTCGTGCTGCCGCTTATGCTCGCCAACATGAGTTCGTACGTGATCGCCAAGCGCCTGCGCCCGACGCCCATCTACGAGGCGCTCCTCGAGCAAGACGGCATCGCCTTGCCTCGTCCGAAGCAAGCGCGGGAGCAGGTGAAGGTCTCGGCGCTGATGACCTCGGTGCCGATTCGCGCGCCGGTGACCGCGTCGGTCGCAGAAGCTCGAGTCCTCTTGGAAGCCTCGTCCTTCTCGGTGGTCCCATTGGTCGACGAGCTCGGCGTGGTGCGCGGCATCGTTGCCGTCGCGAGGCTCGTGCAGGCGCTTCCAGAGTCGAAGATCGAGACGCTCGCGGAGCCAGCAGAGCTGATCGGCGCCAACGAGACGGCGCTCGATGCGCTCGTGCAAATGACCGAGTCGGGCACTCGTCAGCTGGTGGTGGTCGACTCGCGCCAGCGGCCAATTGGAATGCTCGCCCTCTCCGACGTGACGCGGGGCATCTCGGAAACCGCGGCGGCACCGTCTGGTCTCTTGAACGAGCACACAGAATGAGCGTTCAGCTCGATCGATCCTCGATGGTGGAGAACGCCTCGGTGAGCCTGGCGGCGATCGCCGGGTAGCCTGCCGTCGTGCGCTTCTTCGAGCCGACGTACCGGGTGACGAGCCTCGGCGCGCGGGGCTTCGGAAAGCCCTCGAGCAGCCGCTCGATCTGCCCCGCCATCGACAGGTACTGGAGATTCACCATCTCGTTGTTGAAGGAGAGCTCGAGCTGCACCTCGTCGCCCACTCGTCTTGCCTCGGCGACGACGACGATCTGCGTCTGCCCGCTCGCGGTGTTTCCGTTGGTGAAGGTGCATCGCAGCGACAGCCCTGTCGGTCGCCTGGCGAGCTCGTCGATCCACGCGGCGAGCGGCGGCACTGCGCGGCCGAAGTCGAGCTTCAGCTCGGTGAGCTGCTTGCCCAGTGAAGAATCGAGCAGCCAGGCGAGCCCCTCGGGCGTCAGCGGAACTCGGTGCGACTCCTCACGCGCCCAGCCCGAGAGCTCGAGGGAGGTGAGCCGCTTCAGCGCGCCGATGGAGAGCGCGTCCTTCCACGCGCTCGTGGGCCCCGCCTGAAGGCCCCGCCGCATGCGCACGCCGTAGTTCATCTCCAACGGGCCGATGACGGCCTCGAGCGGCACGGGCGAGGAGCGGGTCGCGAGCGTCGAGAGCGACTCAGGCGTCAGGGTGGCGCGGGTGAGGGAGACGAGCTGGGCGCCGAGGAGGAAGTCCTGATCGTCGCAGTCGATCTCCTTGACGGTGCGCCACAGGGGATGATCGGCGAGCTTCGCGCGCTGGGTGGGCGTGTTGAACTCGACACGGCAGGCGCTCAGAAACCCGCGCTCGAAGCGAATCGAGTCCGGCCGGACGCAGAGATCGAGCGGCGCGATCCACCCCTTCGCGTGGTCCTTGATGAGCGCCTTGGCCTGCTTCTCCTTCGCGGCCGTGGGGTCGGAACACTGGAGCGCGATGAACTCCCCTCGCGGATCGCCTCGTTCCTGCAGCGCGTCGCCGTAGATGAGCCTGGCCTGCAGATCGGTCGGGTCGGCGAGCACCTTCTCGAGGAGCGCCGCGGTCGGCTCAGCGACGTCGCCCACCTCGGCGAGCAGCGCTTCTTCGCTCGGCACCTCCGCCCGGTTGATGAGCGGCCGGAGCGCGGCCGTGCACCGCTGGAGTTGCTCCTCCACCGCCTTCGGCAGCTCGAGCTTCTCCGGCAGCGCCGCGAGCACCTTCTCCACCTTGCGCCCGTTCTTCTCGAGAAATTCCTTCCAGCTCGACGAATCTCCAGACGTGGGCGTGAGGAACGCCGTCGCGAAGCGCTCGATGGCGCCGCGCGCGCGGGGGTCACCGGAGTCCCTCGCGAGCTTGAGCGCCATGGTGACGCACGGACCGATCTCGTACGAGTGGTAGCCCGAGACGGTCGCGAGCATCGGTCCGAGCAGCCGGGGATCGGGGCCGAACCCTCCGAGCGCTTCGAAGCGAGTACGCAGCTGGGTCATGCTCCCGTCCTTCAAACGGGCGAGGAGGCGCTCGACGTCGACGGCGCGGCGCTTGGACGCGAGGTCGAGCCAGGCTTCCTGCAGTTCGGCGCGCTGGCCTTCGAGCGGCGCGAGCGAGCGGTTCGCTTCCTTGCCGAGGGCGTTCACGAGATCGCCGAGGGCTGGGACCTTCAGCCGCCTCCACGCGGCCAGCGCGCAGCTCAACGCGAGCCCGAGCTGCTTCTTCTGAATCGCCGCGAGCGTCTCGTTGAGCTCGGGGAGCGCGTCGGGCGCCGAGCTTGGTGAGAGGTCCTTCGGCGCTTCCGCTTCGGCCTTCTTCTTCTTCAGGACGAGGCCGGGCGACGGCGAGTGAGGCGCCTTCTTGGGCGGGAGTGCATCGCCAGCGAGGAGCAGCACGTCGGCGTCGGTGAGCACCCGCGGTGTCTGGAGCGACATGCCAAGCGCGCCGGGTTTCGCAGTGATGCCGGTGCCGCTCGCGAACTTCAGCTTCGGCTTGAGCGCGTCGATGGAGCGAATCGGCCGCACGTTCGGGTTCGCGCGCCAAGCGCCGTCGGCGGAGATGGGATCGACGAGCACGCCGACCAACCAGAGCTCGTCGCCGGGTCGAACGGTGACGAGATAGAGATCGCCTCCGTCTTCGAGCGCTGCGAGCCCCTTGTTCTGGGAGACGTACTGGTCGGTCGGCCAGATCGATCCGATCGAGGCACCGGCGGCGTCCTTCTCGAAGATCGCCTTCGACACGATGGCCATCACGCTGGGCATGCTTCAGTCGAGCACAATCCGCGCATGCCAGGTGTCTCGAGATCCTCGGCCCGAAAGCTCGCTTCATGCGGCTCGAGCCGTGAAGAAGACACCGAGGACGATTGGTCTGGCGATTGGACGCTGAGAAAGCTCGAACGAGAGAGCCCATTCGTCGCGAGCGAGCTTCGACGGCACGGGCGGCTCAACCCTGTCGACGCGCGCGCTCAGCGCTGACGGATCCACTCCTGAATCGGGCGGTACCGCCGCGCGTTGCCCGCCTGCGACTCGAGCGCGGCGACCACCATGCGCGCGGCCTCCAGCGTCGTGAAGTGGGCCACGCCCTTGAGCAACGACTCGCGGCGAATCGAGAACGAGTCGGAGATCTCCTTCTTCCCCGCGGTCGTGTTGAACACCAGCGTCACCTCGCCCTTCTGGATCCGATCGACGATGTGCGGCGCGCCCTCGAGCACCTTGTTCACCCGCGTGCTCTTGATGCCCTTCTTCTGCAGGTACTCGTGCGTTCCGCCGGTCGCGAGCAACCCGAAGCCGAGCCGCTCGAGTCGCCGAGCGAGATCGACCAGCCCTGGCTTGTCGTCGTCCTTCACCGAGACGAAGCAGTTCCCACCAGACGGCAAGGTCGTGCCCGCGGCGAGCTGCGACTTGGCGAACGCGGCGTCGACTCGGGAGTCGAGCCCCATCACCTCGCCGGTCGACTTCATCTCCGGCCCGAGGATCACGTCGGTGTTCGAGAACCGCGCGAAGGGGAAGACGCTCTCCTTCACCGCGACGTGGTGAATCTCGGGATCACGGGTGAGCCCCATCGAGGCGAGCGTCTTGCCCACCATGCAGAGCGAGGCGACGCGCGCCATCGGAATGCCGGTGGCCTTCGAGATGAACGGCACGGTGCGCGAGGCCCGCGGGTTCACCTCGAGGATGTAGATGGCCTTTCCCTGCACGGCGAACTGCACGTTCATCAAGCCGACGACCTTCAGCTCGTGGGCGAGCGCCATCGAGATGTCCTTCAGGCGTTCGATGACGTCGGGGCCCAACGAGTGCGGCGGCATGATGCAGGCGGCGTCACCGGAGTGAACACCGGCCTCTTCGACGTGCTCGAGAATTCCGCCGACGATCGCAGCGCCCGTCTCGTCGGCCACCAGATCGAGATCGACCTCCGTCGCGTTGCGAAGGAACCGATCGATCAACACCGGGTGCTCCGGAGACGCCTGCACCGCCTCGCGCATGTACCGCTCGAGATCGGCGCGATCGTGCACGACCTCCATCGCGCGGCCGCCGAGCACGTACGAGGGCCGCACCATCACGGGGTAGCCGATGCCGTCCGCCACCCGGTAAGCCTCTTCGGGTGAACGCGCGACGCCGTTCTCCGGCTGCTTCAGGCGGAGCTTCTCGACGAGCTTGGAGAAGCGCTCTCGATCCTCCGCGATGTCGATCGCCTCGGGAGTAGTGCCGAGAATGGGAACCCCGGCGGCCTCGAGCGGCTTCGACAGCTTGAGCGGCGTCTGCCCGCCGAACTGCACGATCACGCCGAGCGGCTTCTCTCGGTGGATGATCTCCAGCACGTCTTCCATCGTGAGCGGCTCGAAGTAGAGCCGATCGCTCGTGTCGTAGTCGGTCGAGACCGTCTCCGGGTTGCAGTTGACCATGATGGTCTCGAACCCGGCCTCCCGCAGCGCGAAGGCGGCGTGCACGCAGCAGTAGTCGAACTCGATGCCCTGCCCGATGCGAATCGGCCCCGACCCGAGGATGACGACCTTCTTCCTGTTCGTCGGCGGCGCTTCGTCCTCTTCCTCGTAGGTCGAGTAGAGGTACGGCGTGTAGGCCTCGAACTCGGCGGCGCAGGTGTCGACGCGCTTGAAGACGGGCCGAACGCCGCGCTTCCAGCGTTCCTCGCGCACGACTGCTTCCTTCACGCCGAACGCCTTGGCGAGCTGCACGTCGGAGAAGCCGCGCGACTTGGCGAGCTTGAGCTCGGGCGTGCCGACCTTCTCGATCGAGCCCTTCGCGGCCAGCTCGTTGTACTCGGTGACGAGCGCGGCGAGGTGACGGAGGAACCAGGGATCGATGGAGGTGAGTTCGAAGATCCGCTCGACGCTCCAGCCTCGCTGCATCGCCTCGAAGAGCGCCCACGGCCGCTCCGGCGTCGGCACCTGGAGCAGCTCGACGAGCTCGGCCTCGGGCCGCTTGTTCGCTTCGTCCTTCGAGGGAATCGCGAGCTTGCCCTGCTCGAGCGAGCGCACCGCCTTGAAGAACGACTCGCGGAAGGTGCGGCCGATCGCCATCACCTCGCCGACCGAGCGCATCATCGTGCCGAGCACCTTCGAGGCGCCCTGGAACTTCTCGAAGTTGAACTTGGGGATCTTGGTGACGACGTAGTCGATGGCCGGCTCGAACGACGCGGGCGTGTCACGGGTGATGTCGTTCTTCAGCTCGTCGAGCGAGTAGCCGATGGCGAGCTTCGCGGCGATCTTCGCGATCGGGTAGCCGGTGGCCTTCGAGGCGAGCGCCGACGATCGCGACACGCGCGGGTTCATCTCGATGACGACCATGCGGCCGGTCTTCGGGTCGACGCCGAACTGCACGTTGGAGCCGCCGGTATCGACGCCGATCTCCCGCATGATCGCGATCGAGGCGTCGCGCATGCGTTGGTATTCCTTGTCGGTGAGCGTCTGCGCCGGCGCGACGGTGATGCTGTCGCCGGTGTGCACGCCCATCGGGTCGAAGTTCTCGATGCTGCAGATGATCACGACGTTGTCGTTGCGATCACGAACGACCTCGAGCTCGTACTCCTTCCACCCGAGCACCGACTCGTCGATCTGCACCTGGCGAACCGGGCTCGCCGCGAGACCCGACTCGACGATCGTCTTGAACTGCTGCTCGTCGTACGCGATGCCGCCGCCCGTGCCGCCGAGGGTGAACGCCGGGCGGATGATCGAGGGAAACCCGGTCTCCTTCACGATCGCCCAGGCTTCTTCCATCGTGTGGGCGATGCCGGCCTTGGGCACCTCGAGGCCAATCTTCTCCATGGCCTGCTTGAAGAGCTGACGATCTTCCGCCTTGTTGATGCTGGCGAGCTGGGCGCCGATGAGCCGCACGCCGTACTTCTCGAGAATGCCCTTCTCGGCGAGCGCCTTGGCGAGGTTGAGCGCGGTCTGGCCGCCCATGGTGGGGAGCAGCGAGTCGGGGCGTTCCTGCTCGATGATGCGCGTCGCGGTCTCGACGGTGATCGGCTCGACGTAGGTGCGGTGCGCGAACTCCGGGTCCGTCATGATGGTGGCCGGGTTCGAGTTGAGGAGCACCACCTCGATGCCCTCTTCCTTGAGCGCCTTCACGGCTTGCGTGCCGGAGTAGTCGAACTCGCAGGCCTGGCCGATGACGATGGGACCGGAGCCGATGAGGAGGACCTTCTTGATCTCGGGGCGACGGGGCATGGGCGTCCGCCTAGCTGAAACCCGGGCAAAGCGGGAGCGAATGCGGGCGTCGGAGCCCCGGTGGATTCGACCCGCACGCTCTGGTTGAGTCACCCGGTGCTCGCGCGCTGCTTCCTCGTGCTCCTCGCAGTCGCGTCATGTCGCCGTTCGGCCGAGCCCGTCGAGCCGGTCGTCGAGGGCTTGATGGCCAATGAGCGAACGCTCCTCAGCCGGTGGAACGCGGGCCGCTCGTGGGATGAGCCCAGTGAGTACGTTCACGCTGCACTTCCCGAGCACGCTGCGGCCGAGCTGGTCGTCTCGAACGGCGGAGTTCGAGCGAGTCTGACGTTGCTCGAGGCGCGCACGCGTCCGTTCGTGCTCGAAGGACGGAGCGCGACGGCCAAAGACGTCCTGCCTTCGGTCGACGTGGCGCTCTTCCACGGCGCGAACTGGGTCGAGCAGGTGCTCGTGCTGCGGGACGAGGCCGCGCCAAAGACGTTCCGATACGCGATTCCACCGAACCATCGAGTGCGCGCGAGCGGGATCACCTTTCTCGACGCAAAGAACGCAGAGGTCCTTCGACTCGCGCCCCCGTTTGCGGTCGACGCGACGGGCGGACGGGTGGAGGTCGAGTGGAGGGTCGCCGACACGACGCTCACCGTGCGACTCCCCGAGACGACGCTCGCCTATCCCGTGCTCGTCGATCCACTCATCGAGGCGATCGGCTGGACGAGAATTCCGACTCTCCGCGAGGTGTACCGCCCGGCGATCGCCGCCTTCGACGGCGGCTACCTGATGTTCGGGGGATGGGCCAGCGGTGCACTCGACGTCGATGACACCTGGCAGTTCGACGGCTCCGAGTGGACGTTGCTGAACCCTCGACACGCACCCTCGCCCCGACATGGAGCGGCCGTCGCGAACTACCAGGGCAAGGTTCTGCTTTTTGGTGGCACGCAGGGCCTCTTCAACCCACACAGCCTCAACGACACCTGGGAATGGGACGGCGTCGATTGGACGGAACGCTTCCCTGCCCGTCGTCCAGCGTTCGAAACATCGTGGAGTCGGATGGCTGGTGCTGGCCAGCGCGTCTTGCTCGTCGACAGCCACGATCGCTGGACCTGGAACGGCTCCGACTGGCAGCCGGAGCTGAGTTCGACTGCGCTCGACTTCCCGAGCGCCATCAGCTCGTTCGGGCAAGGGGCGTTGGTCCTGAAGCAGGGCGAGCTCTGGTTGTGGAACGGCAGCACCTGGGCGCAACTCCCTTCACCCCCACTCTCGGGCGGCGAACTCTGCGAGGCGAACTCCGGCATCTGGCTCTTCCAACAGGTGTCTTCGATGGCGACATTCTTCGATGGCGGGACGTGGTCGAGTCCTGTCCGGAGCCCTTCAGACGGAACGATCGCGTGCTCGGGCACCGGCGGCATCCTGTTCGCTTCGAATACGTCGGTTCTCGATGGAGGAGCGTGGACGATCGGGATTCCGAGTCGGACTCCAGCACTTTGGAACGACCACCCCGTCATCGCCGGGCTCGATGGCTCGATCGTCTTGTTCGACACTGGCCAGACGTGGACCTTCGATGGGCGTCACTGGCGACGAAACAGCCCGCTCGCGTCGCCGCCGATGACGAACTTCAGGATGACCGAGTTCAACGGGCGCGTGTTTCTGCATCATGACGACTCGCAGCAACCGCCCTACAGCTGGGAGTGGAACGGCACCGACTGGACGAGCCTCGCGGTCACCGGCGGGCAACACCCAGGTCATCGCTGGGAGCCCGCGCTCACGACCTGGAACGGGCTCGTGATGTTGTTCAGTGGGCAGGGGCCCGGCGGCTTGCTGAACGACACCTGGCTGTGGGACGGCGGGAGTTGGCAGCTCGCGGACATCGACGGCTCCGTCCCTCCAGTCTACGGGGCTCGGATCGCGCCCTACGATGGCGGGGTCTTGCTCTTCGGCAACGCGTTCTCGATCGATGTCGGCACCTGGACATGGGACGGAGCGCATTGGCGGCGCGTCAACGTGACGCCGAGTCCACCATCGACGATCGGGAATTCTCTCGCGGGTCTCGAGGGAAGGGTCATCTCATTCGGCGGCACGGCGGCTCAGCTCCAGTCTGACGAAACGTGGGTGTGGGACGGAACCGGCTGGTCGCAATGGATCGGTCGTGCGCCGCCACCTCGCGTCCGCGGCGCGTTCGCAGCGACCAGCGATCACCTCACGCTCTACGGCGGGAACGCAAACGGAGGGCCCGCATCCGACGTGTGGAACTTTCGCTTTCACGGCTTGCTCGGAGCGCCCTGCGCGAGCGCACCCGACTGCGTCTCTGGGTTCTGCGTCGACGGAGTCTGCTGCAGCTCGAGCTGTGGCGGCGGTCAGCCCGATTGCCAGGCGTGCAGCGTCGACGCGGGCGCTCCTTCGAGCGGGCAGTGCGTTCTGCTCTCCGACGTTTGCCGCGCCTCACGCGGTGCGTGCGATCCAGCAGAGCGCTGCACCGGCAGTTCGCCCACCTGCCCAGCAGATGCGATCGGAGTCGCGGGAGCCGTGTGCCGACCTTCGGCGGGCGCGTGCGACGTCTCCGAACGCTGTAACGGGGTCAGCGACATCTGCCCGACCGATCGATGGCTCGATGCCGGAGTGAGTTGCCGGGCGGCGACCTGCTCCACCGGAATATCGACCGCCGCGGAGGTCTGCACCGGCACGAGCGCCGACTGCCCGCCACCGGCACGAACGCCCTGCGAACCCTTCGCGTGCGGCGCATTGGTCTGCAAGGACAGCTGCACCGACGAGAGCGCCTGCGCGGAAGGCTTCGCGTGCGTCGGCGGGAGCTGTCGTTCTCCGCTTCCCGAAGGCAGTTCGTGTCTCAGAGACGGGCAGTGCAGCTCGGGACGATGTGACGTCGGCCGATGCTGCCCATCCGACGCGGGCTGCCCAACGGTCGACGCTGGCGCTCCCGAGTCTGACGGCGGTTCGGGTTCGGACGGAGGCGCAGACGCTGGACCGAACGGTGGAGGACCGACGCAACCCTGCTCGTGTTCGTCCGGCGGCCTCGGAGCCGTCCTGGGACTCGGCGCACTCGCTTCGCTCCGCGGCCGTCGACGTCGACTCAGCGGCCACTGATCCACCGCGCTACCGCATCAGCCGCGACGGTGCCTAAACGGTGGCATGGCGAACCCGCTCGTGTCCGACACGCTCGTCGACTTCCTCCTCTACGACGTGCTCGAGGTGGAGACGCTCTGTCAGCTCCCCTTCTTCGCCGATCACTCCAAAGCCACCTTCACGCCGTGGCTCGAGGCCTGCCGCAGGGTCGCGCGCGAGGTCCTCTGGCCGACGTACCGCCCGATGGACGAAGCGCCGCCGAAGTTCGAGAACGGCGCGGTCTCCGTCCATCCTTCGATGCGCGCGTGTTGGAGAGAGCTGGTCGAGCTCGGCGTGCTCTCCGCCTCGCGCCCGGCGGCCGTCGGAGGCCAACAACTCCCGCTCTGCGTCGCGACCCTCTCGCACGCGTCGCTGATGGCGGCGAACCTCTCGGCGTACGGCTTCGCGGGCCTCACCACCGGCGCCGCCCATCTCATCGAAGCGTTCGGGAATGACGAGGTGAAGTCGCTCTTCCTCTCCGCGATGTACGAGGGGCGCTGGAGTGGCACGATGGCGCTCACCGAACCGCAAGCCGGCTCGAGCCTCGCCGACGTGAAGTCCTCGGCCACGCCGCGGAGCGACGGGCGCTACTCGATCAAGGGCAGCAAGATCTTCATCTCCGGCGGAGACCAGGATCTCACCGAGAACATCGTGCACCTCGTGCTCGCGCGCATCGATGGCGCTTTGCCAGGAACCAAGGGCATCTCGCTCTTCGCGGTGCCGAAGAAGCGCGTCGAGCGCGGCTCGCTCGTCGACAACGACGTCACCGTCACTGGCGTGATCCACAAGATCGGCTGGAGGGGCCTCCCGAGCGTCGCGCTCTCGTTCGGAGACGAAGGCCAGTGCGTCGGCTGGCTCGTCGGGCCGCCGCACCAGGGCCTCAAGTGCATGTTCCAGATGATGAACGAGGCGCGGCTGATGGTCGGCGTCAACGCAGCCTCCACGGCCTCGGTCGCCTTTCACGAGTCGCTCGCCTACGCGCGCGAACGAAAGCAGGGCCGGCCGCTGGGCGTGAACGACGCGACGACGCCTCCAGTGCCGCTCACCGCGCACCCCGACGTCCGGCGAATGCTCTTGCGACAGAAGGCGATCGTCGACGGCAGCCTCGCGCTCATCGGCATCACCGCGAAGTACGCCGATCTCTCGGAGCACGCGCTCGACGACGAGACTCGGAGCGAAGCGAAGCTCTTGCTCGATCTCCTCACGCCCATCGCCAAGACGTTCCCAGCCGAGAAGGGCTTCGAGTCGAACGCGCTCGCGGTGCAGCTCCTCGGCGGCTACGGCTACTCGAGCGAATACCTGCCCGAGTCGTGGCTGAGAGATCAAAAGCTCAACACGATTCACGAGGGCACCACGACGATTCAGGGGCTCGACCTGCTCGGCCGAAAGGTGGTCGCTGGTGGTGGCGCAGCGTTGATGGCGTTGCGCAAGGAGGTCGACGCGACGCTCGGCCGCGCGAAGGAACGAGGGCTCCCGCTCGGGCCGGCGCTCGCGACCGGGCTCGACGCGCTCGTGCGGGTGACCTCGGTGCTCGGCGTCCGCGGAGCCGAAGGGAACGTCATGGGCATGCTCGGCCACTCCGCCGACTTCATGGAGCTCGCGTCGATCGTCGTCATCGGCTGGGTCTGGCTCGAGCTGACGACGCGGGTGCACGGGCGCGACGACGACTTCGCCAAGGGCCTCCGCCAGGCCGCGGCGTACTGGCACGCGACCGAGCTCCCCAGAGCCCTGCACCTCGCTGCCCTGTGCGAATCGGGAGAGACGAGCTTTCTCGCCCTCGAAGACACCTGGCTCGACGGGTGAGGCGCTGAGCCCGCGAGCTGAAAACGGCCGAGCCGATCGTCACCGCGCTCGGAGGTGTTCGAGCTTTCGCTGATAGAGCGCCTGGAGCCCACTCGTCCCGCTCGACTGCTGGGCCAGCTCGAGCTGCTTCGCGGCGCCGGCGAGATCGCCCTGCTTCACCAGCACCTGCGCGAGCGCGAAGTGGAGCTCGTGCGCATCGCCACCGTTCCGGAGCGCACGTTCGAAGTGACTCCGGGCCTTCGTGAGATCGCCGTCACGCACCGCCCGCTGTCCGAGTGCGTACTCGGCGAACGGCGTGCGCTCGAGCTGCTCGAGCTGCTTGCTCACGGCGATCGCTTCCCTCTCACGGTGCTGCTCCTTGAGCAGCGCGACGAGGTTCCGGAGCGCGTGGGCGTTCGTCGGCGCGAGTTCCGTGGCGAACCGGAAGGCGACCTCGGCACGGTCCGCGTGGCCATGCCGCTGATGAATGACACCGAGCGTGTTGTAGGCGTCGACGAGCTTGGGCTCTTTTCGAATCGCCTCGCGCACCCACGCGTACGCGTCGTCGACCTTCCCGTCGGCGAGCGCCTCGACCGCCTTGTTGTTCATGAACATCGCGAGCACCGTCGCCTCGTCGATGGGCGCGGACTTCTGCCGCCGAAGATCGGCCGAGGGGAGGAAGTCGACGAGCACCGACTCTCCAGTGAGATCGCCGTGGTGGTTCGTGAGCGCGCCGGGGCCCAGCCTGATGTTCACGTGCCCGGCGAACATCAGCAGCTCGCCCTCGTGGCCCCAATTTTCGTCGACGTCGACCGACAGGATTCGAAACGGTGCGCCGAGCTCACGGGCGAAGGCCGCCGTCATCAGCACCAACGACATGCAGTTTCCGGCGCGGGCCTCGAAGGCCTCCGAGGCGCTCCGGGTCGTCTCGGCGTCGTAGGTGAGCTGGAGCTGGGAGCGATCGGACAGCACGTCGATCAGCGCTGCATGCGCCGTCTGCCACTTGAGCCGCGGCGCCATCACGTCTCGCACGTACTTCTTCATCGGCTCGCTGATCGCGAGGATCTCGTTCGCGTTCACGCGCGCCGAAGGGGCGGCGAAGCTCCCATCGTCGAACAGCTCGGGCGGCGCGACCCTCTGACGCGCAGCGCACCCGCCGAGCACGAGCAAGCAGAGGAACGAGGAGGGCTTCATCACGGCGAGAGCGAGTTTCCTCCCCGGCCGCGAGACGGTCAAACCACGCTGCTGGCCGACCGACGTCGGCGCCGGAAGAACCCAAGCGCCGCGAGCGCGACCACCACTGGCGCAGGATCGACGCTTCCACAGCCGCAGCCTGGCGGGCTCGTCGTTCCACCTCCGCCCGCGCTCCCACCAGCGTTGACGAAGCCGCCCGCGGTGTTCGCGCCTCCCGCGCTTCCTCCGGCGAGCGAGCCGCCACCCGAATTTCCACCAGCCGATCCACCCGCGCTCGAACCGCCAGCGCTCCCGCCACCCGACGCGCCGCCACCGGTCACGCCGCCACCGGTCACGCCGCCACCAGTCACGCCGCCAGACGCGCCACCGCCAGACGCGCCACCGGCCGTGCCGCCTCCGCTCGCGCCACCCGCGCGGCCTCCAGCGACGCCGCCTGCACTTCCGCCACCGGCCATTCCACCAGCACTCCCGCCACCGGCGCTGCCTCCGCCGATCCCTCCATCCACCGGTGCGCGGCAGACGCCGACCGAGCAGACGCCGCTCGGGCAGGCCGTGCCATCGGGCGCGAGGGGATTCGAGCAGACGCCGGTCGCCGGCGCGCAGGTGCCAGCGAGGTGGCACCCGTCACTCGGAGAACACACCCTCGGCGACGAGCCCAGGCACCCACCGGCCTGACAGCTGTCGATCTGCGTGCACGCGTTTCCATCGCTGCACGAGCGCCCGTTCGTCACCGCGCCGCACGTTCCATCGATCGCGGCGCCAGCGGCGACGGCGCAGGCCTGACAGTCCGCCAGCGAGCCTCCGCCGCACGCCGAATTGCAGCACACGCCGTCGACGCAGAAGCCGCTCGCGCAGGTCGCGCCGGTGGTGCACGACCCAGCCGCCGGAGTCTGCGAGTAGAGCCGGCCCTTCACCGGCCGAAGCTCGGTCGCTCCCGACGTGGCGCGCACCTGGTAGACGAGCAGGGTCGTGCCCGCGTCGTCCGACGAGAGATCGGGCTCGTAGTACTCGGTCGGAGCCGCCGTCGCGACCTGGGTCCGCGCCGCCGAGACACCCGACGGGCTCGTCGTCGTCGCGTAGAGATCGAACGAGAGCATCGAGAAGGAGCTGTTGAACACGGTGTCTTCCCACATCGTCACGAAGCCCACGCCGTCCCAGCGGACGCGAGGGTTGTCGTAGACGTGGTACTGCGGCTCGACGGCGATGGTGAGCCCAGGCGAATCGAGCACCACGCCAGCCCGCGAGACCCGCGCTCCGAAGATCGCCTCGGGCGTGCTCTGGCTCCACACCACGAAGCTCTGCGTCCCGTCGGAGGTCACGTCCGGGTTCGTCTGGCTGCCGGCGTCTGAGAGAAACCGAACGCCTCCCGGCCCATCGAGCAGCGCGCCCTGCGGCGTCATTCGGTTCATCCCGACGCGCACCGGAGTCGAGGTCGAGTCGTACCAGACGATCACCCAATTCTGGCCGTCCCACGCCGCGCGCGGCCGCATCTGCGTACCCGGCCCCGAGGCGATCGCGATCGGCGTCGCGTCGAGCACCGTGCCCGACGCGCTCACCCGCACGCCGTGAACGTCGAACCCCGTCACGCTCCACACGACGAGGAAGTCGGAGCCATTGCTCGCCACGCGCGGGTCGCAGCACTCGCTCGTGAGCACGATGTCTTGCGCGTCGACGATCGCTCCCGAGGGGCTCACCCGTCGCGCCACCATGCCGCGGTTGTCCTGCCAGACGACGAGGTGGTGGGTGCCGTTGAAGGCGCTGGCGGGATCGCTCTGCGAGCCCGCGTCGGACGGGGAAATGCGGAAGCCGGTCGAGTCGAGGAGCCCACCCGCGCGAGAGATCCGTGAAGCGTAGATCGTCGAGCCCCCGTGCCGGTTGTCGGCCCACGAGACGAGGTGGTTCACGCCGTCGAAGGAGGTCGCTGGCTTGAGCTGCGTGTTGGGCGCGCTCGCCAGCCCGAAGCCCGCACCGCCAGTCTGGGAGCCGAGCGAGGTCGAGAGCAGCTCGCCCCAGGCGAACGAGGTGGGCGCCACGTTCATGAAGCCGACGAGGTGCCGGCCACCACCGAAGGCGAGCGTCGGGCCGAAGCGGCTCGAGCCGAGCGAGACGCCGTTGACGTCGAGCACCGTGCCAGCCGTGCTGATGCGCGTCGCCGTCATCGCGTATGGCTGCGTCCCCACCTCGGCCCAGGCGACGACGAACTGGGTCCCGTCGAAGTCGACGTCGGGAGAGTCTTGCCGGCCCGCTCCGTTCGACACCGCGAACGGCGCAGCGTCGATCAAGGCGCCCGAGGGCGAGACCCTCCGCGCGAAGATGTCGGCGTCGGTCGAGCTGGTGAACTCCGACCAGACCACGAGCGCGTTCGTTCCGTCGAAGGCCAGGTGGGGCCGGCCCGCCGACGTCGCGGCCGTGCCAATCGCGAAGCCCGACGGTCCATCCATCACCGTGCCACTCGCCGTGACCCGTGCCCCGTAGATGTCCCAGGTGGCGCGGTCGTCGTACCAGACGACGAGGTAGTTCGAGCCCACCCACTCGACAGCGGGCGAACTCTGCGTCTGCGCGAAGGAGGCGGCGATGGACGCGACTCGCAGCGGCGTGGTGTCGAGCACCGTGCCAGCCGCGCTCACCCGCGCGCCGTCGATGCGCCCACCATTGCTCACGTTCACCTGCCACACCGCGAGGAAGTTGGTGCCGTCGAAGGCGACGTCGACGTTCTGTTCTTCGGTGGTGAAGGCCGCTGGGCTGAGGCGAACACCGGCCGAGTCGAGCACCGCTCCCGCTGGGCTCACCCGCGCGACGTAGGGGTGAGAGGTGCCGAAGCTCCCGCCGCGCTGTTGGTACCCGATGAGGTAGTTGCCACCTCCGAACGTCACCGAAGGCCGGAACTGCTGCACCGCCGCCGCGCCGATCGCGATGCCGTAGGGGTCGAGCACCGCTCCAGTCGGCGAGATGCGCGTCGCGTACAGATGAGTTCCCACCGAGCCGCGGGGATCTTCCCAGACCGCCAGGTAGTTCGTGCCGTCGAACGCGACCGCCACGTTGTATTGAAAGGAGCCCGTGCCGAAGACCGGATTGCAGGTGTCGATGACCGGACCGATGACGGGATCGAGCACCGCGGGGAAGCGCGACCGCTCGATGAGGTCGAGCGGAATCGTCAGCGACACCGAGTCCGTCGACGCTGCCAGAGGAATCGAGGTGCGAGCTCCGTCGGCGTCGATGAAGGTCGCGGCACCGTAGCGAACGCGCGGCCCGCCCGCCAACCCCATGAAGGTGACACCCTCGTCGTCTTGAGCGATCGCCCGCATGCCATCGAAGACGACCCGCACGTCGATGGGCGCTGAGGGCGCCGAGCTGAAGCGCCACGACTGCTCGATCGCGCCGAAGGCCCTCGGCTCGATGTGCTCTTCGACGAGGTTCGGCGCAATGCCACCGATCGACGCGGTGCTCACGCCCAAGCCGTGCACCTCGAGTCGACGTCCCCACACGCCACCGTCATCGAGCGGCGCCGAGCAGCCAACCAGCACCAGCGCCGCGAGGAAGGTTCTCATTTCGGGTTTGTCGCACATCACTCCCGCGCGGGGACATTTCGATCGTCCTTTGCGCGCTCCCTCACGACGCTCCCTTTGCTTTCCCCTGGTTTCCGCAGGTTCGTGTGTCGGCCAAGCTTGCGCCCTCCCCTTTTTGACACGCAGAACGTGCGCCCCTTGAGCCGCACCAAACCTCGTCCGGGCCTGATCTGGCGGGCTCATTGGTTGCACGCGTCGCGGTCCGCATGCTCGACGATCTCATCCTGGGAATGGCGGGCGCGGGAGGGGACGGCGTCGTCAGTGCTGGAGAGTCACTGCTCTCAGCCGCGTCGTCCGAGGGCTACCACGCGCTCATGACGAAGAGCTTCGGCTCGCAGATCCGTGGCGGCGAGTCGTCTTGCCGCGTGCGGCTGTCCACCAAGAAGGTGCTCAACCCGGGCGGCGCGCTCGACGTGCTGGTCGCGCTCAATTGGGAAGACTTCTTCAAGTTCGGTGCGGAGCTGCCGCTCTCGCTCGACACCGTGCTCATCCACGAGGAGAAGGCTGGGCCTCCGCCCGAGACGCTCAGGGCGCGCGGGGTGGTGCCGAAGGAGCTGATCTCGGTCCCCATCACCGAGCTCACCAAGAAGTCGGCCGGCAGCGAGAAGTCGAAGACCTCGCTCGTGCTCGGCCTGCTCTCGGGCTGGTTCGGCATCTCCGCAGAGTCCATCTCCAAGGGCCTCAAGAAGAAGTTCGCGAGCAAGGGTGAAGGCCTGCTCGAGGCCAACGAGAAGGCGCTCGCCGCTGGCATCGAGTACGCGAAGACGCACCCGCTCGCCGCGCCACGCGAGCTGGCCAAGCCGAACACCGCGCCAGGCTCGAAGATGCTCTGCGACGGCAACGACATGTGCGCCGCGGGTGCTCTCTTCGCCGGGGTGAAGTTCTTCGGCGGCTACCCGATCACGCCCTCGACCGAGGTGATGCAGACGCTCTCGAAGGAGCTCTGGAAGTACGGCGGCACGGTGCTCCAGTGCGAGGACGAGATCGCGGGCATCGGCGCGGCGGTCGGCGCTTCCTTCGCGGGGCGCAAGTCGATGACGGCCACCAGTGGCCCCGGCATGGATCTCAAGACCGAGATCATGGGGCTGGCGACCATCTCCGAGCTGCCCCTCGTCATCTTGAACGTTCAGCGTGGAGGCCCTTCGACGGGGCTCCCCACCAAGCCCGAGCAGGCCGACCTCTTCCAGGCGGCGTTCTCGGGACACGGTGACGTGCTTCGGCCGGTGCTGGCGCCGACCGACGTGGAGGATTCGTTCCGCGTCACCGTGGAGGCCTTCAACATCGCCGAGCAGTACCAGACGCCGGTGATCATCCTCTCCGATCAGGAGATCGCCCAGCGCAAGGAGGCGCTCGATCTCATCGACACCTCGAAGTTCGAGATCGTCGATCGCAAGGTGCCGACCGCCGAGGAGCTCGCCGCGAAGCCGTACGCGCGCTTCGCCCTCACCGAGAGCGGCATCAGCCCCATCACCCACCCCGGGCTCGAGAAGGGCACCTACCTGGCCGCCGGCATCGAGCACAACGAGAAGGGCGACCCGACCTCGAGCGGCGGGCTCCACATCAAGATGAACGAGAAGCGCTTCAGGAAGCTCGAGCCGCTCAAGAAGCGCAGCGATCTCTTCGAGCTCACCGGCAACCCGGCTGCGCCGTTGGGCTTCATCGCCTGGGGCAGCACCGCAGGCATCGCGCGGGAGGCCGTCTCGCTGATGAAGGCGAAGGGCCACGACGTGAAGCTGCTCGTGCCCTACCTCCTGCACCCGATCCCCGAGCAGGTGTACGCGAGCTTCTTCGAGTCCTTGAAGAGCGGGCTCATCGTCGAGCTCTCGCACCAGGGCCAGCTCTACCGCATGCTGCGAATGGCGCTGGACGTGCCCAAGTCGGTGCGGAGCTTCTGCCGCAGCGGCGCCAACCCGTTCCAACCAGCCGAGCTGATGACGCGCCTGCTCGAGCAGAAGGGAGCTGCGTCATGACGGCACCGGTGCAGTTCCAGGCGAAGGACTACAAGAGCGAGCTCAAGCCCATCTGGTGTCCCGGCTGCGGTGACTTCGGCGTGCTCCAGGGGCTCTATCGCGCGCTCTCGGCGATCGGCCGGCCTCCGCACGAGGTGGCGTTCATCTCGGGCATCGGCTGCAGCTCGCGCATCCCCGGGTACACGACGGCCTACGGCTTCAACACCGTGCACGGGCGGTCGCTGCCCATCGCCCAGGGAGTGAAGCTGGCGAACCCGGAGCTGCTCGTGGTGGTCGCGGGCGGTGACGGCGACGGCTTCTCCATCGGCGGAGGCCACGTCGCGCACGCGGTTCGCCGCAACATCGATCTCACCTACCTGGTGATGGACAACCAGGTGTACGGGCTCACCAAGGGTCAGCTCTCGCCGACCTCGCCCAAGGGCCTCGAGACCGTCACCTCGCCGCTCGGCAGCCTCGAAGACCCCATCAACCCGCTGCTCTACATGCTGGCGTACGGGGCGGGCTTCGTGGCGCAGGCGACGCCGGCCGACATGCCGGGCATGAGCGCGCTCATCGAAGAGGCGATCCGCTACCCGGGCTTCTCGTTCGTCAACATCCAGTCGCCCTGCGTCACCTTCGGAGAAGAGGACCAGCAGCTCAAGGCGCACAAGACGAAGCTGAAGACGCTGGCGAGCCTCAAGCACGACCCGACCAACCAGCTCGCGGCGATGGACCTCGCCCGCGCCTACGGCACCGAGCTGTACACCGGCGTCTTCTACCGGAACCCGAACCCGCCTCCGACCTACGAGGCGTTGGTGAAGCTGCGACAGGCCGAGCAGGCGAAGAAGGCGCGGCCGCGCAACCAGATTCTCGAAGCGTATCTGCAGAAGTGAGGGCGTCGTGACCAAGCCGAAACAAGCTCCCAGCATCGACTTCTCCGTACTCACCCTGAAGGACGCGCTCGATCTGGCGGTGCTCATCGAAGAGGAAGCGCGCGATCGCTACGAAGAGCTCTCGGCCCAGCTGGTGCTGCACCACACGCCGGCCGCCGCCTCGTTCTTCGCGAAGATGGTGCGGGTCGAGGAGCTCCACCGCAACCAACTGATGGAGGAGCGGAAGAAGAAGTTCGGCGACCAGCCAGTGCACGTGCGCCGCGAGATGATCTTCGACATCGAGGCGCCGGACTACGACGAGGTGCGCTCGGAGATGTCGCAGCGCCAGGCGCTCGAGACCGCGCTCAAGAGTGAAGAGAAGGCCCACCACTTCTTCGTCGAGGTGCTGCGGCACGTGCAGAACCCCGAGGTGCGCAAGCTCTTCGAGGAGCTGCGTGACGAGGAGGTCGAACACCAGAACCTGGTGAAGGCCGAGATGGCCAAGCTGCCTCCGGCCGATCCACTGCAGGGTGTCGACGTGGGCGACGGCCCCGCGCCGCAGTGAGGAGACGAACATGCCCTCTGGTCTCGCGCTGCTCGGGTTCCTGATGGTCGCCGTCGCAGTGGCGGGGTCGCTGCTCGTCGGCGCGAAGATCCTCCGGGTCGTCTCGACGAAGAAGGAGCCGCTCAAGGACTCGACCTACGAGTGTGGAGAAGTGCCGAGCGGGCTCGCCTGGGTGCGCTTCCACGCCCGCTACTACGTCGTCGCCCTCTTCTTCGTCCTCTTCGACATCGAGACCGCCTTCTTGCTGCCTTGGGCCACCATCGTGCGAGAGGAAGGAACGCGCGGCCTCGTCGTCATCGGGAGCTTCGTGGTGGTGCTGATGCTCGGCTGGGTGTGGGCCTCGAAGAAGGGAGCGCTGCAATGGCAGTGAGCTCCCACGACGACGCGGCAGTGGTCCCTTCGGCGGCGCCGCAGCGGACGATCGACACCGGCACCAACTTTCGTCACCCGCTCTACCAGGTGCTCCTCGAGACGCCGGGGCTGACGGTCGGCACTGCCGCGCTCGACGATCTGCTCACCTGGGGCGTGACGAACGCGATGTGGATCTTCCCGATGGCGACCAGCTGCTGCGGCAGCGAGTTCATGGCCACCGCCGCGAGCCGGGTCGACATCGATCGCATGGGCGTCATCGTGCGCGCGACGCCTCGCCAGGCCGACGTGATGGTCGTCGCCGGCACCATCACCACCAAGATGGCGCCGCGCGTGTTGAAGCTCTGGGAGCAGATGCCGGAGCCGAAGTGGTGCATCGCGATGGGCTCGTGCGCGATCTCCGGCGACTTCTACCGAAACCTCTACTCGGTCGTTCCCGGCGTCGACACCTTCCTCCCGGTCGACGTCTACGTGCCTGGCTGCCCGCCGAACCCGGAAGCGCTGATGCACGGCATGCTGAAGCTGCAGGAGAAGGTTCGCCGCGAGCGCAAGGGCGAGTCGCTGACGCCCGCGGTGGACTCGGCGCTGCTGAAGATCACCAACCCCTCGGTGCCGCGGCTGCGTGACGCCACCCGCCCGCCCGAGCAGACGAGCGCGCAGGAGCAGGCGTCGGATCACCCGACGGTGGACGAGGAGACCGCCCCGGTGGTGGTGAGCGGCGAGCCTCCGACCGTCGCTCCGCTGGCTGCCGCCGACTTCGAGGGGCTGCTCAAGGAGCTCGACGTCACCATGCCGCCGGACGGGCCTCCGCTCGTTCCGCTCGCCCAACACCTCGAGCTGGCGCGCCGGCTGAAGGCGCTCGGCTACCGGCAGTTCGTGACCTGCGTGGCGACGCACTGGGCCGCCGGCAAGGGCCGCAAGGGCGCCGATGCGAACGAGCCCGAACACTACGAAGTGGCGTTCTCGGTGCGCACCGTCGGCGCCGGTTCGCGCCTGGCGACCTGGGCGGTGCGCGCGCTGGTGAACGAGCCGGTGCTCACGTTGAGCGGCATCTACGCTGGCGCCGACTGGCAAGAACGCGAGCAGTTCGATCTCGTCGGGGTGAAGTTCGCGGGCCACCCCGATCTGCGGCGGCTGATGCTCGCAGAGAACGCCACCGCCCACCCGCTGCGGCGCGACTTCCCCGCCAACGCTCCCTCGGCCCCGTGGAGGTGACGCCATGACCCAGCTCACCGCCGCCAGTCGTCCCCGGCCGAACCCGTACCTCTCGATCGACTCGCTCGACGCCGAAGCCGAGCTCATGCTGCTGCACTTCGGCCCGCAGCACCCGTCGACCCACGGCGTCTTCCGCATGGATCTCTACCTGGACGGAGAGATCATCGTGAAGGCGGTGCCGTACTGCGGCTACCTGCACCGGGCGGTCGAGAAGCTCTGCGAGACGCTCTCGTACGTGCAGCTGACGCCGATCGTCGACAAGAACGACTACGTCTCGCCGATGACGAACGAGCAGGCGCTGGTGATGGCCTTCGAGCAGATGCTCAAGCTCGAGGTGCCGCGCCGGGCGAGGTGGATCCGTTCGCTCTTCGCCGAGCTGCAGCGCATCGCTTCGCACCTGCTCGCCATCGGCACCTTCTCGCTCGATCTCGGTGGCGCGCTCGGTGGCGGCTCGACGGCCTTCATTCACTGCTTCCGCGAGCGAGAGCTCATCCTCGATCTGTTCGAAGACGTGACCGGCGCGCGCTTTCACTACAACACCCATACGATCGGCGGGAACCGGCACGATCTCCCTGCGGGCTTCGCGGCGAAGGTGAAGGCGGCGCTCGAGATCATCGAGGCGCGGCTGCCCGAATACGGCGCGCTGACGATCGAGAACCGCATCTTCCAGCAGCGCACCACGGGCGTCGGGGTGCTCGACGGTGAGCTCGCGCTCGAGCTGGGCATCACCGGCCCGAACCTGCGCGCCTCGGGGGTCGATCACGATCTCCGGCGGGACGCGCCCTACTCCGCCTACGACGAGGTGAAGGTGAACGTGGCGACCGCGACCGGCGGAGATTGTTACGCGCGCTCGATCGTCCGCGTCGCCGAGGTGAAGGAGAGCATTCGGCTGGCGCGCGCGTTCCTCGACGGCATGCCGGAAGGCCCGATCAACTCGGGCAAGCCCACCAAGCTGCCGGTGCAGACGAAGATCCCCGTCGGGCAGACCTACGTGGGCATCGAGACGCCGCGTGGCGAGCTGGGCACCTGGGTGATCGCCGACGGCACGCAGAACCCGTACCGGCTCAAGATTCGGCCGCCGTCGCTGCACTCGCTCTCGGCGCTCCCGTACATCTTGCCGGGGCAGACGGTGAGTGACGCGGTCGCGATCCTGGGCTCGCTCGACCCGATCATGGGGGAGGTCGACCGATGAACGAGCTGCTCCAAGGCGGACTCGTGGGCGGGGGCATCATCCTCGCGATCATGACGAGCCTGCTCTTCGTCCTCTGGGCGGAGCGCAAGATGGCGGCGCGAATGCAGAGCCGCATCGGCCCGAACTTCACCGACCCGGTCGGGTTCCTCCAGGCGCCGGCCGACGTGCTCAAGCTGCTCCAGAAGGAAGACATCGTTCCGGCGAAGGCCGACCGGGTGCTCTTCAACTACGCGCCGGTGTTGGGCGCGGCGGTGGCGGTGGCGGTCGCGGCGGTGGTGCCCTTCTCGGCGTCGATCATCGGGGCCGATCTCGACGTCGGGGTCCTCTATCTCCTGGCGATCGGCGCGCTCGGGGTGCTGCCGGTGTTCGCGGCGGGCTGGGGCAGCAACAACAAGTTCGCGCTGCTCGGAGCGATGCGGGCGATCGCGCAGTCGGTCTCGTACGAAGTGCCGCTCGTGCTCGCGGCGCTGGTGCCCGTCATCCTCACCGGGTCGATGAAGCTCAGCGAGATCGTCACCTTCCAGACGAACCATCACTGGCTCGTCGTGTGGCCCTTCTTCCTCGGGATTCCGGCCTTCGTGTTGTTCATGCTCGCGATGCTCGCGGAGTCGAACCGCATTCCCTTCGACATTCCCGAAGCCGAGAGCGAGCTCGTCGCGGGCATCACCACCGAATACACCGGGATGAAGTTCGGCCTCTTCTACATGGCCGAGTACCTCCACACGGTCATCGCGTCGGCGGTCGCGGCCTCGCTGTTCCTCGGCGGCTACGACGGCCCGTTCGCGCCAGGCCTCTGGTGGATGGTGCTGAAGACCTTCGTGATGGTGGTGGCCATCTACTACCTGCGCTGGTCGCTGATGCGGTTCCGCTCGGACCAGCTGATGGCGCTGTGCTGGCGGTGGTTGGTGCCGACGGGCGTGGTGCTCGTGGTCGGTTCGGCGCTCTTCGCCGTCTTCGCCGGGTGAGGGAGAACGCATGCGCCACTTCCTCGACGCCCTGAAGAACGTCACGACCATCGCGAAGAGCTTTGGCCGGCGGCAGACGGTGGAGTTCCCGAAGGTGATTCGGCCGCGCGCCGAGCGGTACCGCGCCAGCTTCGCGCTCCTGCACGAGGAGAACGGCGACGAGGCGTGCATCGGCTGCCTGCAGTGCGAGCGCATCTGCCCGTCGAAGGTGATCGCGGTGAAGGGGCCCGCCAAGCGCGACTCGCCGATTACGGGAAAGAAGCGGAGCTACGCGGACGATTTCACCCTCGATCTCTCCGCGTGCATCTTCTGTGAGCTCTGCGTGCAGGTGTGCCCCGCCGACGCGATCGTGATGACGCGCGAGCAGGAAGAGCCGGCGTACGGGCGTGAGTCGCTGGTGCTGACGATGCCGAAGCTGTACGAGAACGAGAAGAAGAAGACGCGCGCGTGGGGTGATGGGACGAAGTTGATGGAGATGCAGAGCCCGCCGAAGCCTCCGGCGAAGCCCGCAGCTCCCGCACCAGCGGCTGGCGCTCCTGCAACGGCTTCGAGTCCATCGAGTAGCGCGCCTGCTCCGGCGGCTGCCGCGCCTGCAACGGCTTCGAGTCCATCGAGTACCGCGCCGGCTCCGGCGGCTGCCGCGCCTGCAACGGCTTCGAGTCCATCGAGTACCGCGCCTGCTCCCGCAGCTGCCGCGACCGCTTCCGCCACACCTGCGTCGGACGGAGCCGCGACCAGCCCGACGGCACCAACCTCAGACGGCTCGAGCGGTGCTGCGGCAACGGCAGCATCTTCGACCACTCCGGCGGCGAGCTCGACTCCGGCATCCACCACTGAGGCCAAGCCCACGGGAGGCACGCCATGAGCTTCGATCTCGGCTTCTCGATCATCGCCGCCGTCATCGTCGTCTCGGCGCTGATGGTGGTGCGCACCCAGAACCTCATCCACGCGGTGCTCTGGCTCGCGCTCACCCTCCTCGGCACGGCGGCGCTCTATGCCCGCTTGAACGCGCCCTTCCTCGCCGGTGTGCAGGTGCTCACCTACGTCGGAGGCGTCATCACGCTCACCATCTTCGGCGTGATGGTGACGCGCCGCCACGAGGGCATCGACGCCGCTGCCTCGACCGAGACGCCGGACCGCGGCCTCATCTTCGCCGCCGCGCTTTTCGTGGTGCTCTCGGTGGCGATCTGGCGCTCGAACCCGACCATCGCGAACCCGGCGCCGGTCGCGACGGCTTCGCAGCTCGCGCGGGTGCTGCTCGACGACGCGGTGATCGCCTTCGAAGCGCTCTCCCTGCTGCTCCTCGCCGCCATCGTCGGCGCCATCGTGCTGGTGCGCCGGCGCGACGCGGAGCTCACTCACGCAGCCAAGCGAGCCGGTGAGCTCTCGGGGCTCCCGGAGGTCAATTCATGACGCTCACCTCCTGCCTCCTCCTGGCCGCGGCCGTGCTCTGTATCGGCGTCTACGGCCTCGTCACTCGCAAGCAGGCGATCGCGATGATGCTCTCGATCGAGCTGATGGCGAACGCCGCGAACATGGTGTTCGCCGCCTTCGGACACTTCCGTGGCGGCCCGGCAGCACAAGTGATGATCCTCTTCGCGCTCGCAATCACCGTCGCCGAAGTCGCGGTCGGCCTCGCCCTCATCATGCTGCTCTACCGACGCCACGGAGACACCAACCTCGATCTCGCCAGTGAGGCCCGCCAATGAGCCCCATCCTCTTGGCGACGATCGCGACGCTCGCTCCGGCCGCGGCCGCGATCCTGCTCTGGGCCCTCTTTCCTCTCCGTCACAAAGGCACGCCGGCCGCGTGGGTCACGCTGCTTGGTAGCGTCATCTCGCTCGGCGCTGCGCTCAAGCTGCTCGTCGATCGCCTCGGCGGCGCGGCCGACGCTCGCTACACCATCCCGTGGATCGAGGACCGCGGTCGCGCGATGGCGGAGATCGGCATTCAAGTCGATGGCGTCTCGGTGCCGATGTTGATCATCGTCTGCCTGGTCGCGCTCTGCGTGCAGCTCTTCTCCGTCGCCTACATGCACGACGAGCCGCCGCGCGCCTTCGGCCGCTACTTCACGCTCCACGCGCTCTTCCTCTTCAGCATGAACGTGGTGGTGGTCGCGCCGAACCTGATGCAGCTCTTCGCGGGCTGGGAGCTCGTCGGCCTCACCAGCTACCTCCTCATCGGGTTCTATTTCGCCAAGCCCTCGGCAGCGCAGGCGGCGGTGAAGGCGTTCTGGATGACGAAGCTCGCCGACATGGGCTTCCTCTTCGGGCTCCTGGCGCTCTTCGTGTGGACGGGCGGCTTCGAGTGGACGGCGAGCCTCGACACCCGCGCGGCGAACATCGTCACCCTGCTCCTCTTCATCGCGGTCATCGGCAAGTCGGCGCAGTTCCCGCTCCACATCTGGCTGCCCGACGCGATGGAGGGCCCGACCCCCGTCTCCGCGCTCCTCCACGCGGCGACGATGGTGGCGGCTGGCGTCTTCCTGGTGGTTCGCGCCGACCCCCTCTTCGCGCAGGCGCCGTTCACCCGTGACGTCATGCTGTGGATTGGCGCCGTCACCGCGATGTTCGCCGCCTTCCTCGCGCTCGTGCAGAAAGACATCAAGAAGGTGCTCGCCTTCTCGACCTGCTCGCAGCTCGGCTACATGGTGACCGCGCTCGGCGCCGGCCAGGCCTTCGCGGGCTTCTTCCACCTCGGCACCCACGCGTTCTTCAAGGCGCTCCTCTTCCTCGCGGCGGGCAGCGTGATTCACGCGGTGCACTCGAACTCGCTCGACGACATGGGCGGGCTCCGCAAGAAGCTGCCGCTCACCACCGCGGCGTTCGTCATCGGCTCGCTCTCGTTGGCTGGCGTGCCGGGCTTCGCGGGCTTCTTCTCGAAGGACCTGGTGCTCGGCTCGCTCGAGGGCCGCGCGAATTGGATCCCCTGGGCGATGCTGCTCTTCGCTGCGTTCCTCACCGCGTTCTACATGGGCAGGGTCCTCATCAAGGCCTTCTTCGGAGCGCCCTCTGCCAAGGCCGAGCACGCGCACGAGGGTGGCGTCGCGATGACCGGGCCCCTCGTCGTCCTGGCGATTCCGTCGCTCGCCTCCGGCTTCCTGGGTGGCTGGCTCGCGACGCAGGTGAAGGCCGAGTACCACCTGCACCTCGGGCTCACGCCGATCCTGGCCTCGACGATGGCGCTCGCGGGGCTCGGCGCGGCGGTCCTCGTCTTCGGGAAGGGTGGCACGGCGCCGCTCGCCTCGGTGTTGGAGAAGCTCGATTCGCTCTCGCTGGTCGACCGCACCTGGGCGACGGCGTACCGGGTGGGCCTCCTGGGCATCGCCTCGCTCGCGGGGTGGATCGACCGGTACCTCGTCGACGGGTTGATCAACTTCAGCGGCTGGGCAGCGCTCGAAGGCGGTTCGTCGGCGCGGAAGCTCCAGACTGGCTTGGTGCGCGACTACGCGATGATGGTGGTGGTGGGCGTCGTCGTCCTCCTCCTGATTGGAGTGCTGCGATGAACCACCTGCTCGGCCTCACCATGGCAGCCCCCGCCATCGCCGCGGTGGTGCTCCTCGTCATCCCCTCGTCCTCGCGGCTCGCGATTCGCGTCGTCTCGCTCATCGGCGCGATCGTCTCGCTCCTCGGCGCGCTCCAAGTGGCGCGGCTGTACGACCGGGCCATCGGCGGGCTCCAGTTGCTCGATTCCGTGCCGCTCGTGCCCTCGCTCGGCATTCACCTCAAGCTGGCGGTCGACGGCTGGGGGGTGGCGCTCCTCATCCTCACCGGCGTCATCATCGTCACCGGAGTGCTGGCGAGCTGGTCGGTGGCGCGGCGTGACAAGGAGTTCTTCCTCCTCCTCCTCGTGCTCGTCTCGGGCGTCTTCGGCGTCTTCGTCGCGCAAGATCTCTTCGTCTTCTTCCTCTTCTACGAGATCGCGGTGCTCCCGATGTACCTCCTCATCGGCATCTGGGGCGCGAGCCACCAGGTCCCTGCCGAGGGCCCGTTCAAGTTCACCTGGAAGCGCTTCGAGGTCGGCAGCAAGGAATACGCGGCGATGAAGCTGACGCTGATGCTGCTCGTCGGCTCGGCGGCGATCCTCGTGGCGATGTTCCTCCTCTGGGCGAACTCCGGCGCGCGCACCTTCGATCTCCAGGTGCTCGAGGCGACCAAGTTCCCCCTCGCGGTGCAGCACGCGGTCTTCCCGCTCGTGTGGCTTGGCTTCGGAACGCTCGCCGGCGTCTTCCCCTTCCACACCTGGTCGCCCGACGGTCACGCCTCGGCGCCGACGGCGGTCTCGATGCTCCACGCCGGAGTGCTGATGAAGCTCGGGGCCTTCGGGGTGCTGCGCATCGGCATGGTGCTGGTGCCCGACGCAGCGGCCTGGTGGGCGCCCATCGTCGGCGCGGTCGCGGTCATCAACGTGCTCTACGGAGCGCTCTGCGCCGCGAGCCAGAAGGACCTCAAGTACATCGTTGCCTACTCGTCGGTGAGCCACATGGGCGTGGTGATGCTCGGCATCGCGACGGTGAACGCCGCCGGCTGGAACGGCGCCGTCTACCAGATGGTCGCGCACGGCATCATGACGGGCCTCTTCTTCGCCCTCGTCGGCCTCGTCTACGAGCGCGCGCACACCCGGGCCATCGCGAAGATGGGCGGCTTCGCGCACGTGCTGCCCGTCGTCGCCGGCTTCTTCACCCTCGCCTGTCTGTCGTCCCTCGGCCTCCCCGGCACCGCCGGCTTCGTCGCCGAGTTCATGGTGTTCGCGGGCGCGGCGAAGGGCGTCAACTCGTGGTGGGCGATTCCCGGCGTCTTGGGCGCCTTCGTCACCGCCGTCTACGTGCTGCGCGCCTGCAAGCAGATCTTCTGGGGCCCGGCGCCGAGCGGTGAGTACGCGCACCTCGAAGACGTGAAGCAGACCGAGTGGGCCGCGCCGCTCGTGTTGGGCCTGTTGCTGGTGGTGCTCGGCGTCTGGCCGCGCTTGCTGCTCGATTTCATCGACACGGCCTCGCAGAGCTACCTCGGCCGGCTGCCCCTCGTCGCGCTCGCGCAGGTGGTGTCGCCATGACGAGCTGGCTCAGCGTCTTCACCCTCGAGTTCATGATTGCCGGCGGAGCGGCCCTCATCCTCCTCCTCGACGCCTTCGCGCGCGTGCCGGGCCGCACCATCGGGTGGATCACCGCGGCGCTGCTCGTCGGCGTTTTCGCCGCGAGCTTCTTCTTCGAACCGTCGGGCACGGTGCCGCACGCCGTCTACCTCGCGGGCCCCTGGAGCCTCTTCTTCAAGCGGGTCTTCCTCATCGCCGCCGCGCTGGCCACCTTGGGCAGCATCGACTGGCTCGACGCGCGAACCCCGAAACGGCAGGCCGAGTTCTTCGCGATGATGCTCTTCAGCCTGGTGGGCATGATGGTGCTGCCCGGCGCGCGCGACTGGATCCTGCTCCTCGTCGCGTTCGAGCTCATGGGCATTCCGCTCTACGTGATGGCGGCCTGGGAGAAGACCGACGCGCCGCACGAGGCCGAACGAATGGGCCCTGAAGCGGGCCTCAAGCTCTTCGTCACCGGCGCCGCGAGCTCCGCCTTCACCCTCTTCGGCCTCGGCCTCGTCATCGGAGAGACCGGCTCGACTGCGCTGTCGGCCTTCCCGGCTCAGCCGACGCTCCTCACGACGCTCGGCATGGCGATGGTGGTGGGCGGCATGGGCTTCAAGCTCGGCGCGGTGCCCTTCCACATGTGGGTGCCCGACACGTACCAAGGTGCGCCGACGCCCTTCGTGGCCTTCTTGTCGGTGGCGCCCAAGGCGGGTGGCCTCGCGGCGCTCACCGCGGTGCTCCTGTCGGGGTGGACGGCGCAGAAGCACGTCTGGGTGCCCGGCGTCATCGTGTTGTCCGCGGCGAGCATGATCGTCGGGAACCTCTTCGCCCTGCCGCAGTCCGACGCGCGCCGGCTCCTCGGCTTCTCGGGCGTGGCGCAGATCGGCTACGTGTTGATCGCGCTCGGCGCGGGCACCGAAGAAGGCGTGGCGATGTCGCTCTTCTTCATCGCCATCTACGTCTTCACCAACCTGGGCGCGTTCCTCGTCATTCACGCCGCCGCGGAGTCGAGCGGAGGGCACGAGCTGGGCAAGCTGGCCGGCCTGTCTCGCCGCTCTCCGTGGATGGGTGCTGCCCTGCTCGTCTTCCTGCTCTCGCTCGCCGGCATTCCCTTCGTCGCGGGCTTCTGGGCGAAGCTCTTCGTCTTCATGGCGGCCTGGCGAGCCGGGCTCTGGGTGCTCGTCGCCATCGGCGTCGTCACCGCGGTGCTCGGGCTCTTCTATTACCTGAGCGTCGCGCGCTCGACGTTCATGAGCGACGGCACCTCGGCCGAGCCGATTCGCGCCGGCGTGAGCCTCAAGGTGGCGATCGCGGTGTGCCTGGTGGCGGTCGTGGGCCTGGGGCTGTGGCCGAGGCCGCTGGTGGACGAAGCAACCAAGGCGGCGACGACGTTCATGCACCCCTGAGGAGATCTCGATGACGCTCGACAACTCCAAGATCCGCCGCATCATCCTCGTCGAACACGAGGGCCTCCGCATCGGCCTGCGCGCCATCGATGGGCTCCTCGACACCGTCGCCAAGGGTGACGTCGCGGCGATGAAGGACGCGCACCAGCAGTTCCAGAACCTCTTGCAGAGCTTCATCCGCCACATCGAGCACGAAGAGCGCGTGCTGCGACCGGTGCTCGCCACCATCGACGCCTGGGGCCCGGCGCGGGTCGCCTCGATGGACGAAGAGCACGCCGAGCAGCGAGCCGAGGTGAAACGCCTGGCCGCTGTCGAAGCCGTCAACGACCCCGCGAAGTGGGCGAAGGAGGTCCGCGCGTTCAGCCACGCGCTCCTCATCGACATGGCGGACGAAGAGAAGACGTGCCTGTCACCCGACGTGCTGCGGGACGACATCATCGCGGTGTCGCCCGACAGCGAGTGAGCTCAACCCGATTCTCAAGGAGGCTGTCCCATGCCGTACGTCGTCGCCGAGCCGTGCATCAAGTGCAAGTACACCGACTGTGTCGAAGTCTGCCCGGTGAACTGCTTCTACGAAGGCGCCAACTTCCTCGTCATTCACCCGACCGAGTGCATCGACTGCGGCGCCTGTGAGCCGGTCTGCCCGACGAAGGCCATCTTCCCCGAGAGCTCGCTGCCGTCGGAGTGGGCCGAGTACACCGCGCTCAACGCGAAGTACGCCTCGGAGTGGCCGCAGATCGCCGCGAAGAAGGAAGCGATGAGCGAGGCCGAGCAGTTCAAGGACAAGAAGGGCAAGCGCGACTTGCTCGATCCGAACCCGTTCAAGTGATGCGCTGGGAGTAACCTCTCCCTCGTGTCCGTCGACGCCCTCGTCTCGCTCGCTGCCCTGGAGGTCGCCTGCGACGAGGGCGTGGTGGCGCACCTCGGGCGGCTCGAGGAGGCGCTCGCCCGTGCAGAAGGCAGCGACGCCGCGGTGCTCTCGGCCGTTCGGGAGACGCTGGGCATCCACCTCGCCCTCCTCCAGCGGCGGCCCGACGCGCTCTTCGGAGTGCTCTACGCCCACGCCGCCTTCGTCGACTCGCCGGCCGCGCGCCGCTTCGGCCTGAGCCGCGCAGGGCCGGAGATGGACGTGCACCGGCAGGTGCACCGCTGGCTCGAAGAACGCCGCACGCTTCATCCCCATCGACCCTGGCTGCGCTCGCTGGTGCCGACGACGCCCTGGGGCGGCTCGCTGCTGTCGGAGCTGCGGCAGCTCGAGGGCGCGACGGTGCGGCGAGTGACTCGCGACGCCGTGGAGCTCGAGGTGAAGGGCGCTGGGTGGCGCTGGACGCCTCGCAGCGGCGCGCTCGAGACGTGCGACCTCACCCCAGCGCCTCGGGTGCCCCTCGTTCATCCAGAGGGTGGCGGGCTCGCGGTCGGACGCGGAGGAGCGCTCCAGTGGCTGCTCGAGCCACCCTGGAGAATCGGGTCGATCGCCACCAGTGACGACGGCCGGCGCATCGCGTGTCATGCCGAAGCCGACGACGAGGCGGAGATCTTCGTCTTCGAGCTCCCGAGCGGCCGGCAGCTCACCTCCGTCGAGCCGTCGGCCTCCACGCTCGCGCTCTCGCCATCTGGGGCCTTCCTCGCCTTCCGGGCCCGCGGTGGACCGCTCCTCGTCCACGAGATCGCGACGGGGCGGCAAGAAGGCGTCGCGTCGTTGGGTGACGTGGGGGCCCTCGCAGTCGACGACTCGGGCCGTTGGCTCGCGGTGGCTGGCGAACGGGTGGTGCGGCTCCGCCAGGTGCACCCGGCCCCCTGGAGCGCTCCAGTGCGGCGCGGCCTCGGCCCGGCGTTCTCGCGCGATGGCTCGGGCATGCTCCTCGGACAGTACGTCTTGAGCGGCGACGACGGCTCGGTGCGCGCCGTCCATGCCCATCGGGACGGCGAGTACCTGGAAGGCGGCCCGGCACCCAACGGTGTGCGGCTCACCCGCGATCGGCTCTGCGTCTCCACGCCCTTCGCCACCGAGTGCCTCGACCTCGCCGATGGCACGACTCGCGCGCTGGCGCTCCATGCGAGCCTCGTTCATCGAGTCGCCTGGTCGGGAGATGGCCGAGTCTTCGCCCGGGTACGACGGCACCAGCAGCTCGTCGAGCTGGCGAGCGTCGATCGCCAGTGGACGGTGGACGCGCAGGTTCCGCTCGAGGCGATCGCGCTCGACTTCACTGGCTCGCAGCTCGCGCTCCTCCACGCGGACGGCACGGTGCAGCTCCAGGCGGGCGGCACCACGCTGCGACGGTTCCCCGGCGCGACCGCCCTCGCCTTCCTCGCCGACGATCGCGCGCTGGCAGTCGGAGGAGCGAGCGCCACCGTCGTGCTCGGCCTCGACGGCTCGGAGCGCTGGCGCTCGAGTGATCGCTTCGCTGCGAACGACGGCGTGTGCGCGGAGGTGGAGTGGCGCAGCGGTCTGCGGAGCCCTTCGATCGCCGAAGCGCTCCACGCCAAGATGGCCGACGGCCTGCTCACCCTCTCGACCGGCCCGCGCAGCGCGGTGTTCCCCTCGACGAGCCCTTCGCTGCTTCGCTCGCCGTCGGGTGGCGTGCTGGTGAACGGCTTGACGCCCCTGAAGTGGGAACCGGAGTGACCGCGCGCAGACACCGATGCCGGTTGCGCCCGGGCGGAGGATCGGCCTACGCCCCCGCACCATGACGACGTCCATCGCAGTGACCGATCCACAGAGCGCGCCGACCTACCCGTCGACCCCGTGGCAGCGCTTCATGGAGTCACTCCTCTTCGACCCCCGCGACGTCGTCTTCGTTCGGCTCTTTCTGCGCTCGGTGCTCCTGGTGACGCCGGTGATCGGCCTCACCTACTGGAAGTTCTCGTGGTGGTACGCGCCGGTCGTGTTCGCGTTCCAGGTCGGGTGGATGGCGCCGCCAGTCATCCTCATGCTGCACAACACCATGCACCGGCCCTTCTTCAAGCAGTGGCGGTTCATGAACCGGGTCGTGCCGTACACGATGAGCGCGCTCTTCGGCATTCCGACCGGCTACATGGAGCACCACGTCGGCATGCACCACATGGAGAACAACCTCCGCGCCGATCTGTCGTCGACGATGCGTTACCAGCGCGACAGCTTCTTCCACTGGTGCCTGTACACGACGCGCTTCCTCCTCGGCTCCGACGTCGAGCTTCCCAACTACCTGATCAAGAAGGGCCGGGCGCCGTTCGCGATTCGCGCGGTGGCGAGCGATCTGGTGCACCTGCTCACGATGGCGGCGCTGTGCTTCCTCAACTGGCAGGCGACGCTCGTGTGCTTCATCATTCCGTACGTCGCGGTGCGCTGCGCGATGATGGCCGGCAACTGGGGCCAGCACGCGTTCCTCGATCCGACGCGACCGGGCGACAGCTACGTGAACAGCATCACGTGCATCAACTCCGGCTACAACCAGCGCTGCTTCAACGACGGGTACCACATCGGGCATCACGTGAAGCAGAACCGCCACTGGACGGAGCTGCCGAAGGACTTCCTCGACAGCCTCGACCGCTATCGCCAGGAGGGCTGCATCGTCTTCCAGGGCCTCGACTTCGGCATCGTCTCGTTCCTCCTCTGGACCAAGCAGTACAAGGTGCTCGCGCGCCGGTTCGTTCGCATGCCCGGCGACGAACGCTCCGAGGCGGAGATCATCGAGTTCCTCAAGTCGCGGACCAAGGCGATCTCCGACGACGTGCCCGAAGGTGTCATCGCCAATGCCTGAGCCGCGCCAGCTGCTGATCGACGGCAGCCGGTTCGAGGATCTCGAGGGCTTCTGGGACGAGGTGCAGCGAGCCTGGGGGCTGGCGCCGGGCAGCTGGGGCCGAAACGTCGACGCCTTCGAGGACATCGCCGACTCGACGCCCGAGGGAACGGTGGTGCGCTGGGTCGACGCCTCGCGTTCGCGGGTGGTGCTCGGTCACCCCGCGACCGTGCGTTGGCTCGAGGAGCGGCTCCCCAAGGTGCACCCGAGCAACCGCGCCGAGTTCAGCAAGCGGCTCGAGCACGCCCGGCAGGCTCGCGGGGAAACGCTCTTCGACATGTTGGTCGACGTCCTCGAGTCGGCGCCGTCGACGTTCGAGCTCGTCGAACGCAGGCCCGGCGCCGACTGAGGCGGAAACGCAGGCCCGGCGCCGAGTGAGGCGGAAAAGCGAGTCACGGCGCGCCGCACGCGAGCCACTGCGCGAGGTTCGTCTTCTCTTCGGCGGTCGGCGAGCCCGAGCCCTTCGGGGGCATCGCTCCGCTGACGACCTCGGCGTCCACCTTGTTGAGGTGAGTGCGCACGAGGGTGAGCGAGCTCAGGTTCACGCCGTCGGAGGCGTTGCCCGTCGTGTGGCAGGCGACGCAGTAGCTCGTCATGAAGGCCTTGCCGAACGACTCGTAGCTGAGGGTGTTCGCGGTTGGACAGGTGGCGCTCGTTCCGCATGCAGCGAGAAGGAGTGCACCGACGAAGAGTGGGAGGCGCATGCCAGCTCGTGTCCGGCAGGCGCGGAAATCGATCACCCGACCTGCGTCAGCCGCGCGCCGCTCGCAGCGCCGGCGCCATTTCCCGGAGCCGATCGCTCGCCTGCACGACGGTCTCGATGAGCGCCTTCTGCACGTGGAGCCGGTTCTCGGCTTCGTCCCACACCGCGCTCTGGGCCCCGTCGATCACCTCTCCGCTCACCTCTTCGCCGCGATGGGCGGGCAGGCAGTGGAGAAAGATCGCGTCCTTCTTCGCCAGCTTCATGAGCGCGGCGTCGACCTGAAAGCCGCCGAGGTCGGCGAGCCGTTTCTTCGACTCCGCTTCCTGCCCCATCGAGGTCCACACGTCGGTGATCACCACGTCGGCGCCCTTCACCGCGTCCTTGGGATCGGCGAGCAGCTGCACGTGGCCGGGCGACTTGGTGAGCACGTCATCGGCTGGGTGGTAGCCCTTCGGAGAGGCGAGCCTCAGCTGGTAGCCGAACAGCTTGGCGCCCTCGGCGAAGCTGCGGCCCATGTTGCTGCCGGTGTCGCCGACGAAGGCGAGGGTCTTCCCCACGACGGTGCCGAAGCGCTCCTCGACGGTGAAGAGATCGGTGAGGATCTGCACCGGGTGACCGCCGTCGGTCAGGCCGTTGATGACCGGCACCTCGCAGTGTTTGGCGAACTCGCCGAGGCGGTCGTCTCCGAAGGTGCGCATCATCACCACGTCGCAGTAGCGGCCGGTGACGCGCGCGGTGTCGGCCAACGGCTCGCCGCGAGACATCTGGCTGTTGGCGGCCGAGAGATCGATCACGTTCCCGCCGAGCTGGGTCATCGCCGCCTCGAAGGACAGCCGGGTGCGGGTCGACGCCTTCTCGAAGATCATCACCAACGTCCGGCCAGCCATGGTGCTGACGACGCGGCGGGCGCGGCGGGCTTCCTTGAGGACGCGGGCGCGGTGAAAGAGGGCCTTGTGCTCGTCGACGGAGAGATCGAACAGGTTGAGGAAGTCACGCTTCATGCCGTGCACCGTACTCCGAAAGGCGCCGCCTCGGCCCATCGTTCGTCGCGAGCCACCGGGGCACCTCTCGAGACGGCGCCTCGACTCCGTGGGTGCGCAGCAACGCGTGACGAACTTCCCTGAGCGGCACCAGAGCGCCAACACTGACGAGATGGACTTGCCCGGCGCGGCCCTGCTCGAGCGCGCGCACGCCGCCAGGGAATCGTGAAGGCCTACAACGGAGACGCCGACACGCGCTCGAACAGCTGCGCGAGCGTCGGCATCGACTTCGCCCGCGTGGCGATGGCCCGTGACTGCTCGGCAAGGTGATTCAGCTGCGCGGCGACCGATTCTGGCCCCGTGCTCCCGGCGCTCCGCTTGCGGGCGACCGCGCCGGCCGGCTCGAGCACCGAGAGGGCATCGGCGTCCATCGCGGGGTCGATCGACTTCGCCAGCTCGACGCTCGCCTTCGACAAGGGCAGCCCCTGCTCCTGACACTTCTTCACCAGCGCGCCGACGTGCTTGTACGCGACCCGAAACGGCATGCCCTTCTTCACCAGCGCCTCGGCGAGATCGGTCGCCTGGGTGAAGCCCTCGTCGAGCCCGACCCGGCACCTCTCGGGATGAAAGGTGACTCGTGGCAACGAGAGGCGCAGCACCGCCAGCACGCCGTGGAGCAAGGGCTTGGTCTCGAGCAGCGGGCCGCGGTCTTCCTGCAGGTCGCGGTTGTACCCACCAGGGAGGCCCTTCACCGTCGTCAGCAGGCCCATCAGGTTGCCGATGGCGCGGCCCGACTTCCCGCGGATCAGCTCGAACACGTCGGGGTTCTTCTTCTGCGGCATCATCGAGCTGCCCATCGAGATGTCGCCGGAGAGCGAGGCGAAGCCGAACTCCGGCGTGGTGAAGTCGATGAGATCGGTCGACAGCCGGCTCGCGTGCACGAAGAACCGCGAGGTCGCGTAGAGGTAGTCGAGGGCGAAGTCGCGCTCTCCCACGGTGTCGAGCCCGTTCAGCGTCAGCCGGGAGAAGCCGAGCAGCTCCCGCGTCACGTCGCGATCGATGCCCAACGAGCTCCCGCTGATGGCGCCGCTCCCGAGCGCGAGCGCGTCACTCTGACCGAGGGCGAACTCGAAGGCCTGCGCGTCACGCAAGAACGCCGCGCCGTACGAGGCGAGCCAATACGCGAGGCTGATCGGCTGGGCGCGTTGCCGGTGGGTGTACGACGGCATCAGCACGTGGCCTTCGGCCCCAGCTCGTTCACCCAGCTCGTTCACCCAGCTCGTCATCAGCCCGAGCGCCTGCACGATGGCCTCGCGCACGTGGAGCCGGAGATCGGTGGCGACCTGATCGTTGCGACTGCGCGCCGAGTGGAGCAGCGCCGCGGGTGCGCCGATGGTGCGGTTGAGCTCGACCTCGACCGCCATGTGCACGTCTTCCTCGTCGGGCAGGGTCAAGGTGCCCGCGTCGTCGCGCTTCCAGAGCTCGACCAGCCCGTCGCGAATGACCTTCGCCTCCTTCGCTGGGATCACGCCGGTACGGCCGAGCATCGTCACGTGCGCCATCGAGCCGAGGAGATCTTCCTTGAGCAGCTGCCGATCGAGCGCGAGCGACGAAGAGAAGGCCAACACCTCGGGCAAGAGCCCCGAGCCACCCGATGCGTCCGTCTTCGCCAGTGCCATGTGTCCGTCTCCCAACGTCTCTCAGCCGAGCGTGACCAGACTGCCGATGCCCTGCTCGGTGAAGAACTCGGCGATGATGCTGTGCGGGGTGCGGGAGTCGATCACGTGCACCCGCTCGACGCCCCGCTCCAGCGCCGCGATCGCGCAGCGGCCCTTTCGGGCGAGGTTTTCTTTGAAGGTGCCGGCGGCGATCTTCGCGGCGAGCCCCGAGGTGGTGAGCTGGTTGAGCAGCGCGTCGTCTTCGGTGAAGCCGGGAACGCCGACGAGGTAGACGAGCTTCGAGGCCTTCGCGGCGACCGCGAGCTCACTGGCGACCTGATCGGGCTCGAGGGGCACGGTGGAGCCGTCTTCCAAGAAGCCCACCGGCGAGATCACCGGCACGTAGCTGCGCTGGAGGAAGAGCTCGAGCAGCTCGGTGTTGATGCTGGTGACCTCTCCGCGCGGCGCCTCGACGCTCGAGTCCTTCGCCAGGGTCGCCTTGAGGAACGACGCGTCCATTCCCGAGAGGCCGATCGCGTGCACGCCGACCCGGTTGAGCAAGGTGACGAGCTCGGTGTTCGTCTGGCCGTTGAGCACCATCTCCCGGCTCCGGGTGTCGCCCTTCGACACGCCCTCGGGGCTCTCTCCGTGGACGATGATCGGCACCATGCCCACCGCGCGCAGGAGCGAGACGTCGTTGGCGATCGACGCGCGCAGCGAGTCCTTCCCCATCGCCTGGCGGCCGATCTTCAGCACCACCCGCTTGCCGGCGAAGCGCGAGATGTAGGTGAGCGCCTCGGTCACCAGGCTCACCTTGAACTTGGGAGAGTAGTTCGTCAGCCGATCGTCCTTCGCCACGCTTCCGTCGGTCGTGGGCACCAGGAGCGACGTGTAGTCGGCGTTGATCTTCACGTAGTCGTACGAGAGGTCGCAGCCCCAGCCGACCGAGGCGAAGGAGCCCGCGCGGAGATCGATCTCCACCAGCACCTCGGGCGCTCGCATGCGCGCGCGCAGCCCCTTGTGGCCCGGCACCGACGGCCCTTCGTTCGCGTCATTGGCCACCATCGGACCCGGCGGCTCGCGGGGGTCGAACATCGGCTTCGAGTCGTAGACGCAGATGCTCTGCACCGTCACCTTGGCCGTGGAGGGATCGACCGGGTACTTCTGGCTCCCGCAGCGCGCGCCGACCGTGGCGAGAATGCGCCCCCAGTTGGGATCCGCGCCGAAGATGGCCGCCTTCACCAGCGTCGAGCCGGCCACCGATCGAGCGAGGTCGACGGCGATCGCCTTCGTCGGCGCACCCGAGACCTTCACCTCGAGCAGCTTGGTGGCGCCTTCTCCATCGCGCGCCACCTCCTTCGCCAGCTCCGCGCAGAGGGACGACAGCTGGGTGGTGAAGGCGTCGAGCTCGGGGCCCGCCTCGATCGGTGCATTCCCCAAGGCGCCGTTCGCGAGCGCGAGCACCATGTCGTTGGTGCTCATGTCGTTGTCGACGGGGAGGTTGTTGAAGCTGCCGTCCATCGCCGAGAGCAGCGCCTGGTGCAGCAGCGCCGGGCTGATCGCGATGTCGGTGCAGATGAAGGCGAGCGTCGACGCGAGCTGCGGAGCGATCATGCCCGAGCCCTTGCAGATGGCGGTGAGGCGCCCTTCCTTGCGGCCCAGGCGCACCACTCGCGAGGCCACCTTGATGCCGGTGTCGGTGGTGAGGATCGCCTCGGCCGCGGTCTCCACCGCTGCCTTGAGCTGGCCTTTGAGCTTGGGCAACGCGTCGACGATCTTCTGCTTCGGGAGCCGTTGGCCGATGACGCCGGTCGAGCCCATCAGCACCGCCGAGGGCTCGAGCTCGAGCACCTTCGCCGCGGCCGCGCAGAGCTCGCGCACGTCTTCGACGCCCTCGGGGCCGGTGAGCGCGTTCGCGTTTCCGGAGTTGATCAGCACGGCTCGAACGCCAGCCGCGGGGAGTCGACGAGCGCAGTCGACGATCGGTGCCGCCTTCGCCGCGTTGATGGTGAGCGCCGCCGCCGCGCTGCACGGCGCCTCGGACACGATGAGCGCGAGGTCCTTCTTGAACGGCTTGATGCCGCAGTGGAGGCCAGAGAAGGTGAAGCCGCGGGCGAGGGGCATCGACGCGTGCGGACATAGATCTGCGCTGCCGACGAGTCGATGATCGTCTGTTCCCCCGACTCACTCGCGGGTGAACCGAAGCGACACCTCCACCTGATCGACGAAGAGCGTCGCGAACGACGTCCCGTTGACCCCGACGGGCACGAGGCGCACCGACAGCCGCTCGAGCGTTCCCCAGGCGAAGGTCGGCTCGCTCGAGGAGAAGGCGAAGCGCACCCGACGAGGCTGGTCCGTCGAGGCGGTGTCGGTTCCGAAGGGGCGCCACCGGCCGCCGGCGAAGATCTCGGCGACCACGCCGCTCACCGGCACCCCACCCAGCTGCCCGTCGCCACCAGCCACCGCGACGACCTCGTGGTCGAACGACTTCACGCCCCTGACGTCGAGGTCCGCCACCGAGATGGAGGTCACCAGCGCAGGGCGGTGCTGATCGGTGAAGTAGTCCCAGACGTCGACCTCCGTCCTGGCGCCGCTCCGGCCACCGAAGACGACCATCTTGTCTTCCTCGGGTTCCCACATCGCGAAGTGCCCCGTGCGGGGGCTGGGATCGCCGTCGCCCTCTGGATCATCGGGATCGTCGACGGTGATGCTGACGCCCGCGTCGCGAAGCCGTACGCGGACGACGTCACCGAGCAACGACTCGCCGGTCGACGGATCACCGCCACCGCCGAAGAGCAGGTGCTCGCGCCGGTTGGGCTCGAACACCGACGAGTGATTCACTCGCGGCTTGGGGAGCCCCGCGTCGAGCCGTTCGACGCCTCCATCGGCGACCAGCCACAGCGGCCCATCGGGCGAGGGCACCGCGGTGTTGAACGTCGAGCCACCCGTCACCAACAAGCCGACGTCGGGCTCGAAGCTGGCCGCCATTCGATGACGGGCTCCGATGAGCGGCACCGGCGAAGGCGTGAACGTGCCGTCGTAGAACCACGGCTGGGTGTTCTGCGCGGTGTTGGGAGCGCCGAAGAAGAGCGCACGCGAAGGCGAGACCGGCACCAACACCGAGTTCTGCCTGGGCAGTGGGCCCGCGTCGGGCAGCTCGACCCACGCGCTGCCCGGCCACCCTGCATCGGGGAGCAGCGGGATGACGTAGGCCGAGGTGTCGGTGACCGCCGGCACGTCCTTCAGGCCGCCGGCGACGATGACCTCGTTGCGGCCGGGCAGATACGCCATCGCGTGCGCGCGCTTCGCGACGGAGCCAGGCGCCATCGTCGCCCAGAGCTCGCCGTTCCAGCGGTACACGGTGAAGGTGGTCGCGCTCGTCGTCGACCCGCCATGCACGTAGATGGAGCGGCCGATCGACGTCGCCGCGAAGTCGGAAGGGGCTTGCGGCGCGGACTCGCCGGTCGCGGCCTTCTTGAGCACGAAGCCCGCGTCTTCCCGCCAGACGTAGAGATCGTTGCGAGCCGCGCTCCCGAGCGCGAGCCACTCGTCGCTCACGGCCGAGTAGGTGCTGCCGTTCGGGTGCCTCAAGGTGGACAGGCCTCGTCCGAGCAACCGCCACCCGCCCCCCTCGAAGGCGTGCACGTCGGCGCTCGTGGGAGTGATGGAGTTGAAGAGGAACCGATCGCCCGCGACGTCGTACACCATCGACCCGATGCTGCTCGAAGGGCCCCCGTCCACCGGAAGCTCGCTCCAGACGCCGGCCTTGAACTTCCAGGTGCGTGGGCTGCCTCCGTCGACGCTCGTGATCGCGAGCACCTCGTCGCGCCTGAGATCGTACGCGGCGCCCGTCGGGCCCTGGGGCATCGCTCCGGCGTCGTGTTGCGACCAGCGCAGCCCGTCCCACCGCCAGGTGACGCCCGGCGGCGCCTCTCCTCCGAGGAGCTGCACGCGCTCGCCATCGAAGACGAGGACGTGGCGGCTTCGTGGTGCCGGGCCGTTGGTCGTGGTCACCGTTCGCAAGGTCTGCTCACGAACCTCGGCGACGTCGGTTCCACCGCCCTGCCCGCCCCAGATCACGCTCACCCCGCGCCGCCGGTCGTACGCCATGCCCGCGTTCGAGCGCGGCGCCGCGACGATGATCGGCCGGATCATGTCCCGCCCGTTGTAGAAGAGGATGCTGGTCGCCGCCTGGCCGACGACGGTCGCGCGCCCCTCGTCGTAGACCAGACACCACTCGGTGCCTGCGCTCGCGGACGACGCCCACTGCACGCTGCGCCTCACCCACGACGGCTGCCCGGTGAGCAAGACGCCAGCGTCATCGTCGCGAACGAGCGTCGTCCCCAGGAGCGGCACCAGCTCGGAGCGATCGAGCCGCTTGGCGGCGGCGCCCATGATCACCGCGCTCGTGAGGGGGTGCGGACCAGGAGCCGAGCGGAGCTCGACGGTGTTCACTGGCACGACCGGCGAGAGGTTTCCCGCATGATCGCACGCGCGCACCGAGACGAGCGGGTGGTCGGCGAGCCCGACGTCGATCAGCAGCCCGGCGTCGGTCGCCTCGGCGCGGCCCAGCTCCGTCGTCGCGCCGCCCCCGACGAAGCCCTGCACGAGCGCTCCGATCTCGACCACTCCGGGCCCGCCCTCGACGTACTCGCCAGGTGAGCGTCGATCGCCCAAAGCCACCGGGAGCCGCAGGTGCGTCAACCCGGCGTCGAGGTCGAAGGAAGGCGGGGTGGTGTCGAAGCCGAGCGGAGGGACGAGGGTGAGCGGCCGTTCGGCTTCGTTGCCCACCGCGTCGCCGGCCCGCACCGAGAGCACGATCGTCCCATCGCCCTGACCACCGTCGAGGACGCAGGAGAACACCTGCTGGCTCGACTGGGTGGCGACCGGCTCGCAGGACAAGAAGGGAACGGAGGCGCTCAGCGAGACGCCCGAGTCGATGACCTCGTCGAAGGAGAACGAGACCAGAGCGCGCCCACCGATGGCGAGCGCGTCGACGCTGCTGCGCGGCGAAGCAGGCGGTGGAAAGAAGACGACGCCAGCGATCGACGGCGTCGGCGCCTCGGTGTCGATGAGGAAGGCGGGCGCGTCTGCGAGCGTGCCCTCGTTGCCCGCGACGTCGACCGCGGTCGCCTGAACTCGCGCGAGCCCGCTCGGCGTGGAGGCCGGCGCTTGCCAACGAAACGTCCACTGGAGCGCGTCCAGCGGATCCTCGGTGAGGAACTCGACCTGGCCGCCCCGATCGAAGACCGCCCGCACCGTCGGGAGCCGCTCCAACGGCTCGGAGGCGGCGAGCGTCAGGGTGAAGACCGTACCGACTCGTCCCTGGGTCGGGGTGAGCGCACTCACCAGGCTCAAGACCGGTGGCTCGCTCTCGAGGCCCGACGGCAGACAGCGGCCCAGCGCGCGGGAGCACACACCTTGCGGGCAATCGGCGGCGCCCGTGCAGGTGATCTGCTTGCCGCGGTAGTCGACCTCGAACCGGCAGCCCGAGACTGTCAAGAGCAGCACGCTGGCGAGGAGCCGAGCCATCGAGGCGAGCGAGTATGGCGCGCCTCGCGCGGTTTCGGCAGCGAAGGCTGATCGTCGACGGGTGCCTCCCGCAACGCCAACGTGATCTGCCTCGGCGCCGACTCGATGCGCCTGCTCGCGCAGCGAATGAAGTGGTGGCCAGGGTCTTCGATCTCGAGCCCGAGCAGCACTTCACTCGCTGAACGTCACTCGCGGTGGTGGCGGCCCTTGTTGCCGCGCATGCCCCGCAGCTCGGCGTGCGCCTTCGCGAGCGCGACCGCGAGCTTGGCCTTCTTCTGCGCCGGCTGGCCCTCGGCGAGCTGGGTGTAGAGTTCCTTGTCCAACTGAGCGAGCTGCACGCGGCCGTCGAGCACCTTCTGCACGTTGGCGTCGAGGGTGCCGAGCGCGGCGGTGTCACCGTCGGAGGCGGCCTTCACCTGCCGCATCGCCTCACCCATCGCCTCGCGAATCGGGCGGCGCTTCTCGTCGAGCGCCTTGATCTTCTCCGACAGCTTGAGGGCCTGGGCCTCGTTCAGCTCGAGCGCTTCGGCGACCGAGACGACGAGCACCATCCGGGCGGCCTTGGCGCGCTCTTCCCGGCGTTCGGCGCGATCCTCGGGATCCATCGCGTCCCACTTCGCAGGCCCGTTCTTGGGCGGCGCGGCGAAGGTGAGCGACGACGACAACATCAACAGGGGCAACACGAGCGTCTTCATGGGTTCTCTCCGTCTCCGTCTGAAAGGTCCGGCCACGTCACTTCGAAGAACACGTCGTCGGACGAAAGGTTGGGGTCGTCGTTTTCCATCACCTGCGCGATGGGGCTCGGGCGCTCGATCACCACCTCGCGCACCGGTCTCACCACCCAGAAGCCAGTCGCCGCGACGAGCGCGCCCACGCCAGCAGCCGCGGCGTAGCCGAACCAGCTCGACCGTCGGCTGGGCGAGCGGTGCCAGGCGCTCCAGACACCGTCGGCCACCGTGGAGAGGGCCGCACGATCGGCAGTGCCCAAGGGCGCCAGCGCCGCCACGTCGGACACCTGCCCGAGCTCGCGCGCGAAGGCCTGACAAGAAGGGCACTCGTCGAGGTGGCGCTGCACCTCGCTGGAGATTGGCGGCTCGAGCAGCTCGAGCTCGACGTCTTCACACCTCATGACGACCTCCTTCGCCCAGTGAGGCGAGCGCCTCCTTGAGCCGCTTCACCGCGTAGTGAAAGTGCGACTTCGCGTTGCCTTCGCTGATGCCGAGGGTCTCGGCGATCTCCGCGAAGGGCAGCCCGGCGTCGATGCGCAGGCTGAAGACCTCACGTTGGCGCTTGGGCAGCTCGAGCACCGCGCGGTGGGTGGCGGCGCGGCGTTCGGCGAGCGCGATCGCGCCCTCGGCGTCGACGCCCGCGGAGGGCAGCACGTCGAGCACGGCGACTGGGGCGATCGGCCACCGCGAGCTGTCACGCACCTGGTTCTTTCCGAGGTTGATGGCGATGCGAAACAGCCAGGCTCGGAAGGGAACGGCGCCGTCGTCGCCTCGCAGGCGCGGCAGGGTGCGTCGGGCCGCCTCGAGAGCCTGCACGAAGGCCCGTTGGGTGAGATCGCGCGCGTCGTCGGTGCTGCGGGTGTAGCGGCGAACCAGCTTGTAGACCGGTTCCTGGTGTCGGCGCACGAGCTCACCGAAGGCGCCCCGATCGCCCTCGAGAAAGGCGCGACAGAGCTGGGCATCGCTCCGCGGCATGGCGTCGACCAGCCGGAGGTGCGAGGGCGCAGAACTCACGCCTGCTTCAAACCCCGAGGTCGAAAAAGGTCAAAAAGCTGAGGACGAATCGGCCCAGGCCAGCTCAGCGGAGGACCGGCGTCTGCGGCTTGGGGGCGTCGTCGGGGAGACGGTTGAGCAACTGCACCGCGGCGAACCACTGCTTGCCGTCGCGCGACAAGCGGGTGTTCTCCGAGAGCTGCCCGCTCTTGTGGAGCGCCTTGATCTCGGCCGCCGACAGCCGGCGCTCACCTCTGCCCTCGACCAGAAACTGAAGATCCGTCATTCCGTTGCCCCCACTCGTTCCGCATTGTGGACGATGCGTTCCATGGCTGTCACCAGTCCTCCTTCAGGAAGGCGCCATGACGCAGGAGGTCGAGGCCGACCCCAGTTGACAGCGGAGGACTTCTCGCGATCGACCCGACCCAATCGGCGCCCGGCCTGATCAGCGGCGTTCGCGCTCGGGGCGCACCAGCCCGGCCATCGGCGAGCGGATCACCGAGACGACCGCGTCTTCGAAGGCCCGGGCTGCAGCGTGAACGTCGGCGACCGAGCCAGTGAGGTAGCCGCCAGCGAAGTTCGTCTCGGTCGGAGGCCCGAAGAACTTCTTCATCGTCACGTTCGCGGACTTGAGGGCGGCGTCGAGCCCGATCATCGCCTCGGTCGGCGGTGCGATGAGGTAGGCGAGCGGCGCGCCGACGGGGACCTGGGCGAGCGGCGCGAGGTAGCGGCCGGTCTCTTCGATCACGTGTGGGAAGAAGGCTGGGGCGGTGGTGCCCTCGAGACAGACGAAGTGGATGCGGCTGGCGAGCGCCTCACGCAGCGCCCAGAGCCCTTCCTTCACTTCGTCTGGGTTCGGGCCGGCGAGGGCGCCCATGATCTCGCCCGAGAACGGCCCCGAGGCGTGCGCGCTGCCCGCGTAGAAGCTCTTGGCGTAGACGACGTCGACGTCGGCGAACTTGGTCGCGTGATCGAGCGCGGCGTAGAGCGAGTCGTCTTGATCGCAGGTGACGAGCCCGACCGAGACGTGCCGCTCCGAGCAGCCGAGCGCGCGACCGAGCGAAGGCTCTACCTGCTCCAGCAGCCGGCACGAGAGCAGCCTGGGCGCGAGCACGGAGAGCATCAGCGATTCACCACGTGCGGCCGGTTCGCGGGATCTCCGCCGGTGAGCTTCACGCCCCCGCCGCCGGCCTTGAACGTCTCCTTCATCAACGCCGCACAGCGCGCCGCCGCCCGCTCAGGCACGAAGCCGACCTCGCGCACGTTCGAGATGCAGTCCTTCTCGGAGTTGTCCTGTCCCAGCTTCGGGCCGAACGCGGTGTAGATGCTGAGCGAGTCGCCGGTGCCGAGGCCGGGGCGCTCCCCCACGATGATCAGCGTCGCCTTCGCCTGGGTGAGCACCCCGATCTCGTCCTGCACACCGATGCGCGCGAACTTCACGAAGAGCGGCTTGCCCAGGCGAAACCCGGCGCCGGTGAGGTGCCGCTGGAGCGCCTGGATCAGCGGAGGACCGTTGAGCTCGAGCGCGTGCGCCGACAATCCATCGCCGGCGATCAACTGCACGTCGACGCCGCGGTCCGCGTCCTTCTCGCAGCGCGCCTTGGACGCGTCGTCGAGCCGTCGCCCGTGATCCGGGTGCAAGAGAAACTGGGCGTGATCGGCGGCCCTGGTGCGGAGCGGCAGCCAGCCCTGCTTCTCGGCCCAGCCGTCGGCGATCTCCGACTCGACGGCGTCGAGCGCGATCGCATGATCGGCGCGCAGCCCCAGGTAGCTCGAGGTGAGGTACCGCGTGCCGGTGCGGCCTGTGATGATCCGCGCGGGCGTCGTCGCCTTGAGCTCGGCGATGGCGTCGGCGTTCACTGGCGCCGGCAATGGCCGGTGGTGCGGCCCCCTCCGGAGCGGTTCCTGCTCACGCACCACCGGCTTGTCGCCCGCGCGAACGACCTCCTTCACGACCTCGGTCACCAGCGCGCGGAGCTCGTCTTCGGTCACGTGCCGAACTCCTTCATGAAGACGGACGCATCGCCCGCGCGCTCGGTGAGCTTCCCGTTGCGCCACAGGCCCATGCGCTCGAGCCACGCCTCGAACTCCGGCGAAGGCCTCAGCCCGTACAGCTCCCGGAGCGCCGCGTTGTTGTGAAAACTCGTCGTCTGGTAGTTGAGCATCACGTCGTCGCCCATGGGGATGCCCATCAGGTAGTTCACCCCGGCCGCGGCGAGCAGCATCTCGAGGTTTTCCTGATCGTTCTGATCGGCGATCGCGTGGTTCGTGTAGCAGGCATCGCAGCCCATCGAGATGCCGGTGAGCTTGCCCATGAAGTGATCTTCGAGGCCGGCGCGGGTGATCTCCTTCGCGTCGCGCAGATACTCGGGCCCGATGAAGCCCACGACCGAGTTCACCAGGAAGGGCTTGTAGCGGCGGGCGAGGCCATAGGCGCGGGCCTCCATCGTCACCTGATCGGTGTCGTGATGCGCATTGGCCGAGAGCGCGGTGCCTTGACCGGTCTCGAAGTACATCACGTTGGGGCCCTGGGCCGTGCCCTCGCGGCGGGCGAGATCGGCGGCCTCGTCGAGCACCGACACCGAGATGCCGAAGTTCTGGTTCGCGCCCTGCGAGCCGGCGATCGACTGGAACATGAGATCGAGCGGCGCGCCGCGACGCACGGCCTCCATCTGGATCGTGATGTGCGAGAGCACGCAGTTCTGGGTCGGCACCCGGAACTTGCGCATCAAGTCCTTCACCGCGCTGAGGATGTCGACGGTGCCCTGAATGTCGCCGGTCGACGGGTTCACCCCGATCACCGCGTCGCCGTTGCCGAAGCTCAGGCCGTCACGAACCGCGGCGAGCACGCCTTCCACTTCGTCGGTCGGGTGGTTCGGCTGGAGCCGCGACGAAATGCGCCCCTGCACGCCGATGGTGTTGTTGCACCGGGCGATCACCCGCATCTTCTTCCCGGCGATCACCAGGTCCATGTTCGACATCAGCTTGGCGACCGCCGCGACCATCTCGGGCGTGAGGCCAGGCGAGACGCCGGCGATGTCGTCACCGGTGGTGCGATCGTCGAGCAGCCACTCGCGGAACTCGCCGACCGTCCACCCCTGCACCCGCTGGAAGACGTGCGGCGCCAGCCCGTCGACGATCACCCGGGTGACCTCGTCGTGCTCGAACGGCACCGAGGGCGCTTCGTAGAGCTGCTTGAGGGTGACCTCGGCGAGGAGCTGCTTGGCCGCGGCCATTTCCCGCATCGACCGGGGCGCCAGGCCCGCCTGCTTGTCACCCGAGCGCGGCTCGTTCGCCCGCCCGAGGACCTCCTTCAAGGTCGAGAAGGTGAAGTGCTCACCGTGCAGACGGGTCGAGAAGGCCACGAGGAGCGAGGTTGTCGATCCGTCGCGGCGTAGCGTCAAGCAGCTCCGTCAGAGCTCGATCTGCGAGCCGAGCTCGACCACGCGGTTGGGCGGCAGCTGGAAGAAGGCGGTGGCCGGCCGGGCGTTCTTCGACATCCACCCGAAGAGGGCCTTGCGCCACTGCGAGAGGCCTTCGCGCTCGGTCGCGAGCAGCGTCTCCCGGCCGAGGAACCAGGAGGTGTCCATCACCCGCAGCGTCAGCCCTCCACGCGCCAGGCCGGGCAACAGCTCGGGCACCGCCGGCGTCTGCATGAAGCCGAAGCGAGCGACGACGCGGAAGAAGCCGTGGCTGAGCGGCTCGACGGTCACCCGCTCCTCGTCGGGCACGTGAGGGATCTCTTCGGTGCGCACCGTGAGGAGCACCACCCGCTCGTGCACCACCTTGTTGTGCTTGAAGTTGTGGAGGAGCGCAGGCGGGGTCCCGGCGGCGGCTCCGGTCATGAAGACGGCGGTGCCGGGCACGCGGATCACCTTGGTGCTGTCGAGCGACTCGAGAAAGTCCGACATGGGCAGGGTGCCCTCGACCAGCCGCGCGCTCAGCACCGAGCGCCCGCGGTTCCAGGTCGTCATCAACACGAAGACACCGACCGCCAGCGCGAGCGGAAACCAGCCGCCGTCGAGCACCTTGAGGGCGTTCGCGCCCAGGAACGCGCCGTCGATCACCAGGAAGGTGCCGAAGACGGTCGCGGCGAGTGGAACGCTCCAGCGCCAGCGCTCCCGCGCCACCAGGAAGGCCAGCGCAGCGGTGATCACCATCGTGCTCGACACCGCGATGCCATAGGCGGCGGCGAGGTTGCTCGAGGTGCGGAAGCCCACCACCAAGACGATCACCGCCACGAAGAGCGCCCAGTTCACCGTCGGCACGTAGATCTGCCCGATCTGCGTCGCCGAGGTGTGGCGGATCTCGAGCCGCGGACAGAAGCCGAGCTGCACGGCCTGTCGGGTGAGCGAGAAGGCGCCCGAGATGACCGCTTGCGACGCGATGCAGGCCGCCGCGGTCGACAGCGCCACCATCGGCAGCACCGCCCACGCCGGCGCGAGGAGGAAGAACGGGTTCTCGACCGCGCTCGGCCGCGACAGCACGAGCGCGCCCTGGCCGAAGTAGTTGAGCAGGAGCGCCGGGAGCACCAGGACGAACCAGGTGACCCGAATCGGTCGAACGCCGAAGTGGCCCATGTCGGCGTAGAGCGCCTCGCCGCCGGTGACCGCGAGGAAGACGCCGCCCAGCACGTGCGCGCTCGCGACCCCGTGCTCGAGGAAGAAGCTGACGCCGTGCCACGGGTTCAGCGCCGCCAGCACGCCCGGCGCCCCAGCGATGCCCCGAATCCCCAGGGCCGCGATCGACGCGAACCAGAGCATGGTGACCGGCCCGAAGAGCGCGCCGACCGCGCCCGTTCCGCGACGCTGCAAGAGGAAGAGCCCGGTGAGGACGACGATGGTGAGCGGCAGGACGTAGGGCTTGAAGCCCTGGCTCTCGATCGCGATGCCCTCGAGCGCACCGAGCACCGAGATCGCCGGAGTGATGATGCCATCTCCATAGAGCAGCGCCGCGCCGAACAGCCCGAGCCCCAGCACCACCCACCGCTCCCGCGCCTTCCCCAGCACGAGCGCCATCAGCGCGAGAATGCCGCCTTCTCCGTGGTTGTCGGCCCGGAGGACGAGCACGAGGTACTTCACCGACACCACGACCACGAGCGCCCAGACGATCAACGAGAGCACGCCCAAGACGTTGGTCTCGGTGACCGGCAACGGGTGCGCGCCGCCGAAGCACTCCCGAAAGGCGTAGAGCGGGCTGGTCCCGATGTCGCCGTACACCACGCCCAGCGCGGCCAGACACAGCCGCAGGAGCCGCCCATTGTCGGACGAGCCTTCCACCACGCTCCCAGTCGACGTCGCTTCCATCCCTCTGGCGATAGCGTCAGCCCACCTCAGGGAGACGTCAGGAGGCCGCTCGGCCACATCAAGGAAGTCTCAAGATCAACGGGTTGGGTCGCGCGCTCGGCGGTTGAGCGCTAGACCGCGAGTGGTTCGGAGGTCGTCGAGGCCGTTCGTCGACGAAGGAGCGACTCAGCCGCGCACCCGACGACGCCGCTGAGCCGGAGGCCGTCATGGGGCGCTGGGTCATCACGTGTTCGTTGATCGCGCTCGCGACGGCGGTGGGCCTGCTCGCTGGGAGGCACTTCGCCGAGCCCGACGTGGTGATGCTCTACCTCCTGGTGGTGGGCATCGCGGCCACCCGCTTCGGCCGTGGTCCGGCGTTGCTCGCCTCGAGCCTCTCGGTGCTCGCCTTCGACTTCTTCTTCGTCACCCCCTCGTTCACCCTCGCCGTCGCCGACGAGCGGCACCTCGTCACCTTCGCCACCTTGTTCATCGTCGGGCTGTCGATCTCCGCGCTCGCCGAAGCCGCCCGCAACGCGAGCCGGCGAGCCTCGGTCGAGGAGCTCCGCAGCTCGCTGCTCAGCTCGGTCTCGCACGATCTCCGCACGCCGCTCGGGGCCATCACCGGCGCGGCGACCACCTTGCGCGATCACGGAACCGAGCTGCTCCCCGCCCAACGCAGCGATCTGGTGAGCACCATCTGCGACGAGGCCGAACGAATGGAGCGCCTCATTCGCAACCTCCTCGACATGTCGAAGCTGCAAGGCGGAGCGCTCGAGGTGAAGCGCGAGTGGGTGCCGCTCGAGGAGACCATCGGCGCCGCGCTCACCCAGATGGAGCGGTTGCTCGGCCGCCGGCCCGTGCAGGTGGTGATGGCGCCCCAGCTGCCGTTGGTGCCGGTCGACCCGCTCCTGCTCGAACAGCTCTTCTGCAACCTGCTCGACAACGCGGCCCGCTACACGCCGGAGGGCTCCAAGGTGACGATCTCGGCGCGCGCGATCGAAGGTGGCGTCGAGGTGACGGTGGACGACGAGGGCCCTGGGCTCGCGCCGGGCACCGAGGCGAAGGTGTTCGAGAAGTTCTACCGAGGCACCGTCTCGAGTCCGGGCGCGGGGCTGGGCCTCGCGATCTGCCGGGGCATCGCCGAGGCGCACCAGGGCCGGCTCACCGCGACGCGCGCTCCCTCGGGCGGCGCGCGCTTCGCCCTCTTCCTTCCCATCGTCGGTGAGCCGCCGTCGGTTCCCACCGAAGCGCCCGAGGCTCCATGAGCACCAACCGCCCCCGCGTCCTCCTCATCGAAGACGAGCCGCAGATGCGCCGGTTCCTCCGGGCCTCGCTCGACGGCAACGGCTTCGAGTTGATCGAGGCCTCCACCGCCGCGGAAGGGCGCTCGATGGCGGCGAGCTACGCACCCGAGCTGGTGCTGCTCGATCTCGGCCTGCCCGATGGTGACGGCGTGTCGCTCGCCCGAGAGCTGCGCGGCTGGGCGCGAATGCCGATCATCGTGATCTCCGCGCAGGGTCGCGAGGCGAACAAGGTGGAAGCGCTCGACGCCGGCGCCGACGACTACCTCACCAAGCCGTTCGGGGTGAACGAGCTGCTGGCGCGAATGCGGGTGGCGCTCCGGCACGCGGCGGCCGCAGGGGGAACGCCCTCGCCCGTCTTCGACTTCGGCGACGTTCGGCTCGATCTCCAGAAGCGGCTGGTGAGCCGAGCGGGCGCCGAGGTGCACCTCACGCCGAACGAGTACCGGCTCTTCGCAGTGCTCGCCCAGCACGCCGGAAAGGTGCTGACCCACTCGCATCTCCTCAAGGAGGTGTGGGGCCCTGGCTGCAGTCAGCAGACGCACTACCTCCGCGTGTACATGGCGCAGCTCCGGCAGAAGCTCGAGGCCGACCCCGCGCGGCCCAAGCTGCTGCTCACCGAACCGGGCGTCGGCTATCGGCTCAAGGAGCCAGCTTGACGTCTCCTTGATGCGCCCGGGCCCCACCTTGACCTCGGCTTGATCGAGCCGGAGCTACTTTCGGGGCATGAGACGCCTCGGTGACGATCCGCTCGGTCGGTCGGTGCTCCTCGCGGTGATGGCGATGTGTGCGGCGGTGCTGTGGGTCCGCGTGCCGCTCGGCGCCGACGACGGTCAGGTTCCGCTCGCGAGCGCGCTGCTGGTGCTCGCCGTGCTGCTCTTCGTCAGCTCGAATGGGCCGAGGCGCTCCGACGAGGCGCACGACGAACCACCTGGTCGTGTTCACGGCGCCGCGCATCGCCATCCGTCGCCACCTGCGCCTCCGCTCGGGTGACACCTCGCCCGGCTGGTACGCTTGGGCCGTGCTCGTTCAAGACGACTGCCAGCGGTGCGGCGCGTGCTGCTGCAACCGTGACGAGAACCGCCGAGAAGGCAGCGGCTTCTACGTGGAGATCGACGACCCACGAAGCCGGCTGCTCGGCCGTGACGATCTCCGCAAGCGCTACACCGTCGTCGACGAAGCGGGTCAGCCACATCTGCGGTTGGATCCGTCCGGGCGATGCGCGGCCTTGGTGGGCAGGCTCGGCGTCTCGGTCACCTGCTCGATCTACGCCGATCGTCCCAAGGGCTGCCGGCTCGTCACCGCTGGATCGGACGAGTGCCTCGAAGCGCGACGGCAACGAGGCCTCGACTCGCAACGGCGCTGATCAGGCGCGGCGACGAACGAGCATCAGGCTGCCAGCCAGACAACACAGCTCGAACGAGCCCTCGGCGAGCACCTCGTCGACCAGCCGCCGCACCCCAGGCCAGCCCTCGGTGTAGTCGTGAAAGGCGACCAGGCCGCCGGGGACGACGAAGCGCTCGAAGTGCCGAAAGTCGGCGGCGACGCTGTCGTAGTCGTGAAGCCCGTCGACGAGCAGCAAGCGAATCGGAGCGCTCCACTGCACGTCCGTCGAACGCTGTCGCACGATCTTCACGTACGGCTCGACGCCCGCGCGGGCCACGTTGGCGCGGATCGCAGCGAGCGTCGGGTTGGTGTGCTCCGCCGCCTTCGCGTCACCCACCACGCCTTCGTGTGGATCGATCGCGTGCACCACCATCGAGGGAGCGAGGGCCCGCAGGACGCTGGCGATGGCGACGGTCGATCGGCCGCAATAGCTCCCGACCTCGACGAACTCTCCGGTCTCGACCTCGCGCACGGCCTGCTGGGTCGCGGCGACGAGCAGATCGGTCTCTTCGCGCGCGAACCACCCGGGAATCGGCTCGATCGTCTCGGCGATGCAGAGGGGAAGGACGAGCCCTGCCTCCGCGGCGCGCTCGGAGGTCTCCGCAGGCGTCGCCGGCTCGCGGAGTCGCCGCTCGTAGAACTCGAGGTTCGCGCGCAGCCGTTCGTCTCCCGGGAGCGCCTCGAGCGCCCGAAGCAGCGCGCGCCGGCCGACGGTGAACTCGCCGAGGTAGTACGCCGCGACGCCGACCACCTGATGGGCGCGGAACGAGTACACCGTGGAGTCGATGAAGAGCCCCTCTTCGGGAAACGGGAGTTCCTGCGCACGCCGCCCGTAGAGGTACGCGAGCGCTGGCTCGTTGCGGCCGAGATGGAGTTCGGCGAGCTCGACCAGTGGCTCCGCGCGCTGCGGGCTGAGCTGGTGTGCGGCCAAGAAGGCACGCTCCACCTCGATCCACGGCGCGTTCGCTCTCGCGCTGCACCTCGCGGCTCGGAAGGCGGCCTCGAAGACCTCCTCGTGCCAGCCACCGAGCGCGACCCGTCGCTCGTAGCGCTTCGCCGCCTCGGCATGGAGGCCGAGATCGTCGAGGGTCTGCCCGAGATAGAAGGTGGCCCGTGGATCGTCGGGGTGCGCCGCGAGCTCGCGTTCCAGCAGCTCGCGATCCTTCTGCCAGGTCAGCCGCTTCCGCTCTGGATCCGCGTTGAGCGTGTCGTGGTGGATGAAGGCGCGCGGCACTCGAAGGGACGCGGCCGGAGCACCAGGCTTGGTGAGGTATTCGTGGGTCGCGCCGACGTAACGCCATCCAGCCCGGGTTCGGGTGAGGCGTTCGAGGTCGAACTGCGCCGCCGGGCCCCAGTGCATGCGCACGTGGTACGCGCCGTGGTCGTCGCCGTCGCTCGCAGCGTGCGCGACGCAGAAGTCTCGCAGCGCCTGACCGTCATGGAGCGTCTCGTCTCCGCTGAGCATGAGCGCGAAGGTCGAGCGTTCGCCCGCGAGTTCGAGCACGCGGCTCCTCGTCGTGCCGTAGTCGACGAAGGGCTCTTCGATGATCTCGCCCGGGAGGCCCGCGAGGGTCGTGCGAACGAGGTCTTGGGTGCCGTCGGTCGAGCCGGTGTCGAGGATCGTGTACCGATCGATGAAGGGCCGCGCCGAGCTGAGGGTCTCGACGATGCCCGTCGCCTCGTTCTTGACGATCATGACGAGCGCCAAGAGTGGTTCGGTGCTCATGACGTCAGTGGTTCGGACCGCGCAGCGTCGAGCCCGGCATTCCGCCGTTTGGCAGCGACGATCCGCGCATCGTCGAGCCCATTCCAGGAGCGGTCATTCCGCCGCTCGTCATCGTCGGGCCACCGCGCAGTGTCGAGCCGCCCATTCCCGGCATCGACCCGCCGCTGCGCATCGTCGAGCCGCTCATCGTCGAGCCCATCCCGGGAGCGGACATGCCGCTGCTGCTCATCGTCGGACCACTGCGCAACGTCGAGCCGGGCATTCCGCCGTTCGGCATCGTCGAGCCGCCCATCATCGAGCCGCCCATTCCGGGCGCCGCGAGGCTTGGCCCCGACATCGACATGCCGCGCAGGGTCGAGCCCGGCATGCCGCCGTTCGGCATCGTCGAGCCGCCCATCGTCGAGCCCATCCCGGGAGCGGACATGCCGCCGCTGCTCATCGTCGGACCACTGCGCAACGTCGAGCCGGGCATTCCGCCGTTCGGCATCGTCGAGCCGCCCATTCCTGGCGCCGCGAGATTCGGTCCCGACATTCCCCGCATCGTCGAGCCCATGTTCGGCCCCGACATTCCCGTGGCCCCTCGCAGGGTCGAGCCCTGACCCAAGTTCGGCCCCGACATTCCCATCGGCGGACGACGCGGCGCCTTCGGCTGCCAGCCGCCACTCACGGTCGGCCCACTGGCCCCGCTCGTGCCGCCCGACAACGTTGGACCTTCCGCGCGCCGCGGCCCGGTTGCGCCGCCAATTCCCCTCAGTGTTGGACCACCCGATCGAATCGCTGCCATGTGCCCTCCGTGTGGAGTGATTTACCCTCGCCGCCCTGCTCGACCGCATTCGGATTCCGGCGCGCGCGCACGAGCACTAACGCCCCGAGTTCACGAGGAAAACGCGCGCAGAAGGGCGGGAGTCCGACGCTGCTTCGGATTTCGATCGCGACCTTGACTGGCGCGCGAGCGGCCGGCGAACGCGAACGCGCTCAGCCAGCGTCTGGGGAGAAGATGCGAACGGTGATCGCCGCGAAGTCGAGGTAGGGCAGCAACGCCTCGCCCTCGGGGAGATCGCCGAACCCATCGAGCACGACCGCGTCGTCGACGAGCGAGACCGCGACTGGCGTCGGCAGACGCTTCAGGGCCGCGAGGTGATGAACCAACGGATCGAGCGCGAGGAGGTCCTGCGCGTCACCGAAGACCTCGAGCTCGCCGAGGCTCGCCGGCGTCGCCACCTTGGGCGGCAGCGCGTCACGGGTGACGAGCGTCGAGATGGTGCCGAAGTCACGCGCCCTCCACTCGAGCCCGGGCGCGCTCACCAGCAGCCAGGAGCCAAAGCTCCGACCCGCGCCCATGCGGAGCCGCCACGCGGTGCCGCCGCCCTCACGGAGCAGGTGCACCGCCTCGAACTCCACGTCGCGGTGAAAGCCGTGGAGCACCCACCCGCGCTGCCCCTCGTTCTTCACCTCGATCGCCCAGCCATGCGACGAGGCGATCGCCTTCCGCCGGATCAGCTGGGCACCGGCGTGCCGGGAGATGAAGAACGCCACCGTCACCGGGAGCACCACGAAGATGAGGAACACCACCCACCACGGCGTCCCCTTCTCTTCCTGCGGCAGACCTTGGGTGCTCACTGCGCCTCCACGAACGACGAGGCGACCGCCGCGGCTCCAGGGAGCGCAGACGATCGCCTCATGCCAGCTCGAATGATCAGGCCGCCTTCTTGGCCGAGAGCGCGCTCTCGACGTACTTCACGCCGTTCGGGGTGATCTGGTTGCCGTTCTTGGTGCGGCGGGCGTAGCCGACGTGCTCGCGCAGGGCCTTCGCCGCGTTGGGCGCTGCGTACTTCACGCCGAACTTCGACCAGAACTTCGAGGTGACGCCCGAGCTCACCTCGACGCCCGCGTTGCGCGCGACGTAGAGCGGAATGAGCGAGCGGAGCAGCTGATCCTTCTGCTTGCCGGCCTTGATCAACGCCGCCTTCTTCGAGTGCGACTCGAGCGCCGCCATCAACGCACCGAGCGGACTCGAGCTGGCCGACGCGCTCTTCTTGGCCGGCTTCTTCGGCGCAGAGGCCTTCTTGGCCTTCGGCGCGGCCTTGCCCGAGAGCCCGAGCGCGTTCATCACGTCCCGAACCTTGCGCTCGACGAACTCCTCGAGCCCGTGAATGTCGAACACGCCCTTCTTCAACTGCTGCGCCTTGAACGCCATGAGAAACCTCCGTTGAGCAACGTGACGAAGGTGCTCCTCTACCAAAACCGACCTCTCCGGGGCCGAAAAATCGGCTCCAGCCGCATCGGCTGATCAGAAGGTGTCCTCGCCTGGTGATCAGCGAGTAAGCAGGCGCGATGATCGCCTCGCTCGTCCTCCTCTCGTTGGCGGCGGCCCCAAGAGGTCTGCCCGACGCCGAGCTGATCACCTGGGCGCCGAAGGTCTCGGAGGTCTCGACGCTGCTGCCGTTCTTCGCCCACGCGGGCAAGGGCACCAGCCTGCTCGCGCCCTCGTCGTGGCGGCACGCGGCCCACCCGCTGCTGGAGTTCGACGTCTTTTCCCCGGAGTCGATCGCGAGCGTCGGCGTCAACCCGGCCGAAGGGCTGTCCTTGAGCGTCAAGGGGCCCATCTCGGTCGCCTGCCACGCCGTCACCGACGTGAAGCTCTTCGAAGCGGCCTGCACCTCACGGCTCGAGCGGCTCGGCACGCCCTACCGCGCCGCCGAGAAGGGCCTCACCACGCTCGGCGCACGCGACGGCCTCAACCGAGTGCAGGCGGCGGTGGTGATCAAGGGGAAGGAGGCGTGCTCCATCGCCGGCTCGGGCTACTCCATCGAGAAGCGGCTCCCCGACGTCGTCGCCCTGCTCGGAAGGCCGCTCTCCGGGCCCCACCTCAAGGCCGCGACCGAGCTCAAGGGCGTGCAGGCGTTCATGTTCCCCGAGGAGTCCGCCGAGAGCGGCGCGCGCCTCAAGGGCTGGGCGACGTTGTCCCTCACCTCGCGGGGCGACGTGCTCACCGTCGATGGGCGTGCGAAGGGGCTGCCGATCGCTCAGCTCCAAGGCGCCGGTCCATCGCCGTTCGCGTCGCTCGAGGTGCCGGGCGTCGCCACCGTTCGGGCACGCATCACGCCTGCCGCGCTCCCCACCCTGATGGAGCTCTTCGCGCAGCTCCCCGGCGGCCGCACCCTGACGCCCGCAGCGAAGGCCCTCGCGCCAGCGCTCTCCGGCAACACCGCGTTCGTCTTCTCTCGGGTGAAGGTGACCTCGGGGCTGCGCACCCTGCCCGCACGCTTCTTCGCGACCCGCTTCGTGCTGCTCGCCGAGGCGAAGGACGTCGAGGCCGCGAAGGCCGTGGTCGAGGCCGTCGACGCCAAGGCGCTCGTCTTCAAGGAAGGCACCGTCTTCTTCGGCATGCAGGGATCGACGGTGTGGATCTCGAACGACGCCGAGGCGAGAGATCGCACCCTCGCGGCGCTCAAGACCTCGGCCGGCACTCAACGGCACGGCGCCGACTTCGTGATCGACCCCGACGGCTTGGCGAAGGCGCTCGCCTCGGTGCCGCTCCTCGAGATCCTCCAGGCCCCGGAGCTGTCGGGCGTGTTGGTCGCCGCGACCGAGATTGGTCCGCTGCTCGGGCTCACCGAGCGCGTCGTGGGGTTCGTCGACTCGACCTCGGCCTCGACGCAGAGCGTCCAGCTCACCTGGGCGCTTTCGCCCGAACGGCCAGACGCCGGCGCGCCCTGAGTCGAGCGGGCGGTCGAAGCTGTGCCATACAGGCGGCATGAGCCACCTCCTCCTCGCCGCGCTCCTCTCGACCGCCTCGTCCGCCGCGCCGAAGGTGATCGAAGACGACTACGCGAAGGCGCTCGCGGAGGCCAAGAAGAGCAAGCGGCTGCTCTTCGTCGATGCCTGGGCCCCGTGGTGTCACACCTGCGTCTTCATGCGAGAGCACGTGCTCAACCAGCCGGCCTTCGGGGCGTTCGAGAAGGACGTCGTCTTCGCGAGCATCGACACCGAGAAGACGTCGAACGCGCCGTTCCTCGACAAGTTCCCCGTCAACATCTGGCCGACGCTCTTCTTCATCGAACCCTCGTCCGAAGAGCTCGTCTTCAAGTGGATCGGGAGCGCCGACGCCGCGCAGATGAAGGGGCTGCTCGAGGCCGCGCGGAAGAAGGACGGAGTGGTGCACGAAGCCGACGCGCTGTTCGCCCAGGGCAAGAGCAAGGAGGCCGTGGAGAAGTACGTCGCTGGCCTCGGAGCGGAGAGAGGCGACGGCTCGGTCCGCGCGACCCTCTCGCTGCTCAACGCGCTCTCGGCGGCCAAGCAGTACGAGCCGTGCGCGAAGACCGCCGACGAGCAGGCGCCCAAGCTGAAGCACACCGCGGATCGGATCAACGCGCTCACCTGGGGGTTGTCGTGCGCGCTCGAGCTGCCGGCCGACGCGAAGGAACGCGCGACGCTCGTCGCCTCGCTCACCAAGCAGGCCTCCCAGGCGATCGCCGCGCCCGACGGGCTGGCCGACGACGTGTCGGGCCTCTACGAGCTCTTGGTCGAAGAACGAAAGGCCGCCAAAGACGACGCCGCGGTGGCCTCGATCGCGAAGACCTGGCTCGCCTACCTCGAAGGCGCTGCGAAGAAGGCTCCGACGCCGGCGGCGCGCGCCGTCTTCGATCCGCACCGGCTCTCGGCTGCCCTCGCCGCGAAGGAGGTCGAGCGAGTCGTCCCCGCGCTCGAGCAGTCCGAGAAGGACCTGCCCGCCGACTTCAACCCGCCGGCACGGCTCGCCCTCGCGCATAAGGAGCAAGGGAAGCTCGAGCTCGCCGAGGCCGACATTGGCCGGGCGCTGCAGAAGAACACCGGCGGCCCGCGCCGGCTCCGCCTCTTCGACATTCAGGCGTCGATCTTCGCCGCTCGCGGCAACGTGGGCGCCCAGAAGAAGGCCCTCGCCGACGCCATCGCCTACGGGAACACGCTGCCCACCGCCCAGCGCCCAGCAGGGAAGATCGCCTCGTTCGAGAAGCAGCTCGCCGCGCTCGACGCACCCGCTGCAAAGAAGTGACGGGCTGTCACTCGCAAGATCGCTGACATTCCAGGCGAAAGGTCTATCTTCGCCGCGACATGAAACGCACTCCGGCGAAGCGGGCGATCAAGCAGGACCGCGCGATGAAGACGCGGCAGGAGATCATGAACTCCGCGATCACGCTCTTCGCACGCCGCGGCATCCTCGCGACGACGATGGCCGAGCTCGCGCGCGCCATCAACATGACGCCCGGAGCGCTCTACTGGCACTTCCCGACCAAGGAAGATCTGCTGCTCGCCGCGATCGAAGAGCTGCACCAGCACTTCGTGAAGAGCTTCGAGCCGATCCTCAATCAGGCCGCGAAGTGGACGGCGCACCAGCAGCTGACCGCGTTCATGGAGCACACCGGCCGGTATCTCCAGGACAACCGGGAGCACGGGATCTTCTACGGCATGGTGGGGGCCGAGTCGGCCGAGAACTCGCCTGACGTCGCCAACGCGCTCCGCGAAGCGCTGCAGGTCTACGTCCTCGCCGTCGCCAACATTCTCCGGTACGGGCAGACCAAGACGAAGGAGTTCCGCGAAGACGTCGACGCGATGACGCTCGCGAACTCGATCATCTTCGGGAACATCGGGCTGATCGTGCAGCACAACCTCTTCAAGGACACGCTCTCGTACCGGCCGATGGTGCAGACGCTGTCGACGATGGTGCTCGCCGGCGTGCGGAAGTGACAGGCTCGGCGCCGAGGCTCAGGGGCACGACCACGGGGTGAGCGGCGTGTCTGGGTTGCGCGTGTTGCCTGGATCGTGGTGCTGGGTCGGCCACGGCGCGTTTCGATCGATGCCTGGAGAATCGACCACCACCGCGGTCATCGCCGAGTCCGCCAGCGCGGCCACGTAGAGCAGCCCGCTTCGACGCGCGCATTGCGGTGCGAGGCTGGCGCTCCGAGCGACGTCGAGCGCGGGCGTCACCGCCCCAGGCGTGAAGGCGTTCGGCTGCGTCCAGGTGAGCTGGCCCGTCGTGAGATCGATCACCGACAGCCGCCCCGTCACCGGGCTCACCGCGTAGAGCAGTGAATCGGCGCCCACGACCGCAGACGCCGTGAGGAGCGGATCGACTCCAGCGATCGGCGAGAGCTCCGGGAGGAAGGCGCCAGCGTCGCCACCACCCGCGGGCACGAAGGGAAAGCGGTGGAGCACTCCACCATCGTCACCCACCACGACGAGCGGCTGCGCCCGCGTACCCGCCACCACGATCTGGCCGTAGGTCGCGCCTCCATCACGGCTGATTCGCGCCGTCATCGCGCTGGTGAGATCGGTGCTGAAGGCGCTCAGCGCGATGGGCGACGGCTGCGCGACCATCGACGAGGTGATGACGAGCTGATCGAACATCACCAGGCTGCTCACTCCCGCAGCGACGGGAACGCTCAGCTCGTTCTGGAACTTCGTCGTCGCCGACGGGTAGTAGTCGACGCGCACCAACGGAGAGGTCGTCTGCGGTTTGCTGGTGAAGACGCGCGCCGCAGTGCCCGCCAGCGCAGACGCCACCACGAGCCCGTTCTGCGATTGAAAGCCGCCCGGCGCCGACCAGGTGTCGCACGCCAGCGATCCAGGCACGCTCGCGTTGAGCCGACCCGTGTTGCCCAGGAGGTACAGCCGCTCGTCGGCGAGCGCTGGGGTGCCCGTCCAGTGCTCGTTTGGACACAAGTACGCAGGGACGGTGAGCCGGCTGAAGCCGCCGTCGGTGTCGTAGCGGAGCACCTGCTGCGTCGTGACCTGCTGCGCGTAGAGGATTCGATCGGCGCAGATGGGCGCGAAGTCGGGCTCGTCGAAGTTGAAGTCGACCCGCGCCTCGCCCGTGGGGAGCAGCTGCCAGAGCGCTCCAGACGCGCCGCTGGCATAGCCGACGCCGACATGCACCCGCCCTTGATCGTCGAGCGCGGGAGGAAAGACGACGTCGGCGGCGAGCGTGTTCTCGAGGAGCGAGCGCCGCCACTTCCACCGGGTGACGACGAGCGAGGTGTTGGCCGGCGCCGACAGGTTGCCGAGCGCATCGGGGAGCGGGCCGACGCCCGCATCGAGCGTTCCGCGGAAGGCGTCGAGCGGCACCCTGGCCAGATCGAGCTCGAAGCAGCGACAGATGCCCACGCAGGCGCTGCAGCTCGCGCGCGAGGTCACCGCGCCGGCGGGCATGCCGAAGTCCGCGGCGGTCACCGTCACCGGCACGTTCGACTGCACGCGCAGCTCGACGAGCTCGTCCTTCTTGTAGGCGGTCGCGTAGCCCACCGTCGGATCACGATCGCTGAAACCGCCGTCGGACGAGCGCACGGCGGCCGGCTCGGCGACGAGGCTCACCATTGGCTGGGTCGCGTCCACCACCAGCCGAGTGGTCGCCACGAAGCCCGCGTCACCGAGCCCCAGCCGCACGTTCAACGGGAAGGTGCCGGAGCTCGGCGGGGTGAAGGTGTCGAGCGCCCAGGTCGTCGCGTCGATGGCCGGGAGCGAGAAGGGGCCGAGACCGGTGGAGGTGATGGTGAGCGACGCCGGCAGCACCACGCTCGCGTCGACCTCCGCGTGCACCTCGAGCCGCACCGGCCGGTTCCCGCCGAAGAGATCGTTGGCGTCGGGGCGCACGAACGAGAGCCCGACGACCCCGAGCACGCAGAGGTGGCTGCGCTCGTCACAGGCGAAGCCGAGCTCGCAGACGCCGCAGCTGCCCGCATCGACCCCCGCGTCCGCCTCGGCGCCACCGTCGGCACCCGCGTCGAGTGGCGTGCCTCCATCCACTCCGGCGTCGGCGCCTCCGTCGCGTCCGGCGTCGGCGCTTCCGCCACCGTCGACCGCAGGAGCGACCGCGCACAGGCCCGAGACGCACACGCCCTCGGGCTGACAATCGGCGTTCGTGCTGCACGGCCTCACCGGTGGGCAGGCCGCGAGGGCGAGCGCGAACACGGCGAGGAAGCGGCTCCTCATGGAAGGCGGCCTCCCCAGCCGACGACGAGCCCGGAGGCGAGGGGGACGAGCGTGACCGCGCTCGGCGAATCGGGCGGCAGCATCAGGAGCACCGCGCCGACCGCCGCTGCTGCGACCCCCGCTCCGAGCCCACCGAGCCCGGCGAGATGAAGCGTGTTCGCGGTCTGCGCCTTCGCCACCGTCGCCTCGTCGCTCACCGGAAGGAACCCGCGCGCGTCGACCATCAGCGCCCGCGCTTGGCTCTGCGCGAGGAACAGCAGCACCCCACCGGCGATCGCGACGAGCCCTCCCGCGACCAGCATGGTGACGCCAGCGGTCGTCCGACCCGATGGTGCGGGCGCCGGCAACGGAGGAGGCGGCGGCGGAGGAGGCGGCGGCGGCGGAAGCGGCTTCGGGGGCTCGAGCGTCACCGGCTCGACCGGCGGGGTGACCTCCTTCGCCACGGTGCTGGCTTCCTTGAAGCTCGGCAGCTTCGCCACCGCGAGCCCTTTGACCGCCTCGACGAAGAGCGCCTTGGCTTGCACCAGCAGCGGCTTCTTTCGGGGCTCGACGCGCGGCGCCTGCGCGGTGAAGGTCGCCATCAGCTTTCCATCGTCGCGCACCACCCGCGCGGTGACGACGAACGTCCCGTCGCTGGTGAGCTCGAGCACCGCGTGAGCGGCGTAGAGGCCGGCGCCCTTCGTCGCGAGCGCCGCGAGGCAGTCGTTCGAGGTGCGGCAGTCGCGGCGAGCGATCTCCGAGAGCGCCGCGTCGACTTCCTTGCGGGTCGGGGTGACGACGTCTCCCGTCTCTCGCAGCGCCTCCACCCACGAGGCCTTGAGCTTGTCGGAGAGCGCCGCGAGCTCGGGCCGGGGGTCGAACTCGAGCGGGTGCGGCACCAGGACGAGCGAACGGGGATCGGCCCAGGACGCGAGGGGGATCGCGAGGAGGAGGACGATCACGTCAAGGCGAGCGCGCATACTGGGCCAACTTGTCGAGGATGCGCTGAGCGCCCTGACAGTCTCGCCGCACCATCGCATCACCGAAGTCCGACTCCAAGGCATCCAACACCGAGCCTGGAGCCCCACGCTTGGAGGCGGCCTGCTGACGGGCCTGGTGTTCGCGCCGCGCGTAGCTCTGGAAGGTGTCGCTCCAGGTGCAGTCGATCTTCGGCGGCTTGCTCGCGACCTTCGGCGGCGCCTTGCGCTGGAGCACCGGCTGGAGATCGCCCTCGTCTGGAGTGGCGATGGGCTCGCGCTCCGTCGGTGCTGGCGGCGAATCGACCGCGGCGGGTGGCGGCGGCTGGGGCGGGTCCTGGGGCGCTTCGAGGCGCGGTGGCTCCTGCGGCGGCACCACGACGGCGTGCACCTGGGCGCCAGGCTCTCGCAGCAGGACGACGAGGCCGAGGCCCAGCACCACGAGCGAGGCGAGGGCGGCGAGCGCTGGCACCCACCGTCGCTTCGGCCGGCTCAGCTCCTTCGCGGTCGACGGCGCGGCGGGCATCGAGGCGGCCGGCAAGGCGTCGGTCGACAACCGTCGCAGCGGTGGGAGCGTCGAGGCCCGCACCACCGTCGTCTCCTTGGCCAGCTTCGCGAGGATCCGCCGCACCTCGAGCCGCGCGACGTCGGCGCTCTCCGGGCGCTGCTCCCGATCCTTCTGGAGGAACCAGAGCACCAACCGCTCGACCTCCTCGGGCAACGAGGGAACGAGCTCGCTCGGCCGCGGCGGCTCGGTCTCGAGGTGCATCGTCACCAGCTCGAGCGGGGAATCGGCGACGAACGGCGCCCGGCCGGCGAGCATCTCGAAGAGGGTGCAGCCGAGCGAGTAGAGATCGGCCCGGCCGTCGAGCTCCGCGTTCCGCACGCCCTCGGGCGAGACGTAGGCTGGAGTGCCCGCGGCAGAGGACTGCTTGGTCGAGCGCAGCCCGGCCCAGGGCAGCACCGCGCCTGGCATCGGTCGCGAGAGCCCGAAGTCGAGCACCTTCACCAAGAGCTCTCCGGAGTGCTCGCGCAGCACCATGATGTTCGACGGCTTCAGATCGCGGTGGACGATGCCCTTCTTGTGCGCCTCGCCGAGCGCGTTGAGCACCTGCTCGGTGATCGACAGCGAGTAGGCGACGGTGAGCGCGGCGCCGGTCGCGTCGAGCGACTCGTTGACGAGCTCGTGCAGCGTCTTGCCGTCGACGTAGGCCATGGTGAGGAACGGCTGGCCGCTCGCGAGGTGACCGAAGTCGAGCACCTCGACGAGGTTTCGATGGCTGAGCGCGCCGAGCGTCTTGGCTTCCTCGAGGAACAGCCCGACGGCCTTCGCGTCCTGCGCCCGCTCGGCGTTGAGCACCTTCACCGCCGCGATGCGGCCGATCGCCCGGTGCTTGGCGCGGTAGACCTCTCCCATCCCACCGCTGCCGATGAGCTCCATCACCTCGTAGGACCCGACCAACGTCCCCGGCGCGAGCACGTCGGACGTCTGGCTGCTGGACGCCACCCGGCACTCTCCTCTCTCGGCCCCGCGGCGGACGATGAACGGCACGCCACGCGAGCGACCGTCAGGGCTCGGGAGCGCTCATCGAGTTCTGCGGCTGGCTGGTGCGAACGATGAAGTCCTGGGCGTTGTTGTTGCTGTCGTAGCCGTTGCCCTCGAGGGCGTCGCCGCCAGTCGTCATCGTCACGTCGGTCGAGGTCGAGTACGCCTTTCGCTCGATGCTCGAGTTCGCCGCAGGGTTCGGCGCCGCCGCCCCGCCCTCGGCCGAGTTGCCGGTGCCGTAACCCACGGTGTCGACCGCCGCGGGATCGGCGATGGCGGTCGTCATCGAGCCTGGGCCGATTCGAATGTGCCCACCCGCCGCGGCGATGCTGAGGGCGCTCGCACGCGCGAAGTCGGAGGCCACCGTTCCAGTGAAGCCGCCGGTGCCGCGGTTGGAGGTGATGAGGAAGAAGCTGTGCGGCGCCATCATCGTGCCCGCGGGAATGGTGGCCAGCGGAGCGCTGAGGTAGGCCGCGCCGGTCGCGCTCTTGTACTGCACGAGCCAGCCACCGACGTTCACCGCCGCGTTGGTCGGGTTGTAGAGCTCGACGAACTCGTCGGAGGCCGAGACGCCCGCCACCTGGATCTCGCTGATCACCACGTGGTTCGCGCCCGAGCTCGTGAGCACCGTCACCGTGGTGCTCGCCATGCTCACCGTGCCGATGGTCGCCGTCACCGTCGAGCTGCCCATGCTCATCGCCGCCGCCGAGAAGGCGAAGCTGGCGGTCGTCTGGTTCTCGGCCACCGTCACCGTGGCGGGCACCGTGCCGATCGTTCCCGAGGCGGCGAGCATCACCGTCGTGCCACCCGTGGGCGCTGGCACGTCGAGCTCCACGGTGAGGGTGACCGACGAGCCCGCCACCACGCTCACCGTCGCCGGCGTCAAGGAGACGCTGGTGGGCAGATCGCCCGGCGTCAGCACTCGCAGCCCGGCGTCGAGGGTCGTCGCGCCGTAGGAGACCAGGAAACCGACGGTGCCGTTCCCGAAGCCGGCGTCGAACGCGCCCGCGTCGGGGTCGAGGCCGGCGTCAGGGTCGACCACCCCCGCGTCGGGGTCGAACACCACGCTGAACGAGACCGGGAGCTCGATCTGCCCGATCGCGAACACCAGGCCTCCACCGTCGGCGACCTGCACCACGTTCGGGTTCTGACTCGCGACCGAGACCAGCGTCTCGGCGAGCGCGGGAGAGGTGAGCCGCACCGAGAAGGGCCGGGGGAAGGTGGCGACGTTCTGCTGACCCAAGCGGAGGAACTGCCCCGAGGGGCCCACGGTGGCGAGCCCCACCGGTCGAACGACGTCGAAGGCGTTGCGCGGCTCGAGCTTGTAGTTGCCGTTGCGGTACTGCAGCACCCCGCGAACCTGGGCGAGCGAATCACCCAGCGCCGGGAGCGGCTGCACGAGGTACATGAAGTCGTTGACCCGCAGCTGCGGCCCGCCCGTCATCTCGGCGACGGAGAACTCGTTGGTGGGCACCACGTCGGCCGGCCCGGGAGCGGGCGCGACGTCGGCGACGCTGGCCGAGCCGCCCAGGGTGATGAACACGCCTTCGAGCGCCCGGGCGCGGGTGGCCATCGCGGCGTTCACCTCACCGGCCATCACCACCGTCGGCGCCGGCAGCGGGTTGTTGTGCGACACGACGGTGACGCCGCCCGCCGCGATGCCGTTGAGCTGAATCTGCCCCGAGAAGTCGCTGACGCCGGCCGAGTTGATGGTGACCCGATCGCCCGGGAGCACGTCGGTGCGGGGCAAGGCGCCCGGGTAGTAGACGAACGCGCCCGAGTAGTCGCGACCGGTGTAGACGCTCGTCTCGCTCTCGTGCACCTGGATGAAGAAGCCCAGGGAGCCGGTCGCGGTCACCAGCACGTTGGTGAGCTGCACCCGCTGGTTGAGCAGCGTCGAGGTGGGTGACTTCACTGCGTAGATCGTCGCCGGAATGCCCGGAGGCGGCGGGCAGATGGCGCCGGCCGGGTTCGCCTGGCTCGGGCAGGGATCGCAGACGTCGCCCTTCTGATCGCCGTCCGCGTCCACCTGGCTGGTGTTCGGGTCGCCAGGGCAGTTGTCGGTGGCGTTGGGCACGGTGTCGTTGTCGACGTCGGTGGCCGAGGGCGTGCTGCAGGCCGTCGACATCGGGTCGAGCGGGCAGACGTCGCAGAGATCGCCGCGCCCGTCGCCGTCGGCGTCGGCTTGCCCCCCGAAGTCCATCGGCCGCTTGGGGTTGAAGACCGAGGGGCAGTTGTCGGTCGCGTCGCCGATGCCGTCTCCGTCGCTGTCGGTCATCGAGGCCACGCCGGTGTACGGGTTGCCGGAGAAGAGCCAGGGCGCTCCGCGCATCGGCGTGCAGATGGGCTCGTCGGTCGGAGGGCCGTTGCAGGAGAACAGCGGGTAGGTCGTCGCGTTCGCGGTGCGGAGCGCGGCGAGGGTGGCGCCTTCACCCGACAAGCACACCGAGCGCATCGTGCCGCAGACGTCGAGCGACTCGCAGCCTTGCACGAGCGCACCTGCCACCGAGGGGCTGCCGTAGAGCACCTTGCCGCCGCGCATCGTCAGCTCGACGTCTTCGGGGCTCGAGGTGATGAAGGACTGGAACGGGCCGTTCCCGGGGCGCCGTCGGTAGATCGAGATGTCGGCGACCCGGCCCTGCTGCAAGGTGCCGATGCGCGAGCTCACCACCTGCGCGTTGGCCGCGTTGACCGTCACCATCTTCCACAGGGTGAGCGGGGTGAAGTACTGCCCGTAGAAGTTGCCGTTCAGGTAGTTCGCGCAGGACAGCTCGCGCATGAGGTTCATCGAGCCCGAGCGCACCCAGTCGGTGCCCATCGAGATGTTCACGCCCATGCGGTAGTAGGTGAGCGTCTGGGCGGTCTCTCCATAGAGGGAGACGTTGCTGCGCGGCGACCAGACGAGGCTCGTCTGCCGGAGCGCGGTGAGCCGAATGTCACCTGGCTTGAGGCCGATGCCGTGGATCATCGCGGTGCGCGCGCTGAGCACGTCGGTCGCTCCCGTGGCGAGCCCGGACAGACACTGGAACTCGTTGCGCGCAGAGGGCTCGATGCCCTCGGCGATGTGCGGCAGGTAGACGGCGTTCGCGGGGATCTGGGCGGTGGTCGGCCGCGTCGGGTAGGCGCAGGTGCCGACGAGCTCGTCACCGCCGCTGTCGCCCAAGGGGAAGGTGGCGTAGTTGCCGCCCGAGGTGTTCGCCCCGAGGTTGAGCTGGCTCGCGCCGGTGCCGGTGTCGGCCATGTCGAGGTTGCGCAGGAGCCCGGCGCCGCCATTCGAGCCGGAGATCGAGGTCGTGCCGACCAGCAGCTGGCGCAGCTCGTTCCACTTGTACTGATCGCCGCCGCCGCCGCCGCCGTTCGAGACGCGGGTGTGGCCATCGTGCGAGGCGCCACCCACGCGCCAGTCGTGCCGGTGCTCGTAGCGCTCGGGCACCCCGCCGTCGGCGAGCAGGCCGGTGGAGCCCACGCCGGTCGCGACGTAGGGCGCCGCGGGGAAGGTGAGGTGATCGTGGCTGTTGATCAACCCGGGCGAGATGAGCGCCTCGCCGCAGAGCACCGCGGTCGGGTTCGCGCCGGCAGCTGCCTGACAGTCACAGCCCACGCAGGTGATCATTCCCGCGTTGTCGACCGCGACCTGCCCGCCGACGAAGACGCGGCCTGGCTGGAGCACGGTGCCGACGAGGAGCTTGTTCGCCGAGCCGGGCGCCACCACGCAACCACTCCCTGCGTCGGCCGGCATCGCCGCAGCCGCGGGGCACGTCACCGTGAGGACCGAGGTTGGGGTGCAGTCGGCCTCGCAGCCGTCGCCGGCGTCGGGGTTGCCGTCGTCGCAGAGCTCGGCGCCGCGCCGCGTGCCGTCACCGCAGACGTTGGAGGCGGTCGCCATCACCGTCGCGGTGCAGTCGATCTCGCAGCCGTCACCGGACGCCAGGTTGCCGTCGTCGCACGCCTCGCTGCCGTTCATCGTGCCATCGCCGCAGTAGGCTCCGGGCGAAGAGAAAGCGCACTGGCTGGTGCAGCCGTCGGTGTCGACCATGTTGCCGTCGTCGCAGAGCTCTCCGCCGGTGCGCATGCCGTCGCCGCAGACGCTCGGAATGCCGGAGTCCACGCCGCCATCGGTGCCGCCGTCAGCGTCGCCGCCACCGCTGCCGCCGCCCGTTCCGCCTCCAGCGCCGCCGGTCCCGCCCGCCGTGCCGCCAGCCGTGGAGCCGCCGCTCCCTCCGCCCGTCGCCCCGCCTCCAGTCGTTCCACCGCCGGTCGAGCCGCCACCGGTGCTCCCGCCGGCCGTGCCACCATCGGTCGTCTGACAAGTCGCGCTGCAGCCATCGCCGTTGGCCTTGTTGCCGTCGTCACATTGCTCCCCGGGCTCGAGCCGACCATTTCCGCACTCGGTGCCGCCTCCACAGGAGCCGCACGAAAAGAGGAAGGCCGCTGCTCCGAAGAGCACGAGGGACGAGACTGAGTGGTGTCGCATGGTGGGTCTTTTCGATGGGCCGGAACGGCCAGGCCGGGGACGGTCACATAGGCACGACCCGACCCATCCGCCAAGCGTGGGCCACCGATTCCGTCTCTTCGCAGTTCCGCTCCGACTGGGTGTGCTAGGCGCCGCCCATGTCCGATCGGCGGCGCGCGAAGCTCCTTCCCATCGAGCGCTGGCCGACCGCCGAGGAAGCCGCCGCGGGGCGCTGGTTCACCCCGGTGTCCTTGGGTCCCATCACTGCCGCCACGCGCACCTGGGTGCCCGCGATGGTGCCGTGGAGGGCCACCGACGAAGGCTTCGTCACCGACGAGGTGGTGCGCTGGTATTCGCGCTTCGCCCAAGGCCGGCCGGGCGTCATCGTCGTCGAGGCGACGGGCATTCGTGAGGTGCCCTCCGGGCCGCTCCTGCGGGCGGGACACGATCGCTTCGTGCCTGGGCTGTCGCGGCTCGCCAAGGCGGTGCGTGAGGCGAGCGGCGGCGAGACGAAGCTCTTCATCCAGCTCATCGACTTCCTCTCCATCAAGCGGCGGCCGACCCGGGAGGCCTTCCTCGGCCGCTTCCTCGCCATCACGCCCCGGCTGCGCGCCGCCCTTCCAGCGAACCTGCGCGACGGCGACGAGGCCTCGATTCGTGCGGCGCTGCTCGAGCTTCCCGACGAGGTGGTGCTCGCGATGCTCGACGAGCGGGAAGCAGAGGCGCTCCGGTTCGGCCTGAGGGAGCGGGTCACCGACACCCAGGTGCCGCACGTCGCCTCGCTGCCGAAGGTGCTGCCCGAGTCGTTCGCCAACGCCGCGCGACGCTGCGTGGAGGCCGGCTTCGACGGCCTCGAGCTGCACTTCGCTCACGCCTACACGATGGCCAGCTTCCTCTCCGCGAGGAACACCCGCACCGATGGCTACGGAACGACCCGAGAGGGACGGGTTCGCGCGCCGCTCGAGGTCTTCGCCGCCGTTCGCGCGACGGTGGGCAGGTCGGTGAGCGTCGGCTGCCGCTTCCTCGCCGACGAGATCATCGCGGGGGGCTCGGGCGTCGATGACGCGGCCTTCTTCGCCGTTCAGTTCGCGCGCGCGGGGATGGACTTCTTGTCGCTGTCGCGAGGCGGGAAGTTCGAAGACGCCAAGCAGCCCAAGGTGGGCCACGCCGCCTATCCCTACACCGGGCCGTCGGGTCACGAGTGCATGCCCACCACCAACATCGGGCCGCCGGGCCCGTTCGGACGCAACCTCCCGGCGGTGGCCACCGTCACTCGCGCGGTCCGGGCAGCGGGCTTCGCCACTCCCGTCGTCGCCTGCGGAGGCATCAGCAGCTTCTGGCAAGCCGAAGAGGTGCTCGCGCGAGGAGACGCCGACGTCGTCGCGTCCGCCCGGCAGGCGCTGGCCGACCCCGACTGGTTCGAGAAGGTGCGGCGCGGCCGGGGTGACGAGGTGCGACGCTGCCTGTTCACGAACTACTGCGAAGGGCTCGATCAGGCGCACGAGCCAGTCACCTGTCAGCTGTGGGACCGGCTGAAGACCGAGCCCGGAGAGGTGGCGGCTCGAACGAGCGATGGCCGGCGCCTCGAGGCACCTCGCTGGAGCTGAGCGCTCCCGGGTTCGACCTCGCGCACTGGAGCAGCCCGGTTTCACTCCTGGAGACGGGGGTGACGGGACCGCTCGCTTCGAGGTAGGCGGGCCCCATGCTCTCGTTGGTGTCTCTCGTCCTCCTGACCGCAACGCCCCTCGAGGTCGCGGTGCTGTCCAAGTCACTCGACGGAAACACCCTCGAGGCGCGCTGGCTGTCGAGCGCTGCGACGGTGACGCCCGAGCCGTTCGCTCACCTCGACGCCGCGGTGGACGAGACGTTTCACGGGGTGGTGCTCCCGGGAACGCGCTCGATCGCGGTGGTTCGCGTGCCGGGGCTGTACCGAGACCCGTCCTTCGCGGCGACCCTCGAGCTGATCACGCCGGGTGCTCCGACCCGTCGGCTGGCGACCGGCCTCGTGCGCGCGTCGAAGCCCCACCTCGTCGCCGGCCGGCTCTTCGTCGAGCGAGGCACCGCGGGGATCGATCGAGGTGACGGCACGCTGCGGGTCGATGCGCTCGAGATCGACGAGGTCGACGTCACCAGCGGTCGGCTTCGCCCGGTCCATCAGGCCTCGGGCAGCTGGACTCACCTCGCCGGCGCCATCGGCCGAGAGCTCATCGTCTACGAGGCCGGCCCGTCGGGCGCGCGGGTGATCGCGGTGCACGTCGACTCGCTCGCGGTTCGCCCCATCGTCGCATCGCTGCCTCCGCTGGCGCACGACTTCTGGGTCGATGCCAAGAGCCAGTCGATCCTCTTCACCATCGCCGAGCCGGGCGTCGAGCGCTGGTTCGTCGATCGGGTCGAAGTCGCCTCCGGCAAGCGGCAACGGCTCACCGAGTCGGACTCCGTCGCGCTCCTTCCAGCCGTGGTGTCTGCGGGCGTCGTGGTGTCGCGTGGGCCGGGCGCAGGCCTTCGATGGGCCTCGTCTGATCAGCCCGCGCTCCCCAGCCACGGCCAAGGCTACGAACGGGTGCGCTTCGTGAACGACACCGTCACGATCGTCAGGCACGAGACGCCGGGCGCTCTCCCCTTTCTCTACGCGGTGCGCTCGAAAGACGGCAAGCCCATCGAGCTGCCGTGGCCCACCAACGCCGTCGTCGAGTTGGCGGGGGTGGCGCGATGAGGCCCCTCGTCTTCGCAGTCACCCTCGGCCTGGCAGTTCCCGCGCTCGCGCAGTTCTGCCCGTCGTACACCGCGTCGAGCCCCAACAACACGCACAGCTGCGCCATCGAGGCAGTCCCTGGCACCAACCCCACCGTCGCGCAGTGGCAGACGATCTTCGACACCGTCTCGAGAGGCCAGGCGGCCTGGGGCTCGAATGGTCCGGCGATCGGCATGCTCGGGGTCGGCTGCAACAAGCCGATGGTGCCGACGTCGGAGCCGGCGCGCTTTCCCTGCGAGCTGATCAAGGCGATCACCATGCAGGAGAGCAGCTGGAAGCAGTTCTGCCCGCCCTCGACGCCGGCTGATCAGGTGGGCCGGGCCTCGCAAACGATCATCTCCTTCGACTGCGGGTACGGCATCGGCCAGGTGACGAGCGGCATGCGCACCTTCGATCCAACGCCCAACTACGACCGCAGCCGCGTCGCGTCCGACCCGCTCTACAACCTCGCCACCGGCATGCTGATCCTCAGCGAGAAGTGGAGAGGCACCAACTGCGTCGGTGACAACCAGCCCCGCATCGTCGAGCACTGGTACACCGCCACCTGGGCCTACAACGGGCTCTCGACGACCAACAACCCGAACAACCCGAGCTTCTCGACCACCCGCGGCGTCTGCCGCTCTGGGAGCTGCCCTTCGGGTTCGGCGCCCTACCAGGAGCGCGTCTGGGGATGGATGGAGTTTCCGCCCTCCGCTGGCCACTGGACCTCGATGGCGCCGGCCTACCCTCGCCTCTCCGACGTCGGCACCGCGTCTCGCCCACCGGCGCTGCCTGATCCGTCCTGTGCGACTCCGACGAATTGCACCACCACGCGCCAGCTGCACGTGTCGAGCTGTCTGGGCGGCACCGATGGCGGCGTGGGTGGAGGAACGGCCGGAGGAGGCTCGGCGGGTGGCGGATCGGCTGGGGGGAGCTCGGCCGGAGGCAGCGCTGGCGGCTCGGTCGTCGCGGGAGGAACGGCTGGCGGCACGATGGGCGGCGGGCCAGCGGGAGGCTCCGCCACTGCAGCGGGATCAGCGAACGTCACCATCGTCTCGCTCGCGCCCTCCGAGTACCCGGTTCCAAAGACCTGCGGGTGCTCGGCTGAAAGCGGCTTCGGCCTCTTGACCCTCGTCGTGCTCGCGCGTCGACGTTCGAAAAAGCAGTAGACACCTGCCACGAAAGCCGTAAGTCGCGCGGGCTGTCGCTTCCTCCGAGGGGTCCTGATGCACACGCACTTGAGGCTCGCCACCCTGACGGCGCTGCTCGCTGGGTCGGTCGCGCTTGCCGAACAGTCTCCCGTCAACATTCACCTCGACATGGGCGGCGGCACCGGCCTCGACCAGCGCGTGCCCGTCACTGGCGCGACGATCAAGATCGACACCACCCTGCTCAAGGCCTTCCTCGGCCCGGTGGCACCGCAGTTCGAGGGCTTCGGCTCTTCGACGTTCAACAACTTCACCGGCTACCTCGACAACGGCGCTGCGTTCGGTATCGGCCTCGGCGCCCGGCTCCGCCTGTTCAATGACGAGAAGGGCTACTTCTTCAACCCCGGCACCACCCACCGCGGCAACCTCTGGGGCAGCTGGTACTTCGACGCCCACTTCGTCTACGGCTTCGCCAAGGTGGCCAAAGAGCTCGGGCCCGGCTTCGACATCGGCACCGGCTACGAGTTCTCGCTCGTCGAGGCGCTCCACTTGGGGCCGGTGGTGACGTTCCGCCTCATGGGCCCGCACTACATGGTGCTCGCCGGCCTCTCGGTGTCCATCGGTGCGCCCGACACGATTCCCGCCGAGGCCGACTTCGACGACGACGGCATTCTCGGCGAGGCCGACAAGTGCCCCGATCAGGCCGGCCCGAAGGAGACCAACGGCTGCCCCGTCGACGACAAGGACAAGGACGGCGTCTTGGACAAGGACGACAAGTGCGTCGACGTCGCCGGCCCGAAGGAGAACGCTGGCTGCCCGTGGGGCGACAAGGACAAGGACGGCGTCTTGGACAACGTCGACAAGTGCGTCGACACCGCCGGGCCGAAGGAGAACAACGGCTGCCCGTACGGCGACAAGGACAGCGACGGCGTTCTCGACAACGACGACAAGTGCCCTGATCAGGCCGGCCCGAAGGAAAACGCTGGCTGCCCTGACACCGACAAGGACGGCGACGGCACTCCCGATCGGCTCGATGCCTGCGTCGACGTGCCGGGCGAGAAGGACAACAAGGGCTGCCCGTACCCCGACACCGACAAGGACGGCGTCAACGATCGCGTCGACAACTGCATCAACGAGCCCGGCCCCGCCTCGAACCAGGGCTGCCCGGAGAAGGTGAAGCAGCTCGTCGTCATCACCAAGGAGAAGTTGGTGATCAAGGACAAGGTCTACTTCGACCTCGGCAAGGCCACGCTCCAGGCGCGCTCGTCGCCGCTGCTCGACCAGGTCTCGTCGATTCTCGTCGCCCACACCGAGATCCAGATGATCCAGGTCGAGGGTCACACCGACAACACCGGCGTGGCCGAGAAGAACATGACGCTCTCGCAGGACCGCGCCGACTCGGTGAAGGCCTACCTGGTGAAGAAGGGCGTCGGCGCCGAGCGGATCAAGGCGGTGGGCTTCGGTCAGACCAAGCCGGCCGACACGAACGACACGTCGCAGGGCCGCGACAACAACCGGCGCGTCGAGTTCAACATCATCGCGCAGTGACGGCTCGAGGTGGGCGAGCGCTCGGCTGAATCGAGCGCTCCCGCTGCCGGGTCGCGAGATCGGTCGACGTGCCCGTCGCGAACCCCGCAGGTTCCGTCTCCAGAAGCCCGCAGCGATCGGACGTGGTGGTCCACGTGTCCGGCTGCTCGTGCGTCGGTTGACGTCCGCTCACTCGGCGACTTCGTCAGCGCCACCGTTTCGTTTGTTTGGAGCGGCACGGCCTGCGCCCCGTCGTCGCGCCTCCGTCACGGTCGTTCGTGCGCTCAGTCGGCTCGAGACGGAGGCCGCTCGAGAGTCCACGCTCGAATCGGCCGAGCTCAGGGCGCGCGCGGAGGCCTGGTGAAGCGGCGCTTCTGCCAGTTGAGTTCGGTGAGGACGAGGTACGACTCGCCCTCGTCGGACTCCTCGACGACGGTGAGGCCTTCCTTGCGCAAGGCGTCGATCACCCGCGCCCCGATTCGTTTCCTCGCCTCGTCGTCATCGGCGCGAAAGCTGCCGAACTCGAGCACCAGCTCGCCGGAGTCGCTGATGCCCTCGATGTCTTGATCGGTGAAGAAGACGTAGCCGAGCGGGGTCTTGCCCTTCTCGATCTGGTTCTCCCGCTCGTTGCGAATGTCGGCGACTCCGCACTTGCGACAGTCGGCGTAGCGCTCGCGCGCGAGAACGCCCTGGTGTTCGAGGATGACGAAGGCGCGGGTCAGGCGATCGGCGTCGGTGGGGAACTTCCATTCCTGCTCGCGGCGCTTGTGGGCGAGCAGCTCCTCGTCGACCATCTTCTCCACGTCGCCACGGAGCGACTCTCGCTCGTCGGCCGAGCCCATCGCGAGCCCGATGATCTCGTTCCTCGACAGGTAGCCGTCGGCCACCCGCCAGGCGATCAGCTCGCGTGCTTCGGCGAGGAGGATCGACTTCGGCCGCCGCTTGTTCTCCTTCTGCGGCCTGCCAGGGGCTGGCGGCTCGGCAGCCAAGCTTCCGACGACCGCGGTGGCGTCGGCGGGTTCGCTCCGCTTGCGCCCGCTCGAGACGGCTTCGGGCGGCGACGACGGCTCCTTCTCGCTACAGGAGAGGAACGCGACGGCCACGAGGACGACCAGGCTCGGCGCCGCGTGAGTCGGAAAACCCAGGCTCGGCGCCGCGTGAGTCGGAAACCCGCTCGGCGCCGCGTGAGTCGGAAACCCCAGGCTCGGGGCGGCGTGGTTCGGAGGAGCGTTCCTGGACATCGGACCTGCTGTATCCATCCAAGCCGGCACGATGCGCAAGCGGGAGCTCATTCCCGGCGATAACCTCGACCGCCGAGGGGACACCATGCAGACCTTGGCGGCGCTCGCGGTACCCGGAACGTGGACGCACCCAGGCGGAGTCCTGGTCGGGCGCACCGTGGCGAACGCCGCGCTGCTCGAGGCCCTCGCCCGGCACGGTTCCTTCGAACGGCTCCTGATGGTCGTCGGTGAAGACGCCGATCTCCCCGCGCTCGAAGCGCTCGGCGCCAGGTGGAAGGTGGGCGCGAACCGGCTGTCGGCCTGTCACCTCCTGCAGCTGCCCTCGCTCCTCGCTCGTGGGGAGATCGACGTGCTCCATCACCCCGCGCACGTCGAGCGGCTCTTCGACCTGGTCGCCCTGCGTGATCGGTTCGCCTCGAAGACCACGCCCGTCACCGGGCAGACCCACTCGCTCAGCTACCCGCGCCTGCACCAGGAGCTCGCCCGCTGGCCGCTGCTGCAGCCCTCGCCGACCGACGCGATCTTCTGCTCGAGCCTCGCTGGCCGTCGAACCATGGAGCTCACCTTCGACGAGGTGGAGCGCGCCTTTCGCGAGCGCGGCTTCACTGGAGACCTTCCTCGCTGGAGCCTCCCGCAGGTTCCACTCGGTACCGACGTCGACGCACTCACGCCGCTCGCCAAGGCCGACGCGCGCGCGCTGCTGGGGCTCCCTGCCGAGCGCGTGGTGTTCCTCACCCTCGCCCGCTTCACCGAGTACGACAAGCTCGACGCCTTCCCGTTGCTCCAGGCGTTCGCCACGCTGGTGAACGAGCGAAAGGTCGACGCTCAGCTCGTGCTCGCCGGCGCGCGCCAGGGCACCAAGACGCCGGAGATGCTGCAGCTGTGGGCGAAGGTGCTCCAGCTCGAGGGGCGCGTCAGCCTCCACGTCGACTTTCCCGAGGCCGACAAGCGCGTGCTCCTCTCGGCCGCCGACGTCTTCGTCTCGCCCGTCGACAACCTGCAGGAGACGTTCGGCCAGTCGGTCATCGAGGCGCTCGCGGCGGGGCTCCCGGTCGTCGCCTCCGACTTCGATGGCTACAAGGACACGGTGGACGACGAGGTCGGGCGTCGGGTGCCGACGCGACTGGGCGTCGACTGGTCGTTCCTCTCCGAGGTGGGGCCGCTCGCCTACGAGCGTCCGTTGCATCTCCTCCTCGGCCAGAGCGTCGAGGTCGACCTCGCTGCGCTGGTGAACGAGCTGGAGGCGCTGGGCCGCGACGCACGACTCCGGGAGCGGCTCGGTGAGGCAGCGCGGCGGCGGGCGCGCGCTCGCTACGACTGGCCGGTGGTGATTCGCGCCTTCGAAGAGGAATGGGCTCGGCTCGCCGGGAAGCCGTGGACACCGCCCCACCGGCCGCACCCGCTGAGGCTCGACTTCGCCAACGCGTTCGGCCACTTCCCGACCTCGACCATCGAGGCAGCGCGCGTCCTTCGACGCACCGCCTTCAGCCGCTCGAGCGGGCAGCCGTGGGTGATCTACCCGGAGCTCCAGGTGGTGCTCTCCGACGACGACGTTCGCCGGGTGCTCGCCTTCGCCGACGAGCCGCGCACCTTCCACGCGCTGGTGGAGCACGCGAGCCTCCACCTCGGCGCCCGCGAGCGTTGGGTGGCGAGCTTCATCGTCACCTGGCTGGTGAAGCACGGGCTGCTGGGGTGACGTTCAGCCCTTCGCCGCCTCGCGGGTCATCTCCCGGTAGACGAAGGCCCGCGCCTTCCGCCAGTCACGCCGCACCGTCCGCTCCGTCACCTCGAGCAGCGCCGCGATCTCGCCCTCGGTGAGCCCCACGTGGAACCGCAACTCGACGACCTTCGCCAGGCGCGGGTCGAACTGCTCGAGGCGCTCCAGCGCGCCCTCCACCGCCAGCACGTCGTCGGTCGAGAAGTGCTCGAAGGCCACCTCGAACAGCTCGAGGTGAGCGGCCCCGCCCCCTCGCCTGGCCGCGAGCCTTCGCCGCGCATCGTCGACGAGGAGCTGCCGCATGACCCGCGCGCAGAGGTTGAAGAAGTGCGCTCGATCGTGCACGGCGTCGATGCCACCTGCCGAGAGCTTCATGAACAGCTCGTGCACCAACACCGTCGGCGTCACCGAACGTGGCGCCGCTCCCAGCTGGCGGCGGGCCATCGTCTTCAGCTCGTCGTAGACGACCCCGTAGAGTCGATCGGTCGCTCCCACCTCGCCGCGTCGAACGGCCTCGAGGAGCTGGGTGATCGGACCGACCGTGTCCACCGGGCCACGATACCAGCGCGAGGCCTCGTGTCCGGTCTCGTTCCGGGCTTTCGTATCGAGGAGGAATGCCGCTCACCCGCCCCAGCCCCGACGAGCAAGCCCAGTGGGCGCGGGTGATGGACGTGCTCGAGCGAGCGCTCGACCTTCCGCTTCTCCAGCGCGGCCGCGTCCTCGACGAGCTGTGCGGTGTCGACGCCACCCTGCGCGCGGAGGTCGAGGCGTTGCTCGCCGCAGACGACGAAGCAGAGCTCCACTTTCGACTCCCTTCGGAAGACGAGTCGCCACGGGTCGGTGCACGGGTGGGGGCCTGGCGTCTCGTCGGCGAGCTGGGCGAAGGAGGCATGGGCCGCGTCTTCCTCGCCGAGCGCGCCGACGGCCAGTACGAGCAACGCGCGGCGGTGAAGGTGCTCAAGGGCGGCCTCTGGGCCGAAGGCCGGGCTCGCTTCCTCCGTGAGCGGCAGATCGTCGCGTCGCTCGATCACCCGTCGATCGCCAGAGCCCTCGATGGCGGCGTCGAGCGTGGGTTTCCCTGGCTCGCGCTCGAGTACGTCGAAGGCTCGCCCATCACCGAGTGGTGCGCGGCGCGCGCGGCGACCGTCGAGCACCGCGTGCGCCTCTTCGTCGAGGTCTGCCGGGCGGTGCAGCACGCCCACCAGCACCTCGTCGTCCACCGCGATCTGAAGCCGTCGAACATCTTCGTCGACGCGAGCGGCAGGGTCCGACTGCTCGACTTTGGCATCGCCCGGCTCCTCGACGACTCGTCGGCTCGAAGCTCGGCGACCCGGGTGATGACTCCGGAATACGCCTCGCCCGAACAGGTGCGCGGGCTCCCCGTCACCACCGCCACCGACGTGCACGGGCTCGGCGTCGTGCTCTACGAGCTGCTGACGGGCCGGCGTGCCTTCGCCGCCGGCTCGATCACCCTCGAGCAGGCCGTGGTGTCGACCGAGCCGTCGCCGCCGTCGGAGGTCGCGCCCAAGCCGCTCAGGCATGCCCTCAAGGGCGATCTCGATCGCATCGTGCTCGAGGCGCTCGAGAAGGACCCGTCGCGCCGCTACCAGACCGCGGAGGCTCTGGGAGACGAGCTCGAGCGCTTCCTCGATGGGCGGCCGGTGCTCGCCCGCCGGGGGTCGATGGGCTACCGGGTGATTCGCTTCGTCAGGCGGAATCGGGTGCTGGTTGGCGCGGCGCTCGCGGTCACGATCGCGCTCGCCGTCGGCGTCGCGGGCACGCTCTACCAAGCGCGGCAGGCCCGCATCGAAGCGGCTCGTGCGCGGGCCGTGGCCGACTTCCTCCTCAGTCTCTTCCGCGCGAGCGATCCCGCCCAGGCGAAGGGTGAGCCGCTGTCGGCCCGGGCGCTCCTCGATCGCGGGGCGGCGCGGGCGCTCAACGAGCTGGGCGATCAACCCGAGACCCAAGAGGTGCTGCTCGAACAGATTGGTGACGTCTATCTGCAGCTCGGGGCCTACCCGGAAGCAGAGCGAATGGCGCGCGCGGTCCTCGAGCGACGCCAGCGGGCCGGCGCACCACCTGCGTCCCTCGCGCGCGCGCTCACGGCGCTCGGCGACGTGCTGTACGACGAGGGGCGGTACGCCGAAGCCGAGACGAACTACCTCGAGGCCTTTTCACTCACTCGCGATCTCACCGGCGAGGCCTCTCGACCGGCGATCGACGCCCTCTGGGGCCTCGGCGGAACGCGGGCACAGCTGGGTGATCTCGCGACCGCCGAGCGTCATCGCCTCGAGGTCGCCTCGCGATGGAAGGCGCTCGATGGGCCACGGAGCAGCACCTACGCACAAGCCGCCAACTCGCTCGGTGTGCACTACTTGCGGCTCGGGCTGCCGAGCACAGCGCGCCCGTGGCTCGAGACCGCGCTCGAGCTGCGTCGCGGCTTCGACGGGCTCGAGAACCCCTCCACGCTCCTCATCATGTACAACCTCGCGGGCGCTCACGCCGACGCCGAGGAATGGGGCGACGCGAAGCGACTGCTCGACGAGCTGACCCCGCTCGAGCTCAAGCTGCTCGGACCGAATCACCCCAACGTGCTGCTCGCCCATCGGCTCGAGGCGAGGGTGCTCACTGCACGCGCCGCCTTCGACGAGGCCGAGGCTCTCTTTTCGAGCGTGCTCGAGCGTCAGCGCCTCGCGCTGGGAGACGGGCCAGTGACCGCCTTCACCCAGCTCTTCTGGGCCGAGACGAAGCGCGCGCGTGGTGACGGGGCGGGAGCCGAGCGCACCCTTCGAGAGGCCCTCGACGTGCTCGCGCGAACTCAGCCGGCGACTCACCCCGATCTCGCCCGACTGCGCACCGAGCTCGCCCAAGTCCTGGTGGACCGACAAGCCTGGGACGACGCAGACGCCCTCTTGACCCTCGCCGACGCCACGCCCCGAAACGACCCTCACGGCGCGCGGACGATCGAAGTGCGGGGAAACCTCGAACACGCCCGCCACCACCCCGACGAGGCTCGTGCGTTCTGGGCTCGCGCCCTCGCTCTCCTCGAAGAACGGGGGGCCAGCGAGACGCCGGCCGCCAGACGACTTCGCGCCCGACTCGACCGCCCGTGAGGCTCGTTCCAGAACTCACCGTCTTCACGTGGCTTTTTCGTCATGTCCTGTCGCGGGCGCGCCTTGCGTTTCACCCGGCATGCACACCCGAGCCGCCCTCTCAGCCACCCTTCTCCTCGCCCTGTCCGCCTGTCCCGTCATGCCACCGGTTGGAGTGGTCGACTCTGGAAGCGGCGGGGGCACGCCTGGCGACGGCGGCACGAGCGACGCGGGGAGTCAGGACGCGGGTCAGGGCCAGGACGCGGGTGACGCCCACGACGGTGGCGACTCGCTCGATGCTGGCTCCGACGCGGGACTCGACGCTGGGGCCGAGACGCTCCCCGACCCGTGGACCGCCGAGCTCGTCGATTCGACCGCGCCACTGCCGCGCTCCCCGTGGACGACGAACAGCTCGCTCCTCGTGCCCTTGGCGACGGTGAATCGAGTCGTCGTGCTCCGAGCGATCGATCACCTGGTGACGTTCGCTGCGGGGGCCAGTGGGACCAACGCGCTCGCCAGCGCCGCGCTCGAGTCGTCCGCCTTGCCGCTCTATCGACCCGACGTCACCGGCCCCGCCTACTACGAGCTGAAGTTGACCCGAGATGGCGGGAGCGCGGGCTACCTCATCGTCTCGACCGGTGTTCACGACGCGCCGGTCGTCGAGCTTCGAGAAGACGGCCCGACCCCCTCCGAGCGCCTGTTCGAAGCCGCGGGCGCGGCCACCATCGCGCGCATCGTCCGCCTCGATGGAGAGCACCAGGTCGCCGAAGACGCGACTGGCAACGCGGTGGTGGCCTCGCGCCCGTGGGTGCTGATCGGTCGCTCCAGTGCAGCCGGCGGCCCGCCTCAGCTCGAGACCAGCGAGACGCTCTCGGACTGGGCCAGCGGAAAGACGGCGTGGATCGCTGCCTCGTCCGACGGCCGTCGACACCTCAACGACGCCTTCGCGCCCCTGTGGACGAACGACGCCCAACGCGACACGGTGCGAAACGGCAGCATCGATCCCCTGCTGCTGGCGTCAGTGCCACGTGTTCAGCTCAGCAGCTGGATCGAGACGAGCCTCACCCCGACGGGCGAGACGAGCGAGTGCCAGTTCGACTTCGCGGTCTCTCCGGTCTCCACGCCGGTGAACAACCTGACACCGCTGTGGAACCAACAGTCGAACTTCCAGCACGCGACCCAACCTCTCGGCACCAAGTGCGCGAGCGGCTGTGGGGCCACTGCGTACGCCATCGTGCTCGGCTGGATGGATCGAATGGCCTCGGTGCCCAACGGGAGCGCCTGGGCCCTCCCCCAATACCGACGGGCGACCTTCCGTCATCGATCGCCCGGTCCGCTCCTGGCGACCTACGCGCAACGGGCGTACGACGAGTCCGCGTCGTTGCCCTGGGGCTGGGTCGGCGACTCGGTGATCGAGCCCGGCCCCGCCACCTCCGCGGCGATGGACATGCGACGGTTCCTCACGGAGATCTCGACCGACATCGGCACCTTCTGTCGCGGCAACTCGGGCACGACGACCTGGGGTGCGATGGGGCAGTTCCAGACGTTCCTCGGCCGGCACCGGCTCAACGTGCAGTTTCACAACGGCAACAACCCGTTCGGCGAACCAGGGTTCCGTGACGACGTGATCGACAGCCTCCGCACCACCGGGGCACCCGGCGTGATCAACATCTACGGCATCGACGGCCACTACGTCGTGGTGAACGGCCACCAGCGCTGCCGCAACAAGAACCGCACCAACGGCCAGGTCACCGCCGATTTCGGCCCGTGGCTGTACTTGAACATGGGCTGGAGTGGATCGCAGAACCACTGGGAGCCCATCGGCAACCTGATGATGTCGGCGACCTTCCGTCCGGTGCCGGCGGTGATGCTGCAGGCCACCCACTCCGCGAAGCTGGTGGGCCGCGGGAGCGGAGACCGGCTGTGGCAGCTCGGCATCACCTCGCCGACGCCGCTCGACACGCTGCTCCACGGCTACCGCGAGCATCCGCTCCCCGATGGCTCGCTCGTCCTCGAGAACCTCGGCCAGTGCCTCACCGCCGACGGGAGCTACGAGGGGGCGACCATCTCGCACCAGCCGTGTGCGATCTGGGCGAGCCAGCACTGGCGCTTCATCTCGAACGGAGCGGACAACTTCTTCCAGGTGAAGTCGATGTCAGCGAACCGCTGCCTCGAGGTCACCGGCGGCTCGTTCCAGGAGGCGCCGATGCGGCTCGCCACCTGCTCGGGCGCCGCGAGCCAGAAGCTCGATCTCCTGCCATGACGGTTCACGCCGAGCGGCGCGGGCGCTCTCGGGGCTGGGCACGCAGCCCCAGCCGAAGAATGAGCTGCTCGACCCGCGTCAGGGCCTCCGCCACCCGCGCGCCGAGGCCTGGCCGTCGTGGGTACCAGGCGGGCAGCACCTTCCACAGCGCAGCCTCTCGCTCGGCGGCGTGTCGAGCTCCGAACTCGGGTGAGGCGCTCGACCGGGTCGACGTCGAATACGCGGTCGCGTCGGCGGCCTGCACCAGGCACGCGAGCTGGCCTTCCGGCCGAGGCAACAGCGCCTCGAGGTTCGGCTCGTGGTGGAGCCGCACGACCGAGACGAACGGCTCGGGCACCCTCCACTTCTCGCAGACGTCGGCGCCGACGATGGTGTGATCGACGCCACAGGTGGCCCGCTCACAGCTGATCAGCTGCTCCGGGCCGGCGAAGCTCGAGGCCTCGACCTCCTTCACGAGCTCGGGCGCGGCGTCGAACATCACGAAGTGACCGATGTCGTGCAGCAGCCCCGACAGGTGGGCGCGCTCGGCGTCGAGGCCGAGGTCGGCGTGACGCGCGAGCGCCCGGCTCACCGCGGCGACCTGGAGCGAGTGGATCCACAGCGCGCGGTGCTGCTCGGTTCGAGGCACGAAGACCCGCATCACCGAGACCGCGACGATGAGGCTCACCGTCTCGCGCACCCCCACCCGCAACACCGCCTCGCGCAACCGGACGATGGGCTCGACTCCCCTCGTGGTGAGGGAATTCGCCGCGCCCATCACCCGGAGCGCGTAGGTCGGCTCGCCTTCGAGGACGGCGATCAGTTCCTCGAAGGCCGCGGCCGCGTCGACGTCGAGCGACAAGAGCCTCGTCACCACCGTCGGGAGCACGGGCAAGACCTCGATGCCCTTCGACAACCGCTCGCGACCTTCTCTGATCATCTCCCCCCACCAGGTCGTGCGCCCCCACCACGCGACGCACCAAAGGTCAGCGCCGAAGGCCGCCCTCGCCATCGGGTGAACACCTCGTCGTGGGCTCAGGTCTTCACCCGACACGAACGCGGTCACTCGACGAGCTTGTGGGTCAGGGCGTACCGGGTGAGCTCGACGTTGGTCGACACGCCGAGCTTCGCCGAGATGCGCGCGCGGTAGGTGCCGATGGTCTTCTCCGAGAGCCCGAGCTCGTCGGCGATCTGCTTGAGCGAACGCCCCCTGGCGACGGCCTGGAGCACCTGCAGCTCCCGAGTCGAGAGCGCCTCGTGGGGCGCCATCGACCCCGCGTCACCGACGAACGAGGCGAGGCGCTCGGCCAGCGCGGGGGTGACGTAGCGCCCGCCCGAGGCCACCTTCCGCACTGCGGCGAGCAGCTCCTCCGACGAGGCCGACTTGCTCACGTACCCGAGGGCGCCTTGACGAAGGCAGCGCACCGCGAACTCTTCCTCGCGGTGGGCGCTCACCATCAAGACCGGCGTGCGCGGCGCCAGCTGCTTGAGCTCGTCGAGGAGCTCGATGCCGCTGTCGGGCCCCACGGAGATGTCGAGCAACACGAGGTCCCACCGGGTGCTCACCACCATCGCTCGCGCCTCGGCCACCGTGCCGGCCTCGCCGACCTCCGCGTCGGGCAGGGCGCCGGTGAGCAAGGAGACGACGCCGCGGCGCACGATGGCGTGATCGTCGACGACGAGCACCTTCACGGCCCACCCTCCGCGCCGCGGGGAACCGAGACGACCACCGCGGTCTTCCCCGGCTTCGAGGCGATCGCCAGGCTCCCACCCACCGCTGCGGCGCGCTCGCGCATGCCCACCAGGCCGAGCGACGTGCTCGCGGCCTCGACGTCGAAGCCCACCCCGTCGTCGTCGACGCGCAGCACCGTGCCGCTCGGCGTCGCGTCGAGGTGCACCTCCACCGCGTGGGCGCGGGCGTGACGGGCGACGTTGGTGAGGGCCTCCTGGGTGATGCGAAACAACGCCGTCGCGGTGCTGGCCGACACCTGCACCGCTGGCGAGACCGAGAGCCGGCAAGTGACGCCGGTGCGCGCCTCGAAGGAGCGGGCCTCTCCGGCGAGCGCGTCGGGCAACCCGAGCTGATCGAGCGCCGGGGCCCGCAGCGAGGTCGCGATGTCGCGCACCCGGCCCAGCGCCTGCTTCACCAACTCGGAGGCGTCGACGACCCGGTCGGTCACTTCGTTCACCACCTTGGTCGGAGGCACCTCGCCGAGCGCGCGCTCGACCGCATCGAGGGACAGCCGGAGCGCGGTGAGGAGCTGGCCGAGATCGTCGTGGAGATCGCGCGCGATGCGGGTCTTCTCCTCTTCGCGGGCCGTCTGCACCTGGGCGGTGAGCGCATGGAGCGCCCGCGCCTGGGCGACCTGCTCGGTGACGTCGGTCGAGATGCCGCAGACCGCCGTGGGCCGGTCGTCTCGATAGAGGAGGAAGCGGGTGGTGAGCACCACCCGGTCGCCGAGCCGCTCTTCGATGCGCATCGGGACGCCGGCCATCAGCGCTTCCCCGTCGCGCCGTTCGCGCTCGACCGCCTTCGCGGCCGGCAACACCTCGGCGTCGGTGCGGCCCAGCAGCTCGGCGCGCGCCTTGCCGAGCCACTCTTCGAGCACCGCGTTGGTGGCGCGATACCGCCCCTCGAGGTCCTTCACGAAGATCGCGTTGGCGGCGTTGTCGACGATCTCCTGGAACTGGGTGCGGCTCGCCTGCTCCGACGAGACCGCCCGCTGCCGAATGCGGAGCGCGGTGATGCTGTACGACACGTTCTCGGCGAGGTGCTCGAAGAGCTGCCGCGTCTCGGCGGCGAAGAAGGCCCGCTCCGACGAGAGGCAGCCCATCACCCCGATGACGGTGTCGCCTTCCTTGAGCGGCAGCAGCGCGAGGCTGCGCAGGCCGTGGCGCGCGGCGAGCTCACGCCATTGTGGCGAGATCTCGGCGTTCGCGATGTCGTCGATGACCTGGGCATGCCCCAGGCGCGTCTCGACGGCGTGCGGCCCCAAGCCCACCGCGTGCGTCTCGTTCCAGCGTGCGTCGAGCTCGTCGAGGGAGGCTGCGCTCCGCCCCGCGCGCGCGACCGGCGTGAGCGACTTCTTCGCTTCGTCGAGCAGCCCGCACCAGGCGAGCGCCAGGCCGCCCTCGTCGACCACCACCCGGCAGAGATCGGTGAGCAGCTGGCCTTCGCTCGAGGCCCGCACGAGCACGTCGTTGACGGCGCCGACGATGCGCAGCGCGCGGGTGAGATCTCGCGCCTCGAACTCGAGGCGTTCGAGCTCGGTCACGTCGCGAAGGCTCACCTGCACCGCCGGCTTGCCGTCCCACTCGACGCGCGCGATGCCGACGTCGAAGACGAGCCGTGTCCCGTCGAGCGCGACGGACTGGCGCCGCGCGAAGTGGGGAAAGTCGGCGCCGGCGATCACCTGCGCAGTGCGCTCGACGACCGCCGAGTGGGCGACCGGGTTCACCAGCTCCAGCACCGGCCGGCCGACGAGCTGCTCGGGCCGTTCGGCGCGAAAGAGCCTCGCCGCGGCCTCGTTGGCGAACACCAGGTGTTCCCCTTGCTGCACCGCGATGGCAGACGGCGAGCTCTCCAGGACCCTGCGGTAGCGCTGCCGCGCCTGATCGACCTCGCGCGACCAGGCGTCGACCCGCAGCTCGTGTCGTTTGAGCATCGAGAAGAGCAGCGCCGCGGTGACGACGATGAACGCCACGCCCTTGACCATCTCGAAGCGCTCGGCCTGTTCGACGGTGGTCGCCAGATCGACGGTCACCACCCCGCTGAGGAGAATCCACGCGGCGGAGAGGACCACGTAGGCCGCCGTCACCCGAACGCTCAGCCCCGTCGCCACGCCAGACGCCTGGGCGCGGCTCGAGCCGCTCTCTGTCGAAGGTTCGTTCACCTGAGCCCCCCCTGGAGCGTCAGCCCGAGTGCTTACACCATTTCCTGAGCCCAGCCGATCGACTCAGGCCGCAGCCAGCTCGTCCGCCTTCTTCAGGGTGAAGTTGAAGGGCAGCTCGTCGGTGAGGTGCTCGGGCTCGGTGAGCAGCTCGAGCAGATCGGTCGAGGTCACCAGCCCGACGAGATCGTCTCGCGCCGTCACGATGGGAATGGAGTCGATGCGGTGCTGGAGCATGAGCGCGGCGAGCTTCGACACGGTGGTGGCGGCCTGACACGACACCGGGTGAGGCGTCATCGCCTGCCCGACCGCGATCGGCGGAAACGAGATGGCGCCGCCCTCGAGTGGGAGCGCGCGCAGGAGCAGATCGCGGTCCGACACGATGCCCACCAGCTTCCCCGAGAAGACGACCGGCAGGTGCCGCACGTTCAGCTTCTTCATCAGCGCCCACGCCCGCTCGAGCCCGAAGTCGGGGGTGATGCAGGTCACGTCTCGGGTCATCACGCGGCTCGCCTTCATTTCAGACCTCCAGCCGCGAAATGAAGCAAGGAGCAGACCTCCTTCCGTCTCGGGCCGTGAGGTGAGGGGCGGTGCGAAAAAGCTGCGTCTCGAACGGCGGGCCTCAGCCCCGGAGCGCACTGATCGCCTGTGCGTAGTCAGGCGCCTTGAAGACCGCATTCCCGGCGACCAGCACCGACGCTCCGGCGGCGACGACGCGCTTGGCGGTGTCGACGTTGATGCCGCCGTCCACCTCGATGTCGACCCGCGCCAGACCTCTGGCGTCGAGCATCGCCCGCAGCCGCTTCACCTTGTCGACCGTCGCCTCGATGAAGGTCTGCCCGCCGAAGCCGGGGTTCACGCTCATCAGCAGCACCTGATCGACCTCCGAGAGGATCTCCTCGATGGTGACGAGCGGCGTCGACGGGTTGAGGACCACCGACGGCTTCACGCCCAGCGCGCGGATCTGCTGCAGCGTGCGGTGGAGATGCGGGCAGGTCTCCTGGTGCACGGTGATGATCGACGCGCCGGCCTTGGCGAAGTCGGCGAGGTACTTCTCCGGCTCGACGATCATCAGGTGGACGTCGAGCGGGAGCGAGGTGGCGCGCTTGACCGCCTCGACGACGAGGGGGCCGATGGTGAGGTTGGGCACGAAGCGGCCGTCCATCACGTCGACGTGCACGAAGTCGGCGCCGGCGCGTTCGATCGCCTTCACCTCCTCGGCGAGCCGGCCGAAGTCCGCCGAGAGGATCGAGGGAGCCACCTTCACCTTCGTCATCGTCACTCCTTGGCTGCGCGGGCGCGGAGGGCACGATCGACCGCGCGGATCGTCTTCTCACGGTTTGCTCCGAAGGGCACGGGCTCGAGTTCGGGGGCGCCCGTGAGCTGCACCTTCGCCACCACCTCGTCCTCGCTCCAGCCTTGCCGCTGCCCCGCCTCCACCTCGCGTCGCACCTGGGCGAGGTAGTCGCGGATCTTCACGAAGACGTCGCGGCCGATCGGCTCGCCATGCCCAGGCAGCGCGGTGACGAAGTCGATCGCGAGCAGGCCGTCGATCGTCTTCTCGAGCGCGAGGGGGTCGCCGCCCGCCCGTTCGTCGATGACCGGCTCGTTCAGCTCGGTGAGGAGATCGCCTGTGACCAGCAGCTTGCGCCGCGCGAGGTAGGCCACGAGATCGCCGTCGGTGTGGCCCACCCCGGCGTGCCAGACCCGCACGAGCTCGTCGCCCAGCACCAGCTCGAGCGGCCGCACCACCTCGAGGTAGTTCGCCCGCACCCCCTCTCGCTCCAGCCGCCGCCGGGCGTTGGGGTGCACCAGCACGGGGCCCAAGCCCTCGAAGCGCTCGAGCCCACCGGCGTGATCGGCGTGTGAATGGGTGAGCAGCGCGCGCCGCACCGTCTTCGCGAGGTCGTCTTCGACGCGGTGACGCAGGGTCTGGCTCGCCTCGCCGAACTTGGTGTCGACGAGGAAGGCCTGGCTCCCGTGGGTGAGCACCAGCGAGTTCCCGCCGCCGCCGAGGAAGAACCAGAGCCCGCCGTCGATGGCGCGCTCGTCGATGCGCAAGAAGCGCTGCATCGCGCAGCCACTCATGAACGCCGTCAGACAGATCAGCGCTCCGAGCAGACCGGTGGAGGTGCGGGCAGCGGCCACGCCCTCGAAGGTAGCTCGGCGTGGTGCGCCAGTGGTGCGCGATCGCGCCGCGTCGGCGTTGCGTGCCCCGGGCAGGCAGAGGAACATTCGCGCCGTGCCCACTCTCCCGCCGCCAGCCGACGAGACGACCTCGCCCACGATGACGCCGATGCAGGCCGCGCTGCGGCGAATGCACAAGCTCTCGTCGATTCTCGAGGTCGCCAAGGCGATGATCGCCGAGCGCAACCTCGACACCTTGCTCCCGCTGATTCTCCGGGAGGCGACGCGGGTCGTGGAGGCCGATCGCTGCAGCCTCTTCATCGTCGATCGCGCTCGCAACGAGCTGTGGAGCCGGGTCGCGCAGGGCGCCAACCAGGAGATCCGGCTGCCGATCGGTCAGGGCATCGCCGGCTCGGTGGCGGCCACCGGAGAGATCGTCAACATCAAGGACGCCTACGAAGACCCGCGCTTCAACCGCGAGTTCGACGTGAAGAACGCGTACCACACCAAGAGCATCCTCTGCGTGCCGATGCGCGACACCCGCGGGGAGATCACCGGCGTCATCCAGGCGCTCAACGCGCTCGACGGCACCTTCGACGCCGAAGACGAAGAGCTGTTGCTCGCGCTCGGCGGCCAGGCGGCGCAGGCGATCGAGAACGCGATGCTCCACGAGGAGATCAGCCGCTTGTTCGAGGGCTTCGTGCGCGCGTCGGTGTCGGCGATCGAGTCGCGCGATCCCACCACGGCGGGTCACTCCGATCGGGTCGCCTCACTCACTGTCGGGCTCGCCCAGGCCTCCGAGCTGGTGCCGTCGGGGCCGTACAAGGGCACGGCGTTCTCGCAGGAGCAGCTCCAGGAGCTGCGCTACGCGTCGCTGCTCCACGACTTCGGGAAGATCGGCGTTCGTGAGCCGGTGCTGGTGAAGGCCGAGAAGCTGTACCCGCACGAGTTCGAGGTCATCAAGCAGCGCTTCGAGCTGGCCCGGAAGGATCGGCAGCTGGGCTCGGCGCAACGGCGGCTCGAGATGGTGAAGCTGCGCGGTGACCGCGAGATGACGGCGATCGACCAGGAAGAGGACGCGCGGCTCGTGCGCGAGCTCAAGGAGCTCGACGAGGCGCTCGAGTTCATCATCAACTGCAACAAGCCCACCGTGCTCGCCCAGGGCGGCTTCGAGCGACTGACCGGAATGGGCGACGTCGCCTTCACCGACTCTCGCGAGCGGCCGGTCACCATCCTCTCGGCGCACGAGATTCAGGTGCTCTCGATTCCGCGCGGGTCGCTCTCGGCGACGGAGCGGCGGGAGATCGAGTCGCACGTCACCCACACCTTCAAGTTCCTCTCGCAGATTCCCTGGACGCGCGTGCTCAAGCGGGTGCCGGAGATCGCCTACGCGCATCACGAGAAGCTCGACGGCAAGGGCTACCCGCGCGCGCTGGCCTCGGAGCGAATTCCCCTGCAGTCGAAGATGATGGCCATCTCGGACATCTACGACGCGCTCACCGCGAGCGACCGGCCGTACAAGAAGGCGGTGCCGCACGAGAAGGCCCTCGACATCCTCCACATGGAAGCGAAGGGCGGGCAGCTCGACTCGGAGCTCTTGCGCATCTTCGTCGAGGCCGAGGTGCCGCGGCGGTCGCTGAAGCCGAGCTGAGTTGGTGGCTCAGTCGAACAGCCGCGCGATGCCGATCAGGAGCAGCGGCGCGAGGATCCCCAGGTAGCCGAGCACCAGGCCGACGGTGGCGAGGCTCCGTGAACGAGCGCTCGAAGGCAGGAGCCTCCGCGCGAGGTGCCCTGCGACGATGGCGACCCCCGCGCCCACCAGCGGCAGGAGGGTGAGGCCCAGGGCGCCCGCGACGAGGCTGATGTTGGCGGCGCGCTGCCCGTCCGCTTCCGTGCTCATCGCCGGGCGTCCTACTACACCGCTCGGCCCTTCGAGCGCGCGCCTGCCCCGGCTTGCAGCGCCCAGCGCTTCGCGGTTGAAGTGCCGCCCGTGCCGTCGGAGTTCGAGAGCACGCGAGGGTCGTTCCTTGCTCGAGCCGCGGTCGCGTTGGCGCTCACCACCTGCCAGCCCTCTCCGGCACCCTCGCTCACCGTGGAGGCGCGACCGATTCAGGTGAGCTGCGAAGACCGACCGGTGAGGGCGAAGGTGCGGCGGCTCACCCGACTCGAGTGGCAGGCCTCGGTGAAGCAGACGCTGGGCGTCGACGCCGTCTTGGACGTTCCCGACGACGAGGGCTTGGGCTTCTCGACCGTCGCCGAAGGGCAGAGCGCGTCGGCCAGCCTCGCCTCCAGGCTGCTCGAGGCGAGCGAGGCAGCGACCGAAGCGATGGCGCTCGATCAGGTGAGCCCGTGTGCCATCGCCGATCCATGCGCGCCCCAGTTCATCGAGCGCGTCGGCCGACGGCTGTTTCGTCGCGCGCTCACCACCGACGAGCGCGGGCGGCTCGAGGCGAGGTACGCCGAGTTTCGGAGAGCCGAAGACGCCCCCACCAGCTTTCGCCTGCTGACCGAGGTGATGCTGCAGGCGCCGCAGTTCCTCTTCCGAGTCGAGCGGAGCGTCGACGGCCGGCTCGACTCGACCTCCCTCGCCACCCGGCTCGCCTTCGCGCTCACGGGGCAGGGACCCGACGACGCGCTGCTCTCGGCTGCCGAGCACGAGGAGCTGGCAACCGCCGCCGAGGTTCGCGCGCAGGCGTCGAGGTTGCTCGAGACCGAGGCGGCGCGCCGCGCGGTGGGGCGGTTTCATCTCGAGTGGTGGGGCGTCTCCAAGCTCGCCCGGCAGGAGCGCTCCAGCTCGCTCGATGGTGGCTTCGCTGCGCTGGTGCCGTCGATGGAGCAGGAGGTGAGCTCGCTCGGCGCCTTCGTCACCCTCGACGACCACCGGCTCGCGACGCTCTTCTCGGGGAAGACGACCTTCGTCGATCCTCCCTTGGGCGCGCTGTACGGCCTCTCGCTCGAAGGCTCCGGCGTTCGGCAAGTCAGCCTCGACGGCGTGCAGCGACTCGGCGCCCTCACCACCGCAGGGGTGCTCGCCACCTGGGCGAAGAGCACGGGCAGCTCGCCGACGCTGCGCGGGAAGTTCGTGAGGGAGCGGCTGTTGTGCGAGACGCTCCCGACGCCTCCACCGAACGTGTCGATGACGCTCCCGCCGGCGTCCTTCGGAACGACCCGCGCTCGCTTCGAACGTCACGTCACCGATCCCGCCTGCGCGGGGTGCCACCGGCTGCTCGACCCCATCGGCTTCGGCCTCGAACGCTACGACGAGAGCGGGGCCTTTCGGCTGCTCGAGAACGGCCGGCCGATCGACGCGCACGGGGAGATCGCCCTCGAGGATGGCGGCGTTCGTTTCGAAGGCGCCGAGCCGCTCGGAGCCTGGCTCGCGCAGGATGCGCGGGTGCGGGAGTGCGTCGCGCGGCAGTGGTTCCGCTTCCTCATGGGGCGGGCCGAGACCGAGGCCGATCGCTGCACGCTGGCAGCGATGACGACGGCGCTCGAGCGCACCCAAGACCCTCGGGAGCTCTTGCTCGAGCTGGTGAGCAGCGAGGCGTTCCGGCTGGGCGGTGCACCATGAAGCCGTCTCGCCGGCGCGTGTTGAAGGGGCTCGGCGCGAGTCTCGCCCTCCCCTGGCTCGAGGCGTTCGCGCAGGGAAGTCCGCCGCGGCGCTTCGTCACCCTCTTCTCTCCCAACGGCACGGTCACCGCCGACTGGGAGCCGAGGCGCACCGGCACGACGTGGGCGCTCTCGCCGATTCTCCAGCCGCTGATGGCGTTCGAGTCGAAGCTCCTCATTCCCCTCGCGGTGGATCTCCAGACGGCGACGACCGGACCAGGAGACGGGCACCAGCGCGGCATCGGACACCTGTGGACGGCGCGCGCGCTGCGGCCAGGGTCGCTCTTCGGCACGGTGAGCTGGGCGAGCGGCCCGTCGATCGATCAGCGCGTGGCGGCGGAGCTCGGAGGCGTGACCGCGATGCGCTCGCTCGAGCTCGGCGTGATGGTGAACGAGGCCAACCTCCTCTCGCGCATGATCTACGACGACCTCGGCAACCCGCTCGCGCCCGAGAGCAACCCGCGCGTGGTCTTCGAGCGACTCTTCGGTGACGCCAACCCCCTCGCGGCCCAACGTCGGAGAGCGAGGAGGAAGAGCGTGCTCGACGCGGTGCTCGGTGAACTCGCTGCGGTGAGCGGACAGGTGAGCGCAGCCGATCGACGGGTCCTCGACGCCCATGCGACGACGGTGCGCGAGGTGGAGCGACGCATCGAGGCGGTGACGATGCCCTCGGCGACCTGCGTCCGGCCTCCCGAGCCGATGCCACCCGACGGGCCCGACGCCTTTCCGGTGCTCGCCGAGCTGCAGCTCGATCTCCTCGCGCTCGCGCTCGCCTGCGACGTCACTCGAGTCGCCAGCTTGCAGTTCAGTCGATCCGCGAGCCCGCTCGTCTTCCGCTGGGCGAACGTCGGCATCGAGCACCACGAGCTGTCGCATCACACCGACGACGACCCACAGGCGCGCGCCGACATCACGACGATTCACCGCTGGTATGCGCAGCGGGTCGCGAGGTTTCTGGCGGTGCTCGAGGCGACCCCCGCGGGCGCAGGCACGACGCTGCTCGATCAGTCGGTCGTCATCTGGGGCAACGAGCTCGGCCAAGGGAACACCCATTCCCATCGTTCGGTGCCCTTCGTCGTCGCCGGGACAGGCGGGGGCTCGCTGCGCTCCGGCGTGCTCGAGACGAACGGCGGTTCTCACGCCGAGCTGCTGCTCGCGTGTGCGCAGGCCGCGGGCGCCTCCTTCACCAGCTTCGGAGATCCCTCGTTCTGTCGAGGGCCGCTTCCGGGTGTGCTGCGCTGATCGGCCGGGAACGACTCCAGCCGATCGCAAACCGGCGAAGGAGCCTGCCGCTCTCGACTCTGATCACCGAGCCCGAGCCCTGATCAGAGTGGCGGGAGGATCACCCGATCGATCGTCAAGACCTGATCAGCCTTCCGCAGCAGCGCGACGCCTCGATCCTGATGGAGCGCCACCACGAGCGAGCTCGGCGGAGGAAAGGTCGCTGGCCACGGCCAGCGCGCCGGCTTCACCTTGGCGCGAAGCGAGACCGTCCCCGTCCCCGCCTTCACCTTCGCCCACTCGTCGTCGCGGAGAACGGCGGTTGGCAACCAGGAGAAGGCCTCCACGGCCTCGAGGGTCTGCGGCTCGCTCCCGCTCGGCAGCACCCATGGGCCAATCTGCGTCCGGGTGAGTGACGCCAGGTGAGCTCCACAGCCGAGCGCCCGGCCGAGATCGCGCGCGAGGCTGCGAACGTAGAAGCCGCCTCGACAGGTGAGCTCGAGCTCGCTCCTCACCGGCAGCGCGTGCGACGTCCACCTCGCCTCGTGCAGGTAGACGTCTTCTGCAGCGAGCTCGACCACCTCGCCCCGATGCGCCCGCACGTACGCCCGCTCACCGTCGACTCGTTTGTTGCTCGTCGCGGGCGGAGTCTGCTTCGACCACCCCACGAACGAACGGAGCGCCGCGTCGAGCTGATCAGGCGCGAGCGCGCGCGCGTCACCTTCGAAGCTCGTCGCCCCACCTGGATCGCCGGTGTCGGTCTCCCTGCCCCACTCGACCGTCGTGCGATACGTTTTCGGCAGCTCGTGAATCAGCTCGAACAGCTTCGTCGCCGGACCGATGAGGATCGGCAGCAACCCGCTCGCGAATGGATCGAGCGCGCCGCCGTGACACACCTTCCACGCCTTGCCCGGTGTCGCCTCGAGCAGGCCTTGCACCTCGCGAACGAGCGCCGCGCTCGTCGAGCCGATCGGCTTCCACGTCAGTCGAACGCCGGGCTGGGGCCGAGTCGCCACAGCGCCTTCTTTTCCACCCCGGGCACAGTCACCACGGAAAACTGTGGATCGCTGGGTTTTCGGGGCGCGCCGACACCCACATACTCCTCCAAGCCATTGCAACTCCTCATGTTTGAGGTGACTTTTCTGGCACCAGGGTTGCTGTAGAACCGCTCGTCATGAACCTCCGTGGTGCGCTCCTCGCCGTCCTGCTGGTCGCCGCTCAGACGGCGCTGGGAGCGACTGGTCTCGAGGCAGCGCGCGCGAACGCGGCGGGGCTTCGCGGTGCGGTGGGGCAGCTGCGAGGTGAGCAGCTCTCCAAGCGCAACGAGCTCTCGATGCTGTCGAGCCGCATCGAGGCGCTCAAGGCCGAGTCGAAGGGCAAGCTGTTGCCGGGCTCCGAGCTCGACCAGGCGCTCAAGCGCTCCCAGGAGCTGTCGGGCACGCTCACCGAGCTCGCGCAGAAGCTGTCGAGCCGTGAGGGTGAGCTCGAGGGCGCGAACCTCTCGTTGGTCGAGGGTCTGTCAGCCGAGCTGAACCGGCTGCGCGCGGAGTTCGATCGTCAGAGCGACCGAGCAGCCCGCAAGGCGCTCATCGATCAGATGCGGAAGCTGCGCTCCGAGCGGGAAGCGGTGCGCGCGGCGATCCCTTCGGCGAAGCTGCCCTCGCTCGAGACGCTGCGCCCGAGCGACGATCCCGAGGAGCTCCTCGAGCAAGCCGATCTGCTCCGCGACAACGAAGAGAAGGTGCGCCGCGAGCTGAAGATGATCGAGGGCCGCATCACCCAGCGCCGCGAAGAGGTCGAGCTCGATCGCCGCATGCAGCGCTTCATGGGCGAGGAGTCGATGTTCGACGATCAGGATCGTCGCCTGCGCCTGCAGCGCAAGGATCTCGCCGCGGGTGAGGCACCTGCCGCTTCGGCCGGCCGGACCAACAGCGAGACCAACGCAGACAGCTTCGCCGGGGTGCAGTCGCCCGGTCCGGTGACCGCCGGGAGCGCGCCTGCCGACACGAAGAACACTCCGCCGCCGTTCTCCCTCGGAGCCTTCGGCGCAGCGGCGCCGTCTGCTGGTCGCACTGCCAACGAAGCGGTGCCTCAGAGTGGGACCGCTGCTGGCGGGCTCGACTCCAAGGGCATCACCATCACGAGCAGCTCCGATGCGCGGCCGCAGGTCGGCAACGGGTCGAAGAGCATCGCGACCGGCGACGAAGACGAGATGGACGACCTCGACATCAAGCGCCGCAAGCTGCAGGGCCTCGCCGAGGAGCTGAAGCAGAAGGCGCAGGAACTCGAGAAGAAGGCCGCGCAGCTGCGCTGACCCTCGACGAGCCGATTCGACGACACGGTTGGGTCGAGGGTGTCGCACCCGCCTTCCGCGGGAGTTCGTGCACGAGCACCTCGAAGCTCCGCGCTCGGTCGCTTTCCTTCCGCGAGAGATCGGCTCTGCGACCTCGCCACACCGAGCGCCGTCGCCGAGCCTCGGCTCCGGAGTTGACCGGGCGCGGGCTTCCTCCAGCGACAGCATCGCTCGGACGAACGGCGGCTGCGTCGGTGGGCACTGCTTCACCCAAGCGCCGACGACACGCGCGACCTCTCGCTCACCCAGGACGACCAGGGCTTCGGCGGAGCCGGCGGCTCACCACCAGCGCCAGCAGCGCGAGTGGCGCGCCCATCGTCGAGCACCCGCACGGCTTCGTCGGCTGGGTCGACCCACCCGCGGTGCCTCCACCCGTCATCATCGCCTCACCACCCGCCGTGGCCGTTCCACCGGCCGCGTTCCCTCCGCCCATCGCCGCGCCACCGCCGGTCATCGCCGAGCCACCACCCGCTCCGGTGACGCAGAGATCGTCCACCATGCCGTCGCAGTCGTCGTCGACACCGTTGCAGAGCTCGAGCGAGGGCTTCACCTCTCCCATGCAGCGCGTGTAGCTGCCGTTGGTGCAGGGACGCGTGCCGCCGTGGCAGGCGCCCACTCCGCGCGTCTCGGAGGGCCCGGTGTAGCAGGTGCGCGGCTCGTCGGCCCGGCACGAGCAGTTCTCGTCGGCGGTGCCATCGCAGTTGTCGTCGAGCCCGTTGCAGGTCTCGGTCATCGACGCCGTCGGGGTGCACGTGCGCGAAGTGCCCGCGACACACCGCGCGTAGCTCTTCACCGTGCAGACGCCGCTGCCACAGCGATCGAACCCGAGCAGCACCTGGGTCTCTCGCGCGTTGTCGTCGAAGCCGTCGCAGTCGTCGTCGCTGTTGTTGCAGATCTCCGGGCTGGGGATCTTCCCAGCGAACGCGATCGACCAGCCGCCGTCGGCGCGGTTGCACTGGAGCACGCCTTCTCGACACGGGAGCCTCGGCACGTTCCCCGCGGCCGCGTAGAACTGGCGCTGCGGGCGAGGGCCTCCGTCGGGGAACCGGCAGTCGAAGTCTTCGTCGTAGAGCCCGTCGCAGTCGTTGTCCTTGCCATCGTCGAGCTCTGCCGTGCCCATGCCAGCGTCACAGCTCTGCGCGACGCCGTTGAAGCAGTTGTTCACCACCGTGGCGCAGTTGCCCTGCCCACACGCCGTCTGCCCGAGGCCATCGTCCACCACGCCGTCGCAGTCGTCGTCCTGCCCGTTGCACGCCTCGGTGCTCGGGCGGTTGAGGGAGACACAGGTGAGCCGCCCCGAGAGGCAGCGCTTCTCGCCTGCGGCGCAGACTCCGAACTCGTTCGCCACCGAACAGCTCGCGCCGGTGCCCGGGCTCTCTTCGTCGATCGTTCCGTCGCAGTCGTTGTCGAGGCCGTCGCAGACCTCGAGGAAGGGGCCAATCTGATCGCGGCAGGCGCCCCAGAAGCCGTTGCGGCACACCTGAGTTCCCTGCCGGCACTCGCCCGAGCGCAGGGTGTTGGTGTCGGCGGTGTAGCAGGCGCGCCGTTCGCCTTCGGGGCACTGCGGCTCGTTCGTCTCGCAGTCGGCCGGCAGCTGCACCCCGGGATCGTACGAGACCTGGCACTGCTCCATGCCGAGCGCGACCTGCAGGCTGCCCACGCTCGGGTAGGTGACCCGGTTCCCGTCGCCGTCGACGAAGAGGAAGTAGTACGGGTGGCAGCCGTTCGGCAGCACGTCGGGGTCGGGGAAGCGCGTCTCGTAGGTGCCGTTCGCGGCGGTGCCCCAGGCCTTGTCCATGTCGAAGCAATGGCCCGCCACCACCACGTTCGAGCGGCGCGGCGCCTTGCCGGTGGGATCGAAGTAGTTCGCGGCGAAGTGGAGCTGTGAGGTGTTGCCCGGGTTCGGCGGCGGGTACATCGCGCTCGCCGCGGGGATCTTGGGGATCGGCTGCGCTCCGCGCCCGAAGGCGATCGCCCAGTAGGGCATCGAGCACTGACCGCCTTCCGCCTTGAAGAGCCCTCCGGCGAACTGGGTGCCGGCGTCGTCGTAGATCTGCGCGCGGTTCGGGCCCGAGCGCATCAGCTCGCACCAGAGATCGAACGCCGACGGGAGGTTCCGCGCGATCGAGGTCGCCGACAACGAGGAGAAGCCGAACATCGCGTAGCGGGCCTGCGCGGTCTGGCCGGCGCCTGCGTCACAGGTCTGGCCGCACATCGCCCCGCTGCAGGCGCCGGGAGAGAGGCAGCCGGGGCCGCTCCCCGCGTCGCCGAGCTCACAGCAGCTCTCGTTCTGGTAGCAGCCAAGCTCGGCCATGTGGCGAGCCGAGAAGCGCGCGCCCAGGTTCGCCTCGCGGGAATGCACGAGCGGCGCCTTGCTCACGTTCGCGCCGACCTCCGCGGTGTGGTCACCGCACATGTTGTTGGGCGTCTTGGCCGACACCCGCGCCTGGTTCATCAGCACCAGGAGCATGCGCTCCTGATCGGCCGGGTAGCCGTTGCTCGGCTCACCGATCGCCTGCTCGAGCTGCGCGCCAGGTTCGTTCTTCTCGGCGACCGGCCCCGCGCCGGTGCACCCCACGAGCGTCAGGACCGAGGAGACGACGAGGCGCGCGCGACGCCTTTCCCGCCTCCGGAGCACGAGCCACAGCCCGAGCAACGGCGCGAAGAGCGCGCCCGAGCCCGTCGAACACCCGCAGGGCTTGGTGGGCTGGGTGGCCCCACCGGCCGTTCCTCCCGCCATCGCCTCGCCGCCCGCCGCGCCGCCGCCAGTCATCGCCCCGTCGGTCACCGTCACCGTCGCGCGACCGACGAAGAGGCCGCAGGTCGCCGTCACCGTCACGGTCTGCGCGGTGCTGGGCGCGGTGAACGCTCCTGCCGCGTCGATCGCTCCGCTGGAAGCCGACCAGGTGCACGCTGGGGCGCTCACCTCAGCGCCCGCGAAGTCCTTTCCCTTGACGGTGAACGACTGGGTTCCACCGACGTTCACGCTCGCCGTCGCCGGGCTCACCTCGACCGACGCCAGCCCTGGCATCACGGTGACGGTGACGAAGCCAGTGACGGTGAGCTCACGCTCGTCCTTCACGTCGACGCGCAGGGTGTACTGGCCGGGCGCGGCGAAGGTGATGGTGGTCTGCTTCGCGGCGTTCGTCTCGTTCGGGCTGAAGGTGACGAGGGCGGGCGGGTTCGAGGCTCCCCAGTGATAGGTGAGCTTCGACTCGTCCATGTCGTCGGTCGCGGTGACGGTGCCAGTCGCTGCGCCGCCGACGACGGGGCTCGGAGTGACGGTCGGGCCCATGGTGATGCGCGGCACCGGGCCGATCTCGGTGCGGATCATCGCGGTCGCATCGCGGCCTCCGACGCTCGCGGTGACGGTGCACATGCCCACCGAGGTCGAGGTGAAGCGGCCGGTCGGAGTGACGGTGCCGCAGCCGCTCACGCTCCAGGTGATCTCCTCGCCGGTGTCGAGGGGCTGGCCGAACTGATCGGTCGCCGAGGCCGAGAACTGCCGCGCGTCGCCGACGTTGATGGGCGCGGTCGGCACGTTGAAGATGCTCACCGAGGTCGCAGTCGGCACGACGACGACCGAGAGATCCGCCGAGACCGAGAGGTTGCCGAGGTCGGTCGCGGTCACCCGGAAGGCGTACGCTCCGGCGCGCTGGAAGGTGACGTCGACGTTCTTCGCGCCGTTGTTCATGTTGTTGCTGAAGACGACCGTCTGCGGGCCGAAGACGCGCGTCCACGCGTAGGTGAGATCGCCTTCGCTGCCCGGCGCGGGATCGTCGGCGAGCACGAAGAGGCTGGCCATGGTGCCGGTGATGGGAATGGGCGTCGCGCTGGGAGGCACCACGATGAAGGGCCGCGCGTTGGCACCCTGCACGCTGAAGTCCTGGCCGCCCACGTCGCCCCCGTCGAGCGTCACCGAGCGGGTCATCGGAGCGAACGTGTAGCCGGGCTTGAAGGGCGCCACCGTCCACGTTCCCTCGGGCACGTTGGCGATGGCGTAGCGGCCCTGGCCGTCGGTCGTCGACGACGAGAGCACGCCACCATCACCGAGGGTCGCGCGAACTTCGGTCGAGAGCAGCGGCGCGCCGGCCTCGTCGATCGCCCCTCGCACCGTCCACAGCGGCTCGGTCGAGGTGGTGGCGTTGAAGACGAGGTTGGTGATGGGCGCCGTCCCCACCCGAACCGGGTTCATGAACATCGGCACGATGCGCTGGTTCGGCGCGGCGGCGACGAAGTTGTACGAGCCGGCCGGCACCCGGGGGAACGAGAAGGCCCACGAGGCCCCCATCTGCGCCGTCTGCACCGTGCGCACGCCGTCGGTCACCGTGTGCGGACCCATGGTGCCGTTCACCACGCCAGAGACGGGCACCACGTCTTCGAGGAAGTTGCAGCCCGTCACCGCCTGGCCGTTCACCACCACCGGGTTGCTGCAGTTGACGAGGGTGAACGACTGGCCGGGCTGGGCGCGCGCCGCCAGGGTGTACTGGCCGTTGGGCACGTTGGTGAGTTGGTAGCTGCCCTGCGCGTTCGAGACGGTGGTGTACGCGCCCGCGGTGATGGTGACGCCCGCGAGCGGCTGGCCGACCGAGGTGACGATGCCGAAGATGCCGAAGCCCGCACGAATGGCGTTGAAGTTGATGTTCGTCGCGCCGGCCGCAGGCACGGTGACCGGGTTGGTGAAGGCGGGTGAGAGCGTCCACCCGGGCTTGGCCGCGGTGACGGTCGTCGACGTCGGGGTGACGCCCACCAACACGTAGTCGCCGTTCGAGTCGCTGAGGGCGGTGCGCGAGCCTGCGGTGATGCGCACGCCGTCGACGCCCTGGGTGGTGTTGACGTCGGTGACGCGCCCCGAGATGCGAGCGGTGGTGGGGTTGCCCACGCGGACGATGACGTTCGCCGAGGCCGTGCCACCCTTCATGTCGCTCACCGTCACCCGCATCACCGCGTCACGGCTGGTGCTGAAGCGGTTCGTCACCATCGCGGTGTTCGTCGACGAGAAGGTCTCCGAGGCGGGCGCCTGGATCGACTCCCAGAAATACGCGAGCGGATCGCCGTCGGGGTCGGTCGCCATCGCGTTGAAGGTGACGGTCTGGTTCACCGCCGCCTGGGTCATCGACGCGGTGAGCATCACCGTGGGCGGCCGGTTGTTGGTGAAGGCGCCGCGGTTCACCACCACGTTGAGCGACTGCGGCATCGTGTTTCCCAGGCCCGTGGGCGTCACGTAGATGCCCGCGGCAGGGTCGCCGAAGGTGCGGCCGATCGGGAGCGGGGCGTCGGTCGCGCTCGTGGTCGAGGGGTTCATGTCGAGCAGGTTCGACTCCTGCGCCGACGGGTAGCCCCAGAAGATGACCGCGCCTCTCGACAGCACGCCACCGCCGACGGGCCGGAACTCGATCCAGTAGTCGCGCGCGCCGCTGATCGGCACCCGAATGCCGTGAATGCCGCCCAGGCTCGGCTGCTCGAGATCGAAGAGCTGCACGCTCCCCGACTGGGCCGGCTGGGCGACGACCTGCACCTGCGCCGCCGAGAACCAGTCGAGGTCCCACTTGTACCAGGCGTTGAAGTGGCCCTGGAGGCCGGTGGCGTTGTCGATGTCACCCGAGCCCATGGTGTCGAAGGGGTTGCCGTATTCCTGGCTCGAGCCGGCGCCGATGATCGTCTCGTTGGGGGCCTGCCAGAAGTTGGCGTGGCGCAGGCCGAAGTTGTGGCCGAGCTCGTGGGCGATGACTCCGAGGCCGTAGCTCCCGTTGATCCACAGCCCGCGCGCGCCGACGTAGCCCAAGCCCGCCCAGCTCCAGGCCGAGATGCGGCGGAAGACGACCGCCTCGAAGTCGAAGCTCGACTGGGGAAAGCCGGCGCTGGCTGCAGCGGCCCGCGCATCGGAGAGCAGCTGCGAGGTCGCGTTCATCGAGCCGTACGAGGCCTTGGTGCGCGGCATGCGGAGCACGGTGGGGGTGATGGTGCCGGTGAAGTGCGTCTGGTTGAAGCTCGCCGCGGCGTAGTAGCGGTCGATGTCGGTGATGACGGCCTGCGCGCTCCCGACCGAGATCGGTTCGCCTGGGTCGTCGCTGAAGTCGACCCGAATGTAGAGCAGCCGCTTGGTGCCGATGGTGAAGGGCGAGGGCTGCGGGTCGGTGGCCGGGTTCGAGTAGGCGATCGACTCGTCGAGGGCGGCGAGGTCTCCCAGCGAGCTGCCGCGGAGCCGAATCGCCGAGCGCGTCTGCAGCTTTCGAAGCTCGCCGTACGGCACCACGTCGAAGCGCCGTTCCCCGAGGCGAATCTGGGCGAAGAGCGGCTGGCCGTGCGCGCACATCAGCTCGTAACGGCCGACGGCGTCGATCGGCAGCTCGAGCTCGTTCGCGACCGACGGCGGCAGCCCGAGCCTCGACTCGAACACCCGAAGCGCTCCCGCCGGCTCGGCGCGCATCAGCTTCTCGAGCGCGACCCGGCGCTCCTTGGCGAGCCCGAGGCCATCTCGCTCGAGCCGGGTGCGCTGCAGCTCATCGGTCGCCGAGCGGTACTCCGCCGCCCACGAGGCGAAGCGCGCGAAGACGGGGTCGATGGCCGCCAGGGCCGAGGCCGAAGCGAGGAGAACGCAGAGCGAGAGCGCGCGGGTCATGGGGAGCTCTTTTTCGAGAGAAGCCGTCCGAGCCGGCCGGCGGACTGGCCTTCTTAACCAGATGCCTCGGGGGGATTCCACCAGCGCAGCGCAGCGCGGTCGCTCAGTGGGCTGGGCCGGCGAAGACGCGATCGAGGGTGGCCACCGCCTCATCGAGCCGCCACGGCTTGAGCAGCACCGCGGTGACGCCCATCGCCGCGAGCTCCTCGTTCGGCGACGTCGCCAGCCCGCTCGAGACGATCACCGGCAGATCGGGCCGAACCAGGCGCAGCGAGCGCGCGAACTCGACCCCGCTCATCTGGGGCATCGAGAGATCGGTGAGCACCGCGTCGAAGCCCGTCGGGGCCCGGCGAAAAGCCTCGAGGGCGACGCGCGGGTCGTCGAAGACCGTGGTGCGGTAGCCGATCGTCTCGAGCAGCTTCGCGCTCACCTTCGCCATTCCGGGGTGATCGTCGACGAGCATCAGGTGGCGCGCGGGCACGGCGGGGCTCGCGGCGTGGCTGGGGAGAAAGACCTCGAACGAGGCGCCCTTTCCGGGAGCGGTGCTCACGACGATCGCGCCCTCGTGGCCTGCGACGACCGACTGAACGACCGACAGCCCGAGCCCGCTGCCCTGCGTCGTCGAGAAGAAGGGCTCGAAGGCGCGGCGGCGGGTCGCCTCGTCCATTCCACGCCCCGTGTCACTCACCGCCAACCGGGCACAGGACCCCGGCCGCAGCGGAGGGTGGGCGGCCGCGAAGTGCGGAGAGAGCTCCCGGAGGCCGATCTCGATGGTGAGCCGCCCGCCGTTCGGCATCGCCTGGAGCGCATTGGCGCTGAGGTTCAGCACCACCTGATGGAGCTGGGCGGGGTCACCGTTCACAAGGACGCCACCCGAGGCCTCGACGACGAGCTCGACCGCGGGCGCCATCGCCGAGACCTGCCGCACGACCTCGCGCACCAAAGGCTCGAGCTCGACCGGCCGCTTCTCTTCGGGTTCGCCGCGGCCCACCGACGCGATCCGCTGCACCAGCGCGCGGCCACGGGAGGTCGCCTCGAGAATGGCTTGAGGAGCGCCCGCGCCAGGTTCCTTGGTGAGCTGACCGGCGTGCGCCTCGATCACCGAGAGCAGGCTGGCGACGTCGTGGGCGACGTGGCTGGCGAGGCGCATGAGGGCCTCGGTCTTCTGGGTCTCGGCGAGCTGCGCCTCGAGCTCACGGGCGAGCCGCTCCGAGGTGCGCAGCAGGGTGACGTCGCGCGCGACCGACGCCAGCCGGTGCACCCGGCCCACGTCGTCGAGCACGGGGATGATCGCGGTGTTGTAGATGCGCGCGCCGTTCGGCAGGGGCAGCTCGTGCTCGTACGAGATCGGCACCCGCGCCCGAATCGCCTGTCGGTGTCGCGCCTCGAGGAGCGCCGCTGGCGTGGGCGGGAGCACCTCGCGCGCTTCCTTGCCGATCAGCTGGTCGCGCCCCAGCCCGGTCGACGATTCGACCGCCGGGTTCGCGTCTTCGCAGAACACCCGCCCGTCGGCCGAGACGCGGTAGAGCAAGATGTTGTCCGACGAGTAGTGGAACACGTCGCGAAAGCGCCGCTCCGACGCCGCGAGCGCGCTCTCGACCTTCACCCGCTCCGCCGCCTCGAGCGCGAGCAACACCACGTCGGCGAGCGCGGTCGAGAACACCTCTTCGGCGGCGGTCCACCGGCGGGGCGCGCCACGGTGCCCGACGCAGATCACCCCGCGCAGCTCTCCACGCAGGCTCAGCGCGACGTCGAGCGTCGAGCAGATGTTCTGCGGCCGCAGCGAGCTCTCGGCGAACTCCCTGGTGCGCGAGTCGGTGAGCGCGGCGGTGGCGGCGATGACGCGGTTCGCCGCGAGGGCCTCGAAGTAGCGCGGGTGCTCGGCGCGCGACAGCCGCACGCCCTGGGTGTGCAAGCCGGTGGTGACGTCGAAGGCGTCGGCGAGCTCGAGCGCCGACCTGTCTTCCGAATAGAGCCAGATGCCCGCGCGGTCGACGCCGATGGTGCGCACGCAGCGCTGGGTGATCTCCTGGAGCTTGGCGACGAGATCGGTGCCGCGAAAGACGGCGCTGCGGGTCAGCTCGATCAACCCCGCGGTGGCCTCGCGCAGCTGCCGTTCCTTCTCCTCGGTCGCCGCCTCTTCCCGGGCCTCGCGCAACAACCGAGCGAGCACGGCTGACAAGCCCAGCAACCCAGGCCTGAAGATCCAGGCGCTGGCGCCGGTCGCCATCCACTCCGCGACGTCGCTCTCCTGGCGGGCATCCGCGACCACCACCAGGGGAACCGGCCGGCCGATCTCCTCGAGCAGCGCCACCCAGCCCTGCGCGTCGAGGCGCGAGCCGTAGAGATCGACGAGCAGCGCGTCGAAGCGGCTCGAGCTGAGCAGCGGCCGGGGATCGTCGCTGGGCGAGAGCCGCTCGAGGCGAACGGTGCGGTTGTCGATGGCGAGCGCGCGGTGGATCCAGCCGGCGTCGTCGTCGGTGCCTCCCACGAGCAAGAGCCGTGGTGTCTGCGCCTTCATCGGCGGCCCCCCGGGATCATGGTGGGCACCTTGCCTCAGTCCGAAGGGTGCTTCCAGCCTGCCGCCACCCCGTCAGGGCGGTGCACCGAGGCGGGCGAGCTCGGGGCTCTTCGCCAACACGTCCTGCGCCCGCTCGACGATCGCGCGCCGGGCCTCGGGCCGATCGCCGAGCAGCCGGAGGAGATCGACGACGGCCGACAGCCCATTGGGGCCGGTCGTCGCGGCGGCGAGCCGATAGGTCGCGCCGGGCAGCGCGTCTTCGGCCGGCGTGATTCGGACGCGTCGCACCCCGTCGGTCCCCGGGCGCAGCGAGACGAGCGCAGGGAGCCCCTTGACGAGCCTGCCGTCGGGCGCGGGCGGCGCGGGCCGGGAAGGAGACGATTGCGCGCGACGCTGACGCCAGGCCTCCACCTCGGCCTCGTCGCTCACCAGCAGCGCGCCCCGCTCGGGAGGCACCACGACGACCACCACCTGCTCCTGGCTGACGGCTTCGATCTTCCAGAGATCGATCGCCGAGAAGGGGCCGTCGGGCCGAAGGGCGATCAGCTTCTCGAGATCGTCGAGGCGGGCGCCAGTGAAGCCGCTCGCCGCCTTGGTGAGCGGCAGCGCCTGCGCGGTGAGGGCGGTGTCGTTCGGCTCGGCCTCGAGGGGCCCGTCGGCCGCGGGGATCGGCTCGATGTTCAGCTCGTAGCGCACGAGGCTCTTCTCCCGCGGAGGCCGGTTCGGCTCGGTGCAGAAGGGCTGCTCTTCGACCCGCAAGTAGACCGCGCCGGGGCTCAAGCCGAGGCCATCGACCTGCTCCGACTCACCAGCGCCCACGTCGTCGAGGAAGAGGCGGCGCTTGAGCTTGTCGCCGTCGAGCTGCAGCACCTCGAGGGTGAGGTTGAGATCGGGCACGCCACTCAGGGTGACGCGGTACGGCCCGGCGGCGTCGAGGGTGGTGACGAAGAGGTCGCGATCGCCCTGCCCTTCCGCCGCCGCGCCCATCGCCCCTTTCACCGGCTTGCCGAGCGCGATCGACGTCGCCTTGGGGACGAGATCGTTCGGCTCCACTTCTTCCACCGCCGGGCCAGGGCTCGGGCCCGAGTGACGCCACAGCTGCACCGCGCCGAGCACGAGGGCAGCGAGCACGAGGACGGTCGCGACCGGGGCGAGCCAGCGCTCCGAGCGCAGCCGCCGCTCGTAGCGATCGAAGTCCTCGCGCGAGAGCATCTTCGCGGCCAGCTCGTCGGGCATCGGAGTGAAGTCACTGGTGATGCTCTTGCTGCTGGCGCGCAGCCCCTCGAGCGCCTTCTTCATCGCCTCGGCGTCGGCGAATCGATCGTCTGGCCGCTTGGCGAGCGCGCGGGTGAGCACCGCCTCGAACGCCGGGCTGACGGGCACCTCGGGCGACAGCTCGGCCACCCGCGGAATGGGGGTCTCGAGGTGCTGCTTGACGACGCTGACCGCGGTGGGGCCGGTGAAGAGCTGGCGGCCGCTCACCAGCTCGAAGAGGAGCGCGCCCAGCGAATAGAGATCGCTCCGGGCGTCGACGTTGTCTCCGCGCACCTGCTCGGGCGACATGTACGCAGGCGTGCCGACGAAGTCGCCGGTGATCGAGTTGCGGGCCTCGCTCTCCGCGAGCTTGGCGATGCCGAAGTCGAGCAGCTTGACCTGATCGTCACCGCCCTTGCGCCGGCGCAGCAGCATCACGTTCGCCGGCTTGATGTCGCGGTGGATGATCGCGTGTTCGTGCGCCTCGGCGAGCGAGGCGAGCAGCTGCACCGCGATCGAGACGGCCTTCTCTTCGCGCACCGGCCCATGCGCCTTGAGGTGCCAGGCGAGATCCTTGCCGGGCACGTATTCCATCGCCATGAAGAGCGAGCCGTCGTCGAGCTCGCCCGCGTCGAAGACCTGAACGGTGTTGGCGTGCGAGAGCTTCGCCACCACCCGCGCCTCCTGGAGGAAGCGCGCCTTCATGCTCTTGTCGACGGCGGCGTCGGGGCGCATCACCTTGAGGGCGGCGATCTTCCCCATGCGCACGTGCTCGACTTTGTAGACCGAGCCCATGCCACCCTCGCCGAGCTTCTCGAGGATGCGGTAGCGCCCATCGATCACCTTGTCGCGATCGGGGCCCGAGAACGTGTCGGAGTGCCCGCCGAGGCCGCGCAGGTCGGAGCCGCAGGCGTTGCAGAAGTTCGGCTCGCCCTCGAGCACCTTCGCGCAGGCTGGGCAGAGCACGGTGTCGATCGGGAGGAGCGCGCCTCGCCCGCGAGCGGTGGTGTCGTTGCCCGGCATCGAGGCGTGCACGGTAGCACGCTCACGGCAGAGGCCCGAACGAGACGCTCAGCCGCGGCTGGGAGCGCTCGTCTCGAGCGTCGCGTCGACGGTGCGCGGCTGCGGAGGGCTCGTGCCGGTGATGAGCCGCGCGCTCCGGCCGTAGGTGAACCAGGCCCACGCCCACTGGAAGAGCACGACGATGCGGTTGCGGAAGCCGATGAGGAAGATGAGGTGAATGAAGAGCCAGGCGAGCCAGCCCAGCATGCCCGAGAGCTTGAACGGCCCCGACTGGGCGATGCCCGAGGCGCGCCCGACCGTGGCCATGATGCCCTTGTCGACGTACTCGAAGGGTCGAGTGGGCTCCTTGGCGCGCGCGGCGGCGATGTTGCGCGCGACGTGTTCTCCTTGCTGGAGCGCGACGGGCGCGAGGCCAGGGAGCGCCCCACCGTCCTTCGTCGGAAAGTGGGCGAGATCGCCGATGACGTACGCGTCGGGATGACCTGGGACCGAGAGGTCGGCGTTCACGGTGATTCGCCCCGAGCGATCGGTCGTGACGCCGAGCGAGCGCGTCCACGCCGGCGCCTCGACGCCAGCCGCCCAGAGCACCGTCTTCGCGGGCAAGAAGCCATCGGGCAGCCGCACGCCCTCGGCGGTCACGTCCTCCACCCGGGTCTGCAGACGCACGTCGACCTGCAGCCGCTCGAGTGACGCCCGCGCCTTGCCCGACAGCCCGGTGTCGAAGGCGGAGAGCACCCGGGCGCCCGCCTCGACCAACACCACCTTGGCGCTGCGGGGATCGAAGGCGCGAAAGTCTCCGGCCACCGAGAAGCGCGCCAGCTCGCTGATCGCCCCTGCCAGCTCCACCCCCGTCGGCCCACCGCCCACCACGACGAAGGTGAGCCAGCCCTGCCGCTTCACCGGGTCGGTCTCCTGCTCCGCGTTCTCGAAGGCCATCAGCACCCGGCGGCGAATCTCGAGCGCGTCGTCGAGCGTCTTGAGGCCCGGCGCGTCACCTTCCCACTGGCCCTTTCCGAAGTAGCTGTGCCGCACGCCGGTGGCCAGCACGAGCGAGTCGTAGCCGAGCGCGCTCCCGTCACCGAGGCGTACCTGCCGGGCGGCGAGCTCGACGCCGACGACCTCGGCCATGCGCACCGAGACGTTCTCGTGCTCGGTGACCAGGTTTCGAATCGGCGAGGCGATGTCGCTGGGAGACAGGCCGGCCGTCGCCACCTGGTAGAGGAGCGGCTGGAACAGGTGGTAGTTCTGCCGATCGACGAGCGTCACCGCCACGTCCTGCTCGCCGAGCGCGCGCGCTGCCGCCAAGCCGCCGAAGCCGCCACCGACGATCACCACGTGATGCGCCATGAGCTCTCCTCGCGGCCTTTCATCACTGCCTCGCCCGACCGCCGCAGGCCGTCCCGAGCGCGAGCCATCAGTCCTCGTGATGCGTTCACGGACTCAGCGTGATGGAACCATGTGGCCCGCGGCGGAGCTCTTCGACGTCGAACATCATCGGCACCAGCTCGCCGCGCCGCCAGGCCTCGTATTGATCGCCGTAGTGCTCGGAGCCTGGCCACCCGCTCGAGCCGGTGTCGATCACCCACCAGCCGTGCGCGAGATCGGCGAGATCGACGACGCTCCGGTAGACCGGCCCCGCCACCACCTTGAACGGGCTCGCCTCGTTGCCGAGATCGAAGTGCGACTTCCACACCGAGTCGAGCTCGCCGCCAGCCTCCATCTTCGGGAGGTTGACCGTGCCGTCGAGCACTGCCTTGCTGCCGAAGGGGTGCGTCGGCCGGTGCCAATGGAGCGCGCCCCACCGCCACCCAGCGACCTCGTCACCGAGCTGCGCGCTCAAGGTCTCGATGGCGCTCGTGAAGGCCGCGCGAATCACCTCGTCTCTGGTCTCCACCGCGGGCGTGGTGCGGTCGTCCCACACCGGGTGCGCCTCGTCTTCGAACCAGCGATCGGCGGTGTTGGTCGAGTAGCGCTGGGCGAGGAAGAACTTCACCGCGGGCTCGGGCAGCTCGTCGCTCACCGCCTTCACCACCGCGTTGCGGTAGGTCGAGAAGAAGATCGCCGGCGCGGGATCGTCGGTGCGCGCGTCATGGTTCCAGGTCGACAGCCGCCCCAACGCTCGCCGCCCGGTCTGGCTCAGGCCGTCGCCCGTGCCCAGCGCCTTCAAGAAGACGGGAAGCACGGTCTTCGCGCGGAGCGACGCGGTGTCGGAGAGCATCGCGCGAAAGGAGTCGAGATCGTGCTTGGGGTTCGCCTGCGCGAGCTCGGTGATGCGCTGGTGCCGGAACGCGGGCGCGGAGTCGACGTGGAGCCGCGCGAACTCCGAGGCCGACGGCTCCACCATCAGGTTGTTCGCGTGGACGAGCACCCCGTCGGCGGGATCGATCGCGTGCGCCAGCCGCTCGCCCTTGGCGAACTCGGTCCACTCGTAGGCCTTCGACCAGCCGGGAATCGGGAACGTGCCCAGGTGGTTGGGCCGCAGCGGCACCTCACCCGAGGCGAACTGGCCGATGTGCCCGTCGACGTCGGCGACCGTCCAGGTGTTCCAGGTCGAGGGCAGCTCCGCCACCGCCGCGCCGAAGTCTTGAACGCTGGTGGCCTGGTCCATTCGCAACAGCGCGCTCATCGCCCGCTCGAGGCCCGTCACCCGCCAGCGAATCGCCACCAAGGGCGAGCCTGGCGGGAAGAGCTGCGGCAGCAGATCGTTCATCAGCGGCCCGTTGCAGCTCGCGCGGAACCGCACCTTCCGCTCGAGCAGCTCGGCGCCATCGCGGACGCGCATCACCTCGTCGCGGGTGCTGATGGGGCAGTCGCGCAGCTCGTTCTTCACGAAGCCGGGCCGCGAGGGATCTTCTCGTTCGACGACGAGATCGATCACGTCGCTCATCGTCGAGGTCATGCCCCACGCGACCTTCGCGTTGTGTCCCGAGAGCACGAAGGGCACGCCGGGCACGGTGATGCCGATGACGTCGAGGCCCGGTGCCTGGAGGTGTTGCTGGAAGACGAGGCTCGGCAGGAGGTGGGTGAGGTGCGGGTCGTTCGCCACCATCGGCTTGCCCGACTTCGAGCGCGCACCCGAGACGACCCACGCGTTCGAGGCGCCCTCCATTGGCATCATCGACTCCCAGGCCGTCGGCGGGATCGAGGTCGTGGCGAGCTTCATCGGAAAGAGGCCGAGCAGCTCCGGCGCGACCGCTGGAGGAAGCGCGACGGTCGGCGCGGTGGTGGCGATCGATCGCCCTCCGCGCACCGGCTCGTTGGGCGTGAAGCGCTCCATCGGCTCGACGCCGCGGTGCATGGCGAAGAGGAAGCGGGCGAGCTCCTGTTGGTAGTTGTGGGTGACGCTCCAGATGTTGAGGAGCCCGACGGCGAGCGAGTCGGTCGGCTTCCACGGCTCCGGCTCGAGGCGCAGCAGGCGGTACTCGATCGGCGTCCACTTCGTGCGCGCGGCGTTGACGCCCTCGGCGAAGGCCTCGAGCACGGCGCGATCGTCGGGCGGCAGCTTGGCGAAGTCGGCGCTCGCGCGGCCCTCGATGTCCCAGCCGCGCATCGTCTGGTCGTACTCGACGGTGGTGGCGGTCGCGAGCGGCTGCTCTCCGACGATCTCCGAGACTCGGCCGCGCGCGAGGCGACGCATGAGATCCATCTCGAAGAAGCGCGACCGGGCCTGCATGAAGCCGGTGGCGCGCGCGAGATCGACGAGGGTCTTCGCCTGGAGGTGCGGCACGCCCTGCGCGTCGAGGGTGACGACGACCGGCGCCGAGAGGCCCTGGAGCTGGAGCGCGCCGTCGGCGGGATCGCGGGGGTGATCGGGCAGCACCTTGTACCCGACCAACGACATCAGCGCGCAGCTCGACGACGCCGCGAGGAGCAGGACGAGGTGAACCGTTCGCCACCAGTGCATGGTCACCAGAACTTCACGACCGCGCGCACTCCGCCAGTGAAAACGTTCGCGGGGCGGGTGAAGCGGCCAGGCACGAGATCTTGGGTGCGGTACGAGGCGTAGAGCTGCAGCGGCAGGCCCAGGCGAAAGAGGCTCACCGTGCCGGTCAGCTTGAAGAGGTTCTTGTCTCCGGCTTGCCAGAGCTTCTCCCGATCCCAATCCCAGAGCGGGCTGTTCGACTGCCAGTCGCTCTGCATGGTGGCGACGTAGGTGTAGCTCGCGGTGAGGGTGAGCATCGGCGGCAAGGCGTTCGCCTTCTCGACGCTGCCGCCCGAGACGATCGAGGCGCGCGTCGGGCCGATGAAGGGCACCACGTCGACGCTGAGCGTGCCGCCGACCCAATCACCTGGATCGATCCAATACGTGTCTCCGACGAAGAAGGCGTTGTTGTTGAGGAGCGGGTTCTTGAGGCCGTGGCCGGCGCGATACTGGCGCGGACGGAACAACGAGTAGAAGAGGTCTGCGCCGACGTTGAGTCGGTAGACGCCGTATTCGTCGACGAAGAACTGCTTGTCGGCCGCGAGGTGCCCCTCGACGTCTCCGGCCGCGTGGAGCTCCCAGAGGTTGGTCCCGAGCGACACCGCCTCTTCTGGATCGGCGTTGGTCCCGGTGGGGATCGCGACGTTGAGCTGCGCCGACCAGCGAAAGTGCGTCTCCTTCATCCACTCGAAGCGGGGCAGCAGGTACTTCCCACCCAGCACGATGTCGGCCAGGCGGAAGCGCGTGTCGACGACCTTGTCGGGGACCTGGGGTTGCCCCATCGATGCCGCCCACGACCAGAAGTCCTCGAGCGAGTAGGCGCGGCCCAGCGCCGGTTGGTAGTCGCCCGGCTCCCACGCGATGTTGGTGGTGATCGTCGAGCGCAGCAGCATCGGCACGTAGAGCCCCACCGAGAGCGAGTCGGTCACCCCGTACATCGCCTGCACCATGATGAAGTCGAGCTCGGCGACGGGGCGGGGACGCAGGAGGCCCTGGAGCCCGCCGCCCGGCTCGTAGCGGCGCACCTCGTCGATGAGCGAGAGCGGCTGGCGCGAACCACTCCACTGCTTGTCGAGCGAGGTCCGCAGGTAGCCCACGTCGAGCATGATCGCGCCCTGCGGGAGCACCTGGGTCTCGAGGGCCAACGCCACCGACGGGAGCAGCACCAACCAGAGCGCGCGCTTCATGGCACCAGCTCCGTCGGTTGGAAGGCCGCCTCGGTCGCCGGCACCGAGCCCATCGCCGAGTGCACGACCCGCGCCTTCAGATCGAGCACCACCGCGTTCATGCTGTCGGAGCGATCGAGCACCTCCGGCTCGGCGAGCAGCGTCTGCAGCCACTGGCGATCGACTGGCTCGGTGCGCGCGGCGAGGCGGCGGGAGACGTTGTCCATCACTCGCCGGCTGCGGAAGAAGAAGCCAGACCAGAAGCGCTGCGGCACCACCTTCTGGCCAGCGAGGGTGAGGGTGATGCTGTCTTCGACGTTGCGAGTGAAGGACGAGCCCACCACGAGGTCGTCATCGGAGAGGCTCGAGTAGCGCTGCACCGTCGGGTCGAGATCGCTCGGGGTGTAGCGGTAGACGCCGCCCTGCCCTTGCCGAAAGACGTCGGAGTCCATCTCGACGACCTCGAGGCCTCCGCGATCGTCGGCCACCGTGCAGTTCCACCCGTAGACGGGGTCGACCTCGGCGATCGCCTCGGCCGCCTCGGACGCGCTCGTCGCCTTCTCGAGCACCCGCTTGACGATGAAGCCCGTCGGGGTGCCGCTCGCCACCAGCTTCGCCTTGCTGAGATCGACCACCTGATCGAGCACCGAGCCCACCACCGAGTTGTCGAGCGTGTCGGACGGGTTGCAGGCGATGCCGACGCCGCGCTCGTTGAGGCCCGAGTAGCCGTAGACGACGCCCGCCCAACCGATGGTGGTGTACGCCGGGCCGGTCTCGGGGTGATGGACGATGGCGATGGTGTGCTTGTGCGCGGTGTTGGCGTCGAGCAACGCGAAGCTGTGCGCGAGCAGCGGCGAGGTCGCGCGAGCCCCTTTCACCCCGAGCGCGAACGGCGGCGGCCGGGTGCGGTTGTCGGTGAGCGGAGGGCGGCTGATCGCGCGCGGCTGGATCCCGGCGCCGCGGGTGGTGACGACGAGCTCTTCGTCGCGGCGAAAGCTGGCGTGGGGAGGGCCGGGCACTTCGATGATCTTCGCGTCGCCCGCCGAGAGCACGAAGGTGACGACCGACGCGGCCGGGAGCGGCTCGGTGGGCCGCCAGGTGACCTGGAGCCTCGTCGCGTCGAGCGGTACGAGCTCGAGCGTCGGCGCGCCCGAGACGTAGAGGTCTTGGTTCACCCGCACCCGCACCGTCTGGGGATCGACCCCGTCGGGATCGGTCAACACGAAACGAACGCCGGTGGTCACCTCGATCTCGACGGCCGCGGCGAAGATCTGCGGCACGTACGGCTTGATCACCCCTTCATCGGTCTCGTCCGCTCGCCCGTCGCCCGAGTTGTCGACGCCGTCGCTGCCGACTCCGAGGAACTCGACCGACTCGATGACTGGCGCGCGCCCCTGCCGAATCGCCAGGCCGATGCCGCGGACCGCGAGGGTGGTGTCGACGAAGGTGTTGAGGACGAGCGCTTCTTCGTAGGTGAGCCCCGACCCGTCGGCGATGCCGCGCAGCTCGTCCTTCCCGGCGCGGCCCAGGTTCCGCTCGACGTTCTTCGCCGAGTCGAGGAGCAGCTCGTAGGCGAAGCGGCCCTCCTGGTAGCGCTCGAGCTTGTACTCGGCGAGCAGGCTGGCGATGTCTGGCTGCTCGCGCGAGAGGTAGGGGAAGAGCGAGTTGGTGAGCAGCGTGGTGTAGAAGCTGCGGATCTTCGAGCGCAGCTGAGTGCCGTGCTGCAGGCCCCGATCGTAGGCCGAGCCGCGCACGACGATCGTCTCTCGGGTGGGCGGTTGGGTCGCCGGCGCACAGGCAACGAAGAGGAGGAGGAGGAGGAGCGGGAGTGACCTCACGAGGCTCCATCTCGCTCAGGTTGACGCCGCAAACCAGTCTTCATCGCGCATCCATTTCGGAGCGATTGGGAGCGGTGCTCCAGCCGCGACTCACTCGTGGGCGAGCCGGTCGAGGACCCAGACCCGGACCAGCCCGTCGGGGCTGCAGGAGATGAAGCGTCTGCCGTCGGGATGAACGGCGTGACAGGAAAGGAACTGGTGGGCGACTTCGAGCCTTCCGTTGCGCCACCGTGGTGCGACGCGAGACCGAGCGTCTGGCGCGTAGGAACTGACGACCGGAGAGGCAGTCAGCGGCACCTCTGCGCCCGTCTTGAGATCGAACGCCGTGCACCCGCGCCCATCGCATGTCCAGAGCTGACGCCCATCGTCGCTGAAGCCGAAGGCGTGGGATTCGAGCCACCGCCCGCCACCGGGCAGCGCCTTGCCGCCCATCGTGTGCACGACCAGCTCGGACTCCCCTCCGGCAAAGAGAGAAGCGGCGACCGCGTCTGCACCTCGCGTGAATGACGATTCGATCACTTCGGCGCCGCCGCCGAACCTGCCGAAGGTCGGGTCGAGCGCACGCCTCGAGAGGAGCGTGCCCCGCTTCGCGTCGAGCGCCGCGAGTTCCCCGTGCGCATCGAGCACGTACAGTCGCCCGTTGGCTGAGAAGCCGATGGAACGAATGAGGGCCGCCGATCGCTTCACCGAGAACGAACGCGTGCCGGTCTTCAGGTCCCAGAGTTCGACGACGCTCCTCCCGTCAGGAGGTCCGCTCAAGTCCGAGGCCGTGTCGGCCGCGCTGCCAACCGCCACCGTCCGACCGTCGAGCGAGAACGCCACCGAAGTCAGGGCGAAGTCCAGGCCCTCGCGCAGCACCCTCGGCGAGCCATCGCTGAGGGACCATGACACGAGTCGGCCATCGGAACCGGCGGTCGCAATCGTCGCACCGTCAGGAGAGAGCGCGAGCGCGAGCACCTCGCCGAGGTGCCCGTCGCCGTGAGGCTGCCAGCGGCTCCGCTCCAGGTCCCATTGCAGGACCTGGTTGTCGGCGACGACCCAGACGCTCTTCCCATCCGCGCTGAAGGCACCTCGACGAGGCTGCAGGGGCAACCTCGGCAGGTCGGCGCGCTGGCTGAAGTCGGAGAGCGCGAGCACCTGGAGGTGCTTCGACTCGGAGAACACCAGCACCGAATCGTCGGTCGGCGAGAGGTCGCACGAGCGCACCTCCTCGTCGAGGTGGCGACGAACGAGATCGGCTCCATTGGCTGGGTCGAGCAGCACCATCGCGCTCTCGTGGTGCTGCGCATCTGGTTCGGCGACGAGCAGCCGGCCCTTCTTGTCGAACGCGAGACACTCGACCGGCGTTCGCAGGGTACGAACCCAGGTGCGCCGCCCGGTCGCCAGGTCGAACCCGCGAAGCGCGAAGCTGGTCGAGGCGACGAGGGTTCGCTCGTCAGGAGAGATCGCGACTGCAGTCGCGGCAGTCTCGAAGGGTGTCGAGAGTTCCTCCAAGAGCAGGGTGCGCGGCTCGGCGCCAAACACCAACACCGCGGGTGGCGATAGTTGGGCACAGGTGGGCCTCGAGGCGCTCCCTCCGATCAACCCAAGGCAGCTCGGCAACGGCGCGGGCACCTCGTGGCCATCGGGACTCCACCAGCGCGTCCTGCGGCCCTCGAACGCGATGGCACCGAGGGTCTCGCCGAAGAACCGGGCATCCGATCCTCCCGAGGGGACTTCGAAGCTCAGCTCACCGTCCGGCAGGCTCCACACCCGAATCGACTCCTCCTGGGTGGTCACCATGCGCGTGCGCGAGGCGTTCAGCGCAAAGCCGTACGTGTAGCCGGTGTTGCGAAGACCCGGATTCCCCAGGACGAGGGCGGGAGAATCACCTCCATCGAGTGGCAGCGCGTTCACCGCCGGCCACGACAACGTTGGCGTCGGCGTCGCGGGCCCGGCATCTCGAACGGGTGGTCGCGGCGCCCGACAGCCTGCGCACAGCGCCAGCGTCAGCGTCAGCGTCAGCGAGAAAATGGTGCTCGTGGCGCGCATTCACCACCTCAGTGCTTCTTGGTGCGAAGAAACCGAACAAACCTCAGCCTCGCGTTCAACTCCGCCTCCACTTCGTCCATGGAGAGGGGTCGATCGAAGGACTCTGACATTGCCGGTGAGCCTCCCGTGCGTCAGTCGTGGGAATCGAGCCGACTACTCGGTCGCGACCTTGATGACGCCGCGAGCGACCGCCTCGACGATGCCCGCGAAGAAAGCGCCGTTCAGGGTGAGCCCGTCGCTCTGCGAGACGAGCCCCGTCGCCTCGAGCGCGGCGATCGCGTCTTCGGGGATCTCGCCTTCGCCACCGACCGCGAGCAGCTCGCACAAGGAGCGCTCGGCCGGGGTCATCGCCGCCACCAAGGTGCGCAGCGCGACGTCGATGAGCGCCTGGCCTTCGTCGATCGCGGCGAGCTCGTCGAGGTTCACCAGCGCGTCGATCGCCTCGGGCGCGACGACTCCAGTGAAGCCCTTGGGGAGCTTCATCGCCGCCAGCGCGCAGAAGGTGACGATCTCCCACGGGCGGTTGCCGGAGATCTCCGCGAGCGCGCCGAGCGCCTCGTCGGCGAAGGTGACGCCATGCTTCTGGGCGGGCACGTTCACCAGCGTCACCAACTCGTCGTCGGCGATGGGCGGCACGAAGGCCGACGCCATGCCGGGCCGCTGCACCACCGCGGTCTCGATGAGGGCGTCGACGGCTCGGTGGTGCTCCACCGCCATCGCCACTCGCACGTTCTTGGGCGTGGTCAGCACCGTGTCGAGCAGCGTCACCATGCGCTCGTTCCCCAGCGTCGCCAGCACCGCGACCTCGTCGAGGCCGATGAAGATCGGCGCGGCCAGCTCTCCCAAGATGGTCAGCGGCGCCTTGGGGTCGGCCTTGAGCTCCGAGGCGCCGACGCGGGCGAGGAACTCGGTCACCTTCTTGGTCAGCCGCGCGAGCACCGCCTCGACCGACTGCGGCACCCCGTCGTCGCGCTCGGGATCGCGCAGGTCGAGGAAGATCGCCGCGCCGCCAGTCCGCTCGCAGGCGCGCTGGAGAATGCCCTTGAGCATCGTCGTCTTCCCCGCCCGGGCGAAGCCGCGCACGCAGACGTGGTTGCCGCCGGTCAGCTGGGCGGCGAGCTCGTCTTCGAGCCCCTTGCGCGCGCGCAGCGCCTCCTGCGGTCCGTCGTAGAGGAGATCGAGGAACGTTTCGGCCAGAGGATGCAGCTCGGACATGACGGCCCCTTGATACACCAGCCCGGCCGCCACGCACGTGCTTGTCGACGAATCAGGAGTCGAGCGCCCGCCGCTTGCGCGTCTTCAGCCGCACCACGCCCTCGAAGAGGTGCCGCTCGTCGTAGTGGGTGCGGTGGCTCGCCCGCTCGGACGGCAACCAGCTCTGCGGCTTCTCGAGCCACTGGAGCACCCGCACCTCGCCGTCGTACGTGAAGCCCTCGAGCACCTCGGGAGGAATCCGCTTCCAGTAGCGCCGCTCGAGCGGCCGGAACGCCTGCTCGAAGCCCTTGCCTGCCTGCGCGTGCCGTCGCCGGTGATCGAGCGAGCCATCGAAGGCCGGCGCGATGTGGAAGAGCTCGTGCAGCACGGTGCCGATGCGCTGCCGGGGCGTCGACTTGCGGAAGAAGAGCGGCCGCAGGGTGATGGCGTAGAGCACGCGGTGGCCGTGGAACGTCACCAGCGGCTTGCGACGACCCAGCGAGTCCTTCCGACGGCCCTTGGGAAAGCAGAGCGGCTTGACCGTTCCTCGCGAGGCCCGCCGCGCTTCTCCCGCGATGACCAAGATCGCGTTCGGATCGATGTGTCTGAACTCCTTCATCGTCGCCGCGACGTGGGCGATCAGCATCCGCACCGCTTGGTTGAAGTCGGGACGACGCACCAGCGGGAACCGTACTCGACGCAACCCTTTCCCCCATGCGCATTCCTTTCCGAGCCGCCCTCGCCAAGTCCGCACCGCCGCAGCCATTTCGCTGGACCGTGTGATGCAATGTGGGTACGGCGCCACCTCTCCAGGGGGTTCTCCGATGCTCCGCGCACTCGCCGTCGTCCTGCTCCTCTCCGCTCCCGCGCTCGCGCAGCCCGGCTCGGTCTTCCCGTCGAAGGACGAGAAGGACATGGCCCGCGTCCTCCAGGATCAAGCGATGTCGGCCGAAGTTCGCGCCTTCCTCAAGTCGAAGATGCGAACGCACAACAAAGACATGCGCGATCTCGTGATGGCCGTGGCCACCTTGCGCTTCGACGAGGCCAAGAAGTGGGCACAGGGCATCGCGAACGCACCGCGGCTCGATCCGTCGCAGAGCAACAAGCTCGAGTTCCCGCCCGCCTTCTTCGCCCTCCAGGACTCGCTCAAGAAGCAAGCGACGAGCGTCTCGCAGGCCTGTGACGCGAAGAACTCCGACGACCTCGCCATCTCGTTCAACCAGATGATGAACACCTGCATCGGGTGCCACAAGGCCTTCATGCTGCCGATCCGCGAGAAGATCGAAGCGTCGAAGGCGGCCGCGAAGGACGCCGGCCTGGGCGAGGCACCCAAGAAGTAGCGTGCTTGCCTCTGGGCGACGCCTGGGGGCTGGGCTAGACGCCGCACCATGCGTCACTCCGGCTCCCTGCGCTGCGCGCTCCTCGTCTCGCTCTCGGCCTGCAGCCCGCCGACGAACCGCACCGACGGAGGCGCGGTCGACGACTCCTGCGGCATCGACTGCGCCGCGCAGACTCGCTACGGCCTCATCGCCAACCGCTGCTTCGAGTACTCGACGAGCGACTCGATGGCGGGCGCGACGCCAGAGCTCGGCGCCTGGGTCAAACCCGTCTTCACGCTCGAAGGTGGCGTGAAGGTGATGCCGGTCGAGTACCGCAAGGGCGGCCAGACGCTGATGATCGACAACTTCGCGTTCGAGAACGGCGCCCTCAAGCTGATGCGCCGGGAGTTCTCGCAGCAGCGGCGCTCCACCACCTTCCGCAACGACGCGATGGCGATCGTCGGCGTCACCTGGCTCGCCGCCGACGCCGCGCCGGGGCAGAACCAGACGACCACCGGCCAGGCCGACAACGTCGATCAGTCCGGCACCCACATGAGCGAGGCGACCACCTACCGGGTGACGCTGCAGAACCCGACGCCGGCGCAGCTCAAGACGCCGCTCCAGAGCTACGCGAGCGGGCTGCGGCTGCTCACCACCCAGACGCCCGAGCGAGGCGCCGATCCGCTCCGCACCTTCGTCACCGAGGTGGGCTTCATCACCATCTCGAGCCCGTTCAACTTCGCCGGCGGCAACCCGACACCCGTCTTCTTGCAGCGCATTCGCGATCTGGGCACGCCCGACGCCGGCAGCGAGCCCTGTTCCCTGGGGGTCCCATGAAACGCATCGTCCTGTTCTTCGCCCTCGTCTCCCTCGGCTGCAAGACGGCGCCCGAAGCCAAGGCCGACGTGAAGGAAGCCGAGCTGCCCAAGCAGGAATTCCAGATCGTCACCCAGACCCTCACCGACGTGTCGGTGAAGCTGTCAGGCGAGCTGCTCGCGGGCGACGAGCCGATCACCATCACCAGCGCCGACGTGGAGTTCGTCGTCGACGGCAACGTGCTCTCGAAGAAGACGCCCACCCTCGCGCTCAACGCGGCGCCCGGCCAGACCGTCGCCTTCGACTTCGAGGAGTCGTTCACCTACGTGAAGGACTCGGAGGACCTCAAGGCGATGGACGCGCGCGGCGGGTCGATCTTGATCGCGCTCCGCGGCGACTTGAACGGCACCGTGCAGCGACAGGTCGACGAAGGCGGCAAGCTGGTGACGAAGGCCGTGCCGGTCGAGCTGCCCTTCGCGCGCTCGCGTGAAGTGCGCACTCCGCGGCTGCCCCACCTCAAGCTCGGCGAGTTCGAGGCGGGCCGCTTCTCGGAGTCCGAAGTGCAGGCGGTGTTTCACCTCCTCGTCGTCAACCCGAACCCCTTCCCCGTCGCGCTCAACGGCATCACCTACGAGGTGACGCTCGCCGGCAAGAAGGTCGCCGAAGGCACCCAGGGCGCCGGCATCAAGACCGCGATCGCCGCCACCGACGTGTTCGACGTCACCGCGGTGATGAACGAAGAGACCCACGGCAAGGACGTGAAGAAGACCATCAAGGGCCTGGTGATTCCCTACACGGTGAAGGGCGAGATGAAGACGGCGCTGTACGCCGAGCCCCTCGACGCCAAGGGCGAGATCAAGCTCAAGGCCTCGAAGGATCAGTAGCGTCACCGCGGCCCCCCGCATGCATTTTCTCGGCGCCGACCCCAACGCGTTTCCGCCCGCCGAGCGCGCGAACGAGGACGGCATTCTCGCGGTCGGGGGCGATCTGTCGCCCACCCGGCTCATCGCGGCGTACCAACGAGGCATCTTTCCCTGGTACTCCGAGGGGCTGCCGATTCTCTGGCACTGCCCCGATCCTCGCTTCGTGCTGGTGCCCGAGAAGCTGCACGTGCCCAAGAGCCTCGAGAAGATGGCGCGGCGAGCGCCCTACCGGCTCACCCTCGACACCGCCTTCGAGCAGGTGATCGACGGCTGTGCCTCGACGCGGCGACCGGGCCAGCGAGGGACCTGGATCACTCGAGACATGCGGCGCGCCTACGTCACGCTCCACCAGCTCGGGGTCGCGCATTCCTGCGAGGCCTGGCGCGGCGATCAGCTCGTCGGTGGCCTCTATGGCGTCGGCCTGGGGAAGGTCTTCTACGGGGAGTCGATGTTCGCCCGCGCCGACGACGCCTCCAAGCTCGCCTTCGTCGCCCTGGTGCGGTGGATGATCGGCTGGGGCGTGCAGCTCATCGACTGCCAGCAGGAGACCGCGCACCTCGCCCGGTTCGGCGCCGAGCCCTGGCCTCGCAAGCGCTTCCTCGCTGCGGTCGACGTGCTGGCCAAGCTCCCCACCACGCGTGGCGTCTGGCGCTTCGACGGTCAGCCGGGCTGATCAGGCGCCCGCTCCCGCGCCTCCGGCGGGCGCTGGGTGAACAACTCGAGCGCCCGCCGCACCTGTTCACCTTCACCGGCGAGGAAGAGCAGATCGCCGGGCTCGAAGATCATCGTCGGCGCGTAGGGCTGCACGAGCGCGCCGCCACGCGCCACCGCCACCACCGACGCTCCGGTGTTCTTGCGAACGTTGAGCTCGACGACCGACTTGCCGATCGCCTGGCTCGACTCTTCGAGGCTCACCGGCTCGACCTTCAGATCGGCGAGCACCCGCAGCTCTCCGAAGGTGGGCCGAGGCACCGTCAGGCGGCGCTCGACCTTCGTGTCACGGCGAGCCTCCCGCAGGCGCGCCTCGATGGCGTTGCGCGGCTGGCCGACCAAGCGGAGCACCCGAACGACGAGCTCGAGCCCCCCTTCGACCTCCTCGGCCACCACCTCCCGGACGCCGAGCGCGGTGAGTCGGCCCGCCTCGGCGAGGTACTTCGTGCGGAGGACGATGGGCACCGCGGGCGCCACGCGCTTCAAGGTGTCGACGATGCGCTCCAGGGCCGGAGGATCGTTCACCACCAACACCACCGCCTTCGCGCGCGAGACGTGGGCATGCTCGAGGGCCTCGCTCGAGGTCGCGTCACCGTAGAACACCGGCAAGCCTTCGCGCCGCGCCGCCTTCACCGTGTCTGCGTTGAGCTCGAGGGCCACGACGTGCACCCCCGACTGCCGCAGCGCCTCGCTCACCATCCGCCCGGCGAGCCCATAGCCCACGACGACGACGTGGCCTTCGAGCACCTCGTGCCCCACGTCGGCCTCGTCGATGGAGCGAACACCGAGCAGCTTCTCGAGCGGCGCGAGCAGTCGCTCTCCACCAGTCACGTGCGGCGCCAAGCGGACGAGCAGCGGAGTGAGGAACATCGAGATGATGCCCGCCGAGAGCAGCGGCGCCACCTCGTCTGCCGTCACCAGCCCCGAGGTCGCGGCGAGCGAGGTGAGCACGAAGCCGAACTCCCCGAACTGACCCAGGCCGACGCCGGCGAGCCAGGCGACCCGCGCGGGGAACCGCATCACCGACGCGGCGAGGGTGGCGAGGAAGCCCTTCCCCACGACGAAGCCGGCGGTGAGCCCCAGGACCAGCCAGGGGTGCGCCAGCACCTCCCGCACGTCGAAGAAGGTGCCGAGGGAGACGAAGAAGAGCGAGGCGAAGGCGTCGCGCAGCGGCAGCACGTCACTCATCGCGCGGTGCCCGTACTCGGTGTCGGCGACGACCATTCCCCCGAGGAAGGCGCCCAGCGCGAGCGAGAGGCCCGCCGAGCCCGTCAGCCACGCGGCGCCCAGACAGAGCGCGAGGATCGCGAGGAGGAACACCTCCCGGCTCCGGCTGGTGTCGACCCACGCGAGCAGCCGAGGCACGATCCTCCGGGCGAGGACGATGGTGACCGCCACCACGCCTGCGGCCTTCGCCAACGCGAGCGCGACGCCGCCGAGGCCTCCACCTTCGCCGCCCGCGAGCGTGGGGATCACCAGCACCATCGGCACCACGCAGAGATCTTGAAAGATGAGCGTGCCGACGATGAAGCGCCCGTGTGGTGCGTCGAGCTCCCGTCGCTCGGTGAGCGCTCGCAACACGATCGCGGTCGACGAGAGGGCGAACACGCAGCCCAAGAAGATCGCCTTGCCCCAGCTCCAGCCCAGGCCCCGCGCGACGCCGGCGGTCGCGAGGAGCGTCAGGCCCACCTGCAGCGCGCCGCCCACCGCGACCTGCCTCATGATGGTCGCGAGCCTCGACACCGAGAACTCCAGGCCGATGGTGAAGAGGAGGAACACCACCCCCAGCTCGGCGAGCACCTCGATCGCCTCGAGGGACCGCACGAGCCCGAAGCCACTGGGGCCCACCAGCGCACCGGTCAAGAGGAGCCCGGCGACGGCCGGCAGACGAAACCGTGAGAGGACGAGCGTGACCAACACGCCCAGCGCGGCGATGAGCGCGACCTCATCGAGCAGAGGAATGTGAGGCATGATCGCTTGGTAAGGACTTCGAGCACCTGGCACCGCACGAAGCGCTCGCAAGGGCCGACCCGGAGGCCTACGCTCGCCACGGGAGGGGCATGCGCACCACCACGTTCTTCACCTTGTTGGGCGCGATGCTCACCGCCTGCCCAGAGGCGGCTCCGCCGCCGGCCGAGAAACCCACCCCCAGCCACGCGGAGCCCGTCGACGCCGGCGCCGAACCGAAGGACGCAGGGCTCCCGCCCGCCCCGCTCCCCGAAGAGCTCGATGGAGCGCCGTCGACCGGCATCTCCGACGACGTGCAGCTCGACACCGACGATCTCCGGGACAGCGCCGTGCAGCGCCTGCTGCTCCGCGATCCCGACCGCGCCATTCGAGTCTTGGAGAAGGCGCCTGCGCCGAGCGCCTTCCTCGTCGCCGTGCTGGCCAACCTCGCGGTGCGCCGCCACGTCGAGGGGCCGCCGAGCCAGTCGAAGGAAACCCCGTTGCCCCCCGTTCCCGCCTCGGGCACCAGCGCCAGCCAGCCTGGGCCCGCCTTCGTCGGTGTCGAGCTCGCCGAGCTGCGCGCCAAGAATGGCAAGGGCAAGCCGCTGGCGGTGCTCCCGACCGGCACGGCGCTGACGATCGACTCGGTCCAAGGCGCGCTCGCGATCGTCTCGGTCGCGCTCGCGACGAAGGTGGAGCTGCCGGCCTCGGGCGTCGTCCCCGTCCACGTCGACACCAAGGTGCTGACCGGCTCGATCCCCCTCGAGCAGCTGGTGGTCGACAAGCCCACCCTCTCGGCGCTCCTCACCGAAGCGCGGGCGCAACCCGACACCGAGGCGGGCGCCGACACCGCGCTCATCCTCTTCCACCGCGCGCTCCGCTTGGCGCCATCGGAGAGCGTGCGGGCCTCGATGCTGGCCGCTGCCTGGAGGGCCCGCCGCCCGTCGTGGGTCGCCGCCACCGCGCTCGAGCCGGTGTGGGCCACGCCTCGCTCGATCCGCGCTGCGTACGCCTGCCGAGGGAACCGCTCGACCGCGAAGTGGTTGCCGCTCGGCCCGAAGCCGCCCGCCGACGTCTGCCTCACGGGCATCGACCTGCACCACGCGTGCGAGGGCGCGGTGCCGGCCGCGATCACGAAGAAGCGCGAGCAGCTCACCGCGCTCGGGTTCCCCGAGCCCGCGCCGGTGATCGAGGTGGTGGTCGACGCGACCCGTGCCCGCTCGCTGTGGATCGTCTCGATGCCCGTTCGCCCGACGGACGAGTGCGAAGAGCGCGACGAGCACAAGATCGACCTCTTCGGCGCGGTGATTCGACGCGTCCCGCTCCCGCTCGGCACCGCCGCGACGACCGTCTCCTTCCCCGTCTCGGGCTGGCACGGCTTCGAGCACTCCGTCGTCGGCGCCCAGAGCGAGGCGAAGGCGCGCGACTGGCTGCGGGCCCGGCGCTCGAGCAAGTGGACCTACGACGCCAAGGGCGAGCCGGCGCCGTCGCTCGGCGTGCACAACCTCGACTTCCACAGCGAGCGTGACGTCGCGGTCGTCTCGTTCGGGCGGGTGCCACAGCTCGAGTGCGAGCTCTGCGGCGGGTCGGACTTCAGGTAACGAGGAGGAGCGGTCATGGCTCGATGGCAGGTGACGTTCGAGGGCGAGGTCGCGGTCGTCTCGCTCGACGATGGCAAGGCCAACGTGGTGTTGATCCCCGAGTTCGAGGGCCTCCAGGCGGCGCTCGCCGAGGTCGCGAGCTCACCGGCGCGGGCGGTGGTGCTCACCGGGCGGGCTGGCTCCCTCAGCGCGGGCCTCGATCTGAAGGCGCTGCCGAAGATGTCGCTCGACGAGAAGAAGGACACGGTGCGCGCGATGGGTGAAGCCGTGCTCGCGCTCTTCCTCTTCGAGAAGCCGGTGGTGGGCGCGGTCTCCGGACACGCGCTGGGAGCGGGCGCGATGTTCGCCCTGGGTTGCGACCTGCGCGTCTTCGCCGAGGGCCCTTTCAAGTTCGGCCTCAACGAAGTGCCGGCCGGCTTGTTCGTTCCGTCCTTCGGCATCGAGCTGGCGCGGGCCGCCGTCTCCGCCTCTCGCCTGACCGAGCTCGTCGTCCACGGCCGGGTGCTCACTCCGCAGGAGGCCCTCTCGATGCACGTCGCCGAGACGCTCCACGCACCGGAGTCGTTGATGGCTGCGGCATTGATGCACGCGCGCCACCTCGCCACCTTCTCTGGCGCTGGCTACGCACTCACCAAGCGGCTCGTTCGCGGCCCTCACGCCGAGCGGGCACGCGCCTCGTTGCCCGGCGAGCTCGACGAGCTGGCGCGGCTGATGGACACCCGCCGCTGATCTGCATCAGCTCGAACACGTCACGTCCGCGTCACGGAGTTGTCACGCGGAGCGGCGGCGAAAATGCTGAACAGTCGCCATGGCTCTTCAGGCGATGATCCGTTGGCTGCTGCCGAGAGAAGATCACTACTACGACATGCTCGAGGAGCTCGGCCGGCTCGGTCATGAGGCCGCCGTCGCGCTCGCCGCCTTCGAGCACACGCCTGCCTCGGACGTTCAGGCGAAGGTGCAGACGATCGAGCACAAGGCCGACGACGTGGTGCGCCGCATGGAAGACGCCCTCGCGCGCACCTTCGTGACGCCGCTCGATCGCGAAGACCTGCACCGCCTCACCGCCGAGCTCGACGACATCATCGACCTCGCAAACCTCACCGCCCGCAGCTACGGCCTGTACTCCATCGAGAAGCCGACCAAGGCGATGCTCGATCTGTCGGCCAAGCTGATCACCTGCACCAAGATGATCAGCGACACCGTGCCCTTCCTCCGAGCGCACCGCTTCACCGAGCTGATCGACGGCGGCCGGAAGGTGCGCGTGCTCGAGAAGGAAGGCGACACGATCTACCGCAACGCCATCAGCGAGCTCTTCAAGGCCCCGTCCATCGACTTCCGCGATCTCCTCAAGCAGCGCGAGGCCCTCGAGCACCTCGAGAACGCCATCGACCACTGCGACAACGTGGCCGACCTCCTCGCCAACATGGCCGTGAAGAATGGTTAGCCTGCTCATCGCGGTGGTCGTGATGGCCATCGTGTTCGACTACATCAACGGCTTCCACGACGCGGCGAACGCGATCGCGACCGTGGTGTCGACGGGCGTGCTCCCGATTCGAACGGCGGTGCTCATCGCGGCGGTGCTCAACTTCGTCGGCGCGATGGCGGGCACGGCGGTGGCCAAGACGATCGCGAGCGGCTTCGCCGACCCTGCGCAGGTGACCCAGGGTGTCGTCCTCGCGGCCCTCATCGGCGCCTCCATCTGGAACCTGATCACCTGGTGGTTCGGCATTCCGTCGTCGTCGTCGCACGCGCTCATCGGCGGGCTCGCTGGGGCGGTCGTCGCGCACGCTGGCTTCGGGGCCTTCAAGTGGGCGGCGCTGGTGCAGAAGGTGCTCGTTCCGCTCGTCGCCTCTCCGTCGATCGGCTTCGTGTTGGCGTTCTTCGTGATGATCGGCCTGGTGTGGCTCACCCGTGGCCGGCTGCCCTTCCTCGGCAAGGCGTTCGCGGTGGTGGTGTGGGCGGGCCTGGGCGGCTTGGGCTACTCGCAGTGGCGCGAGGGGTGGGATCACGCGCTGAAGGAAGCGGCCAAGAAGGCGTCGCTGCCCTTCGGGGCCGCGCCGAGCGCGCTGGAGAAGGCGACCGCCACCCTGGTGGAGACGGTGAAGACGCTCGAGGTCGAGTACCTCTTCCTCCTCACCGTGCTGCTCGTCGCGGGCGTCGGCGCGATGGTGGTGGGCGTGAGACTCTATGGCGCGGCGCCGCAGATCGTGCAGCGGCTGTCGAGGAAGATGCAGCTCGCCTCCGCGGCGCTGATGGCCTTCTCGCACGGCTCCAACGACGCGCAGAAGTCGATGGGCATCATCACCCTCGCGCTCCTCAGCTTCGTCGCGGCCCAGAACGGCGCCCGCCCGGAGTGGATGCCCGAGTGGGCGCTGCCCCAAGGCGAGCACGTGCCGACGTGGGTCATCGTCGTCTGCGCGGCGGCGATCGCGCTCGGCACCGCAGCCGGAGGCACCCGCATCATCAAGACGATGGGGACGAAGATCATCCGCATCGCGCCGATTCAGGGCTTCGCCGCCGAGACCGCCGGAGCGCTCACCATTCTCGGCGCCTCACGGCTCGGCATTCCCGTGTCGACCACCCACTGCATCAATGCCTGCATCATGGGCGTCGGCGCCTCGAAGCGGCTCTCCGCGGTGCGCTGGGGGGTCGCCACCAACATCTTGATCGCCTGGGTCGTCACCCTGCCCTTCAGTGCCGGGCTGGCCTGGCTCGCGATGAAGGTGCTGAGCGTCGCCGGGGCCCAGTAGGCCGAGCGACTCCCTGAAGGCGAGCCTGCTTGCGCCCAGCGCCCGCCCGTCGCATCCTCCCGGCGCGTGGGTTGGCCGACCCCGCCATCACGAGGTCTCCCAATGAAGTCAGCTCTCCCTCTCGCGATCGCGGCGTTCGCCGTGTCTGCCTGCCTGTCGCCCGTCACCGAGGCGCAGTGTTCCACCGACGCCGACTGCATGAATGGGACGGTGTGCCTCGACTTCCGGTGCAAGCCACCAGGGAGCGGCGGGGGCACCGCTGGAACTGGCGGCGGCTCGGTCGCTGGCGGAGGTGACGCAGCCGGTGGAGACGCGGCGGGAGGCGTCTCGGGCGGCGGCGACGCGGGCGGTGGAGCGACCGTCGGCGGGGGCTCGGCGGGCGGCATCGTCACTGGCGGCGGCGCGTCGGGCGGAGGCACCGCCTGTGGCTGTCGAAATGCTGCAGGCCAATGCCAGGTTGGTGACTCGCCCTTCGCGTGCGGGGCGAACGGGCTGCAGTGCCAGCGCTGTGGAACCGGCGAGCAGTGCGTGAACGGCGGCTGTGTGATGGCGGCGTGCGGGCCGGGCACCTGCACCGGCTGCTGCGGCCGGGGGATCTGCGTCACCCCCTCGATGCAGTCCACCATCGCCTGCGGACAGAACGGTGGCATGTGCAGCGCGTGTCAGCGCGGCCAAGACTGCATCAACGGCACCTGCCAGACGCCTCCGGCCTGTGGGCCGATGAGCTGCGCCGGCTGCTGCCAACAGACCGCCGGAATGCCGCGCTGCATTCCGCCTTCGTCACAGTCGAACCTCACCTGCGGCAGCGGCGGCCTCACCTGCGCCACCTGCTCACGAGGAACGAACTGCACCAACGGCACCTGCGTCGGCGGCACCACGAGCGACGGCGGCACGTCGACTGGCTGCGACCCGTCCAGCTGTCCCACCGGGTGCTGCGCCGCGACGCCCGCCGGGACCTTCTGTGTCCAGCCGGGCCAACAGGGCAACTTCGCCTGCGGAACGGCGGCGATGGCCTGCATGCAGTGCGGGCGGGGGACCAACTGCACCAACGGCGCCTGCGTGCCCAACCCGATCCCCGACAGTGGCGTGCTGACTCCGCTCCCCAACGGGAGCGCGTGCACCTCGACCTCGACCTGCGAGGGCAACTGCATCGGCGAGACCCAGTTCGGCCAGCCGAGCGGCTACCCGGGCGGCTACTGCACCAGCCAGTGCGGCGGCACCCAGGCGTGCAGCGCGGGGAGCATCTGCATCACCGACACCGTCTTTGGGCAGAGCGTCAGCGCCTGCCGGGGGACCTGCACCGGCGCGGGCACCGGACAGGGAAGCTGCCGCACGGGCTACGTCTGCGCCCTGGCGCCGACCCCTGGCGCGCTCGTCGGCTACTGCCGGCCGAACTGCAACAACGGCAACCTCGCGATGTGCTCCACCGGCAGCTGTCAGATGAACGGCTACTGCCAGTGAGCCGCCAGCTGGTGGCGAACTCGCGCTGACGGTTCCCGCGCCGACGTCTCAGTGAGGGAGCTTCACGACGGCGTGCGCCGTGCGAGCTTGGCTGCCTCGATCGCCGTCAACACCGCCTCGGGCGTGCAGGGCATCGCCAGCTTCACCTCGCGGCCCTTGGGGCCAAACGCCGCGATCGCGTGCCGCAGCGCCGCCACCGCCGAGAGCGCCAGCATGAAGGGCGGCTCTCCGACGGCCTTGGAGCCGTGCACCGTCTCGTCCTGCGGGGCCCCCTCGAGCAGCGTCACCCGGAAGTCGAGCGGCGCATCACCGAAGGCGGGGATCTTGTACGTGTCGGGAGAGTGCGTCTTGAGCGCGCCCTTCTCGTCGAAGCGCACTTCCTCGCAGGTGAGCCACCCCCAGCCCTGCACGAAGGCGCCTTCGATCTGCCCGCGATCGATGCTCGGCACCAGGGAAGCCCCGACGTCATGGAGAATGTCGACCCGCCGCAGCCGGTGCTCGCCGGTGAGCCCGCTGACCTCGACCTCCGACACCGCCGCACCGTAGGCGAAGTAGTGAAACGGCTTGCCGCGCCCGGTGGCCTTGTCGAAGTGGATGTCGGGCGTGCGGTAGTAGCCCGTCGCCGAGAGCGAGACCTGCTGGAGGTACGCTTCTTGGGTCACCTTCTCGAACGGCACGGTGAGCTCGGGCCGAGAGGGCAGGAAGACGCGGCCTCCGGCGAACGTGAGCGAGGCCGCCTCCGCAGGAACGCCGAGGAGCCTGGCCGCGACTGGCCGCAGCCGCTCGCGAATCGTCTCGCAGGCCTGCTTCACCGCGAAGCCGTTCAAGTCGGCCCCACTCGAGGCTGCCGTCGCCGAGGTGTTGGGCACCTTGTCGGTGGCCGTCGTCATCACCCGAACGCGCTCCGGCTGCACGCCCAGCTCGTGGGAACAGATGGCGAGCATCTTCGTGTGGAGCCCCTGCCCCATCTCCGTGCCGCCGTGGCTGAGCTGCGCCGAGCCATCGGCGTAGACGAGCACGAGCGCGCCCGCCTGGTTGAGGAACGAGGTGGTGAAGCTGATGCCGAACTTCACCGGCGTGATGGCGAGGCCCCGCTTGGTGTGCCGGTATCGATCGTTGAAGGCCTCGAGCTCGGCGCGGCGCTTTCGGTAGTCGCTCGAGACGAGCAGCTCGTTCCAGATTCGCTCGGTGCGCGAGTCCTTCACCTCCTGCCAATAGGGAGTGAGGTTGCGGGGCGCCGGGCCATAGAAGTTCCTCCGGCGCAGCTCGGCCGCGTCGACCCCGAGCCGCTCGGCCGCGCGCGACATCAGCTCCTCGATCACCGCCATGCCCTGGGGGCCGCCGAAGCCGCGGAAGGCCGTGCTCGACGGGAGGTTCGTCTTGGCGACGTGGCCGACCACCGTGACGTCGGGGATGAAGTAGGTGTTGTCGATGTGGAAGAGCGCTCGATCGAGGATCGCGCGGGAGAGATCGGTGCTGAAGCCACCGTCGGCGACGAGCTCGGCCTCGAGCGCGAGGAGCTGCCCGTCGGACGAGAAGCCCACGTCGAACCGGGTGAGGAACGGGTGGCGCTTGCCCGTCCACATCATGTCCTGGTCGCGGTTGAGCCACACCTTCACTGGTCGGCCCGTCTTCACCGCCGCGAGGGCGGCGAGCGCGGCGTAGTTCGCGGCCTGGGTCTCCTTGCCCCCGAAGCCGCCACCCATGCGCGGCACCTCGACGACGACGCGGTGCCTGTCCCACCCGAGGACGTGGGCGACGATCGCCTGCACCTCGCTCGGGTGCTGCGTCGACGAGAGCAGCTTGAGCGCGGGGCCTTCCTCGGGCATCGCGAGGCTGCAGTGGGTCTCGAGGTAGAAGTGCTCTTGCGCGCCCGTGCGCACCTCACCCTGGAACCTGAGCGGCGCCTGCTGGAGCGCGGTCTTCGGGTCGCCTCGGCTGAGCCGGTGATCCTTCGAGAGGTAGCTCGAGCGCGAGATGGCGTCGTCCAAGCTGGTGATCGCCGGGAGCGGCTCGACCTCGAGCTTCACCGCCGCTGCCCCGGCGCGACACGCCTCGAGCGACTCGCCCACCACCAGCGCGACCGCCTGCCCGAGGAAGTGGACGACCTCCTTCGCGAGCAGCTCCTCGTCGTGAATGACGGGCCCGACGTCGTTGACGCCGGGAATGTCCTTCGCGGTCAGCACCGCGACGACGCCCGGCACGTGGAGCGCGGGGTGCGTCTCGATCGACCGCAAACGGCCATGGGCCACCGGTGAGGGAACGAGCTGGGCGACGAGGAGCCCCGGCGGCGCAGGGAAGTCGTCGACGTACCGAGCCTCCCCAGTGACGTGCTTGAAGGCGCTCTCGTGCAGCAGCGGTTGGCCCAGCGGAGTCGGGGCGGCGTCGGCCTTCGGGAGCGGTCGGGACTCACCCATGGCGAACCTCCTCGGGCGACAGCACCGTCGAGGCGTGCCCGGTCGGCAAGGTGGGCTGCGGTACGGTCTGCGTCTCTTCGAAGAAGCCGCGGAGCAGGTTGGCCGCGACGAGCGCGCGGTAGCTCGCGCTCCCTCGGTGATCGGACATGGGCGTGAAGTCGTTGGCGATGGCGTTGGCGGCCGCGTCGATCGTCGCTTCGTTCCACGGCTGACCGACGAGCCTGGCCTCGGTGTTGGTGGCGCGCTTGGGGGTCGCTGCCATGCCTCCGAAGCCGAGCCGGGCCACGGCGACGCGCCCCTCGACGTCGAGCTGCACGAAGAAGCCGGCCGAGACCGTGCTGATGTCGAGCTCGCGGCGCTTGGAGACCTTGTACGCCGCCGCCCGGGTCGAGGCGTCGAGCGCTGGCACCTCGACCCCGACGAGGATCTCCTTCGGTTGGAGCGCGGTCTTCCGATAGCCGGTGAAGAACTGATCGATCGGCAACCGGCGATCGGAGTGTTTCGAGCGCAACACGCAGACCGCGCCGAGGCTCAGCAGCACGGGCGCGAGATCGCCGATGGGCGAGGCGCTGCAGAGGTTCCCGCCGACGGTGCCGCGGTGCTTGATCTGCCGCGCCGCGAAGTAGCGAGTCATGCGATGGAGCGGTGGGAGCCGGCGCTCGGCGAAGGCCTCGAGCTCGGCGATCGTCACCGCGCTGCCGATGAGGTGGGTCGGGCCTTCGCGGAGCGTGTGCAGCTCGGCGAGGCCTTCGAGCGAGATGAGCTTGGGCGGCACCTTGAAGCGCTTGGTGATCTCGAGCGAGAGATCGGTGCCTCCGACGACGAAGCGCGCGTCGGGGTGCTCGTCGAGCAGGCCGTGGAGTTCGTCGAACGTCGTGGGGGTGACGAAGAGCTGCTCGTCGCTCTCGTGATGGTAGGCCATCGACTGCGGCGCCGAGGTCTGGAGCGCGGCCTGGAAGCGATCGGCTGGCCTGGTGCCGGTGACCGCGTTCGCCGCCTCGCGGATCGGCCGATACCCGGTGCAGCGGCAGAGGTTTCCGCAGAGCTGATCGTCGACCTTCCACGGCTGATCGGCGTCGTCGCGATAGGTCGCCTCGAAGAGCGACATCACGATGCCGGGCGTGCAGTAGCCGCACTGGCTCCCGAGCGCCTTCGCCATCGCGAGCTGCGCCGGGTGGTGCTCGGACTCGCTCTTGAGCGCCTCGACGGTGACGACGTGTTTGCCCTGCACCATCGGCAGCAGCACCAAGCACGAGTTGATCGCCTGGTAGCGCGGCGCGCCGTCCGGCCCGCGCTCGACGATCGCCACCGTACAGGCGCCACAGTCGCCTTCCGCGCAGCCTTCCTTCGTGCCGGTGAGGCCGAGCACGTCACGCAGGTACCGGAGGAGCGTGGTGGTGGGCGCGACCGTCGAGTCCTCGATCCATCGCCCGTTCAGGTTGAAGCGAATCGTTTCCATGGGGCCGTCTTTCACGAGGGGTTCACCTTGGCGCACCCTGAGCCCGTCAGCCATCGCCCCGACGAGGCATGACGCAGCGCCTCGCGCACTTCCCACTGCCACACCGAGGCGCCGTCGAGCGAGAGGTTGGGCAGGAGATCGCCGAAGGCGTTCGCCTCGAGCACCCGATGGCCGACGAGATCTTCTTCGAACATGAGATCGATGCCGACGTGCAGCGAGCGATAGAGCCGAGCGACCCGGCGACAGGTCTCCAGCGCAGCCTCCCAGGCCGAGGGCGCCACCACTGCACGGAGCTGCTCGAGGTTTCCCCGAAACCCGCCGAGGTGGAGGTTGGTGATGGGCAGCTGGTTCTGGCGAACGACGATGAAGCGGGGCTCGTGGGCAATGCAGAGCACGCGCAAGTCGAAGTAGGCCCCGTCGAGCTTCGCCTTGGGGACTCCGCGCTCCACCTGCGCGCCCTGGGAGAGGATGAAGCCGAGCGCACGCTCGATCTCCCGCGGCTGACGCAGGTGGCGCACCTTGAGGTTGTTGAAGAAGCGCGGGGCGTCCCACTCGAGCGAGGTGCGCACCAGCACGCCGTCGTCGCCGAACTGCACGTGCGCCAGACAGCTCGCCGACGAGCCGCACGACAGCTTGACGAAGGCCTCGGGCCAGCCCGTCTCCCGGAGCCGCTCGAGCAGCTCCCGCGGCTTCGTCGGCACGTCGTCGAGCACCTCCGGTACTGGAATGCCGGCGGCCAGGTACCGGCGCGAAGTGCGGCGCTTGTCGAAGAGCTCGTCGATCTCGCTCGGAACGTTGAGGAGTTCGACGGCGGGCAGCGCGGAGGCGGCGCGCTCGATCGATCGAAGAGCGTCGAGGAAGCCCTGGTGGCTTCGAGCGGGAACGAGCACCTCGCCGCGTCGCTCGACGAGGGCCTGCGCGTTCTCCACGCCTCCCCGAGCGAGCAGCAGCTTCTCGACCTCGAAGTTCTCGCCGAAGGAGTCGATGCGGAGCAGCTCGGCTCCGCCCAGCTCGAGCTCGCCTGAGCGAAGAAAGTCACGCCAGGCCACGACGCGCGCCGGCGGCAACCGTTCCTGGGCGAGCGCCTCTTGAAACAACGAGACGCGCCGGTTCTCCGGGTTTCCGAGGATCGCGAAGCGCGCCGTCATGCCGGGCGTCGGTGTAGCGCCTTCGGCGGGCAGGTGCGATCGTCGCCGAACCATGGCCACCAAGCGCAAGAAGCCCAAGCGCCCCGCGACGAGGAAGAAGCGGCCCGCGCGAGCCACGCCGAAGAAGCCACGCGCCAAGAAGAAGTCGCCGAAGCGCAGGCCAGCGGCGGCCGACGCGACGATCGAGTTCTCGACCGAAGCCACCGTGCAGGTGCCCGTGCACGAGGTGCTCGGCGAGATCGAAGAGACGATGGCGCTCGATCGGCTCGCGGAACACGACGCCTGAGCGAGCAGCCGGCTATTCGCCGATGCTCGTGTAGCGCCAGGGTTCTTCCTCGTCCGGCTCGTCGAGATCCTTCTGCTCGCCGAGCTGCGCGTTCGGGAGCGCCGCCTTGATGGAGGCGATCTGCGCTTCGTCGAAGAAGTTGTCGTCGAGGATGATCTGCTCGAGGTGCTCGAGCGCTCCCGCGTACTTCACCAACGCTGCCGCGCCGTCCCTCCAGAGAATACCCATCGAAAGGTCGAGCACCTCGAGGCGCTTGACGATGGCCGACTTCGCGATCGCTTCGATGAGCTCGCCTTCCCACTCGCTGTTCTTGAGGCCCAGGTACTTCAGCTTGGGCAGCCCCTTTCCAGCGAGGATCCCGGCGAGCGAGTCGATCGTCGAGGTGCAGCCGTAGTCGTCTCTCCCGAAGAGGATCTCGAGGTGGGCCAACGATGGAAAGTCGGCCTCGCCGATCTCCAGCGGCGCCGCTTCGTCGAGCCCGCCCGAGTAGATGATCAACGTCTCGAGCTTCGGAGCCGCGATCGGCGCGAGCTTGATCTTCGGGCCGTCGTCACTTCCCGCCGAGCCGCGCAGCTTGAGCACCTTCAGGTTGGGGCACGCCTCCCAGATGCCACGCACGTCGCCGACCCGCCGCCACGACTCCTGATCCATGTGCTCGGAGGGCACGCTCAGGTCGAGTTCCTCGAGGAACGGGAGCGGGCCCGCCTCGTTCACCGCCGCGGCGAGGTCCCCCATGTGCCACTCGAGATCTTCGCGCGGCGGGAGGCCCAGCGAGAGCTTGCGAACGAAGTGGCCGGCCGGGTGCTTGAGCACTCGCTCGAGGACGACATCCATCGGGTACTCGTCGTCGTGCTCATCGGGTTCGAAGCGGAACTCGTCGAGCACTCCGAACTTCCACACCGCGTCGGCCGCGTCGCTTCCGCCGAGCATGGGCTCGAGCATGGAGCCCAGCGCGCCGTCCTGTTTCGTACCGTCGGGCTTCCCGCGCGCGGCGGCACCGATCACGTCGCCCCAGCCTTCACCCTGTTCCTGGAGCCAATCGGCAAAGACCTGCCAGGCGTGGGCATCGTCGGGCTTGGCGCGAATGGCCTCCTCGAGCGCGGGGTTCGAGGGCACCTTCTGGGTGAGCGGCCGCGCGTCCTTCTCGGAGCCGCCCACCAGGCGGTAGCCCTTCTTCTCCTTCTCGATGACGAGCCTGTCGTGGGCCTTGCGCGCCTCGGCGGCCGACTCGAAGTCCTGCGTCTTCTCCTGCCCGTCGGTGCCGATCCGTCCCCAGCGCGTGGTGAAGAACTCGCCTTCGAGCTCGATCTCCCAGAACTTCTTCGAGCTGCCCTCGACGAATTCGTAGCGACGCATTCGCGCACCTCGGAGCTGCGAGAGGGTGCGACTGTCGATCAAGACGACAGCTCTGTCACGATCGGTGTGGGCGCGCCCCCTCGGTTCGGTACATTCGCGCCATGAAGACGCTCACCGAGTACCTGTGGTTCGAGACCCCCAAGCGGCGCGAGCTGGTGCGCATCACCGACACCATCGGCCAGTTGGTGAAGAAGTCGGGCATCAAGGAAGGCTTCGCGCTCGTGTCTGCGATGCACATCACCGCCGGCGTCTTCGTGAACGACAACGAGCCCGGGCTCTGGGAGGACATCTGGGAGTGGCTCGAGCAGCTCGCGCCGGAGCGGCCCGAGTACCGGCACCATCAGACCGGCGAAGACAACGCCGACGCGCACCTCAAGTCGCTGCTCATTCACCACCAGGTGCTCGTGCCGGTGACGAAGGGCCAGCTCGATCTGGGCACGTGGCAGCAGGTCTTCTACGCGGAGTTCGACGGCCAGCGCCGCAAGCGCGTCATCGTCAAGGTGATGGGGGAGTGAGATGAACGAACGCATCGAGGTGCTCGACGGCTCCCTCTTCGGAGACGGCCAGCCGTGCTTCGGCTGCAGCCCGACCCACCCACACGGCTTTCGGCTCGCCTTTCAACGCGAAGGCGACGAGGTGGTGACGCGCCTCGTCCCCACGCAGCTCCACCAGGGCCCCGTCGGCGTGATGCACGGCGGGCTCGTCTCGACGGTCGCCGACGAATCGGCCGCCTGGGCGGTGATCGCTCATACCGGGAAGTTCGGCTTCACCTCGTCCTTCTCGTGCCGCTTGCTCCGGCCGGTGCGCATCGGCCTCGAGCTCGAGGTGCGCTCGAAGGTGCTCTCGGCGAACCGGCGGGTGGTGAAGTCGTCGGTGCTGATGCGGCAGGGCGGCGAAGACTGCTTCAGCGGAGACTTCATCTTCGTGCTGATGGACAAGGCGGCCGCCGAGAAGCTGATGGGTGGGCCGATTCCTCCCGCGTGGGAACGATTCTGCCGATGATCGCGCGTGCCCGGCCGTACCTCTCGCTCCTGCTCTGTCCAGGGTGCCTCGCTGCCGCCTTCCTGCTCGCGGGCGCGGTCCTCGTCTCGTCGGGAACCTCCCTCGGACTCGTCGAACGAAAGCTCACCAACGCGCCCACCGTTCCGCTGCTCCTCGGCTTTGGTTCGGCGTTCGCCCTCGTACGGTGGATGGCGGCGCTCGACGGGCGCTCGCTCGGCCAGCTCGGGTGGGCTCGGCCTTCGGTCGTCGATGGGCTCCTCGCGGCGCTCGGCCTCGTGACGCTCGTGCCCCTTCACCTGAGGTGGCTCTTCCCAGCGCTCGCCGAGCTGGACCCTTCGTTCGACCCGCAGCTCGCGACGCTTTCGCTCCCCGCTGCGGCAGTTGGCTTCGTCGTCTCGGTCGCGGTGGAGGAGACCGTCTACCGCGGCTATGCGCTCGAGCTCCTCCACGCCCGACTCGGCCGGGCGCCCGCGATTCTGCTGACGAGCCTCGCCTACGCGCTCCTCGTCCCGGGCAGCGGGCTCGCGCTCAAGGCGTGGGCCGTCGGGCTCGGCCTCCTGCTCGCCGCGCTCAAGTCATGGCGCCGCACGCTCTGGCCGGGAGCCATCCTCCACCTCGGCCTCTCGTTGGGTCCGAAGCTCGCGGCGTTCGCCCAGAGTTGATCAGGCGCGGCCGTGGAGTGAGCCTGGCCACCAGCACCACCGCACGCAGCAGCTCAGTCCGGCAGATTGCAGGGCGCGTTGTGGCAGGAGTTGCACGTACCCGGGCGCGTCATCTTCGACTCGGTGTGCGAGAACTTCCACGCCGTCGTGTACGCGGTGCCGGTGGTGACGTTGCCGTTGCCCGACGGAATGCGGTGACACTCCTTGCAGTCGATCGGGTACCAGTGTTTCGGGTACGCGCACGAGCGGGAGTTGCCCTTGAAGGTGGGCACCACCGAGGTGAGGGTGAAGGGTCGAGTGTCACCCGCACCCGCGCTGAAGGTCGTCGCGCCGTTCCAGATCGTCCCCACCAGGTCGCTGCCCGCCTCGTGACAGGAGTTGCAGTTGTTGTTGATGAGCGTCGTCGACGCGTGCGGATACCCGAACGCCCGCCGCCCGCCCGCGGCCATGGTGTGACACGTCGTGCACGCGACGCCGCTGGCGACCGGAGGGTGAGGCAAGTTCGAGATGCCCTGCTGCAGGGTGTTCGCCGCGGTGGCTGGCGGGACCGGAATCGTGAAGCCTCCGACCGAGATGTAGGTCGGCATGCCGGCGGCGCCGTACCAGTTCGGCAACGGCGTGCGCGCCATGTCGCCCGGGTAGCTGTGACACTGGCTGCAGTCCTGGGAGGTGGTGGCCGCGGTGAAGGCCGAGTGATCGGTCGCGAAGCCCGCGCCCGGCTTCTCGGCGACGTGACAGTTGCTGCAGCGGCCGGTGGTGCCGTTGGTGACGAGCGGCGTCGAGGCGTTGAAGCGCGCGTGGAAGGTGGCCTGCGCCCACTCCTTGCCCATGATGCCCGCGGTGGTCGAGGGCCCATTCTGGGTGTGGCAGAAGTTGCAGTCGCGCCCGCTCGCGTTGACGTCGGCGTGGCTCATCTGCGCCTTCATGCCCGGGTGGAGCGTCGTGCTGGTCGCAGTGCGAGTGTCCGTCGCCGTCGAGGGAAGGTTGTTGTTGGTGCCGAAGACGCTGCCGCGGCCGTTCGCCGCGCCGTGGCAGATCGAACACTGGGTGAGCGTCGTCACCTTGGAGTGGAAGGCCGTGGCGCGGTTCCACGCGGCGCCGCTCGCCCGGGCATCGGCCGCGTGACAGAAGCTGCAGTCGCGGCCCACCACCGAGGTCGCGGCGTGGTTCATCCACTGCCCGCCGTTGGTCGCGGTGCCGCCCATCGCGAAGGTGTAGGTCACCGTGCCCTGGGTCGCCGTCGTCGGGTCGGTCGCGGCGTGACAGTCGACGCAGGTCGCCGGCTGGGCGGTGACGCGCGGGTGGTACTCGCCCGGGTTCCAGAGGTTCGCCGCCGTCGGCATGTTGGCCGCTCGGGAGAAGGCCATCGTGTGGCAGGTGTTGCAGGCCTGCGAGGTCATCAGCGTCGAGCGGTGCTTCATCGTGAAGCGCGTGCCGGTGGTGACGTCGGCCGTGGTGGTCGCCATCAGCGGGTAGTGGCAGCTCTGGCAGTCCTGCGGCGTGCCGGTGCCGATGTTGGAGTGGAAGCGCCCGTCGGTCCACGCGGTGCCCGAGGTGCGGTGGCAGCGGCTGCAGTCGATCGCGTCGACGCTCGAGACGCTCGCCCCGCCGATGTTCACTGGGGCCGTGAAGCGCGCCCGATGATCCATCGTCTGGAGTGGGCTCGCCATGCGCTGCACGAGATCGGGCGGCAGCATCTGGGTGTGACAGTCGCGGCAGTTGGTCGTGGGTTGGGCGAGCATCAGGGCTCCGCCGCCGTCGGGGTTCGCGGAGTAGTTCGTGAGCGCCGAGTGGAAGATGCCGTTCGCGTACGACGTCACCGTGCCGTCCGGGCCATGGGTGTGACAGTGCCAACAGGTGGCGTTGTTGGGCGTCGCGGCCGGGCCTGGGTTCACCTGCGCGGGAATGACCGATGAGGTGTGCTTCATCGCGTTCGGCAGGGTGACGGACTGGTTGGTGATGCCGGTGATCAAGCTGGTCGGCGTCGCCCGGGTCAGCCGGTAGGTGGTGAGCGCCACGAAGCGGCTCGGCGAGGTGATGAGGAAGTCGCCCGGGTAGGAGGTTCCGCCGCCCCAGTCACCGCCAGGGAGCATGCTGGTGGCCGGGTTGTAGAAGTTCTGGTACCGGTTCGCGGTCACCGTCGCCTGGTGGCAGGCGAAGCAGTCTCCGGTGCCGTTGAGCCGGTGATCGAAGCCGATCGCCGTCGCGATCGCCGCGGCGTTGGGCAAGTTGTCGGGCCGCTGCGAGACGTGACAGGTGAAGCAGGTCGTGCCGGCGATGGTGCTCGCCCCGTGCGGGAAGTGGCCGCGCTGCCAGTTCTGCGTTCCACCCCACATGCCCGACCCTGGCCCGCCGTGACAGACCGAGCAGTCTTCACCCGCGCCGTGGGTCGCGCCGGCGTCGTTGCCCACGAAGTCGAAGGGCCGGTTCTGCCAGCCAGTGCTCATCCACCCTGCGGTGCTGGTCGGCCGCTTCTGCGCGTGGCACGGCAAGCAGGTCGACGGCGTGGTGGCGCCCGCGGGGTGGAAGCTGCCGCCGCGCCAGGCCGTGGTGCTCTGGTGACAGCTCTGGCAGTCGCCGAGCAGGTCGGTGCTCTGGTGATCGAACTCGAGGCCCGCCGCGACCGACGAGTTCTGCGAGGTGAGCAACGCGGTCGGCCGCGAGTTGGCGTGGCAATCGATGCACGAGGTCGGTTGCGCCATGCCCGCGTCGGCGAGCGAGCCATGGAACTGGGTGACCCCCGACGGCACCGACGCCCAGTCGGCGCTGAAGGTGTTGGGCGCCCAGTGACAGACGCTGCAGTCGGCGGTGACGAGCGGCGTCGTGCCGGGCTGGCCGTTGCTCCAGGCCACCGCCTCGTGACGCATCTCCCCCGACTCTGGAGTGCGCGCCGGGTTGGTCGCCACGTCTCCGACGAAGCCCACGGGCCGGCTGTTGAGCGCGCCGGGCATGCTGTGGCACTCGTTGCACCGCGCAGGCTGCTTCTCCCCGACGTCCATCAGGGTGGAGTGGAAGTAGCCCGGGTAGCGATCGGCGGTCGCGTGGCACGCGTCGCAGTTCGCCATCAGGCCGGCGTCGATCTGCAGGGTCGAGTGGTTCATCGGCATCGGCACGTCGCCTTCGCCGGTCTGCATGCTGACGATCACCGGCCCGGAGAAGGTGGGCGTCCACAGCGGGAAGTGGGCCCGCCGGTTGGGGTCGAACTTGTCGTTCGGTGCGCCCGTCGTCTCCGACCAGGAGCGGGTGTTGTGGCAGCCGCCGCAGTCCGAGGTGCCCATCGCCGGGTGGGTGAAGCCTGGCTTGGGGAGCGCCGCGAAGGCCGTCTGCTCCCGGTGGCAGGTGGCGCATTCGCCGCTGACGATCAGCGCGTGATCGTACGGCACCTCTTCACCTGTCGGGTGACAGGCCACGCAGGCGCGCCCTTCCGTGCCGGCATCGAGGACTCCGCGATGCAACATCACGTCGATCGCCACCTCGTGGGTGTGGCAGCCCGTGCAGGTGAAGTCCTTGAACGACGCAGCGGTCGGCGGGTGGCAGGACTCGCAGGTCACCGGGCCGTCGAGCGGGGTGAGGAAGCCGATGGAGTGGCCTCCGTCGAGCGAGGCCGCGATGGGAAAGGAGGGGTGGTTGTCGGCGTTGACGCGGGTGAGCTCCCCGTTGCCGCCAGGCGGCTGAGAACACGCTGCCGCGAGGACTGCGCAGCTCGTCACGATCCGTCGCATGATCACTCCCTCGAACTCGCTGCGGGGGTCTGCATTGTCCGCGAATATCGAACGACCGAGAAGCCCTGGCTCAGTAGCTTCCCCACACCTGTGCACCCAAGGTTCCAAAGGGCGCGAAGCGCTCACCCAGGTTCTGCCGGCCCACGACCAGGACTCGCACCCCCAAGAACGGCCACGGTGAGACCTCGACGGCGAGTGAACTGCCGAGCTCGGCGTCTCGGAGCCCCTCGGCGGTCGGGGCGGCCTGCTGGTGGAAGAGGCTGGTGCGCGAACTCAAGCGGAAGATGCGCCCGGCGATGACGGAGATGCTGAACGAGGCGGACCTGCCGCGGAGCCAGCCGAACTCCTCGACGTAGCCCACGCCGAGGGAAACCGGGCCACCGAGGAGGGACGGCATCGCGAGCTCGGGGCCGACCCGCGCCTGGGTGAACGCCGACATGAAATCGGAGGCCACTCCGCCGCGCAGGCCCACCAACACTCCGGGCACGACCTGGTAGCTGCCGTAGGCGTCGGCGTGGAGCGCGCGCAGGCCGGGTGAGACGAGCCCCACTTCAGTCAGCCCGCTCACTGGCAGCCCCCGGTAGCGGCCAGAGAGGGTGACGAGCAGCTTCTCACTGGGGTGAATGCCGAGATCGAGGCGGGCGGCGTCGATGCCCGCGGGCGCCATCGTCTGCCCGAAGGCGAGCTCGGTCGAAGCGTGGAGATCGAACAGCGGCCCGGTCCACAAGCTGCCCGACAACGCGGCCTCGAAGCGCCCACCCAAGGTGTCTCGCACTGCGTAGCCCGCGCGGCCGGCGACCTGCAGGGTCGAGGCTGCGGCGCCGTCTCCCAACGACAGCTGCGCGCGGGCGAACGCTCCGGCGCTCCATTGCGACAGCGACGGCGTCAACCGGCCCGCGTCGGGCAGGAGCCCACCGAAGGCGCCGAGCTCGAACCCGGTGCCCAGCCGCACCGAGGCGTGAGCGCCGTCGACGACGAGCAGCCCCGCCCCCGTCGTCACCCAGGTGCGCCCGAGGCCGCCGCCGATCGCCACGTCGGGCCTCCGAAACCCGAGCTCGAGCTGGCGCACCAGCAAGGCAGGCGTCTGGGTGAACAGGGTGCGGGTGACCTCGGGCCGCGAGCTGAAGTTGAGCACGGTGAGATCGGCGGAGGCGCGCAGGCCCTTCCAGATCTCGACGTCGGAGACGATCAGATCGATGCGCTGCTGGTTGGTGGCCGACCCTGACGCGGCGTTGAAGAAGGTGGTGTGCGACAGCGCGGCTTCGAACCGGCGCCCGCCTCCGAAGGCGCGCGAGGCGGCGTCGAAGGTGCGCAGCTGCCACTCGGCGCTCTCGACCTCGCCCGCCCGGCGCTTGAGCTCCGCCTCCGACGGCAACGGCTCGGGCACCTTGGGCGTCTCCGGCGCCGGCCGCTGGAGGTTGAAGCGGTCGCCCACCCGAACGTTGCTGCCGACGCAGCGCGCGGAGTGCTCGGCGACGAGGTCGGTGGTGCAGGTGCCCGAGGCCTTGCCCGATCGCGAGAGCATCAGCTGGGTGCCGGCGGTGACCCCCTCGGCCGTGCCCTTGTCGACGAACGCGAACTCGGCGCCGACCCAGGTGATGTTGCCGACGTCCTTCACCATCGGCACCTTGGGCGCGGTCGTTCCGCGTGGGCGAGCGCGCTTCGGAGCCGCCCACGCGCCGAGGGCGATCAGCGTCGAAGCGACGAGCAGCGCCCTCATCGGCCCGCCCCCACCGGCTTGTGGCAGTCGTAACAGAACCGATCGCCGCAGCGGTAGCCGTCCACCTTCTCGTGGAGCTGATCGGTCTTCGTCGCGCGCACGCCCGGAGTGCACGCGTGCTCGTGGCAGGACGTGCAGGCCGCAGTGCTGGTGGCGCAGCTGCCGCTCACCGCCGACGCGCGCAGGGTGGTGTGGCACACCTGGCAGCCGATTCCGGCGTGGTCTCCCGCGCTGATCGGGAAACAGCGATCGTGATCGGGGAACTGCGCAGGCGAGAAGCGCAGCGGGCCGTGGCATTCCTTGCAGGGGCGCTGCTCGAACCCGAGCGCGGTGTGATCGACCGCCGTTCCCACCAGGGGCGCGGTGTCGGCCTGGTGACAGGCGGCACACTCGACCGTGGCGCGGGTGAAGCGGCGCTCGCGGATCTCGGCGTGACACTCGACGCAGGGAATGGCGGCGTGGGCGCCGAAGAGCGGGAAGTTGGTGCGCCGGTGAGCGTCGGCGTCGAAGCGAGACCGCCAGTCGGTGGTGTCGTGACAGCCCTCGCAGCGCGCGCCGAGATCGCCCGCGTGCACGTCGCGGTGACAGCCCGCGCAGCCTCGCGGCACCGGCACCTTGAAGTCGACGACGTGGCAGCTCTTGCACGGCGCCTTGTGATGCTGGCCGGTGAGCGGGAAGCCGGTGCGATCGTGGTTGAAGCGCACGTCGGTCCACCCGGAGGTGCCGTGGCAGGCGGCGCACTTGGTGTCCTGCGCGTGGCCGCTCTTCATCGTCGCCATCGGCGTCGGCAGGGTGAGCTTCTTGGGCGCGGGAGCCCCGGCGTCGACGGGCGCTGCGGCGAGGACGAAGCAGAGGAACGCGCTCATGGCTCGAACCCCTTGAAGGCGCCGTCGTGGAAGTCGGAGTGGCAGCCTTCACACGTCTTGGGCAGCGGCCGGTACTGCACGCTCTCCACCCCGCTCGCGACCTTCACCGACCGATGGCAGGCGCTGCACTTGGCCTTCGCGTGCTCGCCGTCGAGGAGGAAGTCGGTGAACGGCGGCTCGTGCTTGAAGAGCGTCTTCGGCTTGAACTCGTCGTTGCGATGGCACTTCTCGCACTCGACGGGTCCACGCCGCGAGAACTGGCCGACGTGCACGTCGAGGTGGCACGAGCGGCAGGTCAGCTCGAGCGGCTTGTACTTCACCGGCTGCCCTGGCGTCGCCGGGTGACACTTCGCGCACTCGACCTTCTTGTGGGCGCCCTCGAGCGGGAAGCGAGAGTTCTTGTCGTGGTCGAAGCTGATCTTCCGGAAGCTCTCGACCCGGTGACAGGCGACGCAGCCCTTGGCCACGTCCTTGAACTGGCCCTTGTGCACGTCCTGATGGCAGGTCTCGCAGGCGTCGAGGGGCTTCGCGTAGTCGAAGGTCGCGAGGCTGAAGAGCTCTTGCAGGCCCTTGCGCTTCAGCTCGACGAGCGTCGCCTTGGGGATCTTCGCCTTGAGCTGCGGTTGCTGCTCGTGACACGCGCCGCAGCTGACGGCCTGGTGCGCGCCCTCGAGCGGGTAGCGCGTCTTGGCGTGCGCCTCGAGGCCGTACTTCACCGGCGTGAAGCCCTGCTCGTCGTGACAGGCGTTGCAGTCTTGCGCGTCCTTGCCGGTGCCGAGCTGGCCGACGTGCGCGTCAGGGTGGCAGGTGATGCACTTCTCGTGCGGCACCTTCTTGAACTTGGCGGGAATGCCGGGGAACGGGCCGTGGCACTTCTTGCAGTCGACGTCGGCGTGAGCGCCCTTCAGCGGGAAGTCGGTCTTCTCGTGGAAGGCGCGCTCACCGCTCACGTTCTTCAAGATGTGCCAGCCATCGACGACGTGGCAGCTCTGGCAGCGCTGGCCGAACTTTCCCTCGTGCACGTCCTTGTGGCAGTCGGTGCAGGCCTTGTGGTCGACGGGCGCGAAGCGGAGGAACGTCTCGTTCTTCGGCACGGGGAAGACGTGCCGCTCGGGGTCCTTCTCGGAGTCGTGACAGTCGGCGCACTTCACCTTCTTGTGCTTGCCGCGCAGCGCGTACTGGGTGTCGTCGTGGTTGAAGCCAGGCGCGGTCTTCCACTTCTTCTCGTCGTGGCAGTACTCGCAGTCTTCCTTCTGCTGGCCGCGGTGCTCGTCGAAGTGACAGACCTCGCACTCGGTCGACAGCCCGAGCATCGTGTGTGGCCGCTTGTCCAACAGGGCCTTGACGGTGTTCGACTGAATGAGGCGCGGCTCATGGCAGGCCGCGCACTTCGCCGGGCCGTGGGCGCCCTTGAGCGGGTAGCCGGTGCGTTCGTGCTTGAAGCCCTTCTCTCCACCCGGGCCCCAGTCGATCATCTGGAAGTTCGAGCCTTGGTGATCGTGGTGGCAGGTCTCGCAGGCGCGCTTGTCGCTCGGAATGCGCCCGTGGAGCCCGTGCGCCTTGGCGACGCTCGGCTTGAGCTCGGTGTGACAGTCGAGACACGCCTCCTGGGAAAGCTGGCCGCCGACCGGGTGACACTTGGTGCAGTTGTCGAGGCCGGACAGGCTCGAGTGCGCCTTGGCGAGATCGCCAGGCGAGAACAGATCGGCCCAGGCCGACCCAGCGGTCAAGAGGATGAGGACGAGCAGCAGTCTCATTTCGGGCTCGGCGCCGGTTGAGTCGGCGAATGTGGCTGCTGCACGGCGGCGGGCTTGGGTTGGGCCTTGAAGAGCCAGCGGTAGCCGAGCGTGAGCGACAGGCCGATGTGGGCGACGATCAACACCACCAACAGCATGGCGAGCACCACGTGGAGCACGCGCCACACCCGCATCAGCTTCTTGAGCGAGCGGAAGAAGGCGACCTGCGTCTGGTAGCGACGAACGATGCCGAGCTCGGCGCGAAACTCGCGGCCGTGCGCCGGCGTGGGGAAGAGGTGCCAGACCTCCCGCAGCCGTCGCATGTCGGTGAACCAGCGCTGCGGCAAGTGGAGAAACAGCGCCGTCAACGAGTGCTCGGGCGGCTTGTTCTCGGCGCCCTCGATGAGATTGATCACCGACTCCGGCAGCTCGAGCCGCACCGCCTTCGCCTCGAGGATCTCGCCGTGCGCCCGCCAGCGCCGTGACAAGGAGTTGTACTCGTCCTTCTTCTCGTTGGTGGGGACGATGCCGAACAGGAACCGGCCCACGACCCCGGTCACCACCACGATCGTCATCGCCAGGGCGGTGAGCGTCGCGAGCTGGTTCTTCGACTGGAACGCGGCGTGGAAGACGATCACCAGCGGGCTCAAGAAGCCGACGAACTGGTGGAAGGTGAGCCAGGTGCGAATCGAGCTGACGCCCTTGAGCCGGCTCCAGCGCTTGCGCACGGCGTAGAAGAAGTTCGACATCATCACGATCGTCGCGACGATGCCCACCCCGTGGCCCCAGTTGCCCGAGGGCTTGAGGAAGTTGTGGCCAGCGTGGTGAATGCGCTCCGACACCGGCACTCGGTAGTAGTCCTGGCCCACCACCAACAGCCCACCGACGGTGAGCGCGCCGAGGATGAAGAGGACGAACGAGAGGCGCCGGTGCTTCGCGTCGGTGCTGTTCTTGATCGCGCTGCCGCGCTTGGCCTTGGCGTTCAGCGACTCGCCGTGCAGCCGGCGCAGGTTGATGCCCGACTTCGAGAGGAAGTCAGTCGGCAGCTCTCCACCGAGGCACGCGATCACGAAGTCGTTGGGGAGATCGACCTGCTGGCCCTGGTACTCGAGGGTGAGGGAGCGCTCCTTCACTTCCTTCACCTGCGAGGCCATGAAGGCCATCACCCGGCCCTCGGTGACGAGCTCCTTGAAGCGGCGCTTGTTCGCCTCGCGCGCCTTGCCGAACTCCGGCTGCCGGTAGCTGAGCGACACTTCGGCCTCGGTCTCTTCGGCGATCTGAATCGCCGCCTCGAGGGCCGCGTCACCACCGCCCACCACCAGCACCCGCGCCCCCTCGTACTGCTGGGCGTCGATGAGCCGGTACGTCACCTTGTTGAACTTCTCTTCGCCAGGCGCGCCGAGCTTGCGGGGCGTGCCACGCCGGCCGATGGCGAGCACGATCTTCTTGCCCTTCACCGGCCCCTTCGAGGTCTGCACCGTGAAGGCGCCGTCGTCGCCCTCGATCTTCTCGACCTTCACCCCGGTGTGCACCTTGAAGCCCGCCTTGTCGACGGCCTGCTGCCAGCTCTCGAGGAGCTGCTCCTTCGAGATGAGCGGGGCGCCGAACTTTCCCACGAAGGGCAACGGCACCCGCTCGGTCATCACCACCTTCTGTCGAGGGTAGTGCGCGATGGTGCCGCCCATCGATTCCTGATCGAGCACGTGAAACGAGACGCCCTGTTCGCGCAGGCCCAGGGCCGTCGCCAGCCCGGCTGGGCCCGCTCCGACGACGATCACGTCGGCGAGCCCCTGCACCGACTTGCCCTTGAGCTCGCCAGCGAGGTGCTTCGCGACCTGCAGGCCCTGGGTGATGGCGTTCTTGATGAGCCCCATGCCGCCCAGCTCACCCACGACGTGCAGCCCCTTGCGGCTGGTCTCGAAGTGCTCGTTCACCTCGGGCAGATCGACGCCCCGCTTGGCGGAGCCGAAGACGAGGCTGATCGCCTCGACCGGGCACTCGATCGCGCACTTGCCGTGACCGATGCAGGCGCTCGGGTTGATGAGCGCGGCCTTGCCGTCCACCACTCCGAGGATGTCGCCCTCCGGACACACGGGCAGACACGAGAGGCTGCCGATGCACTTGTCGGGATCGATGATCGGGTGAAGCGTCATCGCCTCCGCGCGCCCTTCCTTCACGGCTTCGGCGAGCTGCGCGGTGTCGGCCGCCTCCTTCTTCGAGCGGCGCCGCAACATGAACCACCCGATGCCTACGCCCATCAGGATCAGGCCGGCGAGGACGAGGAGGTCCAGCAACATGGGCGCCGGAAAGTAGTGGATCGGAGTGCATCGACAAAGCGTCTTGAACGGCCGTCGCGCTCCTGACTCGGGTCAACGGCATTGGCCACGGAACGGTTCGCGAAAACGGGCTCGCGTGTGGGAGATCGCGCGCTAGGGTGCGCGTGGTGAGAGTGACCCTCTTCTGGCTCGCGATCGCCTGCTCGTCGGGCGTGCTGGCAGACAACACCGCCGACGAAGCCGACATCGCCTTCTCGAGAGGCGTGCAGGCGTACCAGAAGCGCGACTACGAGGGCGCCCTCTCGAACTACTTCCTCTCGTACCGGCTGGTGCCGAACCGCAACGTGCTCTTCAACATCGCGCGCTGCTACGAGTCGCTCGATCGACCCGACGAGGCCTACCGCTACTGGCACGATCTCTTCGTCGATCCTTCGCTCCCGGCCGACGATCGCCGCGAGGTGAAGACGGCGCTCGCGCGACTGGCGCCGCACGTGGCGTTGGTGACGATCACCACCACGCCGGTCGAGGCCGAGCTCTTCATCGATCGCGAAGATCTCGGCAGCCGCGGGAAGACGCCGCAGACGGTCGCCGTCAAGCCGGGCACCCACACGGTGATCGTCAAGGCCGAGGGCCATCGCGCGGCGCAGACCAAGGTGACGACCGCGAAGGGGCGCGAGGCGAAGGCGAGCCTGGAGCTGAGCCGGGTCGTCGGCACCGTCGAGCTCACCGGCACTCCCGCGGGCGCGACGGTTCGCGAGACGGCCGATGGGCCCGAGCTCGGCGTGCTCCCCGCGACCCTCACCTTCACCCCGGGACAGCGGTTGTTGTTGGTGCAGGCCGCCGGGCACTTGCCGCAGCAGGTGCTGGTCGACGTGAAGGCCGAGGTGACGGTGACGGCCAAGGTGGCGCTCCCCGAGAAGCCCAAGCCGACCGGCAAGGTGAGCGTGACCGCGAACCGAGATCAGGCCGAGGTGTACGTCGATGGCCAGCGCGCCGGCTTCACGCCGACGGTGCTCAACCTCTCCGAAGGCCCCCATCAGCTGCGCGTCACCGCGCCCGACGTGTCTCCGCTGGAGCAGACCGTCGAGGTGGTGGCCGAGCGCGAGCTGCGAATCTCCGCCGAGCTCCGCTACGCGCCGCCGAAGGTGACCGCGGCGAGCAAGCAGCTGCTGTCGGTCGATCAGGCACCGGCTTCGATCACCGTCATCACCCGCGAGGAGATCCAGGCCTTCGGCTACCAGACCCTGCCCGAGGCGCTGCGAGCGGTGCGCGGCCTCTTCTTCACCGACGATCGCATCTACACCTACGTCGGCATTCGCGGCTTCGCGCCTCCGGGCGATCTCAACACCCGCATCCTCATCCTCTGGGACGGGCACCCGGTGAACGACACCTGGGCGGGCCAGGGCTTCTCGGCGAGAGATCTCGACGCCGATCTCTCGGAGGTCGAGCGCATCGAAGTCGTGCGTGGCCCGGCCTCGCTGCTCTTCGGTACCGGCGCCTTCTTCGGCGTCATCAACGTGGTGCCGCGCAACCGCATCGCCGAGCGAAACGTCGAGGGCGTGCTCGGGGCGGGCGGCGTCGGCGGGGTGAAGGGCCGAGTCACGGGGAGCCTGGGCAACGACGAGATGTCGGGCCTCCTCTCGGCGGCGGGCTACACCGCGACGGGCGCCGAGCTCACCGATCTCGGCACCGCGGGAGTCGTTCGCAACCTCGACGACGAGCGCTCGATCGGCGCGACGGGGCGCTTCAAGTACAAGGGGCTCTCGCTCAACGCGAAGTGGAACCAGCGCAAGAAGCAGATCCCCACCGCCCCGCTCGGCTCGTCGGTCGGCGTACCCGGCACCGAGTACACCGACGCGCGCGGCTTCACCGAGCTCAAGTTCGAGCACGAGTTCTTCTCGCGGCTCACCCTCACCGCGCGGGCGAGCTACGACGCCTCTCGCTACCGCGGCTACTACGCGGTGCTGGACGAGAACGGCGTGCGCAGCCGCACCAACGATACCGGCGGCGGCGACTGGCTCTCGGCCGAAGTGCGCGGAGGCCTCTTCCTCTTCGAGGGGAACCGGCTCACCCTCGGCGTCGAAGGCCAGGCCCAGTTCGCCTACCAACAGCCCGCCGGCTTCGCGGCACAAGATCGAAAGAACCGCTTCTTCTTCTCGGGCACCCTGCTCGACGAGTGGCAGCTGTGGAACAACCGACTGTTCCTCCAGGCCGGCGTCCGCGTCGACAAGTACAACGACCTGGCCGAGTTCGCGCTGTCGCCGCGCGGAGCAGTCGTGGCGAGGCTCTACGAGTCGGGCATCACCAAGCTGGTTGCGGGCCGCGCCTTCCGTGCGCCCACCATCTACGAGCTGTACTTCAACGACGGGCCTTTCACCCAAGCCGCGCCGCCGGCCGGCACGCTCACGCCCGAGTACATCACCACCTTCGAGCTCGAGCACTCGCACAACTTCACGCCGGAGCTGCGCGTCTCGGCGGGCGGGTACTTCAACCTCATCGATCGGCTCGTGGTGCTCGAGGACGAAGGGGTCGATCCGCCTCGCTGCCAGGGCGGGACGCAGTGCGTGGTGTACTCGAACGCCACCCGGCAGCTCACCGCGCTGGGCGCCGAGGCACAGATCCGCTGGCAGCCGGGCCGCTTCACGCTCGTCGAGGGCACGTATTCGTTCGTCACCCTCGGCGGTCCCGGCATCGCCGACGCGCCGGCCTACCCGAACCACCTCGGCTCGGCGCGCGCGATGATTCCGCTGCGGGAAGGGCTCGTGCGGCTCTCGGGGCAGGCGACCTACCAATCGGGCCGCTTCGATCGAACCAGCGGGAGCAGCTCGGGCGAGACGCTCCAGCTCGATTTCGGGCTCTCGGGTGACTACGGGCCGGTGCGGTACTTCGCCGGCGTGCGCAACCTGCTCGATCAGCGGCCGCTCCTGCCGGTGCAGAGCGAGGCGAGCGCGACCCTCGTTCCCCAATATGGGCGCACCTTCTGGCTCGAGCTCTCGGCCGGGTACTGAGTGGCCGACGAGGATCGATCGCTCCACGAGCGCCTCGTCCGAGCGACGGACCGCGACGCGCTGGCGGTGCTGGCCGACGAGCTCGAGCAGACGGGGAACCTGCTTGGACGGGCGATCTCGCTGAGCCTCGCTGACCCGCCGGTTCCGGAAGCGCTCGGTGCGTTCGTCGCCGCGCATCGCGCCGAGCTCCTCGGAGCACGGCTGGCAGCCTGGGCCGAACGAGGGGCGACGACGAGCGAGTGGCGCGATGGCCTCGTCGACACGCTCGGCCTCTTTCCCTGGCCGCACGTCGATCAGCCGGAGCTCGCCCACCTCGCCGAGCTCTTCACCGCCCCGAGCCTCGCTCGGCTTCGGGTGCTGCAGGCGAGCGCGCTGACGACCAACGGCACGATGGAACCCCTCTGGGACGCACTGCCGGTCTTCCCTCGGCTCGAGACCCTCGAGGTCGGGTGGACGCACCTGCCTCACGCCGACGAGCACCAGCTCAGCTGGCTCTGGCTCGGGGCGATCGGCGAAGCCGCAGCTCGACAACCCTCTTTGCGCACGCTCGCCTGTCGTGGCTCGGCGCCCTCGCTCGACGGGCTCGATCACTCGTTGCTCGAGTCGCTCCGAGTGGAGTCGAGCACCTTCTCGCCCGAGGCGATGGCGGCGCTGATGAACGCGAAGCTCCCGGCGCTCGCGAGGCTCGAGCTGGCCATCGGCGACGGCGAGTACGGACCGTGCGCCGACCTCTCCGCTTGCGGTGAGCTGATCGCCGCCGCGACCGCACGCTTCCCTCGGCTGCGGCACCTGGGCCTCTGCAACACGCCGTACACCAACGAGCTCGTGCCGGTGCTCGCCGCGAGCACGCTGCTGGGCCAGCTCGTGTCACTCGATCTCTCCTTGGGCGTGCTCGACGGAGCCGGAGCACGTGAACTCCAGAAGCGGCGGGCGGCCTTCGCCCATCTCGAGACGCTCGAGCTCGGCGACAACGTGCTCGATGCGACCGAACGAGCCGCGCTGGTGAAGGCGCTCCCGTCGGTGCGTTTCGCGAGAGACGGTTGGTGGCGAACGGCGCCGAAGACGCGACGCTACGTCTCCCTCAGCGAGTGACGCTTCGTTCTCTACTCGGTCGCGATGCACTCGGGCCGGAACTCCGCGAGGAGGCGCGCCTCTGCGCCGAACACGAGGTCGACGATCACGACCGACGAGTACACCACCACGCCATGCCCAACCCGGCCCTGGGCATCGACCGCGAAGATCGTATCGGCCTCGTGAATCGGCTGGATCGCCAAGGGGTGAAAGACGCACGGCCCCGGGTCGGTCGGCACGGTTCGCCGCATCGAGGGCTCCTTCAGGTTCCACGTCGTGAAGGTGACGATCGGCGAAGCCCGGCAGGCAGCCACCCCCGCGTCGCCCATCGGGTCCGGGTGTACCGCTGCGAAGAAGTCACCGCAGTGGCTCGAGCTGGTGCTGAGAAGTCCAGGCGGCATCAACGTCGCTGGCTCGACGGGCGTCGGCAGCAGTGGTGTTCGCCGAACGCACGACGCGACCTTGCTGAGATCGCACTCCGGAGTTGGCAACGCGCCGGAGACGATCGCCTTCAGGGTCGCCTCGTCGATCACCGCTTCGCCAGTCGGCGCCGCGCGCGCGAGCGCACCGTCACGATCCACTGGAGTGCGGCCACACGCCGAGGTCAGCACGAGAACCACTGCGACGTTTCGCGAGAGCATGGCTCCTCACTCTCACGAACAGAAGGCGAGCTTCAACTCGCCGACCGCGACGTCTTCGACCGGCTCAGCCGCCGGCAGACGTGTACTTGCGCAAGCTCGCCAACCAGAAGAGCCGCGCGCACAACGCGAGCGCTGCCGCGCCGACCACGCTCGAGATCAACGTCGCCCAGTCGAGCCGGCCCAGCAGCGCCTCGGCAGGAAACGTCGTCATCACCACCAGGGGAATCACGAAGGTGAAGGCGAAGCGGAAGGCGCCTCGGAAGACGGTCTTCGGCCAGCGCGCGGCGTCGAAGATGCTGGTGAACAGCGAGCTGAGGTTGTCGACCTTCACCGCGTAGAAGGCCACCGACGCGATGACGAGCCAGAGGGAATAGAGCATCCACGTGGCGACCAGCAGCAAGAGGGCAGCCTCCACCACCCCGAGGAGCGACGGGCCGTGGCCGAGCTCGCGAAAGCCCAACCCGAAGACGATGCCGGCGTGCACCAGCCCGGCCGAGCGCCAGAGCTGAAACCGCGAGATGGAGACGAGCAGCTGCGAGTCGTGCGGCTTGAGGAGCACGAAGTCGAGGGTGCCCTTGCGAACGTGATCGAGCACCGTCGACAGCGAAGGAGCGATCGCTCCGTCGATCACCGCCTGCAGGGTGATGAAGCAGCCGACCACCAGCAGCGTCTCGCCGAACGTCCAGCCCGGCACGCCGCGCGACGCTGCGCCGCCGTACACCACGAAGAGCGGGAGCACCGCGGCCACCGTCCAGAAGAGGCCGATGAAGAGATCGAGCACGAAGTCGAGCCGGTACTGCACCGCCAGCATCACCGACGCGCGCAGCTGCACCGAGAGGAGCTCGAGCGTTCGTCGCATCTCACCCACCGAAGGCCTGGAAGCGGGTGACTCCGCGGCGCCACAACCCGAGCGCGAGCAGCCCGAGCGCGGTCACGTAGCCGAGCTGCTGGAGCACCAGCGGAAGCCCTTGTTCGAACGTCACCCGCGCCGTCATCAGCTCCACCGGGAGCGCCAGGACGAACCGGAACGGCAAGGCCTCGGCGATCGTGCGCAGCCACTCCGGGAAGAACTCGAGCGGCACCAGGTAGCCCGAGAAGACGAAGAAGAAGGCGAACCAGGCGTCCATCACCCGCAGCGAGCTGTCGGCGAAGAAGGACAAGGCGCCGACGGCGGCGTTGACGAAGAAGTTGATCGCCCAGGCGCCGAAGATGGTCACCGGAAAGAGCAGCCACGCGCGCCAATCGGTCGAGAGCGCCTCGCGGTGGGTCACCACGACGAAGATCGCCACCGGCAACGTCACCAAGGTGCGGAGCGGCAGGTAGGCGAGGTTCGAGGTGGCGAACGCGATGAGCGGGTGGAGCGGGCGCAAGAGCCGCAAGGCGAGCGAGCCGTTGCGCACCTCGAAGTTGATCTCCCACGCCGCCCAGGCCGCCACCACCTGCCTCACGATGAAGACGCAGAGGAAGTAGCCGACGAAGGTGGCGCTGCTCCACTCGGCGCCAGTCTGGCCGCGCACCGTTCCCTCGTCGGCGATGCTCGTCCACAGGAGCATCATCACCAGCGGCATCGTGGTGGAGAGCACCCAGACCACCATCTCGGTGCGGTACGCCACCGCCTCGGCGAAGCCGACCTTCAGCAAGGCGGGAACGGCGCGCAGGCTCATGGGTGGGCGAGGAAGAAGTCGCGAATGGCGGGGTTGGCGACCTCGAGCCACTCGTGACCACCGGAGGCGCTCGTCACCACCACCGACGCGGTGCCCTGGTTCCGCAGCGCCTCGTCGTACGGCCGCATCGTGCCGATCGGCACCACCAGATCGCGCTCACCATGGACGAAGAGCGTCGGCGGGTGATCGGCAGGCAGGCTCGCCGGGAGGACGCAGATCGGACCCGAGCAGGTCGCCCACGACGCCGAGTGAATCGCGAGCGCCTTGAACTTCCCCGGGTAGGAGAGCGCCATTCGGCTCGTCATGTAGCCGCCGCTCGAGATGCCGCCCGCGTACAGCCGGGTCGCGTCGAGGGGACCGAACGTGCCCGCTCCCACCGCGTCGAGCAGCGCGAGCATGAGGTGGTGGTCGGGCGCCTGGTCCCAGAAGAGCGCCCACTGCGGAACGTTGGTGTCCCAGTAGGTCGACCCGAAGAGCCGAACCTCGGGCGTCACCACCGCGAAGCCCGCCTCGAGCAACTGCTTCACCGTGTTGGTCTGCGCGACGGCGCCAAAGGGATCCGTCGGGCGCGCGCTCCACGTCAGCTGCGCGCTGAAGAGCGAACCTTGAAAGAGGAACGCCACCGGCCAGCCACGCGCAGGCGGTGCTCCGACCGGCAGCCCGACGTGAACCACCCGCTCCATGGGGATCGGACGAGCCACCGACAAGCGAATCGTCTGGTGGGCGCACGAGAGCAGCTCTCCCAGCTGCGTGCAGGGAGCGACCAGCCCACCATCTCGTTCGGCCCCGGCGTCGACGAGGCCCGCATCGGGCTCACCCGCGTCGAACCTTCCAGCGTCGAGCGTGCCCGCGTCGCCCTCCATGCCCGCGTCGTTCGTCGCCGGCACCACTGGGGGCGCGCAGGAGAGGAAGAGGACGAGTGCCGAGGAGCGCACGACGTGTCCGTACCCCGCCTCTCGAGCCGAAGAAAGGGTCAGCGCCCCGGGAGGAGGACCTGGGCGTACGGCACCGTCCACACCGCAGGGTGCGCGAGCCGATGGCCGGTGAAGCCGTCGTCGCCGTAGCAGGTGCCGTGATCGCTCATCAGGAACGCGAGCGCGGCGCCACGCTTCGCGAGCGCGTCGAACAGCGGAGGCAGCTGCCCGTCGACGTAGCGGAGCGCCGCGGCGTGGCTCTCGATCGAGTCCTCGGTCGCCCCAGGCAGGTAGTGCTTGTTCGGCTGATGCAGCGCCGACACGTTGAGGAAGAGGAAGACGGGTTGGCGAATCGCCTCGAGCCGCTCGCAGGCCAGCCGCACCTGGTGCTCGGTCGAGCGGGGATCGGTGACGCCGAGGTCGGGCCGCCAGTGCGCCTCGTCGAAGAAGCCCGGGAGCACCCGACCGAGCGGAGACTCCGGGTTGAAGAAGCCGACGCCGCCGATGCAGATCGTCCGGTAGCCCTTGCTCGCGAAGCCGTGGACGATGTCGGGCGCCTCGAAGACGCAGGTCTGCGAAGTCGTCGTCTCGCTGCCGCCAAAGCGAATCGCGAACGGGCGCGGGTGTCGCCCAGGGCGCGCTGGGGTAGGGAGAAAGCCCGCGAAGAACGCGTGGTGCGCGGCGTAGGTGAAGCTCCCGGGCGTGTGCCGTTCTTCCCAGCCAGCTGGCGGGAGCACCCGGGCGAGGTTTGGCGTGCGGCCGGCCTTCCACTCTTCGGTCGCCACGTCGAAGCGCAAGGTGTCGAGCACCAGGAAGAGCACGTCACGGGTGCCGATCAGCTCGCCGACGTTCACGCGACGACTCCGAAGCGCGCGAGCACGTCGATGATCTTCGCGGTGCAGCCGTCGACGTCCATCGAGCTGGTGTCGAGTGAGAGCTCGGGCGAAGCGGGAGGCTCGTAGGGGTCGTCGACGCCGGTGAAGTGCTTCAGCTCTCCCGCGAGCGCCTTCTTGTAGAGCCCCTTGGTGTCGCGCGCGACGAGCGAGTCCATCGGCGCGTGGAGGTGCACCTCGACGAAGGCGACCCCCTCGGCGGCTGCGTGCGCTCGCACTTCGTTCCGCGTCTCGGCGTACGGGCTGATGGCGGCGCCGATGGCCAGCACGCCGTTTCGAGCGAGCAGCCGGCCGACGAGCCCGATGCGGCGAATGTTGGTGTCGCGATCGTCCTTCGAGAACCCGAGGCCCTTCGAGAGCGTGGTTCGAATCTCGTCGCCGTCGAGCACTTCGACGCGGTGGTTGGGCGACAGGCGCTTCTCCACCGCCCGCGCGAGCGTCGACTTGCCCGCACCCGACAGCCCGGTGAACCAGAGCAGCACGCCCTTTCGCGGCGCCTCGGGAGCCTTCACGTGCCGACGGAGGATCTCGGCGATCTCCGGCCGGGTGATCTCGGGCGGAATCGGCCGGCCGCTCTGGAGCAGCTCGCGCAGCTGCGTCCCCGAGACGGTGAGCTGGGCCTCGGGCCCATGTGGACAGGTCCGCTGGGAAGCGATCGCGCCACAGCGCCGGCAGTAGAACGTGGGATCGAAGCAGAGCGGCGTGACCCCGAGCTCGGCGAAGGAGAAGCGCTTCACCAACTGCTGCGCGGCGAGCGGGGCGTAGAACGAGCCGACCCCTGCGTGATCGCGACCGATGATCAAGTGGGTGATGCCGTAGTTCTTTCGCACCAACAGATGAAAGAGCGCCTCGCGCGGCCCGGCGTAGCGCATGGCCGCGGGGAAGGCGGCGAGGATCGTGCGCTGCGGAGGGTAGTAGCCAGCGACCAGCGCCTCGTAGCTCTCGAAGCGGGCCGCAGCGGGCACGTCGTCGCGCTTCGTCTCGCCGACCAACGGGTGGAGCACGAGCCCGTCACAGACCTCGAGCGCGACCTTGGTGAGCGCCTCGTGTGCGCGGTGAATCGGGTTTCTCGTCTGGAACCCGGCGACCGTCGTCCACCCGAGCGCGGCGATTCGATCTCGAAGGGCTCGAGGGGTGAGCCGGTGCCGCTGGAACGGGAGCTCGGGCAGCGGCGCGACCTGAACCGGTCCTCCGACGAGCGTGGTGGGCTGCGCGAGGAGCTGCTCCACGCCGGGGTGCGACGGGTCTTCGGTGCCGAACACCGCCTTCGCCTCGTGTCGCGGATCGCGCTGGTACCGAGCGCTCACCTCGAGCAGCGCCCACTCACGACCCGTCTCGTCGCAGAGCACCACCCGCTCGCCGATCGACGGCGCATCGGAGAGCGCGAGGGTGATCGGCAATGGCCAGACCGTTCCGTCGGGCAGCCGCATCGACTCGACCACGCTGCGGTACGCCGCTTCGTCGAGGAAACCGGTGAGGGGAGAGAGGGCTCCGATGCCGAAGAGCTCGAGGTCGTTCACCGTGCGAGCGTCGACTCGAATTCGTCGAAGGCCTCGCGCGCGTTCGTCGAACATCTCGCGACCGATCAGTCGCTCTTCGAGTTTGCCGCCGTGGGGGTCCACCATGGGGTCTCCGCATACCCCAGCTCGACCCATTCGCGACGTGAGGAGCGGACCCACACCGAGATTTCCTCGGCAGGCCACACCGCCGAAGTACACTCGCGCGACCCCCGGGGAGACCACACATGAGAGCATCGTTCGTACGCGCCAGCGTCCTGGCCGTGATCGCGTTCGGCTGCGTCGGGCCGAGCCCAGTGCCGTGCACCCAGTGCGAAGGCGTCTGCGTCGATACCCAGAACGACCGGCGGCACTGTGGCGCCTGCGGCAATGCCTGCGCGGCAGGGAGCGTCTGCACGGCCGGCGCCTGCGTCGTCTCCTGCCCGACGGGGCAATCGGCATGCAGCAGCGTGTGCTTCGATCTCAAGAACGACCCAGGGCACTGTGGGAGCTGCACCCGGACCTGCGGCACCGACGAGTTCTGCAGCCAGGGGAATTGCCGGGCGATCGTCGCCGACGCCGGCGCGACTTCCTGTCCCTCCGGCACGACGGCCTGCGATGGAGGCGCGTGCTTCGATCAACAGAACGACCCTCGCAACTGCGGCGCCTGCGGGCGGAGCTGCAACTCCACCGAGTACTGTTCGGCCGGCAACTGCGTGCAGTTCCCCGTCATGGGCCTCGACGCCGGCAGCTGTCTGTCGTCGCCCAACCCATGCGAGGTGGTGAGCTTCACCGACGCGGGCTGCGTCGTCGCCCTGCGCACCTGCCCCGCTCCAGGGACGTGTCAGACCGGCGGAACCTGCAACCCCTCGACGGGCGCTTGCGAGTACGCGAACCGCACCGGCAGCTGCGACGATCAGAACCCGTGCACTCAGAGCGACGTCTGCACGAGTGGAACGTGCGTCGGCACCAACCCGATCGTCTGCACCACCGCCTCGGCGTGCCATGAGACGAGCGTCTGTCTTCCGGGCGATGGCGGCTGTTCGTCGACGCTCAAGGCCGAAGGCTCGGTCTGCGACGACGGCGACCCCTGCTCGGGCGCCGACACCTGCGTGCTCGGCCGATGCACCGGCTCCATTCGGCCGACGCTCTTCGAAGACTTCTCCATCGGCTCGCTGCCGAACGGTTCGAAGTGGACGACGACGACGCGTGATGGCGGCGTCTCGGTGAGCAACGGGCAGCTCACGCTCCGCCGCGCCGGGCAGCTGGTGACCGTGAACGACTTCCGCCCGACGGCCGCGGGTCCGGTGCGCGTGACGGGAGAGGCCACCGTGGGCAGCACCGACTGGGTGCGGGTCTTCACCCGAAGCGCGGGCGTGGGCCCGACGTTCACCGGCGTCGAGTTCCTCATCAAGGGCGGCACCGTGAACCAACTCGAGCTGCGCGTCGGTGGCTCAACCAACGGCTCGGTGGCGTTCACGCCGGCCGGCACCACGGTGTTCGAGATCTTCGACGACGGCACTCGGGTCGCCTTCTCGGCGCGCAACAAGGGCTCGACGACGCATGCGGTGGTGACCGCCACCATCGCGGCGACGGCGACGACGGGGAAGATCGTCTTCGCCAACGGTGACGACGGCGCGACTGCGAGCAGCTCGACGCTCGATCTGCTTCGCATCGAGCAGGGCCTACGGATCTCTCCGACGCGTGAGTGGACGTTCGAAGAGCTCACCGTCGACGGTGGCATCGTCGGCGGCTTCGGGGTGTTGCCCGACGGTGGCTCGAGCGGCGACAAGTCGGCGCGCTTCGTGACGGCGGCGCCGACCGGCAGCCCCTCGGGAACGTTGACCAGCCCGGTGGCGGTGTCGGGAACGTTCGGCGCCGGAGTGACGGCGAGCCCGGCCACCGGTGGCCACTACCCCGAGTTCCCTTCGACGAGCCTCGGCGCGGCGGCGCGCAACTACTCGCTCTCGTTCTGGGTGTCGGGCAACTTCGCGGACGTGGTCGAGGTGTTCGGCAATCGCACCGACGGCAGCTCGAACGCGCAGAACTACGTCTCGATTCGGGCGCATGACAATCTCGGCGTCGCGGTGGAGTACTCGACGCAGGGCATGGGTGCGCCCTACTCCGCCTTCCAGGGCAGCCCGCAAGGCCACCTGAGTGATGGCGACTGGCATCACGTGTCGGTGACTCGCGAGAACCGGCTGAGCTCGCTCTACGTCGACGGGCGGCTCGTCGCGCAGGTCGATGGCGGCACGGTGATCGACGTCGCGAACGGAGGGCCGTACTGGTTCGGCCGTGGGTTCAACAGCGGCGGCCCGGCGTCCTACGACGAGCTGCGGGTCTACGACGACGTCGCGCTCAACGCGTGCGAGGTGCGGCAGCTGGCGTCGCGCGCCGACGTCGGCCAGCTCTGCGTCGCCGGGCGAACGCCGTGCGCGGGGACTTCGGCGGTGAGCTGCGTCGACCTCCAGACGGACTCGGCCAATTGCGGTGCCTGCGGAAACGGCTGTGGAGCACGTCCCAACTCGACGAGGGCCGCCTGCGTCGCTGGGGCCTGCACCTACGCGGCATGCAACGTCGGGTTCTTCGACTGCAACGGGCTGGCGGCCGATGGTTGCGAGCGAATGGGCGGTTGCCCGACGGATCCGGTGCTCATCTCGGTCGCGATCGACGGCGGAGTCGCGAACGGACGCAGCTTCAACGCGAGCGTCGACAACTCCGGCTTCCTCGTGACGTTCTTCAGCGACGCGACGAACCTCGTGGCGAATGACACCAATGGCGCGCCCGACTTCTTCGTGCGCGATCTCCGCACGAACACGACGAGACGTCTGTCGGTCGACCGAAATGGCGCCCAACTCCCGAGCGGAGCCGTTGCCGGGTTTGGATTCGAAGGTGGCCAGATCTCGGCTGACGGTCGATTCGCCGCCTTCGTCACCTCGAGCCCCGCGATCACACCCGACAACAACGGGACAGGCAACGACGTCATCGTCGTCGACCTGCAGACCGGTACACGCAATTTCGGCATGCTGTCGAGCACTGGGACCCAGCCTCAACCCTCGACCGAGTCATGGACGCCGCCCTTTCTCTCGGGAGACGGCCGCTTCGTGATGTGGACGACACGCGCAGTCGGACTCGTCTCTGGTGACACGGCCACGTCCGAGTCCAAGGTCTTCTTGTACGATCGTCAAACCGGCACGCCACGCCTGATGACTCTCACCACGACGGGCACAGTCATCACCCAACCTGGCGCGGGTGGCCACAACGTGCTGGGCCGCTTCTTCACGACCAATGGCAGGTTCTTGGGCCACACGACGAACGCCTGGGTTGCAGGACCGCCGGCCAACGGCTGCCAACAGACCTTCCTCGTCGACATGAACACGGCCGTGCCCGCAGTCACGAATCTCCGAGCAGACGATGGATCGACGCTCCTGAACTGCCCCACGGCGAGCGTCACCTCCGACAGCCTCATGTCCAACGCGAACGGGACCTTCTTTGCGTTCGGCTCTCGGAACCAACTCCCGGCGCTCGGCATTGGCCCCTTCAACCAACTCTTCTATCGCGCGGGCGCGGTCAACTCATCCTCGACCCTCATCACCCGCACGTATGGAGCGAGCACCCCTTCGAACGGCACCAACGAGCTCATGTGGCTGAGCGACGACGGCTCCGTGCTCGCCTTCGCTTCCGACTCGACCGACCTCGTGCCAGGCGACCCGGCGCGGCGCGATTGTTTCGTCTGGAAAGGCGCGCCACCAAGTGTCGGGGTCAACACCATCATGTCGCAGCCCGTGATCCGCGTCGTCTCGACCGAGCCGAATGCCTGTAACTACATCACGCTTTCTCGGTCTGGTCGTTGGGCCGTTCTCAACATGAACGACTCGATGTCACCAATCGACACCAACAACTTCTCGGACATCTACCTCCGTGCCGTGCCCTGAGCCGTGATCAACGACGACGACGACAACGAAGGCACCGATCCCACCAAGCCTCGTGATCCGGTCATCGGCTCGGAGGTCTCGGGCTATCGGGTCACCAACCGGCTCGGCGTCGGCGGCATGGGCATCGTCTACGAAGGCGAGCAGCCGATGATCGGCAAGCGCGTCGCCATCAAGGTGCTGCGCCACGAGGTCGCCGACAACCCGGAGGTCGTGCAGCGGCTCGTCTCCGAAGCGCGCGCGGTCAACAAGGTCGGCCACCGCGGCATCATCGACGTCTTCGGCTTCGGCAGTCTGCCCGATGGCCGGCAGTGCATCGTGATGGAGTACCTCGACGGCGAGCCGCTCGAGGCGGTGATGGCGACGTACCGCAAGCAGAAGAGCGTGCTCCCGATCACCGACTCGCTCGTCATTCTCGAGGAGGTGCTCTCTGCGCTCGGCGCCGCCCACGCGGCCGGGGTGATTCACCGCGATCTCAAGCCCTCGAACATCTTCCTCTGCAGGCAGCGCGACGGAACGCAGTACGTGAAGCTGCTCGACTTCGGCATCGCGAAGCTCGGGGTCCTCGGCCACACCCCGGCGACGCGCGCGAGCATCATGGTCGGCACGCCCTCGTACATGGCTCCGGAGCAGGCGAGCGGCGGCATCGTGGGCCCAGCGATGGATCTCTACGCCATCGGCGTGCTCGCCTTCGAGCTCCTCACCGGCCAGCAGCCGTTCTCGGCGGACTCGGTGATGGAGATGCTGATGAAGCATCAGGAAGCGACGCCGCCGCGGGTCGCCTCGCTCAACATGGGCGTGCCCGACGAGCTCGACGCGCTGGTCGCCAAGCTGTTGTCCAAGAAGCCCGCCGAGCGCCCGGAGTCTGCCGAGGTCGTTCGCCTGCAGATCACCCAACTTCGCAAGGCGCTCGCCGACACCACGAGCAAGAAGCTGTCGGTTCCGAGCAGCCCGGTGGTGGTGAACACGACCTTGGTGAGCCCGCCGCCCGCGCTCGCCCTCGGCGCCGATCCTCAGGTGCAGCAGCAGACCCTGCTCAAGCCGCTCGATCCCGAACTGGAGCAGAGCGAGCGGACGCGCCTCGAGCTGCAATCGACGGCTGTCGTCTCGAAGCCTCCACAGGCGAACTCGCCCGAGCAACGGGCACCGACGGAGCGCGATCTCCTCCGCGTCACCAACTCGCAGGCGGCGATTCAACGTTCGAAGGCGCCGTTCGTCGTCCTCGCGCTCCTCGGCGTCGCGCTCGTTGGAGGCGGCATCGTTCTCTTCGGCGGCAACGACGCGCCCGTCACCCAAGTCGCCGCCACTCCCGTTCCCCCGCTGAGCAAACCGAGCGAGCCCGTCGCGGCCGTCGAGCCGCCGAAGCCAACCGTGCAAGCAGCGCCGGAGGTGGCCACTCCCGAGCCTGCCCCGGCGAAGCCGAACGAGCCCATCGTCGCCACGCCCGAGCCAACACCCGCGAAGCCCACCGAGCCCGTCGCGAAGCCGCCCGTCGACGTGAAGCCGGCGCCCGTCGCCCCGGTCGAGCCAGTCGCCAAGCCGGCTCCAATCGTCGCAAAGGCGGCCGGCAAGGACGTGACTCGCCTGCAGCAGAAGGTTCGCCACATCGAGAAGAACCTCACCCAGGCCGAGCAGGCGGGCGACAACGTCGCGCTCTACCGAAAAGCCCTCACGAGCCTGAAGTCGAAGCTCGGCAAGCCGCTGTCCCCCGCCGACTTCGACAACCTGGAAGTCGCCCTCTCACGTCTCGAAGAAGAGACCGCCCCCTGAAGGAGCACCGATGATCACCCTCGCGTTGAGCACCCTGATCTCGACCTCGACCGCCGCCACGCCCCAAGCCTGGGTCGTGCTCAGCCGCCGAACTGGAGTGAGCGCGCCGAAAGCGATGGCGACCGCGACCGACGTGTCGGCTGCCCTGAAGGGCGTGCCGCTCCCCATCGCGTTGGACGATCTCACGACCTGCAAAGCGAAGAAGGTCTGCCTCCTCGACGCGGCGCGGAAGAAGTCGGCCGCCGTGCTGGTGACCGTCGAGGTGGGCGCGGTGCTCGAGGACGGCACGCTGCGCGTCGAGGCCCTCTCGGTGGACGAAGACGGCAAGTCGCTCGGGGTCGTCGATGCCGATGGACCCGTCGCGGGGCTCGTTGCCAAGGCCACCCCGAAGCTCAGTGGAGACTTCTCGACCACGCTGCGCAACGCGCTCGGCTTGGTGCCGCCTCCAGAGCCGAAGCCGGTGCCGCCCGCGCCGCTCGTCGACGCGAAGCCGATCGAGACGAAGCCCGTCGAGACCAAGCCAGTCGAGGTCGCCGTCGCTCCAGTCGAAGTCGGCAAGGCCGCCGAGCCCTCGTTCCTCACCGGAGGTCGCATCGCCGGTCTCCTCATCGGTGGCGCAGGCGCGGTCGCGTTGATCGTCGGCGGCATCTTCGGGCTGCAGGCGTCGTCGGGCGCCGCGAAGGTGAAGATGCTGTGCCCAGACGGCGCGCAGTGCACCAACCCGGAGGCGTTCTCGCTCTACAAGCAGGCGGGCGACGCGCAGAACCTCGGTGTTGCGTTGTCCGTCGGGGGGGCCGCAGCGCTCGCGGCGGGCGCGGTCGTGTTCTTCCTCAACCCAGGCGGCTCGTCGGCGACGGCGATGATCGTTCCGGTTCCGGGGGGAGCGATCGGCTCGATGACGATCGCACTGCCCTGAGATCGTCGGGCGCGCGCTCGAGAATGCCCGAACCGAAGACCTCCCCCAGGCCCAGGTGCTCGAGGTGCACGTACCCGATGTGGCACCCGCACGTCTTCGCGCGGCACGGCCGAGCCGTCAGGCACTGCTCGAAGTCGGCGGCGTACAGGTTCCCGAGCGGCTCGCGAATGAAGTGACAGGACCGCACGGTGCCATCGCCGTCGACGGAGATGACCGAGTGACCTCCGGCGCACGCCCTGCCCTCGCTCGGGTGCCGGGTCGCGTTGAGCTCGAAGAGGGGATCGACCCGCGAGAAGTGATCGAGATCGTCGGCCGTGTAGCCCGCGTCCGACGACTTCACCGCGTTCACCCAGACGTAGACACGCTCGGGCAAGCGCGCCCGAACCGAGTCGAGCGCCGGCCGAAACCGGGGGAACCCCACCACGCCCACCGACAGCGAGACGCCTCGCTCGAGCAGCGCCTCGCATTGCGCGACGAAGCGCTCCTCCTTCGCCCACTCCGGGTGGTACGTCGCCCAGACGCCCACTTTGCTCGGCTCGCACCGCTCGAGGAAATCGAGCCGCGCCGACAGGTTCGTCTGAATCGCCACCTTCTCGACGTGCGCGAGCCGCGAGAGGCGAACGATGGCGTCTTGGTACCGCGCCTGGGTCAGCGCCTCGCCCCACGGCGTGAAGAACACCCGGAGCGGCTTCTCCCAGCCCTCGCACCACTCGAGAAATCGAGCCAGGGCCGCGGCGTCGACGGCGTGCTCTTCGTCCGTCTCGTGGTGCTTCGCGAACGGGCAATACGCACAGCCGTAGTTGCAGGAAGACAACGGGCCTCGATACAGGATCGAGAGCGTCACTTCGCCTCCCACTCCTGCATTCGCTGCGCGACGGCGTCCGAGAACAGCCACGGGCCGATCGCGTCGCTCCACTCGAGCCCAGCCGGCGTGAGCGCGAGGACGCCGGCAGAGCGCTGCGCGAGCCCTCGATCGATCAACGTCTGGAGCTCCGGGAGCGCCGCCAAGACACCGAGCCCGAACCGCGCCTCGAACGCCGCCTCGTCGACTCCGTCTCCGAAGACGGTGAGCACCACCCACCGCCGCTGCTGTTCCTCGACGGCGAGCTCGAAGCCCGACTGCGCGAAGCGAAACGAGGCGGGCGCCCGCTCGAGGTAGTGCTCGATGATGCTGCGCACCGCGCGCGGCTCCACCGCCCAGTCGTGCGCGTAGTGAAGGGCCTTGGTGTACGAGCGCGCCCCGACGCCCAGCCCCACCATGCCGTCGTCTTCCGCGTGGTACTCGGGCAGCTCCAACGCACCGAGCTCGGCCCGCTGGAACACCCGCATCGAGCGCTGCCGATAGCCGTTCGCGAGCAGCCACTCACGGCCGGCGCGGTACAGCGAGAGCCGGTGATCGTCCCACGAGGTGGCGCGCTTCCCCAGGAAGGTGAGCGGCCGCACGTAGAGCGGGTAGAGGTAGAGCTCCTCGGGCTTCCAGGTCAGCGCGGTTCGGAGCGACTCGACGAAGCTCGTCGGCGTCTGCCCTTCCATTCCGTAGATCAGATCGACGTTCAGGTGCGCCCGGGAGCGCGCGCGGATGAGCTCGAGCGTTCGCCGCACGTCTCCGTTCGCCTGCGGGCGTTTCACCGCGGCGACCTCGGCCTCGATGAAGCTCTGCACCCCCAGCGACAGCCGCGTCGCCGACGACAAGACGTCGAGCTTCTCGGCGGTGACCGTCGCGGGAGAGAGCTCGACCGACAAGGGCACCGGCCCAAGGCCCATCACCTCACGCAGCACCGTCATCACCCGCTCGAGCTGAGCGGCCTCGAGGTAGGTCGGCGTGCCTCCCCCGATCGCCGCGCGCGTGTAGCGAGAGCGCCCGAGCACGTCGGCGGTCGTCCGCGCCTCGGTCTCGAGCTGATCGATGAACCGCTCCACCACCGACTCGATCGGGTTCACCGTGGTGAAGAGGTTGCAGAAGCCGCAGCGCATCTCGCAGAACGGCACGTGCACGTAGAGGAAGCGAGTGTCGGTGCGCTCGGGCGCCCAGACCTCTTCGAGTGGCCGCGGCGAAGGAAACGGGCGGTAGGCGGTCTTGTGCGGGTAGCCGTAGACGTACTGGCGATAGGGCGTCGGCCCGAGGAATGACGTGGGTGCGCTCGAAGGCGCTCCCCGCAGTGACTTCGCCGCCGACGTGCCCATCATCGTAGTCAGGTTCCCCGGGAAAACGGAGCGCCACTCAAGCACGGGTTCACTTGTCAGCGCGACACTCGACGTGATGAGACCCGGCCGATGCCGCGCGCCTCCGGTCCGTCGTCCGTGACGCCTTCCTCCGACGAGCCGCGCGTGCCGGGTGAAGCGCTCCGCCGACGGCTCGACGCGCTCGATCGCGCGGTGAAGGCCGCCCTCGTCGCGGCTCCGGGTCGAAGGCTGTCGGGGCACCTCAAGCTCGAGACGTCGCGGCGGGTGACCGACGTCTTCCTCGGCGACGCCACCCACGTCGACGCGAACGTCGCCATCGTCGACGCCGAAGCCGCCCCGCTCGCCGAGATCTTCTTCACCACCGACGAAGGGAGCGTCTACGAGGTCGAGGTCGAGGGCCGCCCGGTGTCGGGCCGACTGCTCGAGAAGCACCTCTTCACCCTCGAGGGAGGTCGCCTCGGCACCGTCTTCACGCCGACCCGCGCCTTCCGCCGCGACGGCGACGGGTGGCGCGACAGCCCTTCGTCGCTCCCGCCCGTCGTGACTGGCCGGCCCAAGCAGCAGCGCCAGCCGTTTCGCTCGCCGCTCGAAGTGACGCTCGACCCTGCGCAACAAGCCGCCGTCGATCTCCCGCGCGATCAGCACCTGCTCCTGCTCGGAGAGGCCGGCTTCGGGAAGACGACCGTCGCGCTCCACCGCCTGCTCGCCCTGCGTGCCCATCACCACGAACACGGCCGACGTCGCTTCCGCGGCGCGGTGCTGGTGCCGACCGAAGGGCTCCGCCGACTCACCACCTTGATGCTCGAGCGCCGCGGCGTGCACGACGTCGACGTGTGGACCTTCGACGAGTGGGTGACCGGCGAGGCGCGCCGGGCCTTTCGTGATCTCCCCCGCCGGCTCAGCGAGAACACCCCGTCGGCGGTCGTGCAGCTCAAGCGTCACCCTGCCCTTCGACCGACGCTCGCCCGCTTCGTCGCCTCGCACCCCGCCCCGTTGCTCGACGAAGATCGGCCCCAGAAACACGCCGCGCTCGCGACCCGCACCGATCTCGAGCACCTCTTCGGCGATCGCGCCTGGATGAAGCAGGTGGTCGACGAGGCCAGAGGCGCGCTCTTTCCCAACGTGGTCGAGGCGATCGCCCAGCACACCAAGGTGCAGTTCCTCGATCCGAGCGACGTCACCTACTCGCACGTCGACCTCGAAGCGCGAACGGCAGTGGACGGGCGCGGGCTCGACGAAGGCACGCCCACCGAAGACGCGAACACCTCGGACGCAGAGGATCACTCGGTGCTCTTCGAGCTGGAGCGGCTGCGCTCGGAGGCGAGGCGAAAGGAGCCGATGCCGCTCGGCGCCTACGACGTCGTCTTCATCGACGAAGCGCAGGAGTTCGCGCCCATCGAGCTCGCGGTGATGGCGCGCGCGCTCCGACATGGCGGCGTGTTCGTGGTCGCCGGCGACGCGGCCCAGCAGGTCGACCCGACGGCCGTGTTCACCGGGTGGAACGGCGTGCTCACCGAGCTGGGCATTCCGAACGCCGAACAGGTTCGGCTCGCCATCAACTACCGCTGCCCGCCCGACGTCACCGAGCTCGCGCGGCACGTGCTCGATCCCTCGGTGGTGGTGCCCGAGACGGCGTCGATCACCTGGGCCGCCTTCGCCGCGCCCTTCCATCTCTCGGTGTGGCTGAGCGATGGGCTGCGACAGCTCGCGGGCGACGACCCCTCGGCGAGCGTAGCGGTCATCTGCCGATCGCCCGAGGCCGCCCGACGGGTGCAGAAGCGGCTCCGCGGCCTCGAGACGTCGCTCGCGCTCGACGGCGAGTTCCCTTTCCGTCCGGGGATCGTGGTGACCTGCGTGCAGGAGATCAAAGGCCTCGAGTTCGACATCGTCGTTCTCCCCGATGCCGCGTCGACGACCTGGCCCGCGACCACCGACTCGAGGCGAGGCCTGTACACCGCGATGACGCGCGCCTCACACCGCCTCGTGCTCGCCTGGGCCGGCGCCAAGAGCCCGCTCCTCGAGTGAAGGAGCGCGTGCGCCCGACAACCAGGCCTTCACGGTCGCCGAGACGGCCGGTGCGTTCATCAGCTCGATGTGACGAATCCCCGCGACGATCGCCTGCCGATCGGGCTCGAACGGCAAGGTGAGCTCGGGCCGCTGATGACGGCCGAGCGCGCTGTCGACTGGCACCAGCCCGTCGCTCCGCAGCGAACCGCCGAGGTCCTCGGAGGTCGTCGCCGCGAGCGCGAAGCACTTCACGCCTTGGGGAAGCACGGCCGAGACGCGTGGGTCCTGCTCGAGCCGAAATCGATCGGTGCCCTTCCACTCCTCCTCGCGGATCAGCCCGAAGCGCAGATCGGTGATTCCCTCGCTGCGCAGCTGGGCGAGCCTCGAGAGCGGCGCGCTGTACCGGCTCAGCCCCAAGAGCGTCTCGAGGAGGTTCCCTCCCTGCTCGAGCGGTGCTCCGTGATGCGGCGTGCCCAAGAAGACGATGGCCGAGAGCAGGCGCCGCCAGCGGAGTGATTCTTCTTCGGCGACGAGGCACGCCGAGCGGGTCACCAGCCCGCCCATGCTGTGCGCGAGCACGGTGACGTCACGCAGCGGAACCGGCCAACGTTCGATCAGCGCCTCGAGCGCGTGGGCGAAGGCTCGACCGTTCGTCGAGACGTGCCGGCCAGAGTTGTAGCGGAGCGCGACCCAGGTGAACCCGAGCTCGGCCTCGAGCGCTTCTCCGTGATGGTAGCCCTCGCGCGCCCAGCAGCCGTCGGTCGCCGCCGAGCCGTGAACGAGCACGAGCAGCCGATCGCTCACCGGGGGCATGACGGGCGGCACCGCCACTCCGCGGCGACGAAAGCCGGTCTCGATCGAGAGCACCGAGCTGCGCGCCGCCAGCACGTCGCCGATCACCCCGTTGAGAGCGCCGAGCACGAAGTCTTGCTCGGCGCTGCCGCCGCCCTCTCCGAGCACTGGCGCGAGCTGCTCGATGATCGCCTCCAGGCCCGCACCGACGAGCTGGGTGACGAAGCGAACGCTCGCGTAGGTCGGCGCCGAGAGCAGCTTGATCACCGCCTCGAGCGGACGACCGAGAATCGCGGGGCCACCGCCCACGACCTGGTGCACCTCCTGGACGAGGTTGGTCACCCCGAGCGTGCCCTCGACCGCCAGCCTCACCGCTTCCCGGAGTTCCTCTGCGCGCGTCGGCATCAGCCGGTCCTCCCGCAGCCGACCCCCGCGGCAGGCGAGTCGCGCTTCACCACAGCGGCTTGCGCGGTGGAGGCACCGGCCCGCGTGGCTCGGCGTCGAGGGTCACCTTGTCGGGCTGCTTCACCTCGAACTGCGCGTTCATCTGCTCGTAGGCCCAGCCGAAGAAGCGCTCGAGTTCCTCCGGGCGGAACGGCCCGGGCCCCAGGGCCTCTTCGACGAAGGGCTTGTAGGACGCGAGCGAGCCGCCTGGCTTGATGCCGACCGTATGGCCGAAGTCACGGAGCGCAGCGACCTGCGCCGGGTTCAGCTGCCGGCCGGTGTTGACGTATTCCTGAATGAGATCGCCCACCACCGCCCAGGCGTCGTCATCGGAGAACGACTCGGGGTCGACCGATCGATCGAGGGACTGCACGAACCGCAAGGCCGCTTTGTAGGCGTGCTCGTCCATGTGCCGACTCTGCCAGCCGACGGAAAAACGCGCCAACCCTTGCACAGCGAGCGAACCCGCCGTGTATGAAGCCTCGGCAGTCTGCGCGTGCAGCACCCTCTCAAGGAACCCACATGCCTCGTCCTCCCATCATGAACCCCGTTCGTCCCGGTGGCGGCATCGGCGTCGGCGGCACCAAGCCAGCCGAGCCCAAGCTGCCCAGCGCCACCACGCTCAAGGCCGTGCTCGGCGCCTGGAAGTTCCACTCGCCGAACCACGAGATCGCCTGGAAGTCGAAGAAGCCCGCTGGAGCGGTGCTCGGCTCGGTGACGATCCAGAAGGCGCCCAAGGACAAGCCGGGGGAGGCCATCACCGCCTACGTGCTCAAGAGCGACCCGACGAAGGTGTACTTCTCGATGACCAAGCACGGGTTCCGCATGCCGCCGCCGCGCCCGGGCCTGATCGTCAACCCGCCGCCGCCCTCGTACTTCGAGCCGAAGTACTTCGGCCCGGTCTCCATCAAGGCGATCCCGAAGGGCATCGCGAAGCCCGAGTAGCTCCGCTTCGGACACGACGAGCGGCCGCGGCTCCTCCCTCGGGGTCGGCGGCCGTTTTCGTTTGCGCGCTCGTCACGGCCTCGCGGCGACGACGCAGTCCTTCATCGTGAGGTAGCCGTAGTCGAAGGCCTCGACGGTGCACTGAAACCGGAACGGAGCGCCCTCGACGAGCGCCGCTGCCTGGTCGACGTCGTCGAACATCAGCACCAAGGCTCGGGGTTGGGTGCCATCGGGCACGTGAATGGCGGCCCCACCCATGCTCAGCCGAATGAAGGTGCCCCGGAGCCCCTCGAGCGAATAGGTCTTCCCGGCATGCCGCGCGAGCGCCGCGTCTTGGTTGGCGACGAACTCGCGATAGAGCGCGACGGCAGAAAGGAGCCGCTCCTGCGGCTTGCGACTGGACTTCGAGCGCGCGCCCCCGCCGCTCCCGCCGAGCTTGAGCTTCGATCGATAGAGCACCGGCGTCTCGGCGTCCTGCCAGTCACGGGGCAGCTCGATGCTCAGCTCTTCCGTCGAACTCGTCCACCTGAGCGATGCGCGCCCGAGCCCGCCGAGCTCGATCTGCCCGGCGCCGTCTGCGGTGAAGACGCCGCGAGCCGCGCCCCCGTCACTCCGCGAGCAGGAGATGATGGCCACCCCGTAGGCCCCCGGAAAGCTGGTGCAGAGGTACTGTCCCCAGGTGCCCTTGAACCGGCCATCGGCGCCGACCTCGACCTCGAGCGCGAACTCCGAGCCGGCGAGCGCAGGGTTGGTGAAGGTGACGGACTTGGGGGACTGCCACACGCCAACCGGAGCCTGACTCCACGCGCGGCTGGCGAAGAGCGCGACGACGGCGAGCAGCCTGAAGGTGGTCATCGCTGGAAGACACTCGAGTCGTCGGCGGCGGGACAGCCCCGATGGAGGAGCCGAACCCACAGCCTTGGGTCGTCTCCAGCGTGTCCCCGTGCCCGTTCGCGGTACGCTGCGCGCTCCGGAGGGCATCGATGAGTGAGGCAGTACGGGCCTTGAAGGACAAGGCCGCCGAGCAGGCGTCGAAGGGGAAGACTGGCGCTGCGCTCGAGACCTGGAAGCAGATCGTCGCGGCGTCTCCAGACGACATCGGCGCGAGGCAGAAGGTGGCCGAGCTGCTCGCCAAGCTGGGAAGACGCGCCGAGGCGGTCGAGACCTACGAAGACGTCGCCAGGCGCTTCGCCGAGAAGGGGTTGTTCTTCAAGGCGTCGGCGACCTGCCGGGTGCTGCTCGGGCTCGACCCGCAGCACCAGCGCACACTCGAGCTGATCGCGACCCTCTACACCCGGAAATCACCGCCGCCGTATCGCGGCATCAGCGGGCTGACGCCACCGCCTCAGCGCCCCGTCGATCTTCCGCCCACCGTCGGTCCCACCGCGCCGCCCCTCGAGCTCGACCTCGAGATCGACATCGTCGAAGGCGCGCTCGAGAGCGGCTTGCCGTCGATTCCGCTCTTCTCCTCACTGACGGAGGCCGAGCTGAAGGACATTCTCGCGACGGCGATGGAGGTCCGCGCCTACTCCGACGGAGAGCAGATCGTTCAGGAGGGCGCGCCTGGCCTGTCGATGTTCGCGTTGGTGGAGGGCACCGCCGGGGTGCATCGTGGCTGGGCCAGCGAGCATCGTCGGCAGGTCGCCACGCTCGAGGCCGGCGCCATCTTCGGAGAGGTCGCGCTCGGCTCGGGTGCGCGGCGGGTCGCGACGGTGGTGGCCCAGGGCGAGGCGGTGGCCCTCGAGTTCCCCAGGGAAGCGATGGCCCAGGTCAGCCTCCGGTACCCGCACGTCGGCGAGCTGCTCGCGAACTTCTGCCGCGATCGGCTCCTCGCCAACGCCTTGCGTGCAAGCCCCCTCTTCCGCGCGCTCGACGAGGCGGGCCGCAGCGCAGTCGCTCGGGCGTTCCAGCCGTGCAGCTACCCCAACGGGCAGAAGATCATCACCGAGGGGCTCGAGGCCGACGGCGTGCACATGCTGCTGCGGGGGACCTGCCAGGTGCGTCACCACAGCGGCCAGCGCTACCCCGACATGCGCGAGGGCGATCTCTTCGGAGAGGTGTCGGCGCTCACCAAGGGCGCCGCGACGGCCTCGGTCGAAGCCGCAGGGCCGGTGTTGACCCTGAGGCTGTCGACGGCCGAGCTCGAAGCGCAGGTGCTCTCGAACCCGCAGGCCAAGCTCACGGTGACCAAGCTCGCCAACGAGCGCGTGCAGCGAACGGCGCAGTTCGATCAGGTCTTGCGCGACGACTCGGTGCAGGACCGGCGGGTCTGAACCCGCTCAGCGCATCGCGTCGATGATCGCGCGGGTGAACTCCGCGGTGTTCGCCGAGCCGCCGAGATCCTTCGTCTTCACCTTGCCTTCGCGGAAGACGCGATCGAGCGCGTGCTCGACTCGCTGCGCCTCGGTGACGAGGTTCAGGTGCTCGAGCATCATGACGGCCGAGAGGAGCAGCGCGGTCGGGTTCGCGAGGCCCTTGCCCGCGATGTCGGGCGCCGTTCCGTGCACCGCCTCGAAGACCGCCGTCGAGGTGCCGATGTTCGCGCCAGGCACCAGCCCGAGGCCACCGACGAGCCCCGCGCAGAGATCGGAGACGATGTCGCCGTAGAGGTTCTCCATCACCAGCACGTCGAACTTCTCGGGGTTGCGCACCAGCTGCATGCAGAGGTTGTCGACGATGACCTCTTCGGCCTGGAGCTCGGGGAACTCGCGCGCCACCTTTCGGAAGCAGTCGAGGAAGAGCCCGTCGGAGAGCTTCATGATGTTGGCCTTGTGCACCGCCGACACCTTCTTGCGGCCCTTCTTCTTCGCGTACTCGAAGGCGAACTGGCAGATGCGGGTCGAGGCCTTCTCGGTGATGATCTTGAGGGACTCCACCACTCCGGGAACGACGATGTGCTCGAGGCCCGCGTAGAGGTCTTCGGTGTTCTCGCGCACCACCACGAGATCGACGTCCTCGTAGCGCGTCTTCACGCCCGGCACCGACTTCACCGGCCGCAACGAGGCATAGAGATCGAGCCGCTTGCGCAAGCCGACGTTCGCCGACTGCTGGCCGGTGCCGATGCCGGTCGCCGTCGGGCCCTTGAGGCCCACGCCGCTCTTGAGCACCGCGTCGACGGTCGAGTCGGGCAGGTTGGAGCCGAAGCGCGCCGAGGCGTCGGAGCCTGCGGGTGCGTACTCGAACTCGAGCGGAGCCTTGGCGGCTTCGAGCACCTTGCGGGTGGCCTCCATCACCTCGGGGCCGATGCCGTCGCCGTTGATCATGGTGACTTTGCGGGTGGTCATGGACCCGACTCAAAGCACTTTGATCGCGCTCCGGCCACGACGATGCGCACCTCCGCGGTCCGGGTCCTACCTGACCTTGGTGCGCCGCGACTCTGGTGACACTTCCGGCACCGCTCTCCTACGATGCGGCCGTCGTGGAGCTCGAGCGCATTCAGCGAAAGGTCGAAGCAGGTGAGCGGCTCGAGGACGCTGAGCTCGAGACGCTCAAGCGCGCGGCTTCGCAGGAAGGCGGGCCCCAGCTCCGAACCGCCGTCGCGCAGGCGCTGATCAACGCCGACGCCGTCATCGAAGCGCTGCAGATCCTCGATCAGGTGAAGCGCGACTTCCCCACCAGCATGCACGTGTTCCTGGCGCTCGGCCGCGCCTCGATGAGCATGGAGAAGTGGGCCGACGCGGAGGCGGCGCTGCTCGACGGCCTCAAGCTCCAGCCCGACGATCCCGAGCTGCTCACCGCGCTCGCCGTCGTCGCGCTTCGTCGTGGCGAGCGCACCCGGGCCCGCGCGCTCGTCGACGACGTGCTCACCCGAGATCCGTTTCATGCCGAGGCCCAGCTGCTCGCTGGCGAGCTCCGCCAGACCGCGCCGGTGACCGAGCTCAAACCCTCGAAGGACGACTTCGTTCACGCGCTGCTCGATCGGCTCAAGCGACAGTCGACGCCGCACCTGGTGCAGAAGCAGCAGCTCCTCGTTCGGCTCTCGCGCAAGGGCATCGCGCGGCTCGATCTCGAAGCGCTGTACGACGACTTCGTCGAGTCGGGTCATTCGCTGACCGAGGGCGTCGCGGCGGTGGGCAACGAGATCGCCGAGAAGGCCGTCGCGATGCCGGCGAACAAGCTCCAGTTCCTCGCGCGAGTGTTGCCGGTGCTGCGCGACTCGAGCTTCCTCGAGCGGGCGGAAGGAGCGGTGCGCAGAGAAGGGCCGGCCGGCTTGTGGATCTTCTACGCCGTCGAGGATCCGGAGTCGGTGCTCTATGTGCCCGACGGGCTCCTCGAAGCGCATCGGCTCGGCATCGATCAGCTCGACTCGGTCGCCTGGAAGAACCTCGAGGCCCGCCCTGCCGAGGTGCGCGCGATCGAGCTCGAACAAGGTGCTCTCCGCCTCTCTCCGACGCCCACCGGCCTGTGGTGCATCGCGCATGGTGATGGTCACGACGGCGCGCGGCTGCTCACCCCGAGCCATCAGCAGGCGATGGAGAAGGTCGCTGGGCCGGGGCCGTTCCGGGTCTACCTGGGCCTCAGGGAGTTGGTGCTCTTCTGCCGCGAGGGCGACCCGGTGAACGCCTCGAAGCTGGAGGGCCTGGACGCGGCGCGTGACGGCATCGCGGGTGGGTGGCGGCTCTCCGAGGGGAAGCTCACCCATCTCGAGGCGTGGGCCGGCGTGTAGCGTCTCTTTTTCGAGTGGGGCGCTGACGACGGCTGTGGTGTGATCACGAGGTGCTGACGGCGCTCCTCCTCGTCCTCTCTGCGAGCCCGAAGCTGGCGGCGCCAGGGTTCACCTGCACGGGCGTGAACGCGGGCATCTGCGATGCGTACCTCGAACACTTCGTCGCCAACCTCACCGCCAAGGGCGTGACGGTGATGACGAAGTCGAACGTCGCCGAGGTGATGGGCATCGAGCGGCAGCGGCAGCTGCTCGGGTGCAACGACGAGAAGACGGCCGCCTGCTTGACCGAGCTCGTCGGGGCCCTGGGCGTCGCGACGCTCCTCTCGGGCACGGTGGCCAAGCTCGAGTCGGGCTACGTCGCGACGCTCAAGCTCATCGACGGCCAAGACGGCACCACTCGCTGGTCAGCCACGGCGCGGGTCGACGACGAGCGCGCGTTCTTCGGTTTCCTCGACGTGCAGAGTCAGCGCCTCGTCGACCATCTCATTCCGCCCGCGCCGCCGACGCCCTTCATTCGGTTCGTGCCAGGCATCGGAGGCGCGGCGCTGGTCGTGACGGGCATCGGGCTGCAACTCGCAGCAGCGGGCGACGCAGCGACCCTCGAGAAGCACATCGCCGGAACGACCCGGCTCGAGGCGACCGAGATCGATCGCCTGTTGAAGGAGGGTTCGGGCTTCCAGGTGCTGGCTGCGGTGTCGATCGGCGTCGGCGTCGCGGCGATCGCCGGCTCGGTCCTCTGGGTCATGCTCGGCGAGAAACCCGCCGCCACCGTCGCGCTCGTGCCCCTTCGTTCTGGCGCCGCCGCGATGCTCTCGTGGGAGCTGCCATGAAGCACTCCCTGCTCTTCTCCGTGCTCCTCACGGTCGGGTGCATCAACTTCGATGACCTGCAAGCACGGGTGCTCGACGCTGGCGCAGGTGGCACGAGTGACGGCGGGACGAGCGGTGGCGGGACGAGCGGCGGCGGGACGAGTGATGGCGGGACGAGCGGCGGCTCCGCAGACGCGGGGCCCCGCTTGCCCGACGGAGGACCGTTTCAGCTCTGCGACTGTGTCGAAGCGTGCCCCTCCTCCTGCCAATTCCGCGACATCACTTCAGCCGTGGCCACGACGCTGGGCGCCGGGCGAATCGACGCGCTCGTCCAGTCGAACGGGGTGCTCTTTGCGGCGATGTCGACCTCCAGCAACGGTCGGTTCGTCAGCTTCCTTCTCGGGAGGGACGGCGGCCAGCTCGTCTCGAGCCAGGTCCCGTTCAGCGGTGAGTTCCGCGATCTCGACGCTCGTTTTGGAGTGGGCCTCGGGCTCTCGAGCAGCACCGTTGCCGTCATGAACGGCGGCGCCTGGCGAACGAGCCTTCCTCCTGCCGACCCGCTGACCGGCGGTGTCTACCAACAACAGGTGGGGTTGACGGAGGCTGCCGTCTATCTCGACGAGCCACCCGGCGTTCACGGCTACTCCGTGCTGTTCGACGCCGGGTTGGAGCCGCTCAACATCGACCTCTCTCGAAGTGCCAGCCGCGCTCGAGTCCGCCCCGATCCGGCCGGCCACGGCTACCTCCTCAGCCAGTTCGTCAGCGACGCGGGTTCGCGCGACAGCTGGTGGCTCTACCAAATCTCGGGCAGCTCGGACGGCGGCGACACCGGCGTCTACTTCAAGCACGTCGAGATGAGCTCGAGCGAGTCGCAGCGCACGTTCGTCGCGGGCGAGCTCGATAGCGAGCTGCGGATGTGGCACGTCACCTCTTCCGTTCCGTACCCACGACTCCCCACGAGCTTCGCCCACCGCATCACCAACCTGCTCAACCTCAACCTCCGGGGCACCTCCACCATCGACGACGCCGATGGAGGGTCGACCGATCTCATCGTCGTGGAGCAGTCCGGTTCGGCGAACTGGGGCTTCTGGGTCGATGGCTCCTTCGTGCCGGCCAGCAACGAGTGGTTCGTGATCGTCTTCCGGCCCGCCGGCCCCTTCCTCTTCCGGTTCGGCCCAGCCAATCAGGTCGTCGCAGCCCTCACGAGCCCGACCAGCTTCGTCGCCGCCATCGAATGCGGCACGCCCATGGGCTCGCGAGTCTGCGCGACGGCAACCACGAGCCAGTTCGTCGAGGTGCAGTTCTGATCTCGAAGATCTGAGGGCTGCCCTTCGAGGCCTGCCGCCGTTCACGATTTTTTGCGGCGACCGCGCTCCCAACCATCCGTCCTCCTTCGGCATTCCCCTGGCCCGTCGCTCGCACACCGGGGGGTCGCAGGCCGGTGTCGAACTCGAACGGCGGGGAGTGACCATGATCACGAATCGATGGTGGAAGTGGTTGATGGCAGCAGGCGCGGCGGGAGTGATGGGCACCTCCTGCACGGGGAGCACGCCCAACCCCGAGCCGATTCAACGACGGGTCGCGCTCACCGCTTTCTCGGGCCCGAACGCCTGCAAGGATCTGGAGCAGTACCTCGAAGACACCGCGGTGCTGCAGATGCGCACCCAGCTCGAGGCCGCCCGTGACGAAGTGCCGTCGTGGGGCTGGTGGGGTGGCTTCTTCGGAGGCCCCGAGGTCTTCGCTGGCGCTGCGGACAACTCGCGCGCCACCGCGGCTCCGCCGCAGGCCGCTCCGCAGAACTACACCACCACCAACAACCAGGTCGCGGGCGTCGACGAGGCCGACTTCGTGAAGAACGACGGCACTCGCATCTTCGCCCTCTCGGGCCAGACCCTCTACGCCGCGCGCTCCTGGCCTGCGACCGATCTCTCGATTCGCGGCACTCTCAAGATCGAAGGCTACCCGCGCGAGATGTTCCTCGAAGGGACCGACCGCGCGGTGGTCTTCTCGAGCATCTACACCTGGTATCCCCTCTCCAACGCGATGGGCGCCCGCTGCGATGCGCTCGACTGCGGCTACCAGTCGGAGAACACGGTGAAGATGACCGTCGTCGACGTCTCCGACCTGGCCAACCTCCGCGTCACTCACGAGTACAAGCTCCCTGGCCACTACAACTCCGCGCGCAAGGTGGGCTCGTCGGTGCGGCTGGTGCTGAGCGACAACTTCAACTTCCCCGCCTCGGTTCGCTGGTGGCCTGAGGTGCAGGGCGTCAACCTCTGGGACCCGCTGCAGAAGGGCCGCCGAATCGACGAGTTCAACAAGCTCATCGCTTCGAACGAGAAGGAGATTCGCGCGCAGACCCTCGCGGAGTGGGTGCCCGCCGGCAAGGTGACCATCGCCGGCCAGACGGCCATCGTTCCCCACGAGTGCTCGGCCTTCCAGAAGGTGAACGCGCCGACCCGCCTCGGCACGGTCTCGGTCGCGACGCTGAACCTCGCCAACCCGAGCCACGTCGATCGCTCCACCATCATCTCCGAGCCGGGAGAGATCTACGCCTCGCAGAAGAACCTCTACATCGCGACCCGTCACTGGTGGTGGTGGCCGGCGCCTGGTCAGCGCGACACCACCTACCTGCACAAGTTCGACATCTCGAACGCTGACGCGGCGATCTACGTCGCCTCGGGCCTGGTCGACGGGCACATCGTCGATCAGTTCTCGATGGACGAAGACAGCAAGGGCTTCTTCCGCGTCGCGACCACCACGATGTTCCGGGTGCCCGACTCGAACCCGAACAACTGGTGGGGCCGCATGGAGACCACCAACGCCATCAGCGTGCTGCGCGAGAACTCGGGCGCGCTCGAGATCGTCGGCAAGTCGGAGGATCTCGCCAAGGGTGAGCGGATCATGTCGAGCCGCTTCATCGAGGAGAAGGGCTTCGTCGTCACCTTCCGCCAGGTCGACCCGCTCTTCACCTTCGATCTCTCGGACCCCACCAACCCGACCAAGCTCGCCGAGCTCAAGGTGCCGGGCTTCTCGACCTACCTGCACCCGATGGACAAGGACCACCTCCTCACCATCGGCACCTACGTGCCCGAGCCGATCAACGGCCAGCCCAACGACTGGCGGCTGCGCGCGCTCCAGCTCACCATCTTCGACCTCTCGGACATGCGGAACCCGAAGCAGGCGCACACCCAGCTCGTCGGGACCTCGAGCGGCTACAGCGAGGCGCAGCACGAGCACAAGGCGTTCAACTACTTCCCGGCGAAGAAGCTCCTCGCGATTCCCTTCATCGACTGGAGCTACTCCCTGAGCGGCTCCGACTACTGGACGGCCTTCATCTCCGACCTCCGGGTGTTCTCGGTCGACCCGGTCACCGGCTTCACTCCGCGCGGCGCCATCTCGATGCGTGACCTGTACATGGTCGAGCGTTCGTACAACTGGACCTACTACTGGACCCCGCAGGTGCGGCGCAGCGTGATGGCCGACGACTTCGTCTACGCCATCAGCGACTCCGGCATTCGGGTGGCGAACGTGAACAACCTCTCGCTGCCGATCGCGACCGCCCAGTTCGCCCGCTACCGCGAGCAGCAATAACCACCGCTCGATCGAAGTCTCTCGAGGGCGCTGACGACGAGTCGGCGCCCTCTTCGTCTTTCTCCACATCACCCGACACCTGGGTCGCGCTCGCACCTCGGGCCGCTGCACCATCGCGTCGCTCGCTGCATCTCGATCGCATCGGGGGCCAGGCCGTTCAGCTGGCAACTTCCTCGCCCCTTTTCCCGGGCTGCGACTAGCCTTCAGCGGTCGACTCCATGGCTTCGACTCCTCTCGAATCGACGACCATTCGCGACCCCTTGGTGGGCTCGAAGCTCGGCGACTACCAGGTGATCGGGGCCATCGGTGAAGGTGGGATGGGGGTCGTGTACGAGGCCGTCCACACCGTCATCAACAAGCGCGTCGCGATCAAGGTGATCAAGAGCGAGTTCGCGGGCGATCAGGTGCTCGTGCGCCGCGTGGTGACCGAGGCGCAGGCGGTGAACGCCGTGCGGCACCGGGGCATCGTCGACATCCACGCGCATGGGCTCACCCCCGACGGCCGCCCCTACCTGGTGATGGAGCTGCTCCAGGGCGAGACGGTGCACGATCTCCTCAACCGGCAGCGGAGGCTGAGCCGCGACGAAGCCATGCAGCTCGTCTTCGAAGCGACCGGGCCGCTCTTCGCCGCCCACAAGGCGGGCATCGTCCACCGCGACTTGAAGCCCTCGAACCTCTTCCTCTGCCAGGACGACGACGGCGAGCGCTTCATGAAGCTGCTCGACTTCGGCCTCGCCAAGCGCGCGACGCCCGGCGGGAGCTCGTCGACGATGACCTCCGCGTCGCTGATCGTCGGAACGCCCGACTACATGGCCCCGGAGCAGGCCCGAGCGCAGCCGACCGACGCCCGAACCGACATCTACGCGCTCGGAGTGATGGCCTTCGAGCTGTTGTCGGGGCAGCTCCCCTACACCGCGCAGAGCTCGGTCGATCTGGTGATGAAGCACCTCACCGCGCCGATCCCCAAGCTGAGCGACCTCGACCCCACCACTCCCGCCGAGCTCTCGGACCTCGTCGAGCAGATGATGGCGAAGGACGCCGCCAATCGGCCCCAGACGCTCGAGCCGGTGCGTGCGCTCCTCAAGCAGCTGCTCGGGCGAGCGACCGGCGATCTGGTGCCGCGCCCCACTCCCGTTCGTTCGGCGCCAGTCACGCCCGCCTTCCTCGAAGCGACGGTGGTGCGACCGTCGGGCCAAGGGCAGCGCCCGAACGAGCCCAAGCCGTCGACGCCGCGCCCGAAGAGCTCGGGACGGAACGTGGTGGTCTCCGACGAAGCGCTCCGGCCCAGCCCCCCCGACACGCCACCAGTCGCGACGGGTCAGACGGGTCAGACCCTCGTCGGGCTCGAATCGAATGCACCGGACGAGCTGGGCACCGCGGACACCAAGGCGTCCCTCGATCGCGTCGCGAGCGCGGCCGAGCTCAAGACCGATCCGATGCGGCCCGCGCCCGAGGTGCGGCGAGGCTCGGCGGTGGAGACGCTTCGAGGTGGCACTCCCGCCGTCGAGCCCGCGGCGCGCTCCTCGAAGGTGCCCTTCGTCGTGGGCGGCGCGCTCCTCTTGGTGATCGCCATCGGGTTGGTGGTGGTGTTCGCCGGCGGCAAGGACCCGACGACCTCGACGCCTGGGCCCGACATCACGGTCGTGACGCCCAAGCCCGTCGACCCCGAGCGCTCGCCGAACCAGCCGCCAGCCGTCGTGCCGCTCGCCCCGATCGCCGCCGACGCGGGCACCAACGAGCCCGACGTCGCACAGGCGCAGCCGCCCGCCGATGCTCACCCCGAGCTCAAGCCCCGAGATCGGGAGCGAACGATCGCCAAGCCGGTCGCTGCGAAGAAGCCGCCCACCCGCGACGAGCTGCTGGGCCGAATCGACAAGCTCCGCAGCGCGGCGCAAGCTGCCGGCAATCCGTCCATCGAGCTCTTCCTCAACAAGTACGAGAAGGAAGTGAAGGCCGCGAAGTCGAGCGACGACGCGTTCGCGGTCTCGAGCAAGCTGGACGAGGTGCAGAAGCAGCTGAAGCTCCGCTGACGATCGAGGCGGCGCGCGCTACAGTCACGGTCCATGGTGCTGGCGACGCTGGTGGCGCTCTCGTTGACCCTCGACCCGTCGGGAGTGCTGCTGCTGAACCGGCAGGGCCTGGGCAACGAAGAGCTCAAGAAGGCGCTCAACACCCTCGATGCCGAGCTCACCCGCGCGGGCGTGCCGGCGTGGCAGACCGAAGAGACGAGCAAGCAGCTCAAGACGGCGGGAGCGGCCGAGCCCTCGACCTGCGCCGGGAAGTCGGCCTGCCTGGTGGGCCTCGCCGCGAAGGCCAACCTGCCCTGGCTCGTCACCGTGTCGGTCTCGAAGCTCGGCAAGGATCGGGCGTGGGTCGTCGAGCTCCTCGACGTGAAGAAGGGGGTGAGCGTCGGCCGCGAAGACTGGCTCGACGAGACCAACGCCGACATCTCCGCCCCCGCGGCGCGGCTGGCGACGCGACTGGCGAACGTGCTTCGACCGACCGACGTGCCGGTGGCGACGGTGGTGAACCCGACGCCCACGCCCGAGGCCGTCGCTTCGCCACCTCCCACCGTCGTCACCGCGCCGCCGACGGCCTCGAAGACCCTGCCGATCGTCCTCCTCGTTGGCGCAGGAGTCGCCGTCGCCGCTGCGCTCGGCTTCGGGGTCGGCTCGGGGGTGACCTACGGGCGGCTGGTGAACGATCAGACGACCTCGGGCGACTTGAAGCTCTCGAACTACACCACCACCCAGGCGAACGAGCTGCTCGCGACGACGAACACGCTCACCGGGTTGGCGATCGCCTCGGGCATCGTCGCCGCTGGCCTCGGCGTGGGTGCCGCGTTCACCTTCTGAGCGTCACCACTCGCGAAGCATGAAGACGTGGGGAATGCCGTCTTCGAGATACGGCTCGCCGAAGGCGACGAAGCCGAGCTCTCCGTAGAAGCGCTCGAGGTACCGCTGCGCGCCGATGCGGGTGGGTTGGCCCGGGTAGAGCCGCCGAAGCTCGGTGATGGCCTCGATCATCAGCTGCCGACCGAAGCCATGGCGACGGAAGTCGGGGCTCGAGACGACCCGGCCGATCGCGGGCTCAGGGTAGGCCAGGCCGGGCGGAACGAGCCGGGCGGTCGCGACCAACGTCCCATCGGGGAGCGTGCCCAGCCCGTGCCAACACGTTGGATCGAGGCCGTCGGCGTCGAGGTAGGCGCACTTCTGCTCGACGACGAAGACCCGTTGCCGCAGCTGCAAGGCGTCGTGCACCTGTCGAGGGCTGAGCGAGGCGAACGGGAGCCAGCTGAAGGTCGCGATCATTTCTTGGGAATGACCGGGTCCCACCCCTTGTCGCTCTTCGTGAAGTACCGCAGCGTCGACCCGGCCTTGTGACGGGCGAGCGAGCCGAGCACCTTGAGGTCGCCGTCTCCCGCCAGCTTGACGAGCGCGGCCTTGTCCTCGTCTGGGAGGGCCTCGTTGCTCGCGTCGAGCCGCTTGTTGATGATCAGCAGCGCCTCGCCCTGCACCCTTGCGTGCTTCACCGTCGTGAGGACGTCGAGGAGCTCGGCCAGCGCGACTTGCTGGCCGAGGGCAGCGAGCTTGAGCACCACGGCGGCGCGCACGAGCGGATCACTGGAGGTGCGCAGCGGGTCGATCCACCCCACGTTCTTCGCCTCGATCACCGAGCCCGAGAGCCCGTCGAGCGAGGTCCACTTCGCCTCGTTCTGATGGAGCGTCGAGCGGTTGGGGTTGATGAGGGCGAGATCGCCGAGCCGAATCGCGAGCACGTGCTGCTTCATCGCGTCGGTCACCTTCTCTTTCGGGTCGACCGGCATCAGCGTCGTCTCCTGATCCTTCTGGAGCTTCGCCGCGCTCGGCTCGAAATGGACCGGAACCCACGGGCCGCCAGTGGCCTCCTGACGGAAGAAGCCGACCCAGATGGGGCGTTCGTGGCGCGCCGACGCCGGCTCGGTGCCCGCCTTCGAGACGAAGCGCAGCACGATGCGCACGATGCCGTCGGAGCTGCGGAGCGGGTCGAGCGCGATGCCCCAGCCCTTGCTGTCGACGTGGGTGAACCAGTCGGCCGGGCTCTTCGCCACCGTCACCTTCACGGTGCAGTCGGTGTTGCGGAAGCCGCCGTCGATGCGCTTCCCCATCGGGCGAACCTTGTACTGCTTGGAGAAGCCGGTGGAGGTGCGGCCCGGCAACAGCAGCACCGGGTCACGGATCAGCACGTCTCCGCGCGGCGCGTCGTCGCCTTCCCACTTCCAGTTCTCGGTGGGCAGCGCCATGTCGTCGAAGATCCGCCTCAACGTCTCGTCGACGATCGCGTCGACCGCGTCGGAATCGGTGAGCTCCTCGCCCTTCTCCCGCAGCTTGGTCTCCATCGTCCACAGCGCCTGCTTGCGGAAGTCGCTCGGCTTCTCCTTCTCGACGATGGTGGCGAGGCCCTTCACGGAGCTCGGCAGCGATCGGAGCTCGATCAAGGTGGACTTGGGCCGCGCGAGCGCGACGGAAGCGACGATCAACAGCGACAGGACGATGGGGCGCATGCGGCGGGTGTCACTCCTCGGGCGTCTCACCCTTCTGAATGAAGCCGTACTTCTCCAGCTTGTAATAGAGCGCGCTCGTCTTGATGCCGAGGAGCCGCGCGGTCTCGGTCTTCACGCCCTTGGCCTTCTCGTAGGCGCGGTGAATGAGCTGCCGCTCGAGCTCTTCGAGAATGTCGGGGAGCGGCCGATCGCCGTGAGGAATCGGCAGACCTCCTGGCGTCTGGGCGATGCGCGCCGACGAGCTCTGCAAGAACGCTGGCAGCTCGCCCTCTTCGAGCTGGGTGCCTTCGGCGAAGACGAGCGCCTGCTCGATCGCGTTCTCGAGCTCCCGCACGTTGCCCGGCCAGGCATACCGGGAGAGCGCGGCGAGCGCGTCGTTCGAGAGCGCCTTCACCCGCGGGTTGATGCGCGGCCCGTGCTTGGCGATGAAGTGCCGGGCGAGGAGCTGGATGTCTTCGGGGCGCTCGCGCAAGGGCGGCACCGTGAGGGGCACGACGTGGAGCCGGTAGTAAAGGTCTTCGCGGAAGCGGCCAGCAGCCACCTCGGCCTTGAGATCGCGGTGCGTCGCGCACACCACTCGGACGTCGACCTTCACCGTCTCTTCACCGCCCACGCGCTGAATCTCGCGCTCCTGCAACACCCGCAGGAGCTTGGTCTGCACCGAGGCGTTGATCTCGCCGATCTCGTCGAGGAAGAGCGTGCCTCCGTCGGCGAGCTCGAAGCGCCCCAGCTTGCGCTTGACCGCGCCGGTGAAGCTCCCACGCTCGTGGCCGAAGAGCTCGCTCTCGAGGAGCGTCTCGGCCAGCGCAGCGCAGTGGGTGGTGACGAAGGGCTTGGCCTTTCGCGCAGACAGCTCGTGCAGCATGCGCGCGACCAGCTCCTTCCCGGTGCCGGACTCGCCGTGGATGATGACGGTCGCGTCGGTCGGGGCCGCGCGCTTGATGGCGACGTTGAGCTTCTGCATCGGCTCCGAGTCACCGAGCAGCTGCATGCCCGACCGCGCCGCGAGATCGCTCGAGAGCGCTTCGGTCACCGCCTCGAGCCGGGTGACGCGCTGACGGGTGCGGGAGAGCTCGAGTGCGGCGTCGACCTTCGCCCGCAACAGATCGGGCGGAAACGGCTTCTGGATGAAGTCGTACGCCCCATGCCGCATCGCCTCGACGGCCGTCTCGATGGTGCCGAAGGCCGTCACCACCAGCACCACCACCGACGAGTCGTGCCCCTTCACCTGCTTGACGACCTCGATGCCGTCCATCGCCTCCATCTTGAGGTCGGTCACCACCACCTCGGCGCCCTTGGCCTGGAAGCCGGCGACACCCTCGAGCCCGTTGCGGAAGGCGAACACCTCGTGGCCGGCCTTCTTCAAGGTGACGGCCATTCCTTCGCGCATGGTGTCGTTGTCGTCGATGACCAGCACTCGCGCCATGGCGAGGCACCATACTCCACGGTCGCCGCAGGGGCCGTGATATCCGAACGGCATGGCCCCCTGCTCCGTGCGGCTCGATCGCGAGCGACCGCGATGGACCTGACCCTCGCGGCGTCACTCGCCCGTCACCTCGGCACCGACGAGAAGGAACGGGTCGACCTCGAGACGATGCGCGAGTTCGCCGGCAGCCTCGCCGCGCCGTTCTCCCGCACCCAGTGGCCGGCGCACTTCACCGGGAGCGCGGTCGTCGTCACCCCCGACGGAGCGCAGGTGCTGCTCGTGCTGCACGCGAAGCTCGGGCGCTGGCTCCAGCCAGGCGGCCACGCGGACGCCGCCGATGGTGGGTCGATGGCGAACACCGCGTTGAGAGAGGCACGCGAAGAGACCGGCCTCGAGGTTGCCTTGCACGACTCCGCTCCTCGGCCGCTCGACGTCGACGTGCACGTGATTCCCGCGCGGAGGGACGAGCCGGAGCACCGCCACCTCGACGTGCGGTATCTCGTGGTGGCGTCGAACCCAGCGGCGCTCGCGCACGATCCGCTGGAGTCCCACGGGGCGCAGTGGCTGTCGTGGGAAGACGCCCTCGCGCGCGCCGACGAAGCGCCCCTCCGTCGCCTGCTCGAGAAGGCTCGGGCTGCTTTACAGAAATGAGAAGAGTCTTGCTGTGAACTGGAGGTGGCAGCGGAGCGCCCGCGCCCAGTGATCACCTCCTCGCCAGGTGGCAGATCGTCCGGCCGGCGAACCAAACCCCTCGAAATCGTTTCCTGGCCGAGCCCTTGCTCGAAGCGCGCTCCATGAACGCTCGCACGGCCCTCCCGGTGGTTGCCCGTCACAGTCTGGAAGCGCTCCTCGTCGAGGGCCGAATGCCGCTCGACGCCGCCCTCCAGCTCGCCCACGCGCTCCTCGGAGCGCTCGAGGCGCACCACGCCGGCGGCCAGGCGATGGGCGCGTTCGATGCGAGCTCGATCTCCGTCGACGGTCTGGGCCAGGTGCTGATCAAGCCCTCGGGAGGTCCCGGAGGTGCGCCCGAGCTCGCTGGCGGCGACGCCGACTTGCTCTCCGACCTCTACAGCCTGGGCGGGGTCTTCTATCAGCTCTTCGGAGGCCTCTCGCACGCCGAGGCCCTCAAGCGCTCGGGTGGGCACCTCCCGCCGCCGAGCCGGTTCAACCCCACCATCGACGACGCGATCGACGCGATGGTGCTCACCATGTTGGACGCGGACCCGATGCAGCGGCCCTACCGGCTCGCGCAGGTCGACGGCTCGCTCCGCACGCTCTGCGACGACAACGGGCTCGAGCTCGACCTCTCCGCGGTCGCCACCTGGGTCTCCACCCATCGCCCGCCCGTCGTCGTCACCGCCGCCCCGGTCGTGGTCGCGCCCATCGCGACCGTCGCCGTGCCCCTCGCCCGGCTGACCCCCGCGCCGCAACCGAAGGCCTCGAAGAAGACCGCGCCGCGCATCCAGTGGAGCCTCGAGGACGACGAAGACGAGGTGGTCGTCTCGACCCAGAGCGAGGTCGCGTGGGAAGGGCCGCTGCGCCTCGATCTCTGGGCGGCGGCGAGCGCTGGCGTGGTGGCCTTGGGCGTCGCGCTCATCGCCTTGCTGTGAGGCGCCGCCGCCGCATGACGGCGAGCCCCACCGCACCGAGCAACGGCGCGACCAACACCAGCGCTGGCGCGTCGCCCACCCGCGTGTAGACGGTCGAGAGCTGCTCGAGCGGCACCGTCGCCACCATCACCTTGTCGAGCTCGCGCCCGGGGAGCAGGCCACGCACCCGGCCAAGTCCGTCGAACGCGGCAGAGGTGGCCCAGCGCACGGGCCGCACCACCGAGAAGCCTCCTTCGATGGCGCGCGCGCGGGCGAGCTCGGTGTGAATCGGGTCGATGCCGGGCCAGTCGCTCGACGGCACCAGCACCACCTGGGCGCCCAGCTCGGCGTGACGGCGCGCGAGCGCTGGGAAGTCGTAGTCGTAGCAGATCGCCAGCCCCACCTTGCCGTACGGCCGCTCGACGAGCTCGAGGGGCTCTTCGCCCTTCATCGAGGGCTCGCCAGGCACCGGGTGGTGCTTTCGGTAGGTCTGCGCGATGGCGCCCTCGGAGGTGACGAAGGACACCTTGTTGTCGAGGAGGAGCGGGCCTTCGCTGACGAGCACCGCGTAGGCCAGCGCGAGATCGACCCCTCGGCGAGTCGAGAAGGCGCGAGCGCGCTCGACGAGGGCCGCCTCGCCGTCGGGCCGAACCACGGTGGCGGCCTCTGGCCAGGCGATGAGCTTCGCGCCCCGAGTCGCCGCCTCCTCACTTCGAGCGAAGAGCTCGTCGACGTTCCGCGCGAGCTCCGCGTCCGTCGGGAGACCTCGAGCGCCCACGCCGACGTCGGTGGTGACCGCCGCCACCGTGAGCGTTCCTCCCTGCGCCTGCTCGAGCCTCGTCGTCGCCCACCCCAACGCGGCGAGGAGCGTGACGCCCAGCGCGAGCGCGTGGAGGCCCATGGCTCCGCGAACGCCCTCGGCCGCGAGGCTCGCCACGACCGCCGCCACCCACGCCATCAGCAAGCCGATGCCCCACAGCCCGACGACGGAGGCGAGCTGCATCACCAGCACCGAGCTCGCCTGGGTCGTGGCGGCCGTCATCCACCCGCCCAGCTCGGTGAAGCGATAGCCGGCGAGATCGCCCAGCGCCGAGGCCGTCGCGAGCACTGCCACGCCGGCGTGTTCTCCTGCTCGCCGCCGCACCCACTCGGTCAGCGCGAAGATGAGCACGAGGCTCGCGGCCGCAGGGAGCGAGAACATCAGCGCCATCGGAGCCGGCACCGGCTCGGTCACGATCTTCGCCACCTGGAGCGTGAGCGCCACCGAGAGGAACCCGGCGAACCCGAGCCAGCGTCTCGTCGAGTCGAGCCGTCGCGCGAGGAGCAGGAGCGGCACCGGGCTCACCCACGCGAGCGCGGGCACGTTCCAACGCGCGCCGGTGAGGAGCAAGCCGACCAGCCCCGCCGTCGCCAACGCCCAGCTCGGTACGCGCTCGAGCCAGGGCGTCTGCGCTGCCGAAGGAGCCACCACCGCCGCCGTCGAGTCGCCGTTCATCACTCACCTCGCCCTTCTGGGAAACGTGGGGGCGGCCGTCAGCCCCGCCCAGTAGATCGCCAGCTGCTCGCGATAGGCCCCAGCGACCGCCCGTGGGTCGATGCGCCGAAGCACGGTCGGTACTCCGAAGAAGATGGCGGTCAACCCGAGGAAGGCAGCCCGCACGTCGGTCTTCTTCGGTAGCTCGCCGCGCTTCACCGCCTGCGCGAGCAGCTCGGGGAAGAGCGAGTCGAGGCCTCTGGCTTCGAGGGTCTCGATGCCTGGTCTGTCAGGGAACGCCGCGAGCCGTTCTGCGAGGGTGAGCTCTCCCTGCGCTGGGGGCTCGGTGAGCCGCGCCTGCGCCGCGAGCACCTCGGCCATGACGCCCGGGTGCTCGGCGGCCTGCTTCCCCGAGAACTCGAAGATGCGCTCGAGGGCCTCGCGCGAGCTGCTGGGCCGAGGCTCGGAGAGCAACGCGTGCCAGGCGACGTCGAGCGTCCAGAGCTGGACGAAGTAGACGAGGAGATCGGTCTTCTTCGGGAAGTAGTTGAAGAACGACGCCTCGCTGATGTCGACCGCCCGGCAGAGCTCGCGCACTTGCAGCTCCTCGAGGCTGCAGTCGTCGAGCCGCTCGATCGCCGCGTTGAGCAACCCCACCTTGGTGAGCGCGAACTTGCGGGGGCGAAGGGGCAGGTCGTCGAGCGTCGGCATGGCGGTCAATTCTTGGAGTTGACCCCAAAATAATATCACCCCGGCCGGCTCGCAAGAATTTTGGAGTCACCTCTCAATTTCAGACACTTGGGCGCGGGCGCGCTGGTGCGGGGACCCAGCGGTCGGCGGCGGCCGGTGAGGAGCCGTTCGAGCGCGATGGCGCTGGAGGGCCCTCGCGCAGACGAAGGCCTCAGCGCGCTCGGCGGCGAGCCAAGAAGGCGAGGACTCCGAGAACGAAGGGCGACCACCCGGCGGCCGAGCACGAGATGCAGCTCGCTGGTGGCTTGGCGACGCAGGCGCCTGCAGCGCTGCAGGTCTGACTCGCCGTGCACGCGCGGCACTCCGAGCCGGAGGCGCCGCAGCGCTCGGCAGAGGGGAAGGAGACGCAGACCCCGTTGTTGCAACACCCGCTGCAGTTCGATGCTCCGCAGGTGAGGCCGACGGGGCCCGCTCCGCTGCCGCCGGTTCCCGACGAGCCGCCGCCACTCCCCGAGGCGCCTCCGCCAGTTCCTGACGCTCCGCCGCCGACGCCCGAGGTGCCACCGCCGGTGCCCGAGGCCCCACCACCAGGTCCTGACGTTCCGCCGCCGGTGCCCGACGTTCCGCCGCCGGTGCCCGACGTTCCACCGCCGGTGCCCGACGTTCCACCGCCCGTGCCCGACGTTCCACCGCCCGTGCCCGACGTTCCGCCACCCGTGCCCGCGCTTCCGCCACCGGCCCCGCCGGGAATGCAGAAGTTGTTCGTTCCGCCGAAGTTCGTGCAGGTGAAGCCGCCGCTGCAGGGGACGGTGGCCGTCGGGGTGCAAGGCGTCCGGCACGTTCCGCCGACGCAGCGCGTGCCCGTGCGGCAGAGCCGAATGGGAACCGTCGTCGTGCACGGCTGGCCTTCGTCGGAGATCTCGCTCGTCCCGCAGGCGCACACGCCGCCACCCGAAGTGAGCCCGACGCAGGCCGGACAGGCGCCGGGGCTCGCCGGGTTGCACTGCGAGCGACACAGCCCGGCCGCGCAGATGAGGCCCGACTGGCACGGGTTGGTCGCGCTGCACGCCATGCAGAGCGCGACGCCGCCACCGCTCGACGGGAGGCACACCTGTTCGGTCGACTGGAGCGGCTGGCAGGTGCCGCTCGCGCAGGTCGTCGCCGTGCACCCCGCGCAGTCCGCCAGGCCGTTGCAGCACGCGCGGCAGAACGCGATGTTGGGGTCGGTCTGATCGGTGACGCAGAGTCCGCACGCATCGCAGACGCCGGAGACGTCACACCGATCGCCCACGTTGCCCGTCGGGTCGCAGGTGCCGTTGGTGCAGGTGTAGCCAGGCGCGCAATCGGTCGCGACGGTCGCGGTGGTGCACTGCATGGTGCAGGCCGTCGCCGGCTGACAGAACGAGCTGCCGCTCATCGTCGTCGCGCAGTTGAAGCCAGCACCGCACGAGTTCGCCACCGCGGGATCGCACGACGCCGAACACCAGTTGTGGCCGGAGCCGTCGGTGAGGCAGGTGCCAGTCGAACAATCGGAGCCGCTCGCACAGAACCGGCAGAGATCGCTCGAGCCCATCTGCGGCAGACAGGCGAAGCCGTTCGTCGAGGCCTGGCAGGAATACCCAGCCGGACAGGTCTGGCCCACGGTGGTGCAGTCCTGCGTGCAGATCTTCGAGGTCGAACCGGTCGGCCCTTCGCAGACGCGCCCGCCGGTGCAGGTGGTGCTCGAGGTGCAGCTCGAGCCCTGGCCTCCCGTCATGCCCGGGTAGACGGTGCACACGTCGCTCAGGTCGGGCGCCAGGAGCGCGCGCTTGATGACGCCGTTCGCGACCGACGGGTTCATCACCGCGTTGCCGGAGGTGGTGTGATCGAACCCGATGAAGTGCCCCGCCTCGTGAACGACGACGCTCTCTTGATCGATCGCCGAGCTGCGCCCGTCGGTCGCCCAGGCCGTGTTGCCGTTGAGCTCCATGTCGGCGTCGGTGATCTCGCCCGCGGTGAAGAAGCGCGTGCCGGTGAGCCCGAGCGTGCCCGAGCCGTACCGCCAGTTGCTCCCGCTCAGGTAGATGACGTTGTTGTTGCCGTCGCCGCCGCTGATCGCCGCGGTGCCGGTCGGCGTGCTGAAGGTGCTCTGAAAGGCGAAGGCGATCGAGGTGCTGCAGCTCGTCACCTGGGCCGGCGTCCACCGGTTGAAGCCCGACTGCATGTTGACGAGCGCGGTCGCGTACGGAATCGCCTGCGACCCGGCGAGCGTCATGCCTCCGGTGTTGTTCATCGAGGCGGCGAAGCGCACCTCGGGCAGGCAGCGGCTCGTCACGCACTGTGCGTTGCCGGTGGTCTGCCCGGTGGTGGGCGAGGTGCACGAGGTGGTGCAGCCGTTGAGCGGCCAGGAGTGCCCACCCGGCGTCGCGAGCGCGACCGACGCCGCCAGCGAGAGGACCACGAGGAGTGAGCGCTTCATCGCGCACCTCCCTTCACGGCCTGACGAACCCGGCCGAGGAACGCGTCGGCGAAGCCCAGGTTCTCGAGCTCCTCGACCGGCCCCACCACGCCCTTCTGCCCGGGCCTCACGAAGGCGAGCCCCGACAGGTTGCGCAGCGCCACCTGCTTGCCGCCTCGGTTGACGAGCGACACCTTGGCCGCGCTGAGCGCCATCGGCACGAAGCAGTCGACCTCGTCGGGCGACGGCTCGAGGAAGAGCACCACTTCTTCACCCGGCGCGAAGGACGCGACGCCGGCCACCTTCTCGCCGACGTTGCCGATGACGCCGCCCGGCTGCTTCACCAGCACCGTCGTCCGCGTGCGGCCCTTGAGCGTCTCGCGCACCACGATCTCGGAGTAGGTCCAGATCTTCGCGCGGTTCTCGGAGAACTGGGTGTCGACGCGGTGGACGGTGCCGTGAACGACCAACGGCACGCGGGTCGTCATCTCTTCAATCGACATCGAGAGCACGACCGACGCGAGCACGACACTGGGGGCGAGCAGCGCGACGAGCAGCGGGGGGCGGGACATGGCGACTCCTGGGGTCGACTCGAACGGCGGTGAGCCTGGCCTCCCCGGCCTTGGGAGGACCTCGCCTGTGTAGCCAGACGGGCGCACGAATTCCAGCCGCGCCGGGAGCCCGAGGCGAAAGGACACGACACTCGCGAGCGAGTGGTGGAGAAGCGCCCACATGGGCGTGCGCTTCTTCGTCACCGGCACCGACACCGGCGTGGGCAAGACGGAGGTGAGCGCGGCCCTGCTTCGAGCGCTGGCCCGAGCCGGGAGACGACCCTTCGCCTTCAAGCCCTACGAGACGGGGGTCGCCGCGCGCGGAGTGCCAGCCGACGCGCTCCGGCTCCAGCACGCCGCCGGAGGGCACCAGCCGCTCGAGCGCATCAACCTCTTTCGCTTCGAGGCGCCGCTCGCTCCGGGCATCGCCGCGCACGCCGAGGAGCGCCGCGCGCCGTTCTCGAAGGTGATGCGGGCCTTCGAGGCCTTCGGGCGACGCGCCGTGGTGGTCGAGGGCGCGGGAGGCCTCTTCGTTCCGCTCGACGGCAGGCTGGAGGTCGTCGACGCGATCGAGGCGATGGCGCTGCCGGTCGTCCTCGTCGCGCGCGCCGGGCTCGGCACCTTGAACCACACCAGCCTCACGCTCGAAGCGCTCGCGGCCCGGAAGCTGCCGGTCGCCGCCGTGGTGCTCGTTCAAGGGACCACGTCGGATCCCTCGGTGCCGTTCAACCGCCCGGCCCTCGAGCGCCGCTTTCCCAAGGTGCGCTTCCTGGGGCCCGTGCCCTTCGTGCGACGACCGGCTGCCCGCGCGCGAGCCTTCGACGCGGTCGTCTCGGCGCTGGTGGCCCGACGCTGAGGCTCAGGGACACCCGACGTAGGCGAAGTAGAGCTCGGTGTTGTTCGCGGGAGCATCGCGATCGTCGCGCCAGGCGAAGGCGAAGGTGCTCCCGTTCCAGAGCGCGGTGGTGAAGGTCGACGAGCCGCTCCCGGTCGAGAGCCGAAGATCGTTGCCGTTCTTCACTCCGAGCGCCGTCACCTGCATGAAGAAGATGGAAGGCTTGCCCGCCGCGACCCGCTCGTCCTGCCACGAGATGCCATACTCGAACCCGTTCCAGTCGATGCTCGGGTAACCGGAGAAGCCGTTGGCGGTGGTGAGCCGCACCTCGCCGCCCACGCGCTGGCCCTGTTCGTCGAGCCGCTGGAAGTACACCTCGGCGTTGCCATCGCGGCTGTCCTGCCAGGCGAGCGCCCACTCCTTGCGATCGGGGTTCCAGGCGAGGTCGGTCCACGCCGAATCGGCGCTGTTGTTGGTGAGGCGCAGCTCGGCGCCCATCAGCTGACCGTTGGGCCCCAGCCGGCGGAAGTAGATCTCCCGATTGCCGTCACGCCAGTCGGTCCAGGCGACGCCGTAGCCCTGCCCGCTCCACTTGAGGATCGGGTACGCCTGGCGGGTCGCGTCGGTGGTGAGCTGCACTTCGTTGCCGAGCCGCGTTCCCGAGGCGTCGAAGCGCATGAAGTAGAGATCGCCGTTGGTCGGTCCGGCGCGCGAGTCTTCCCACACCATCGCGTACTCGGTGCCGGTCCAGACCACGTCGGGCCAGTCCGAGGATCCCGGCGCGGTGGTCAGCCGCACCGGCACGCCGAGCGGTTGGCCAGAGGGGGCGATGGCGCGGAAGTAGAGCTCCAAGTTGTCGACCGAGTCGTCGGCGTAGACGAGCCCCCACCGATTGGCGCCGAAGGTCATCGCGGGGTGGGTCGTCGTGCCCGGGGTGGAGGTGATGCGCACGTCGCCGCCTTGGCGCCGGCCCTGCTTGTCGAGCGGCGCGAAGTAGACGTCGCCCTTCATCGAGGCGCCATCGCGAGTGTCTTGCCAGACGAGCGCGAAGCCGGTGGGCGAGGAGCCGAGGTAGACGAAGTCGCTCGAGGCTGGATCGTTGGTGATGCGGAGATCGCCCGAGGTGTTGGTGAGCAACCCTTCGTCGACGGTGCCGTCGCAGTCATCGTCCTTGCCGTTGCAGAGCTCGGTGATCGGCGTTCCCGGCATGCAGGCCTGGGCGCGCCCGTTCACGCAGGTCGACATCACCACGCCACACTCCCCCACCCCGCACGACGCAGGCATGAGGTTCTCGTCGGTCGCCCCATTGCAGTCGTCGTCGACGCCGTTGCAGGTCTCGGCGGTCGGAGTGCCCGGCACGCAGCTCTGCGGCGCGCCCTCGAGGCACGAGGCGACCGAGCGCTTGCAGGCACCGATGCCGCAGTCGAGGGTGGGTTGGTCTTCGTCGACGAGCTCGTCGCAGTCGTCGTCCTTGCCGTTGCAGAGCTCGAGCGCGGGCACGCACTCGGGAGGCAGGCCGGCGTCTTCTTCGCTCACGACCTGAATACGAGGGCCGGCGCAGGTACAGCCGGTCACTGACAGCACCACGAGAACGCCGATGGCTCGCATCGGCGCCTCGTGTGGCACAACTCGGGACTGAAAGTCACCTGGGGGGCCGAAACCCGGCGGTGACGTTCCAGCCCCACCGCACGCTCACTTCGAGCGCTTGAAGACGAAGAGAATCACCTCTTCCTCGTGATCGTCTTCGGGGCTCTCGTCGCGCGACATGCCGACCAGCTCCCAACCCTTCGCGCCCAGTGCGTCGAGGTCCTTCTCGAGCTTCTTGGGCGAGTCGTCGTGTCCGAAGTGGGCGACCAGCGTCTTGTACTCGAACTTCTTGGCCATCGTGTTCCTCCCTGTGGGTGGGCGGCGGACGGTAGCCCCGACGGGAAATCACTCAACAGGAAATCGGCGGCCGACCCGACTACCCTCGCTCGACCATGTCGCTCTTCGAGGCCATCGAGTCGCAGGACGTGTCAGCCATCAAGGGCGCCCTCGCGCAGACGAAAGACGTCAACCAGCTGGGGCCCGGTCGAACGACGCCGCTGATCGAAGCCGCGCGGCGAGGGCTCACCGAGGTGGTGAAGCTGCTCCTCCACGCGGGCGCCGAACCCGACTGGCGCGACGACGAACAAGAGACGGCCATGCTCAAGGCGGCGGCGAACGGGCACGGCGCCACCGTCGCGGTCCTCGAGCCGCACGCGAACGACGACGACAAGGACCTGGCGCGCAGCTTCCTCGAGGCGTTCGGCAAGTCGCACGCGCCGGAGTACCAGTACGATGCCTCTCGGCTCCACAAGAAGGCCGTCGAGGTCGCCGCCCGCGCCGCCAACTTCGTCGGGCACGACGACCCGCTCAAGCGGCTCGAGCGAAACGACCGCGCGCAGGAGCTCAAGAAGAAGAAGTGATCAGGCGACGGCGCGCAGCGTGGGCGGCGAGCTCGGTCGCTTGGGCCGGCGCGCGCTCCAGCCTTCCTTGAGCCCTTCCCATGCCCGCGCGAGGAGCGACTTCCCTTGCGACGCCGCCGGCACCTCGCGCACCGCACCGCGCGCGCCGTACTCGTAGACCTTTCGAGTCCCCATCACGTGATCGAACCAGGGGTGGGTCACGCACCAGTTCGCGTTCTGGTCCTTCCCGAGGTGGTGATCGACGTGCCAGGGCAGGTGCTGCCTCGCCCACTCGCTGTCGAGGTGCGAGCGCTTGTGGATCACGTAGTAGCGCCACATGCGGTACCACAGCGTGCCGATGAAGAAGGGCGCGACCGGAAACGCGGGCGCCATCACCACCGCCCCGAGGGCGAGCGAGACCGCCTCCTTCCCTTGCGGTGACCAGCTGAAGAGGCTGCGCACGTACTGCTGATCGACCATGTCGTGGGTGCGCGCCTCGCGGTGGTGCTCGTGCCAGTGGAACGCCCAGAAGCTCTGCTTGTTCTTCCCGAGCCCGTGCAGCATTCGTTTGTGAATCACCCACTCACCCATGTTCGACAGCGCGAGCCCAAGTGGAATGCCCAGCATCACGACCTCCTGACGGCGATTTCGGCCGCGACCAATCATGACCGATTGGTCACCACATCGCAACCAGCCGGTCACCGAATCTTCGCTCGGCGCACCGCGGCCCACGCTACACTCGCCGCTTCGGAGAGGAATCATGACCACCCGGTCACGCAACCCGAAGACCACTGCGCGAAAGAAGAAGCGCGCCCCCGACCTCGAGCTCAAGCGGCCCGGTCCACCCGGCGGGGTGCGGGACACCAACCGCAAGGAGAAGGCCGCGGCGATCAAGGACGCGGCGCTCAACCTCTTCCTCGAGCGGGGCATCGACGCGGTGAGCGTCGACGACATCATGAAGCGCGCGGGGATGGCGAAGGGCGGCTTCTATCGCTACTTCGAGACGCAGAACGAGCTGGTGGCCGACATCATGGAGCCGACCCGAGCGGCGATGGCCGGAGCCCTCGAGCAGTGCAGCATCGACTTGCGCACCGCCTCGACTCGAGACGCCCAGTTCGCCGCCTACCGGAAGATCGGCGCGGTCGTGGCCGGTGAGCTCATGCAACACCCTGGCGAGTGCCGGCTCTACCTGCAGGAGTGCCGCGCTCCGGCGAACGGCCCACGGGTGCCGATCGTCGAGCTCGCGCGCACCATTCAGAAGTTCGCCATCGATCTCACCGCCCAGGCGCAGGGCCACGGCATCTTGAAGCCCATTCCGGTGCCGGTGAGCGCGCTGACGGTGGTGGGCGCGGCCGAGCAGCTGCTGCTGGCGGTGCTCCAGGACCAGGACATCGGCAACCCGCTCGAGGTGCCGGAGGCGCTGGCGACCCTCATCCTCGACGGGCTCAAGAAGAACGCCGCCTGAGCGGTGAGGGCGTGAAGTCGAGCGGCCGAGGCCGTGAGATACAGTCGATTCACTGCCGTGGAGCGAGACTCACAGGTGGGCTTCTGGACGCTGCTGGTGAGCGTGGGCGTGCACGCCGCCGCGCTCGGCCTTGCCGTGGTTCGCCCCGACCCGTTCGTGCCCCGGCCGACCAAGCCGACGATGACGTTGGTCGAGCTCGACGTGCGTGACGTGCGGCGAGTGCCGCCTCCGCCGGTGAAGGAACCCGAGCCGCCTCCGATCAAGCCGTCGAAGCTCGAACCGCGCGGCAAGGTGACCAAGCCCGCCGAAGCCGTGAGCGAGCCGCTGGCGAGCGATCGACCGACGAACGACGCGCCCACCGCCGAGGTGCCGAAGGCGCCGGCGATCGACCGGCCCTCGCTGGTGCCCCTCGGCAGCTTCGCCCTCGCGCTCGACGCGGGCCTGTTCGAACCAGAGGTGAGCGAGAGCGGTCTGCACGCGCCGGAGATCTCGAAGGACCTCGTGGCCGATCTCACCCGCGACACGCTCGGCAAGGGGAAGGTCGATCGCGGCCTGGTGCACCCGTACTACGCGCAGCTCGGCAAGGCGCTCACCAAGAGCTGGGACGCCGATCGCGCGCTCACCTCGAGGGGCGGCCTCGCGGGCTACGGCGAGCAGTTCGTGCAGAACACGAAGGTCTTCAACGAGATCTGGCTCGACAAGGCCGCGCAGTTCGGAGCCACCGGCGCGCCCATCGATGCCCCGGTGAGCAACGACAGCGCCTCGCGCCGCACTGCGACCGTCACCAACAACATTCAAGGCATCGGCGGCGTCGATCTCGAGGCGCGCAAGGAGGTCGCCCGGCAGATGCGCGAGCAGTTCAAGACGACGAGGCGGGCCACGATTCGCGTCACCCAGAACCCGGAGGGCAAGCTGCTCAAGGTCGAGCTGCTCTCGCCGTCGAACGACTCCTCCGTCGATCGAGAGGCGCTCGCCGACGTGCGCGCTGCCGCGGAGAAGTTGCCACCACCGCCACTCGAGGCGCTCGAAGGGAAGAAGCAGCTGGTGAGCACCTGGGCCTTCGAGCTCGTGGTGAGCATCACGCCGCCGATCCCCACCTTCACCTTCGAGTTCGACGAGGCGCTGGGCTTCATCGACGCCCGGCTGCCGCTCGATCGCCGCATCTACAAGAAGGTCCGGCTCGTCTCGGTCGACTGAGCCTGGCCGCGCGCCTCGCGTCGCCGCGGAGGAACGTCGAAGAAGGCCGTGGTGAAGCGCCCTTCCAACCCTCGGCCCGTCGAACGCCGTCGATCGGGTGTCACTGAACTCGACCCCAGAACCAGGGTGGAACGCAGCTGAATCGGGCTAGGGTGGGTCGTTCGGATGCGCCCGGTCATCGCCCTCCTCTGCCTCTGCTCGGCCTCGGCGCTGGGCGCGATCTACGAGGCGGTGGTCGACGCAGACGACGAAGAAGACATCTTCGACATGGTGCAGCGAGGCGACATCTCGCAAGACACCGCCGACACCCTGCTCGAGCTGATGCGCGAGGGCGTCGATCTCAACGAGGCGTCGCGCGACACGCTCTACGACCTGCCGGGGCTCACCTACGCCGACGTCGACAAGATCCTCCTCTACCGGAGCCAGAAGGGCCGCATCGAAGATCCAGCCGAGCTCGTCGGGGCAGAAGCCATCACCGGGGAGCAGCTGATCAGCATCGCGCCCTACATCCGCCTCGACCCTGCGAAGCCCAAGCTCCCGGTCAGCGGCAAGGTGCGCGCGCTCTCCCAGTACACCGCCGAGGATCCGCTGGCGCCGCCCTTCGTCCTCGGGGCGCGCCTCAAGGGGCCACTGGGGCTGTCCGCCGGAGCGATGCTCTTCGGCAGCCGGCAAGACCCGGTCACGCCGAAGTACGACCCGGCGATTCAAGCGCTCACCAGCCCGGGCTTCCGCTACCGCGTCGATCCGAACCGGTTCTTCTTTCAGTGGCTCAACGCCGAGCGGCGCGTGGTGGTGGGCACCTTCACCCTGGGCTTCGCGGAACGGCTCACCCTCGACAACACCCGACGGACCACGCCCAAGGGCATCTACCTCGTCGACGACTTCCGCCGTTCGCTCGATCTCGCGACGCTCTGCCGCACCACCGTCGAGATGGGGGTGACCCCGCCGCCGGAGTGCACCGACTCCGGCAAGCACGTGACCGCCGACTACTCGACCCGCGACGTCTTCCGCGGCGTCGCCGGCAGCATCGAGAACCTGAGCCTCGGCGACGCGCGCACGCTCTCGCTCTACGGCTTCCTCTCGTACCAGTCGCGGAGCATCTACCAGTACGACCTCTTCGACAGGTCGCGCTGCACCGATCCATCGGACTCGAGCAACGACTGCTCGGCGCCGACGATCACCCTCACCGGCGCGAACGTGCCCGATGGCTGGCGGGTGCGGTTCTCGACGCTCCCCACCTTCTTCGACGAGCTCGCTGGCGGCGGCCACGTCGACTTCAAGCCCGCCCACCAGCTGCGCTTCGGAGTGACCGGGTACGGAGCGACGACCTTCTTCAACACCGTGCCGCCCGGGAGCGTGGTGCAGCCCGACTTCCAGGACACCGCGCGCTACCCGAACGGCGGCGCGTACGGAGCGCTCGGCGTCGACGCCCAGGCGATCCTCTCCGACTTCAACTTCCACCTCGAGCTGGCGCGCAGCTTCGACCACGCGCTCAACAACAAGGGCGGCGGGTTCGCGGCGCTGCAGCGAACGACCTACTCACCGAAGGGGCACGAGTTCGAGCTCGTCTTCCGCTACTACGACAACCACTTCCTGAACCCCTACGCCCGGCCGTTCTCGGGCCCAGACGAAGACGCCGGCCAGCGCGCACGCAACGAGCTCGGCGGGCGGCTGCGCTACTTCGGCAAGTTCTCCCGTGACTGGCAGTTCCGCACCAACCTGGACTTCTGGGTGCTGCCCTTCGACGGAAAGCACGGCCGCGCGGGCACGGCGAACATGCTGCTGCTCGCGCGCGTCGACTTCACCGGGTGGAAGGCCTTCAAGCCCGCCGTCTGGGCCCGCGTCTCCGACCGGAACCTCGCGGTGAACCAGCGCGGCGTCTGCACCAGCCTCGACATCGGCAACATTCCGCTCGATCCCGGCAACACCACCAACGACTTCGACGGCGAGGTGACCTTCTTCACCTGCGACAACTACAAGATCGCCCAGCGCATCGACGTTCGGCCGCTCGCCAAGCTGCTCTCGTTCAGCGAGCAGGCGTCGGTCACCTGGCGCGACGATCTCTCGAGCGCCTACAACGACAAGTTCCGTGTCGACGTGCAGGTGTGGTTCGAGGCCCGATCGCAGCCGGTCGATTGGCTCGCGCTGCGGCTGCGCAGCCGGCTCCGCTCGGAGGGCATCGACAGCCCCACCACCTACGAAGACTCGGTGTGGACCTACCTCGAGGCCGCCTACTTGCCCTTCAAGGGCACCCGGCTCGCGGCGAGGTACGATCTCTACCTGTGGCTCGATCGACGCGCCTCGACCCTGGCCCGAACTCCTTCTCCTGAGCACCGCTTCATGCTCGATCTCCGCACCAGCTTCTGACCGATGCGATCCAACCGGCTCCTCTCGTGGCTCATCGCGCTCCTCCTCGCCGAGGGCTGCGCGACCACCGAACAAGGCAAGCGGTACACCCAGGACGAAGCGCGCGCGACGCTCAAGCGGCTCGAGACGGTCAGCCTCGACCTGGGTGACTTCCCCTTCGACGGGCCCTCGGCGGTGCTCGACGGCGACACCATCAAGGTCCGTGGACTCCCTGCGTCATTGCGCCTGCTGGGGCTCGACACCGAGGAGACGTTCAAGAAAGACTCGGAACGAGCAGCGTTCTCGGCCGGCTGGGAAGAGTACAAGAAGAAGATGCGCGGCAGCTCGTCGAGACCGGTCAAGTTCGCCACGCCCGTCGGCGAGGACGCCAAGCACTTCGCGCAGGCGTTCTTCGAAGACGCGCGGGTGGTGAAGCTCGAGCGCGATCACCCCGGCGAGATTCGAGACTTCTACAACCGCTACCTCGCCTACGTGTTCGTCCAGCGCAACGGCGTCTGGGTCAACTACAACGTCGAGTGCGTGCGCGCCGGCTTCTCGCCCTACTTCGTGAAGTACGGCCGCAGCCGCCGCTTCCACAAGGAGTTCGTCGAGGCCGAGAAGGAAGCCCGCGAAGCGCAGCGGGGCATCTGGAAGCCAGGCGCGATGCACTACCCCGACTACCCCGAGCGCCTCGCCTGGTGGGGCGAACGCGAGAAGGTGATCACCCGCTTCGAGAAGGAAGCCGTCAACGACCCCGACAACTACATCGCCCTCACCCGCTGGGACGCGATGCTCAAGCTCGAGGGCAAGGTGGGCCAGGAGGTCACCATCTTGGGCTCCGTCTCCGACGTGCGCTTCAGCGACGGCGACGGCCCCTCGGTCGTGAAGCTCGCCCGCAACCGCACCAACGAGTTCGACGTCGTCTTCTTCGATCGCGACGTGCTCCTCAGCACCGGCGTGCAGTTCAAGAAGGGCGAGTACGTGCAGGTGCGCGGCGCAGTGCAGAAGTACCGCAACGAGAAGGGCTGGGAGCGCCTCCAGGTCGTGGTGAACTTGCCTGGCCAAGTGGTGGCGCCGTCGAAACAGCTCGAGAAGCTCCTGCAGGACGATGAGAAGCCGGCCGATCGAAACACTCCAGAGGAAGACTGACGTGATCCGCTCCAAGACGACGTTGCTGGCCGCCGCCGCCCTCTTCGCCCTCGCCTGCACCCCACCGGTCGAGATGATGATGGACCCGTGCAAAGGGCGGGTCGCAGGCGATCTCGTGATCAGCGAGCTGATGCTCGACCCTGATGGCACCGACACCGGCGGTGAGTGGGTGGAGATCTTCAACACCCTCGGCACGCCGATCGATCTCCGCGGCTACACGCTCAGCTACCGGCAGGGCTCCTCCGCGGCCAAGTCGCACACGATTCGCGCCTCGTTCCAAGTGCCGGCGCGCGGCCACGTCGCGCTCGGTGACGTTCGCTCCGGGCCGAACCCCGCGTGGATCGCGTACACCTACGGCGACGATCTCGGGAGCTTCAGCCAGACCTCGGGCACCTTCACCCTCAAGTGCTCGACCACCACCATCAGCGAGTACACCTACACCCGCGCCGCCCGCTCCGGCCGCTCCCGCATGCTCAACGGCATCGCCGAGCCCGACGCGACGCGCGTCTCCAACGAGGTGAACTGGTGCGACACGCCGCCGGCCACCGAGTACGCGCCGAAGAACTTCGGCACGCCCGGCGGCCCGAACCCGCAGTGCGCGCCGGAGTCGATGGTGGGCACCTGCCTCCAGAACGGCATGCCCCGGCCGATCATCGCCGCGGAGGAAGGCGACTTGATCATCACCGAGGTGATGGCGAGCCCGCGCGCGGTCTCCGACACGCTCGGCGAGTGGTTCGAGGTCTACGCCACCACCGACGTCGATCTGAACGGGCTCTCCATCGGCACCAGCACGAGCCGCTCGACCTTCCCGGCCAGCGGCGATTGCCTCTCGGTGGGTGCGCAGACCTACAACCTGCTCTCGCGCTCGAGCGACTCCTTCGTGAACGGAGGCCTTCCCCGCCCGGTGGCGAACTTCACCATCAGCCTCGCGGCGTCGAACGAGCGGCTCCGCCTCTTCCGTGGTGACGCGGGCGTCGACGAGGCCGTCTTCTTCGCGTCCGACAACGGGGTGTCGTGGCAGGTGCGGCCCGACCTGCTCGCGATGCCCGACATGCTGCGCACCGACGTCAACGATCTGCCCACCAACTTCTGCAAGGCCTCGCGCGCCTGGCCCGACGGCGGAGGCGACTTCGGCACGCCTGGAGCGCCGAACGCCGATTGCGCGGCCGACTCTGGCGTCGTCCAACCGACGGACAGCGGCGTCGACTGCACCGCGATCAACGCCGGCGATCTGCTGGTGACCGAGGTGATGATCGACCCGAGCGGCACCGACACCGGCCTCGAGTGGTTCGAGATCTTCAACACGACGGCGGCGCCCATCGATCTCAACGGGCTGCTCCTCTTCTATCGGCAGGGCGCGACCGCGCCGCGCACCCACCAGGTGAACCAGTCGGTCATGGTGCCGGCCGGCGGCTACGTCGCGGTCGGTGACGTGCGAGCACCGCCCAACCCGGCGTGGATCCGGTATGCGTACTCGGCCGATCTCGGCGCCTTCAACAACTCCTCGGGCGCGGTCGGCCTGCGCTGTGGAATGAACGTGATCACCGAGTACCCGTGGGTTCGCACTGCACGCGCGGGCCGGAGCCGCCAGCTCGGAGGCCCGATGACTCCCTCGGCGGCGCGGGTGGCGGTCGAGGCCAACTGGTGTGACACCCCGCTCGGCAACGAGTTCTCTCCCGGCAGCACGGGCACGCCGGGCGGAGCGAACCCCCAATGCGCGCCGGAGGCGATGACCGGCACCTGCCTCGACAACGGCACCGCACGGCCCATCGTCGCCGCCGAGCCGGGCGATCTCGTCATCACCGAGGTGATGGCCAGCCCCTCGGTCACCGACACGGTGGGCGAGTGGTTCGAGGTCTACGCCACCACCGACGTCGACGTGAACGGGCTCTCGCTCTCCAACTCCGGCGGTTCGCGCACCACCATCAGCTCCGGCAACTGCCTGCGCATCGCCGCCAACACCTTCGGCATTCTCGCGCGCAGCTCCGACACCTTCGTCAACGGCGGCCTGCCGGCGCCGATCGCCACCTACGGCACCGTGGGGCTCGTCGGCTCCAACGAGCGGCTGCGCCTCTTCCGCGGTGACGCCGGCATCGACGACACCCTCTTCTCGCCCTCGACGACGGGCACGGCCTGGCAGCTGCCGGGAGAGCTGCTCACCACGACCGCGACCATCACTCCGGCCATCAACGACATGCCCTCGGCGTGGTGTCTGGCGCCGAACAAGTTCCTCCCCGATGGCGGCGGCGATCGGGGCTCTCCCACGCTGGCCAACCCACTCTGCGACGGTGGCGTTCCCTGATGCGGTGGTGGGCGGCCCTCGGCCTTTGCCTCGCTGGCTGCGGCACGCCTCCTCCGACGAGCGCGTGCGGGCCCACGACGGCGACGGTGACGCGCGCCATCGACGGAGACACCCTCGAGCTCTCGGACGGGCAGCGGGTGCGCATGCTGCTCGTCGACACGCCCGAGACGACTGGTGGCAAGATGGACTGCTACGGCCAAGATGCGGCCCAGTTCACTGCCTCGAAGGTGACGGGCAAGTCGGTTCAGCTCACCTATGACGAAGCCAGCTGCAAGGATCGCTACGGCCGTCTGCTGGCCTACGTGAAGGTCGACGGGGTCGAGCTCAACCGCACCCTCATCGATCAAGGCTACGCCTGCTTCCTCTTCATCTCGCCTGGCGGGAAGGACCGGAAGACCGAGTTCGAAGACGCCGAGTCCCAGGCACGGACGAGCCGGCTCGGGGTCTGGGGCGCGTGCGCGATGGTGACCTGCGACTGAACCCCTGCCTGGTGAACGAGGGTCCGGCTCCCCTGCGCGGTGTAGACTCGCTCCGTGCGCAAGGTGCTGATCATCGTCGCGCTCAGCGCACTCGGAGGCGCCGGCCTGCTCGTCAGGCACTTCCGGCAGACGACGATTCGCCCAGGCAAGGTGCGCTTCGAGCTGCGAGACGGCTGGGGGCGCAAGTGGACGGAGCCCACCGTCATCTGGATCTCCGACGTCGGCATGGGGAACGAGTCGACCGACTTCGAACTCGCCGCGGGAGATCGCCACATCTCCATTCGCCCGGCACCGTCACCAGCCCTGAACTGCGGCACCACCACCCCGTTCGAGGGAGGCACCTTCGTGCTCCACGTCGAAGGGGAGCCGACCGACGCCGAGCAGCGCTACCAGGTGCGCCTCGGCCCGTCTGCGACGAGTGAGCTGTCACAAGCCGTCAACGATCGGATCGAGCGGTTCGAGAAGACGCGCACGGTGCGCGTCACCGCCCTTCTGCCCGATGGAGGGCCCGCGGCGAGCGCGTGGGTCACCTGCGATCAGGACTTCGTCGTGGCGAACGAGTCGGGCGTGGCGTCGTGCGGGAAGCGGATCGGCGAGGTGCAGATCGCCGCCGGCAAGGATGGCTGGGGGGCCGTCACGACGATCGGCGAAGCGGAGGACCACCGAGTCGTCGCCCTCGCGGTGCCGAGCATGCAGCTGCACGTCGTCTCGAGAGGGCCGGCGCCTCCCACCGGTGGCGCGCCGCTGACCGACCGCTACCACTTCGTCGTTCGCTCGAAGGCGTTCGGGCGGGACGAGTACCCGACCACGCCGGAGGCCTTCGTCGCGGCCGTTCCCCTCACCCGCACCATCGTCTGCCTCCAGTACCCCCAGGGGGCCTGCGAGATCGTGGTGCCGCCGCCGTCGGGTGGCGTCGTCGAGGTGGGGCTCGAGGCCGGCGAGCCGGGGGCGATCGAGTTCGTCGCGAAGACATCGCTCGGGCCCGTGCCGGTGCCGATCGTCTACCTCGATCGATCGCGGCGCCCCGAGGTTCAGGGCCCGACGGTTCGACTGCCCGTGTCTCCGGGGCGGCACGTGCTGGTGCTGAACCTCCACGACTCACCCGAGCGGTACGAGGCCATCGTCGAGGTCGAGGCTCGCAAGACGACCCAGCTCGGCGAGCTCGTGCTCGAAACACCGCGCGTTCCCCCGTGAGCGCTGCCACACTTCCTCCGTGACGCGACGGCGCTGGCTGACGATGGTGGTGATGGCGCTCGCCTCGTGTCGCGGGTGCTCGTCGCGGGTCACCCAGCTCACCCCAGCCGAGCTGCACGTCGAACCGGCCGAGCTCGAGTTCCCCCACACCTATGTCGGCCACCCGGCCCGGCGAGCGCTCACCGTCAGCAACCGCGGGCAGCAGCCAGGGCAGGTCGCGTGGCTGATCGCCGAGCCCTTCTCGATCGATCGGCTCGAGTTCACCGTCGGCGGTGGAGAGTCGCTCGAGCTGACGGTCGAGTTCGCACCGACCGCTCCAGGGCCCTTCACCGGCCGGCTCACGAGCCAGGGCCTCGAGGTCTCGCTTCACGGCACCGGGCTCGAGGTGCCGCAGTGCGTGGCTGAGCTCTGTCACGAGGCGAGCTTCGACGTCGCGCAGGCGAGCTGCCGAAGCACCCTCACGCCCGACGAGACGAGCTGCTCCGACGCCTGCGTCTCCAACGGCCGGTGCCGCGCGGGGAGCTGCGTCGGCCAGGCGCGCGACTGCTCCGATGGCGATGCGTGCACCCTCGACGCCTGCGGTCCCACGGGATGCACCCACGGCCCCCTCGCCTGCCCCTCACCGACGAATCCGTGTCGGGCGGCGACCTGCGACGCGCTCACCGGCTGCGGCGAAGAAGACGCGGTCGATGGAACGCTGTGTGGACCCGACGTCTGCACCCAGCGCGACGTGCAGATCTGCGTCGCGGGCGCCTGCGTGACGCGACAACGGCCCGACACCGGGCGCTGCGAGAACACCTGGGTCTCGCTCGCGATGCCGGCGCGAAACGGCCGAGCCGTGGTGTGGGACTCGGCGCGAAAGAAGCTCCTCGCCTTCGGAGGCCGCAACGGCACGCCGATGTTCTCGGACACCTGGGAGTTCGACGGGCAACAGTGGACGCAGCGCTTCCCGGCACAATCGCCGCCGCCCCTCTCGTTCGCCACGCTCGCCTTCGACTCGTTCCGTCGACGCGCGGTGCTCTTCGGGGGCCAACTGCCCGACGCTGGCCGCTCTTCGGAAACGTGGGAGTGGGACGGCGTCACCTGGCTCGCTCGCCCGGTTGGCACCAGCCCTCCTCGCCGACAGTCGAGCGGCATGGCGTATGACGTCGTTCATCGAAAGACGGTGCTCTTCGGCGGCACCACCTCGAACGGGTACGAGAGCGACACGTGGGAGTGGGACGGTGCTCGCTGGACGCAACGGCAGGTGCCTGGGCCGTCGGCTCGCGACGGACACTCGATGGTCTTCGACGAACGCCGCGCACGAATCGTGCTCGTGGGCGGTTACGACGGCACCGTGCAGTCCGATCTCTGGGAGTGGGACGGCACCAGCTGGACCGAGCGGCACGCGGCGACGACCCCAGGCCCTCGAGCGCGCTTCGGTCTCGCCTACGACGGTGATCGCCAGCGCGTCGTGATGGGCTTCGGCTCCACGAGTCCGAGCAGCTACTCGGGCGAGGTATGGGAATGGGACGGGCTCGATTGGTCCGAGCGCACCGCGCTGCGGTTGCCTGGCACGATCCTGCTCGACCCGAACCTGGTGTGGGATGCTGCGCAGCACCGGCTGACGGTGCTCTCGAGCCTCGAGCTGTTCGCCTGGACTGGCGCCGAGTGGACGTCGTTCAAGCCGTCGTATCGGCCTGGCGCGTCCGTCGCCTTCGACTCGAACCGCGGCGTGGTGGTGCTCTTCGGCGGCCAACTGTTCGGCCGCGCACATCAGTTCGAGGGCGAACTCTGGGAATGGGATGGCACCCGCTGGAGCCTCCATCTGCCGTCACCACACCCGGTCGGCCGGTACCAGGCGGGCCTCGTCTTCGATCGCGATCGAAACCGGGTCGTGCTGTTCGGAGGCAGCAACAAGCTGAACCAGCCCGGCGGCCTCATGGGGGTCGACTACGACGACACCTGGGAGTGGGACGGGACGAGCTGGCACGAAGTGACGAGCAGCGTGCGACCTCCCGCCGGTGCGGCCGAAGCGAGGCTCGTCTTCGTCCCGCCGCTTCATCGGAGCCTCTACGTGCACCCGACCCTCGGGCGATGGAGCTTCGACGGCACCGGCTGGCAGCAGGATCAACCGGGCGCGCAGCCGAATGGGGTGATGCTCTTCGATGCGTCGGCGTCGAAGCTCGCCGCGATCGCTCCCAGCTCGTCGAGCACGACCCAACGTTCCTTCTTCGACGGCTCGACGTGGACCGGGCAGATGTTCGCGACGACCTGGCGACCTGACTGGCTGCGCATCGACGCCGCCTTCGACGTCTCGCGCTCGCTCACCGTCTTCCACTTCGCAGACTCGACCTACCAGCCGCAGACCTGGGAGTTCGACGGCGCGACCTTCACCCAGCGCCAGCCGCGCGTCATGCCTCCCTTCGGGCCGATGCTCTACGACTCGACCCGGCAGAAGGTGATGCTCCACGACGGCACCGACACCTGGGTCTACCTGCCGTGAGGCGCGTGGGTCGTCACTGCGCGAGGGGCAGCACGAGCACGTCGACCCGCCGGTTCTTCTGCCGCCCCTCTGGCGTGTCGTTCGTCGCGACCGGCCGCGCTTCGCCGTAGCCCTTGCCGTCGACGGCCACGCCCGCGAGGCCCTCGAGGGTGCCGAGGTAGCTCACCACCGCCTGCGCGCGCGCCTCCGAGAGCTTCGCGTTCGCCGCCGACGAGCCTTGGGAATCGGTGTGGCCCAGCACGCGGAGCTTCGCCTTGCCGGCCGCAGTCACCTTGCTCACCACCTCGCGCAACGCCGCCTTGCCCTCCGGCTTGAGCTCCGACTTGGCAGTGTCGAAGAGCACCTCGGTCGAGAGCTCGAGCCGATAGGCCGAGCCCATCGCGCCGACCGCGTCGAGGTCCGCGCCCGGGTACTGCCCTCCGCACTTCTTGGCGTTCGAGTCGGTGAGACGAATGAAGTGGAAGAACTCGTCTTCGGGCACCTTGCCCGCCAGCTCGACCTCGCGGGTGCCGCCCTCGATGCGGCCGATCTCCACGAAGTGCTCGCCGTCGACCGAGAGCGCGATGTCGGTCGGCTCGACGTCGGGGCCTTCTTCGAAGACGTAGAGATCGGGCCCAAGGAGATCGACCACCACGTTGTCGTTGAAGCGCAAGGTGACGCTCCCGCCACAGCCGAGGGTGACGTCCTTCTTGTCGGGCTTGCCGAGCGCGTGTTCGGCGGGGAACTCCGGCGCCGCGCCCTTCTTGCCCTTGAGCTTCTCGCCCGGCTTGGTCGCGACCACCTCGTCCGCGAAGGACACTTCACCGAGTGGGAACTTCACCAGATCGGTCTTCTTCCGCCCCTGGACGATCAGCGGCTCGGCGACGACTGGGAGCGCGATGACGGCAGCGACGAGGAAGGCGTTCTTCATGCGCAGAAGTGTCGTTCAGTTCGAGCGGCCCTGCTAGATGCTGCCGGCCATGCCTCGCTTCAAGAAAGTGCTGATCGCCAACCGCGGAGAGATCGCCATCCGGGTGATGCGCACCTGCAAGGAACTCGGGCTCCAGACGGTCGCGGTGTACTCCGAGGCCGATCGCACCGCGCTCCACGCCCGCTTCGCCGACGAGGCGTACTGCGTCGGGCCGCCGCCGTCGCGCCAGAGCTACCTGGTGGCCGAGAACATCATCGCCGCCGCCAAGCAGTCGGGCGCCGACGCCATTCATCCCGGCTACGGCTTCCTCTCCGAGAACGCCTCGTTCGTGCGCGCCTGCGAGAAGGCGGGCATCACCTTCGTCGGCCCACCGGCGAGCGCGATGGACGCGATGGGCGAGAAGACCCGCGCCCGCGTCAACATGACGAAGGCCGGCGTGCCCGTCGTCCCCGGCACCACCGAGCCGTTCGCCTCGGCCGACGACGCGCGCGCCTACGCGAAGAAGATCGGCTACCCGGTGATGCTCAAGGCCTCGGGCGGCGGCGGCAAGGGCATGCGGCGGGTCGACCGCGAAGACGACCTCGACTCCGCCTGGCGCACCGCGCGGAGCGAGGCGATGAGCGCGTTCGGCAACGACTCCGTCTACCTGGAGAAGTTCCTCGACCAGCCGCACCACGTCGAGATCCAGGTGTTCGCCGACACCCACGGCAACTGCATTCACCTGAACGAGCGCGAGTGCAGCGCGCAGCGGCGCAACCAGAAGGTCGTCGAAGAGACGCCCTCACCGATCCTCACTCCGCAGATGCGCGCGGCGATGGGCGAGGTGGCGGTGAAGGCGGCCAAGGCGGTCGGCTACGTCGGCGCGGGCACGGTCGAGTTCCTCGTCGACGCCAAGCGCAACTTCTACTTCCTCGAGATGAACACCCGGCTCCAGGTCGAGCACCCGGTGACCGAGTGGGTGACTGGCGTCGATCTCGTCGCCTGGCAGCTGCACGTCGCGCAAGGTGGCGTGCTGCCCTTCCTCGAGCCGATTCACCCGCGCGGGCACGCCATCGAGGTGCGCGTCTACGCGGAGGATCCGTCGACCAACTTCATGCCGTCTCCGGGGAAGATCGTCGAGCTGCGCACCCCGAGCGGGCCCTTCGTTCGCGACGACTCGGGCGTCTACGCCGGGTACACCGTGCCCAACACCTACGATCCGATGATCAGCAAGCTCTCGGTCTGGGCCCCGACGCGGACCGAGGCCATTCGACGCGCCCTCCGCGCGCTCGACGAGTACGTGGTGAAGGGCATCACCACCAACATCGCCTACCTCAAGGGCATTCTCTCGCACCCCGAGTTCCAGCGCGGCGACTACGACACCGGCTTCTTGGGCCGTGAGCACCAGACGTTGCTCGGGCAGGCGAAGCCAGCGCTCACCCAGGTCGCGATGATCGCCGCGGCGCTGCAGAAGCACCATCGACTCTCGGCGAACGCCAAGCAGACCACGACGGCCGCCGCGGCGGCGACGAGCGCCTGGAGAACCTCGGGCCGGCGGCTCGGCAGCTGGAGGAAGGCCTAAGCCATGTCTCGCGCGACCCGTTACCTGGCGAAGGATCTCCTGAAGGCGAAGAGCCCACCTGCGACCCTCGATCTCGAGCCGCTGGGCGACGAGCGCTTCGCGGTCACCGTCGAAGGCCAGCGCCTCGAGGTGGAAGCGCAGCAGCTGCCGGGTGGAGCGATGACGTTGCGCCTCGGCGCGACCACCTTCACTGTCGAGTTCGAAGAGCGCGGCGACGAGACCGGCGTGCTGGTGAAGGGCCAGGTGAGCCGCTTCGACGTCGTCGACGAACGCACCCACCAGCTCCGCGCTGCGAACGCCACCTTCGAGGTCGAAGGCCGGCAGACCATCACCTCGCCGATGCCGGGCAAGGTGGTGAAGATCTTCGTGAAGGCCGGCGACGCGGTGAAGGAAGGGCAGGGGCTCGTCGTCGTCGAGGCGATGAAGATGGAAAACGAGCTCAAGTCTCCCAAGGCCGGCACCGTCATCGAGGTCGTCGCGCAAGAAGGCCAGACCGTGGAGAACGGCGCGAAGCTCGTCGTCGTCGAGTGACTTGACGCTTCAGTCGGTGTCGGTCGCCGCGAGCACGAGGAGCGTCACGCCGTCGCTGCGGAGGCAGGCCACTCCGAGATCCCACGCGACGTTCGCGAAGAAGCGCCCGTTGAAGAACAGCCACCAGCTGCAGCGCGCCGCCTCGGCGACGACCTCCTCGACCTCGAGCGCGTCGTCATCGCGGCAGAAGGCGCTCACCGACCGAAACGCCGAGCGCCGCGCGCGCGCGTTGCCTTCCCCACCACCGTAGGCACCGCCTCCCGAGGCCGCGGAGAAGAGCCGGGCGAACACCTCGGGGGCCCCCGTCGGCGCCTGGCTGGTTCGGGCGTCACTCACGCACTCGAGCGGGAGCGAGCGGAGATCGATGGACGGCGGTCGGCGCTCGAGCCGGAACCGCCCCAGGTCCCGCTGGCCCCAGAAGCGCACGGCGTCGTCGAGCGGCTCGGGGGCGAGCTCGGTTCCAACGACGGCAGCTGGAAGGAGATCGGCTTGCGCGCCAGTAGGCGCTCCCCACCCGCTCGAGCTCCACGCATCGACGGAATACCGGCCGAGCACCAACCCGGCCTCGAGCGGAGTCGGCGCCAAAGGGAGCAGGGCGAGCGGGTGCGCCTGCTCGACCAGCTCGTCGCGAAAGACGAGCGCCTCGGGCACCGCGCTCAGATCGAGCCCCGTGCAGACGAGGCTCTGCATCAAACCGGCGAAGAACTCCCGCTGACGAGCGCGCTCGCGCAGCGCGGCGACGAACTCCTTCACGTCCCCGCGCTGCGCCACCATGTCCTCGAGCTCGTGGGTGCGGCCGAACCGCTCGGCACCGAGCTCGATCACGTCGAGGAGCGGCTCGAGCAGACCAGCGGTGAGCGCGAGGCGTCGCACCAGGCGTCGGCCCACGGAGTCGGTCAACCAGGTGCGCGGGCATTCGTTCAACGCCACGGCGAGCCGAACGAGCTCGTGCCGTCGTCCTCGGGCGACGAGGGCATCGACCTGCCGCCACGCCTCGAGCGAGGACTCGGGGCTCGTCTGAACCAGCGCGACCAGGCCCTCGATCGACTCGCTCATCGCCTCGTCGCCGTCACCGCCACCACCTTCGAGAACGGCCCGGGCACGAGCCCATCGCGCGCGGTCGCCTCGAACCCATGCCGCTCGAGCGCCACCTTCACGTCGGGCCAGGTGAAGGTCAGGTAGAACATGATGAACGGCGGGTGCACCAACGCGTTGCGCAGGTGCATCACCGCGTTGAAGCCACGAGCAGCCCACCACACGGGCGAGCGGGCGGTCGGCATCGGGGTGGTGAGGAAGACGAACCGGCCGCCGGGCACCAACGCCCGAGAGACGCCATCGAGCAGGAGCGCTTCGTCCTCGCCGACGAAATGACCGAAGGCGCCCGCGCTGGTGACGAGCTCGAACTCGCTGGAGAACGGCAGACGCCGCGCGTCGAGCTTCATCAACTCGGGCCGAGGCCCCAGCCGCCGGCGGGCTTCGTCCAGCATGCCCTGCGAGAAGTCGACGCCCACCAGGCGGCCGGTGACGTGCGGTGCGAGGTGGGCCAGCTGCGCGCCGGTTCCACAGGCGACGTCGAGGGCCCTCGGCACCGGCCCAGCCGAGAACACGTGCGCGAAGAAGGGCCCCAGCAGCGCGTCGGGGGTGCGAAACGGGGTGACGTCGAACTTCTGCGCGAGCAGGTCGTAGCCGTGCTCGGTCGACGACAGCGCCTGCTGCGCGAGCTCCCACAAGGAAGGGCCGTCTCGATGGAACATCACTTCCACCCGTTGAAGATCAGCTTGAAGCTCACCGATCGCGAGCCCCACTCGCTCAGGAGCATCGACTCGGTCGATCGCTTCACGCATTCCTTGAGCGGCGGTGGCAGCTGTTGTCGGAGCGGGGGCCCGAGGCGGTTCGCCGCTCGCCCGTCCTTCGAAGAGGGAACGATGAGCGCCCCGTCGACGGTGCACGAACTCACTCCACTGGAGTTCACGAACGCCGTCACCTCCACCGCCCCGCGGTAGTCCTTCAGCTCGCCGAGCAGGTCGAAGTAGCAGCGCTGGAACCGCAGCTTCGTCGCTTCGAGCACCGCGAGCACCTCGTTGACCGGCACCTGCTCACCGCGGCCGAAGCTGTTGACGTTCGCGAAGTACACGTCGAGGTTGGCCGGATCGGCGTGGTCGTGCGGCTGGATCACCACCGGTGCGATCGGCCACTCGAGGGTCTCGCGAACGAGCGGCGAGGCGAGGGTCTCGACGGCGACGGGCTCGTGTACGACGGGCGTCAGGAAGGGCACCTCGGGCTCGGGCACGGCGACCGGCGGGGCAGGGGTCAGCTCGGGACGGCTGTCTTCGGGAGGCGGCACGCTGCGATCGGCGACGAAGAAGGCGCCGAGCGCCGCGAGGAGGAGCACCACGACGAGGCCGACGATGGCGACCCGGGCGCCCCGTGAGGAGGTCCGAGCGTGCCCGCAGTCGACGCTCATCACCCGTCCGTCGCGCCGCGACACCAGGTTCGTCAGCACCCGGCCTTCGGTCTCGAGCACCAGCCGGCGGATCTCCTCTTCGGTGAGGCCGTTCACGTCGTAGGTGAAGGCGCGACATTCGGGGCATCTCCCCACGCGCTCGACGGCGACGGTCTCGGGCGCAGGAGACGACCGGCTGGTCTGAACCGTCGGCACGCCCTCATCAGAGCGCGGATCGGCCCGTCCCCGCCACTGTCAGCGAAGCCGCCGACGCAAGTGGTTGAGCACGTCCATGCGCGTCACCAGGCCGACGAAGGCGTCCCCCTCCATCACGATGGGGACGAAGCCCGAGTCGAGCAGCGGCATCAGCTCGTGCACCGGCGTCGTCACCGGCACGGTCTTGAGCCGCAGGCGCGTCACCATCACGTCGCGCACCGGCAGCTTGAGCTTCTTCTCGTCGTCGACCGCGGCGAAGAGCAGGTCGGACTCGTCGATGATGCCCGCGAGCCGGCCTTGGTCCATCACTGGCAGCTGCGAGACGTCGTAGATGCGCATGCGCGCGTGGGCGGTCAGCAGGGTGTCGTCGGGCGCCACCGTCACCACCGCGTTGTCCGCGTAGCGCCGGCCCATCACGTCGCGCAGATCGCCCTTCTGCTCCCGCTTGAGGAAGCCCTGGTCGATCATCCAGAAGTCGTTGAACATCTTCGACAGGTACTTGTTGCCGGAGTCACAGACGAAGGTGCAGACCCGCTTGGGCGTCTTCTGCTCGCGGCAGTAGCGCAGCGCCGCCGCCAACAAGGTGCCCGACGACGAGCCCGCGAGAATGCCTTCCTTCTTGAGCAGCTCGCGGGCGGTCTCGAGGCTCTCGGTGTCGCTGATGGTGTAGGCCTTCTTCACGCTCGAGAGGTCGCAGATGGAAGGAATGAAGTCTTCGCCGATGCCCTCGACGACCCAGCTGCCGGCCTCACCGAGCTTGCCGGTCGCGATGTAGTCCGCGAGCACCGAGCCCTTGGGGTCGGCGAGCACCATCTCGCACTTGGGCACCAGCCGCTTGAAGGCGTTCGCGAGGCCGGTGAGGGTACCTCCGGAGCCGACGCCCACCACCATCGCGTCGAGGTCGCCGTCGAGCTGCTTGGCGATCTCCGGGCCCGTCGAGTCTTCGTGCGCCTTGGGGTTCGCCGGGTTCTCGAACTGGTTGACGTAGAACGCGCCGGTCTCCTTCGCGAGCCGCTGCGCGACGTCTTGGTAGTACTGCGGGTGGCCCTTGCCGACGTCGGAGCGAGTCATCACCACCTTGGCGCCCATCGCCTTCAAGTGGAGGATCTTCTCCTGGCTCATCTTGTCGGGGATGACGAGGGTCAGCTCGTAGCCCTTCACCGCGGCGACGAGCGCGAGGCCGAGGCCGGTGTTGCCCGCGGTCGCCTCGACGAGCTTCTTCTGCTGCGGGCCCACCTTCCCGGCTTCTTCGGCGGCCTTGATCATCGAGAGGCCGATGCGATCTTTGATGCTCCCGCCCGGGTTGTGGGACTCGAGCTTGAGGAAGAGCGTGCAGGGGCCGGTGTCGAGCCGGGTCACCTTCAACATCGGGGTGTTGCCGATGAGCTCGATCGGGGTGGAGGGCGGGCTGAGGAGCGTGGCCATGAGCGCGGCGTACTGCCGACGAGGGTGCCGATCCAGCACGAGGCGAACGAGCCGGGCCAGCTCACGCCCACCACTTCTCGGGTCGTGAAGCGCGGCTGGGCGGCGAACGGAAGGTCGTGGTCGTCGTCGCGTCGGTCCACCCGCGCACCCTCCATGGGACGGTGTGTCCCACCGGGGGGCGAGGTGGGCTGAGCCTGGAGCCTCCGACCGCGTTCGCTATGCTCGGCGAATGCCGCGAGTCGCCATCCTCGGAGCCACTTCCTCGCTCGGTCACGATCTCATCAACCGGGCGCTCGAGCGCGGGTACTCGGTGCACGCCCTCGCGCGCGACCCGGGCCGCATCGTGCGCTCGAACGAGCAGCTCACCGTGTTCCAGGGCGACGCGGAGACCGGCGACGGCCTGCGCGAGTGCTTCGCGGGCTGCAACTACGTGGTGACCGCGCTGGGTTCGGTGCGGCCGGTGCTCGAGCAGTGCATGCGCACCCTCGTTCCGCTCGTCGAGAACCGGAAGATGCTCAAGCGCTTCGTGATGATCAGCCGGCTCGGCGCTGGTGACAGCCTGCCGCAGAGCCGCATGGTGTCCGGCATGCTGCGCTCGATGCTGCCGGTGATCCTCTTGCCCCTCTTCAAGGACATCAACCTCGCGGAGGACGTCGTTCGCAAGAGCACCCTGCCCTACACGATCTTCCGCGCGACCCGGCTCACCGACGACGGCGCCTCGGAGGTCTCGGTGGTGAGCCCGAGCGATCCTCCGCCACACCGGGTGAAGCGCGCCGCCCTCGCGAACTTCGTCATCGACACCCTCGATGATCCGAGTCACCCCGAGTGGCTCCGCCACGAGTTCACCGTCGGCTCGAAGTAGGCCGGCGCGCCGGTTGCTCACCCCTCGTCGACCCGCCACTCCAGGCTGGGCAAACACGCGAGGGTCCTCGAGATGGTGTCAGCGACGATGGTGTGGGGTGGTCCAGTTCGGCGCAACGAAGCGTGGCGGCTGTACCGAATTCGCACGGCGAACAGCACCTACGAGCTGGAAGTGCAGGAGTCGGGCGTCGACCGCCGCTGCACCATTCTGACGAAGCTCGACGGCGACGAGGGCGTGCTCCAGTCCTTCGAGGACTCGGCCCCGCGGGTCGGCACCCAGAGCCTCTACGACGTCTCGCCCCTCGACTGGATTGGGCGGCGCCTCGCGGTGGGTACGGTGTGCACCTCGGAGCTCGTCTCGGTCGACTTCCTCACCACCTCGGCGACCCGCGCTGCGAGACACCGCGCCGCACGTCCGCAGCCGACGCCCTCCGCCCCTGCCGCGCCGCCGCCGTGGGCCCCCTTTCCCTTGGGCAACGTGGAGATGCTCGAGGCCGCCGCCAGCGTGCTCGGCGCCATCGCGCACCGGCACGATCTCCTCGGCGCGCTCGAGCAGCACCCCAAGCTGGCCAGGCGCTACCAGCTCGCGCTCGCGCAGTGCGGCCTGTTGATGGAGACGCTGCTCGCCCGCTCGAACGGCTGAGCTTCCGCCGAGCCTGAGTTCCCGACTCAATCGGCGCCGAGCCTGGGTTCCCGACTCAATCGGCGCCGAGCCTGGTTCCCGACTCAATCGGCGCCGAGCCTGGGTTCCCGACTCAATCGCCGCCGAGCCTGGTCACGCAGCGCTGCGACCGATACTCGAGGCGCGGGCCAGCATGCCCTCCAGGGCCGTGCGCTCGGGGGCCAGGGTCAACGCCTCATCTCGCTCGAGCACCCCCGCCGAGACCAGCTCGGAGAGACTCTGCTCGAGCGAGCGAGTCCGCAACGACGCGAACGAGGCCACCATGCCGTCGACGATGGCCGAACGAACGGACGGAGCACCGGGCAGGAGCTCCCAGGCCAGGCTCTTCCCGCCCTGGGTGTTGCGAGCGAGCACCTGCGCGAAGATGCCGCGGAGCGTCTGGCCGAGCTGCCAGCGCGCCGTGGGGTTTCCCTGGGTGAGGTGCACGAGCTTCTCGGCCGCCTGGGACGCGCTGCGCGCATGGAGCGACCCGACCACCAGCCGCCCCCGCTCGGCGAGGGTCAAGGCCTCGGCGAGCACCTTGGCGTCGTCGAGCTCGCTCACCATCACCACGTCGACGTCGTCACGGAGCGCGTCGCGCAGCCCCTCGGCGAACGACGCCACGTCGGCGCCCACCTCGAGCTGGCTCATCGGCCCGATGCCCGACGAGAGCACGTACTCGATGGGCGACTCCAAGGTGCGCGCGCAGACCGCCCGCTGCATCACCAACGTCTGCATCACCGCGGCGAGGCTGGTGGTGACGCCATGGCCCGGCGGCCCGGAGAGGATCCACAGGCCGCTCCCCGACATCGCCTGCACCAGCTCCGCGGGGAGCCCGAGCGAGTTGACCGACGGCACCGCGCGAGGGAGCCGGCGCACCACGATGGTGAGGCCGCTCCGCGACGCCTGCACCGAGAGGTGAAAGACGCTGCGGTCGGTGACGGTCGAGAAGTCGACGCGCTGTTGGTGGCTCACCGCTTCACGCAGGGCGGGCGGCACCAGGCTCTCGAGCTCGCTGCGCAGCTCCGCGTCCGAGATGATCGCCTGCATCGGCACCAGCTCGCCATCGACCCGCAAGAGCGCCGCGCCCTGGGTGCCGACGTGGAGGTGCGAGGCGCGCCGGCTCTCCATCTCGGCCATCAGCCCTTCGAGGGGCCGCCGGGGCTCGACCGGCACCGCGGCTGCGTCTGGAGGCGGAGGCCCGAGCGAGGCCCCCGACGCGACCGGCCTGGTGAGCGGCACCACCACGCCTCGGGGGTTGGTCACCTCGCGCGCTTCGGCGTCTTGAATCGCGCTCGGCGTCGCCCGCACCGCCTGCGCCGTCACTCGGAGATCGTCTCCGGTCAACGTCATGTGCACCCGCACCGCGCCCTGCCCCGTCTCGTGCTGGAACTCGACGGGCACTCCAGACAGGAGCTGCGTCGACAGCGTCTTGGGAACGACGTCGGCGAAGAGCAGGAGGATCTGCCCGCTCGACAGCGGCGAGCGGAAGACCGGAAAGGGCGCGGCGCCGGGCTGCTGGAAGACGCCAGTCGTCCCCGAGTCCAACACCAGCGCGCTCCCAGCGTTCACGAAGAGGTACTCGAAGAGCTGGTTCAGGCGAGCCATGAGGGCGGCCTGGTGCATCGATGGTGCCTGGAGGATCACCAACGCCAAAGCCACATTCCCCACCTCGTCATGGGGTGGGTTCGAACGAGCGGGTAGCGATGGACCCAGTCAGCGCACTGGCATCGCACCCATGGGCACCGAGCCGCGAGGCGGGAGCGCCTTCGTGCCCGGCACCGCGCCGACCATCTCGTCGACCCGGCGGCGGCGCAGCTCGAGGATCTCGCGGCGCTCGACGAGGCGAGCACGCTCGGGCTTCGACCCTCCGCGCTCCCGCAGCGTCGCCAGCCGCTCGTCGACGGCCGCGAGCTCGTCGTCGAGCAACACCGGCTGCACGTTGCGCTTCACCTTCCCGGTGCGGTTCTCGGTGCCGATGCCGATGGGCGTCACCTTGGTGATGATCACCTTGCCGCCGGGCGTCGGGCGGCTCAGCTCGAGGCCCACGAGGAGCCCGTCGCGCTTGTCGCCGTCGGCCACGTTGAAGTCCTGATTGGAGACGAGGTTCCCCAGGGAGTAGGCCACCACGCCGACGCGGCCGTCGCTCAGCCGTTCCGGCACGACGGGCTGGAGCACGTGCGGGTGGTGCCCGATGACGGCGATGGCGCCCGCGTCGAGGATGCCGCGCGCGAGCAGCCGGTCGTAGCTCATCGGCTCGTGCACGTACTCCGCGCCCCAGTGGATGCTGACGATGACGGCGTCGGCGTGCGTGGCGGTCTCTCGCACGTGGGCGAAGAACTCGTCGAAGGTGCGACCGCCGCCGATGGGCTCCTCGAGGTACGGCACCACCGGCACGTGCGGGTCGTCGGGCCCGCCCTTGTTGTGGAACTTGTTGAGCCAGCGGCTGACGGCGATGACGGCGACGCGGAGGCCGTTCTTCTCGAGGTACAGCGGCGCCCACGCCTCGGCCTCGGTGCGACCCGCGCCAGCGGTGAGCAGGCCCGCCTCGTCGAGGTGATCTCTCGTCTCGGCGATGCCGTCGGGGTGCATGTCGAGGCAGTGGTTGTTGGCGAAGGTGGCGACGTCGACGCCGGCGGCCTTGAGGCCTCCGAGGAGCTCGGGGGGCGCGGTGAAGAGCATCTCCTTCACTTCGCGTTGCGGCGCGCGGGTGATGGGCGTCTCGAGGTTCACCACCGCGAAGTCGTGCGACTGGAACGCCGTCGTCAGCGGCCCGAAGACGTGGGCCCAGCCGTTGGCGTTGAGGGGCGTGCCGTCCTTCGCGAAGCGGGCGTGGTTCTCGGCCACCTTCTTCACCGGCTCATGGGGAATCACGTCACCACCGAAGACGAGCGTCACCTTCTGGGGCGCGGCCTGGAGGGTGAAGAGCAACAGGCCTGTGACGGCGAGCGACATCGACGAGGAGTATGGATCAGCCCAAGCGCCCGCGCGAAGTCGTGCCCTGCCTTCGGGGCGCGTCGCGGAGATGCTCGCTCCGCTTGCGTTGGTGGCGCGCGGTGGCCATGACCTCGACATGGCCGCCAAGAAGAAGACGCCCCCTCCGACGACGACGGTGTTCGGCACTGCGACGGCGACGCGCGTGCTCGCGAGCCTCCCCGCCCTCGACGACAAGCGCCGGGCGCTCTACCGGAAGGTCTTCACCGACCTGCAGTGCCACGCGTGGGGCCGACGCACGAGGGCGAAGAAGGTGGTCTCCGAGGCGAACCAGCTCATCGGCTCGCTCGGCGCGCTCTTCCAGAAGCGGGAGGTCGTCGGGTACGCGAAGCACCGGCTCGCCTGGTTGTGTGAGCTGACCCTCGCGCTCGCCTCGGCGGTCGAGAAGGGAGAGGAGGAGGAGGCGCAGGTCGGCACCTCCGGGAAGGGTGACGCGCGGACGGCGGCCGATCGACTGCTGAGCCGAATCGTCGACGCGCTGCTCTCGGCCGGGGAAGGCGACGAGGTGACGCTGAAGCGGCTGTCGGCGCTCGAGGTGCGGCGCGACTCGAACGCCCGGCTCACCGCCAGCCTGCAGGGAGTGGCCGCGCTCGCCTCCGACCTGCGCGCCACCGAGGACGGACGCCTGCTCTGCGAGGACGTGGGCCTGACGGCGGCGGTCCTCGCGGAGGTGAAGCCGCTCGTGGAGCGCCTCGAGGACGCCACGATGGCGGTGATGCGACGCCCGCCCGGCACCGACGCGCCCGACACCAACGTGCTCGAGGGCCGGGTGCTGAGGGAGATGGCGTTCGCGACGAGCGCCATCCGGCGGGCGAAGGCACTCGACTCGACGGTTCCTCTTCCGCCGTACTCGAAGTTGCTGAGCGGCCTCATGCACCATGGGTCGAAGAAGAAGGGAAAGGCTCCGCGCGGCCCAGGCAAGGCCACGCATGGGGAGCAACCCGGGTGAGCGCTGGGGCCACCGTGTCTGCGCGGTGAGGCAACCGGTCGACGTGGTGGGGCAACGGGGTGCGCGCGCGGGCCACTGGCTCGGAGCGACGGGCCTCCCGCTCGGCGCGAGCGGGCGAATGCCTGTGAGGCGGGGCCAGCGTCATGCGTGAGTGGGCGAGGTGCCCGGGCGCTCGCGCGAGGGACCCCTCGAGGGGTGGCGAGTCGGGTGGAGGGGCGCGGGCAGGCGAGGCACTCCGACGGAGCACGCGATCCACTCGAGGGGAAACGTGGGAGGCGGCGCGGGCGAGCTGGGTGCCTCGGCGGGGACGGCGCCTCGAGGCCGACCGGAGGTGGGTGGAACGCTGCGATCTCGCGCCTCACCCCGCGCGGAAAGCGCCTCGACGCCGAGCCGAGGTGGGCGAGCCACCGCGGACTCGCGCGTCACTCCGAACGGAACGCAGGTGGCGCAGCTCCCGGCGCGTGCCTCACATCCGCTCAACGTCGGTACGTGCGACCACCGAGCGCTCAGAACGGCGCCGGAGACTCGATCACGATCGCCGCGCCCGTCACCGGATGACGCACGGCCAGCCGCTCCGCGTGCAGGAGGAGGCGCTTGTCCGCGCGGCCGTAGAGGCGATCACCCACGATCGCCAGGCCGAGCCCCCGTGGATGCGCCGCGTGCACGCGAAGCTGATGCGTCCTCCCCGTCTTCGGGAAGAACGCCACCCGGGTCCGCCCGTGCGCTCGCTCGAGCACCCTGAAGTGCGTCAGCGCCGGCTTGCCGTGCTCGAAGTCGACCACCTGTCTGGGGCGCTGCTCCAAGTCGACCCGCAGCGGCAGCTCGATGACGCCCTCGTCGCGCTCGAGCACGCCGTCGAGCACCGCCACGTATCGCTTCTCCACCGTGCGCTCGGTGAACTGCGCCTGGAGCGCGACGTAGCTCGCCTCGTCCAGCGCGAGGCAGAGCAGCCCCGAGGTCTCGAGGTCGAGCCGATGCACGAGGAGCGGCCCGGTCGCCCGTGGATAGGACTCGCGCGCGCGGGCGAGCACCGAGTCGGTGACGGTGTCGTCGGTGCCCGGCACCGAGAGGAGCCCCTCGGGCTTGTCGATCACCACCACCTGCTCGTCGGCGTGGAGGACCTGCAGCGCGCGCGAGGCGAAGTCGTGCGGGCGATGACGGCGTGAGGGCGCGACGTCGACGCCCTCGAGGAGGAACGGGAGCAGCGGCCCACACTTGTCCTTGCACGCCGGGTAGCGCTCGCCCTGCACCCGCGCGCCCCCCGTCGGAGGCGCGCCCCACCAGAACTCCGCGATGCCGAGCGGGGTGAGCCCGTGCTTGCGCGCGAACACGAGCAGCTTCGGGGCCGCGCAGTCGCCCGTCCCCGACGAGGGCACCTTCGGCTCGAAGAGGGCCCGCAGGCTCCGCTGCACGCCGCGGCCGTTCTCGAAGAGGTAGCTGTCGTAGATCTGCCAGGAGACTTCTTGGGAGACGACCCGCCGCAGCCGCTCCAGCGCGGTGAGTCGACGGGTCTCCTTCGCGAGCGCGGCCTCGAGCGCGTCCCGCTCCTGCCGCCAGGTGCGCTTGGCCTCGCGGAGCTCGACGTCGTCAGCCTGGCTCTCGCGCTCCAAGGCTCGCAGGCGCTCGGGCGTCACGGCCCCGGTGCGCTCGGCGTGCCGCTGCGTGCGCCGCCCCTCGTGCAGCTGCCTCATCGCCGCGCGGGCCTCGTCGTGCGTGCGGGTGAGCTCGGCGAGCTGGGCCTCGAGGGCGCGGCGCGGCTCCGAGTCCTTCTGCGCCTCGACCCTCGCCGTCAGCTCCTTCACCGCGCGCTCACCTGGAGCCTCGACGCGCTCCCGCAGCACTCGATCGAACCCGGGCGGCACGTAGCCAGGCACGTCCCAGCGGCGCTCGAGCTGCCCGGAGAGCGCGCGGAGGAGCCCCACTCGTCCGTCGGGCGCGCGCACCACCAACACGCCGAACATCTTCCCGCCCTCGGCGCCGTGGAGCAGCGAGACGGGAAACCCCGGCGCGATGACGCCAGCCCGCAGCGGAGCCATCACCACCTCGAGCGCGCGCGCGAGGACCGGGTGCGGCTCGCCCACGTCGAAGGGGCTGTTGAGGCGCTCGGGGAGCTCGTGCGCGGCGGGCTGCGGCTCGAGCCAGGTGAGGAACTGCTCCACGCGGGCACCGTACGACGGAGCGGTGGCCCTCGCACCGTCGGCCGGCGATTGAGCGGCCTCAACACCCTCGGGCCGAACACGAGTCGATGGATTGACGGAGGCAGTCTCGTGATTACGAGTACGCTGCTCCGGCTCGGGGGTCGTCATGCGTCGTTCACTTCTCGCTGCGCTCGTCCTCATCGTCGTCGGCAGCTGCGGACCTGAGGGCGGCCCCGACGGCGGCACCGCGGGTGGCAAGGCCGGCGGCAGCGCGGGTGGAACGTCGGGCGGCACCGCGGGTGGAACGTCGGGCGGCACCGCGGGTGGAACGTCGGGCGGCTCCGCGGGTGGAACGTCGGGCGGCTCCGCGGGCGGGAGCGTCGACGCGGGGTGCGGCTGCGGCACTCGCCAGTGCCTCGGCGACGGAGGCTGCGCCGACTGCCTCACCGACCAGCACTGCGCCTCGGCCACGCCGGTCTGCGACCAGACCCGAAACCTCTGTGTGCAGTGCCGCACGAGCAACGACACCTGTGACGCCGGCACCTACTGCACGCCCACCGGCGCCTGCGTTCGAGGGTGCAAGCGGGCCTCCGACTGCCGCAGCGGGCTGTGCACCGCGACCCACGACTGCGTCACCTGCCAGAGCGACTCGGAGTGCGAGGCGGCCCGGAGCTGCGGCTCGGGCGAGTGCAGCGCGCCGTGCACCACTGGGGCGACCTGCACGCCGGGCTGGAGCTGCTGCGGCTCGCGCTGCGTCGACACCACTCGTGATCCCGCCCACTGCGGCGCGTGCACGACGCCCTGCCTCGGCGAGCGCTTCTGCGGCGCCGCCTCCTGCCGCGACGGCGTGCTCTCGAGCGTCTGCGCGGTGACCCAGGCGACCGCGCTCCTCGACGGCCGTGACGACGACGCCGGGCTCGTCCTCACCCAGGCCCTCTCCGGGAGCTGCATGCCGCTGGTCGCGACCTCCGCCGTGCCTCAGCTCGACTCCGGCGTGCTCGCGGTCGACGGCGAGCCGCTCCTCACCGGCTCGATGCTCTGCGTGGCGGGTGGCTCGTTCTTCCAGCGCTCCATCGACTGGCTCGAGAGCAACGCCCTCGCCCACGTCACCGACACCAGCACGACGAGCCAGTACCGGCTCACCCTCCGGGACGGCGGCGTCGCGGCGATGGGCTCGATGGCCACGCTCTCGCCCACGCACGACGTCTTCGTGCTCCAGCTCGTGCGCGCTCCCAGCGGCGCCGTCGTGCTCAACAGCGGAGGCTTCTTCGCCGAGGGCACCGTCGCCGGCGCGTGGTATTTCCAGAACGTCATGATGCCGATGCGCGCCAGCCTCAGCTCGCCCTGGTACGTCTACGAGTGGACCGACACCACCGGGAACGGGCCCGACGTCGCCGACACCTTCACCCGCCTCGCGCCCTGATGTCGTTCGCCTCACTCCCCATCGTCGCCGGCTCGCTCGATCTCTCGAAGGAGTGCACCGAGGAAGATCTGCTCACCACCATCGAGGAGCAGGGCTTCGCCAAGACCTTCCAGTCGGGAGAGAAGCCGATGCCCGTCGCCCGGGTGCTCGAGTGGCGGCCCCCGACGAAGGACGGCGGGCAGCTCAACGTCCTCGGGCAGCTCGGCGAGGGCGGCATGAGCACCGTGCTGCTCGCCGAACAGCCCGCGCTCAACCGAGAGGTCGCGGTGAAGGTCGCGCGCACCGAGCAGGGGGCGAGCGCGTTGCTCGGCGAGGCGCGGCTCAACGGGCTGGTCGAGCACCCCGGCGTCATTCCCGTCTACGCCCTCGTCAGCGACGAGCACGGCCAGCCGGCGATCGTGATGCGCAAGGTGGACGCGATCTCGTGGCGCGTGTTGCTCAAGGACCCCGAGCACCCGCTCTGGAAGCAGTTCGTGGTGCGCGGCGATCGGCTCGAGTCGAACGTGCGCATCCTCCTCAGCCTCTGTGACACCCTCGCCTACGCCCACTCGCGCGGCGTCGTGCATCGCGACGTGAAGCCCGAGAACGTGCTCATCGGCGCCTTCGGAGAGATCTTCCTCGCCGACTGGGGCATCGCGACGCCGGTGAAGGAGCAGAAGCTCGGGCATCTCGTCGGCACCGCGGCCTACCTCGCACCAGAGATGGCGCGCGGGCAACGCGTCGACGAGCGCACCGACGTCTTCCTCATCGGCGCGACGCTGTACGAGCTCATCAACAACCGCACCCCGTGGACGGGCCGGACGATCGCCGACGCGCTCACCATGGCCGTGTCGGGGTCGCTCCGGCCGGTGACGAACACGGCGCCCCGCGAGCTCGCCGCCATCTGCGCGCGGGCCATGGCCGTCGACCCGGCGCGCCGCTTCCAGTCGGTGCCCGAGCTCAAGGCCGCGCTCGCGGAGTGGCTCTCCCGACGCGCCTCGATGGCGATCGGCGATCAGACCTGGAACCGGGTGCGAGAGCTCGAGACCGCGACCCAGGGAACCTCGCGCAGGGAAGTCTACCGGCTGCTCGCCCAGTGCCGCTTCGGCTTCGCGCTGGCCCTGGAGGAGTGGAAGGACAACGTCTTCGCCGAGCGAGGGCTCGAGCGCGCGGTCCTCTTCGCGGCCGAGTACGAGCTGAAGAACCGCCGGCCCGATGCCGCGCGGGCGCTCCTCGCCGAGGTGAAGCAAGCCCCCGCGCGGATCAGCGGCGCGGTCGACGAGATGGAGCTGAGCACCCGGCGCGCCCTCGAGCGGCTCGACGCCCTGCTCGCGAGCGCCGACCCACGCACCGAGCAGCGCCGCCGGACCGTCTTCGTGATCCTGCTCTGCCTCGAGCTCGCCGGCTTCGTGGCCGCCAGCGTGCAGTTCCCCGGCTGGTTCTCCGGGAGGTGGAGCCTGGTGAAGGCCAACGTCGTCTTCGACGCCCTCTTCGTGACGACGCTGCTCCTCACCGGCTGGCACGACCGCCGCCGGCTCACCTGGATGAACCGCTCGACGATCGGCTCGCTGGCGGTGATGGCCATCGGCGCGTTCGGGCTACGCACGCTGGGGGCGGTGCTCGAGCTCCCCCACCACGCGGTGTTGTCGACCGAGCTGCTGGCGATCGCGGTGACCTGTACCGCCCTCGGGTTGGTGCTCCATCGCGGCTTCCTGGTGAGCCCTCCGTTCCTGCTCGCGACCGTCGGGGTGATGGTCGCCCTCGGCCGCTGGCCCCTCGAGCTCTACACCACGGGGCTGGTGGTCGGCATGCTGGCGGCGGCCCTCGCGGTGCGGTTCGGCCGGAGCGTCATCGTCGCCATCACCGACGAGCCCGAGCGGTAAGCCCCCCTGCCCGCTCGTGATTTCGTGGCGAGCGAACCTTTTTTCGCCTGCGGTTCCTTCCCTTCGAACCGCGACACTGGAGGCCGCACATGGGCATGTTCTTCGAAGAAGGTGGGTTTGGGATGTACCCGACGCTGATCTTCGGCTTCGTGCTGATGGCGTCGGCGGTGCTCTCGATTCGGCACCCCGAGCGCAAGTGGCTCACCTTCGTGATGGGGGCGCTCACCAGCGCGAGCGGAGTGCTGGGAACGTCGATGGGCCTCATCAACACCATGAAGGCGGTCGCCAAGACGCCGGCCGATCAACAGCTCGTCATCTTCTCGGTGGGCACGGCCGAGTCGCTCAACAACCTGGTGCTCGCGATGATCCTCCTCATCCTCTCGCTGTTGGTCGCGGCGGTGGCGGCGTTCCTCCACGCGAAGACGGCGGCGGCCAAGGCCTGACCCGTGCTGACCCGTTCGGACGAGGCGCTGTACCAGGCGTTGCTCGGCGGAGACCTCCGGGCCTTCGACGCGCTCTACGAACGGTACGAGGGCCCGCTCTTCGGGTTCCTCCGGCGCCAGCTCGGAGACGCCGCCGAGGCCGAGGACGTGCTGCACGAGGCCTTCGTCTCGGTGCTCGAGGAGCGGAGCAGCGGCCGCACCGCGCGCAGCTTCAAGGCGTGGCTGTTTCAGGTCGCGCGGAACCTCTGCCTCAACCGGGTGCGCAGCCGATCGCGGGCGAGCAGCGCCGCCCAGGGCGTCTCCACCTTGCTCGAGTCGGCCGAGGCTCCGAGTCACCCGGAGCTGGTGCTGGAGAAACGGCAGACCGCCGATGCGCTCCAGGCTGCGGTGGCCAAGCTCCCCGCGCCGATGAGCGAGCTGTACCACCTGCGGGCGGGCGGGCTGTCGTACGAAGAGCTGGCCGAGGTGCTGGGCGTGCCGCTGGGCACGGTGAAGTCGCGAATGCACGAGCTGGTGAAGCGCCTGCGAGACGAGGTGGCGTGATGAGCTGCGAGACGATTCGACGAGAGCTGGTGGGGTTTCACTTCGGTGAGCTGGAGCCTGGCACGCGCGCGGAGGTCGAGCGCCACCTCGTGAGCTGCCGCGACTGCCTGGGCGAGTTCCTCTCGGTGAAGCGAGACGTGGAGCTGGCGAGCGAGACGACCGAGCGGCCCTCGGTGAAGGCGAAGGCGCGGCTGCGCTCGGCGGTGGCGACGACCCTCGGCCTGGGCCCCCGACCGAAGCTGTGGTGGGAACGGCCACTCGCGTATGGGTTGGCGGCGGCCGCGCTCGTGGTGGCGATGGTGTCGGTGCAGCGCATCGCCGACGCCGAAGGCAAGAGCCCCGTCGAGGTGCAGCGCCTCATCGAGGAACGGCCGGCGCGCTGAGGAACACGCGGGGCCATGGGGTGGCCGTTCGAGTCGCCAAGGTGATCGCGTCACCCACCAGCGGCGCGAAGAGGTAGCGCCGTTCGGAGCCGCCCACCGAGGTGCCGACCGCTTCCGCGGTGACGAGCAGCGAGCGGAGCCGAGCGCGATCTTCGGTGAAGGCCGGCCCGGCGAGCGCGAAGCCGGTGGCGGACGGGGAGAGCCCGAAGACGAGCGGGCCCGAGTCGACGTCTCCGGGCCGATCGACCCCGCGCGGCCACTCGCGAATCGCGGAGGCGCCCAGCGGCAGCTCGACGCCGAACTCCCGAAAGACCGCCTCGAACTGCGAGCGGGCGAGCGCTTCGTCGATGAAGGTGAGGAAGTACGCCATCCACGCGGCGCCGCTGCCTCGACCGAGCTGACCGGGCGCGAAGACGAGCACCCCCGTGCGTGGGTCGAGCCGATCTCGCTGCATCACCTCGAGGAAGCGGGCGATCGTCGCCGCGTGACGTGGCTGTGTCCGGCAGCGATCGAGCAGCGAGAGCCCGGCGATGGCGACGAGGTTGTCGGGCACGTAGGTCTCTTGCGGGTAGGTCTCGATGAGCGCGGTCGGGGCGTCGTCGAAGCGGCGGGCGAGCGCGGCGCTCACCTCGTCGGCGCGTTCGTGCAGCGGGTTGCCCAACAGGCATGAGGCGCCCATGGCCCAGGCGAGGTGCCCCAGGTAGCCGACGTGCCCGTGCGGCCCGGCGAGTGACGCGAGGGGATCTTCCGACCACTTCGCCGAGTCGAACGCGCGCACGTCGTCGCCGGTCATCGCGGTGAGCCAGCGCGCGACCTCGGCTCGGCGGGCCTCGAGCTCCGCTGGGGTGCGAAAGGCGAGGTTCGTCGCGGCCGCGATCGTCATCGAGTGCTCGACCAGCAGCCACTCGCCGTCGAACGGTGGACCTGGAGCGAGGCCAGGGAGCGTGCGCGCCTCGAGGCGCTGGCCCAGGTAGCGGAGCCGCTCCGCTTCGTCTTCGGCGCGGCTCGCGATCGCACAGCGCAAGGCTCCGAGGGAGAAGAGGACGGCGATCGTCACCACCCCGCGCCGAACCCAGCGTCTCACGCGACTCATGCGAGTTGGAGCCCTCGACCAACGATGCTACGGCCCACTCGTGCCGAAAGCGCTCCCCAAAGGCGTCCTCATCGCCTTCGAAGGCATCGACGGCTCGGGCAAGTCCACCCAGGCGACCTTGCTCTCCGACTGGGCGACCCACCATGGCCTCGACGTGGTGCGCACCCGCGAGCCGACGAACGGGCCGTGGGGCCAGAAGGTGCGCGAGTCGAAGGTGACCGGCCGGCTGTCGCCCGAAGAAGAGCTGCGCTGCTTCCTCGAGGACCGCAAGGAGCACGTCGCCACCCTCATCGCCCCTGCGCTCGCCCGCGGCGCGATCGTCATCATCGATCGCTACTACTACTCGACGGTCGCGTACCAAGGCGCGCGCGGGCACGACCCTCTCGACCTGCTCGAGCGCAACCGCGCCTTCGCACCCAAGCCCGACCTCGTCTTCCTGATGGACTTCGACCCGCGGCTCGGCGTCGATCGAATCAACGCGCGAGGTGCAGGCCAAGACACCTTCGAGTCGCTCCCGGCGCTGACGAGGGCGAGAGAGATCTTCCTCTCCCTCGAGGGTGATCACTTGATCCGCCTCGATGCCCGCAAGGCGCCCGACGAGCTGCATGCGTCGGTGCTCTTCCACCTCCTCCGCGGCCCGCTGAAGGACGCCGCCAAGCCGCTGGGCCTCGATCGACTCCCTCAAACCGAGACACCGTAGTCACGGACGGGCGTCGCCCACGCTCGGATTTCCGTCGCCACCTCCCGCAGACCCTCGTCGCTCCTGCCACTGCGCGACCGGCACGTCACTTGCTCGAAGCCCTGCGCTTTCCGACTCAAGCAGTGCCGAACCTGCATTCAAGGGAGCGAGCTCATGACGTCACGGCTGGTGTGGGCAGTGATGGCGATTGGCTGGGCGGGCTGTCAGTGCGGCCCGACCTCACAGCAGGACGGAGGCACGAGCGGCGGCGCGGTGGGCGGCGGGGCGATGGGCGGTGGCTCGACCGGTGGCGGCGGTGGGGTGTCGGGGGGAGGCACGGGCGGCGGCATGCTCTCGTGCACGGTGACCCCGGGGAACCTCCCGCTCACCAGCCTCTGTGACGCGTTGAGCGTCGGCGCCCGGGGAATGCAGAAGTCGACGATGACGACCTGCGGTGAGCCGATTCGCGACTCCGATGTCGCGCACTTCGCGGGGATCCCGAGCACGGTGTGCGGCGCCGATGGAGGCTTCTTCTCGAGCTCGATCGAGAAGCTGGCGATGAAGATCGACGCCGGCGTGATGGCCTACGACCCGGTGGCCGCGCACGCGTGTCAGGCGCTGGGACGGATGAACGGCGGGCGTCCAGGGCTTGCGTGCCCCAACGACCCCTGCAGCCAGGTCTTCCGCGGCCTCGTTGGCGCAGGCGGAGCGTGTGAAGACTCCGAAGACTGTGCGGGCGCGATGTTCTGCCAACCGACGGGTGAGCTGTCGTGCTCGGGCCGGTGCGTCGCGCGCCTCGGCGCTGGAACGAGCTGCGACCCCGATCGGGATCTCTGCGAGCGCGGGAACCCGTGTCTCGCCGTCGACGGTGGCTTTCGCTGCAAGGTGCGGCAGGGCGTCGGTGGGCGCTGTGCCGACGCGAAGGACTGCGAGCCTGGCCTGGGCTGTGCGTTCGGAGCCTGCGCGGTGCGGCAGGCCGCAGGCGCCGCCTGTACCGACACGACGACTCACGGCGACTGTCTGCCCGACCTCGGCTGCGTTCGGCAGGGAACGACGACGACGTGTCAGCCCCGTGCGAACCTCGGCGCCTCCTGCAGCGAGGGCGGTGCTGGTGCCCCTCCGTGCGTCGCCACGGAGTGCGTCGAGTGCGTGGGTGGCCGCTGCATCGCCGCGGGCATCGAGGGGGCTCCCTGCGCGCTCGCCTCGGACTGTCGCGAGGCCTACTTCTGTGGTGACGGCGGGACCTGCGTCTTCCGCGCTCGGAGCACCGAGCCCTGCCAGAGGCGGAGCGACCCTCGAGGGAGCTGCCTGTACCCCGACGAGTTCTGCAGCAGCCCGACCGCCGGCGCCGTGGGCACCTGTCGCCCCTCGCCTCGCACGGGAGAGGCCTGCGGCACCACGCCGGAGCTGAGCCCCAGCTGCGTCGACGAAGCCGACTTCTGCCGAATCACCTCGGGGCAGCGCGGCACGTGCGCGAAGCGACCGATCCCTCCCGAGGCGTGCGGGTTCGACGCCGGCCTCAGCACCATTTGCCGCGAGGGCAAGTGCGTCGGAGGGAGCTGCGTGGCGCCGACGGCCCCCGGCACTCCGTGCCTGCCAAGGGACGCGAACTGCCGGAACGACTCGTTCTGCGACGACTCCAGCCCCACCGCGCCCGTCTGCGCTCTCAAGCGCGCGAGCGGCTCACCGTGCACCGACAGCGTGCAATGCGTCGGTGAGCTCTGCGATCGCACCACCCAGCGCTGCTCGGTCGCCTGCTCGAGCACCTTCGACAAGGAAGGCGCGAGCTGTGCGTCGGGTTGTCCCAACGGGCTCCGCGACGCGGCCCAGCTCCTCTTGTTCTCGATGGTGCTCGGCCCGTTCGCGCGCCGCCGACGATCGGACGAGGAGAACGAGGCGCCCTGAGCCGAGCTCGGTGGTCGCTAGAACGGCTCGTCGCGCAGGGGGAACTGCTTCGCGTCGGGCAAGTCGTAGTGCCACCACTCCATCTTGTTGATGGTGAAGCCAACGCCCGTCATCGCCGCCTTGAGCGTCTCGCGGTTCTTCCGGGCCACCGACGTGCCGCCGTCGAAGCCATGGTGGGCGGCCGGGCCGAAGAAGTCGTAGGGCGAGGGCATCTCGACCAGGCCGCCGTCGAGGGTCACCAGCCCGAGATCGATCGCACCGCCGCGGTTGTGGTTCGAGCCCGTCTTCGGGTCGGCGACGTAGCCGGGCTTCGGCAACACCTTCCACAGCTCCCACTGCACGTGATGCGGCCGGTAGCAGTCGTAGAGCCGCAGCCGAAAGCCCTTCGCGCGCAGCTCGGTGGCCGCCTTCTCGAGCCGCTTCAGCGACGGTTCGAGCAAGAGGCAGCGGGCGCTCGGCGGGTACACGGCCTTGCCCATGAAGTTGTCGGGCGTGGCGTAGCGCAGATCGACCACCGCGTCGGGAATGCGGGTCACCACTTCGACGAGCGGCTCGGGGGCGACTCCAGCGTCTGGCACGGCAGCCAAGAGGAGCGGGAGGAGGAACACGCCCCACCCGACGCGCGCGAGGGCACGCTTCTTCACGGCGGCTCCACCGGAGGAGCAGGCATCACGGCGAGCTCGCGTTCGAGCTGGAACCGGCGCGCCATCGGCCAGAACGCGAAGAGCATCACCGCCAGGCCGCCGAGGAGGCTACAGAGCGCGTCGAGGCGCTTGGGCTCCCGGCCTTGTTCGATCACCACCGCGTCGTCGGCCATCATCTCGGCGAGCGCGGGCCGGCTTCCCGTCGAACGAATCGGCGCCACCGACCCTCGGAGTTGCTTCGGCGCGAGCAGGGCCTCGATCTCCACCGCCTTCGCGTCGACCCAGGCGTCCACTTGGTCGGGAGGCAGCCGGTCGAGGGTCTCCACCAGGCCGAGCAGCTGGGAGTCCATCGTCGAGAGCACCACCGTCGGCCGTTCCGGCTGCGCGGTGCCGAGCGGAGAGATGGGAATGAAGAGCTCGAGGTGGCGGTTGCTCGCCCCACCATCGGTGCGACTCCACCAGCCCTTCCACCGACGCGTCGTCGCGGCGTTGAGATCGAGCCGGCAGCCCTCGAGGATCACCCAGCGCGCGCTCGAGGGCTTGGCGACGAAGTCGGCGCACTTCATCGTCACCGGAGCCGTCGCCACCGCGGTGCGAATGTCCTGCACGCCGGAATAGGTGAGCACCAGGCCGACGGCGAGGAGGAGCACCGTGCCGATCATCGCACCCGGCCCGCCGTCGCCAACCACCACCCGACGCACGCTGTCCCCGAGGCCCGACACGCGGCGCACGCTAACACCGAGCTCACTGCGCAACGATCGGATCAGACCGGTTGGAGCCGCGACTGATCGTGCAACGAGCGCCTACCGGGCAGAGGCGTGTGGTGAGTTTGGAGGTACCTGCACCCCTTCGACGAGCGGGGTGATCTGCACGGGCGGCTTGTTCACCGAGCCGTGCACCGCCTCGAAGTGCCTCAGCACCACGCTGCTTCTCCAGTGCGGGGCAGGCTTCAACACGCCGGTCACCTGCTCGAACAAGTGTCTGACCAGCAGCACCGGGTACTCGACCTGTGTGTCGGCCCAAACCCAGCTCTGCAATCGTGCCACGTTTCCCGCTCACTGCTCGGGCGACGGCCGTGCGGAGATCTACTGCAATTCGGTGGGTTTCACCGAGACGACCCCCTGCAGCCCTGGGTGGCACTGCGTGGAGGCTGACGGCGGCGTCACGTCCTGCGTTCCCTGACATCGCTCCCGAAGAGCTTCTCCAGACGAAGGCTCGACCTTCCGGGTTGATGACGATTGACGAAGCGAGCTCCGATCTCGTCGGCGAGTTGACGAGTTGTCATGCGCGCCGCGTCCTCCGCTCCGCAACGCCGCGACCTCACTTCATCGCTCGCGCGGCACACGGGTTGCCAACGCCGTCAGTCGCCAGGGCCGGCTGCTGCTCGTTCAATTCAAGGAGAAGCGATGACTCGTTTCATCATGACGTGGTGTCTCGCAGTCGGTGGTGCTGCCGGTGCCGAAGAGCTCGCAGTGAAAGACGCGGCGATCGAGCCGTCGAACGCGGTGAGCCTCCGTTTCGGAGGGGGCATGAGCGTCGCCTTCGGCGGGCTCGGAGTGATCGCGCCGGTCGAGACGACGGTGTCGTACGAGCGGAGCCTCGGCCACCTCTCGCTCGTCCTCGGGGCGACGGTGCTCGGAAACAACTCGCCGCAGTCACAGTCGCTCATGGTGGGGGTCGAGCCCGGGCTCCGGTGGACGTTCGGAGCTCGGCGCCTCTCTGGACCGTGGGTCGGCTTCGCAGTTCCGCTGAGCGCGTCGAGCTCACGATCGACGTTGCAGGGCATCGACAACGTCACGCCGTTCACCGCGACCGGGTTCTCGGCGAGCGCCGACGCGCTGATCGGCTGGAGCTTTCAATTCGACAACGGCTTGTTCGTGCAGCTCGCTGGTGGCCCTCGAGTGGCGGTCATCAGAACCGTCTGGACCGGTGGAGAACAGGGCTCGGTGTCGGCGGGCGTTCGCGCGTTCCTTGGCGTGGGCGCTGCGTTCTGAACGACGACGAACCGACCGCCTCCACGTGTCCAGGCGGAGGCGGCGGCCCTCCAAGCTCAATGCGTCAGTGGACGCTCGATCGGACGCTCGCTGGTCTCGCGCACGTGCAACTTCCCGTCGAGCGGCAGCACGTCGAGCTCGAGCGTCAGCGTCCCATCGGCGTTCATCGTCGCCCGCCCCGCCCTCACCCAAATGCTGCCGTTTCGACCTTCGCGAATGCTGAAGACCGTCAGGCGCGTCCCTGCTGTCGTCATCGGTGCTCCTCGGTGATGTCAGGGGCCAATTCCCCTGACGCGAAGCTCGACAGCAAGCCGAGGGCCTCTCGCGCAATGAGACTTCGGGCGGTGCACCGACGAACCACGCCCTCGAGTCGAACGAGTCTCGCGAGGTTGGGTGAGGTGCCGAGCCCGAGGCGCTCACCGCGGTGGTCTCGGCCGAGGGACCTGCGCTCGACGGGAGACTTCGACGCGACTTCCGCCGCGATGGTGGTTCCTCTGGGGCATGAGACTTCTTGCCGGGCTTTCGGGCCGCCGCGCGGTGGCCTTGGTGTTCGTCCTCACCTCGGGGTGCCTCCAGGTGCCCTGCGACGCGAGCGAAGACTGCTGTGGCGAGGGCTGCAGCCCGTTCGACGCCGGGACGACCGATGGCTCCGGAGCGCTCGACGACGCGGGCGCGCGTGACGCGGGGTTCGACGGGGGAACCGACCGCGACCTCGACGGCGGGTGGGACGCAGGGCTCTCGCGCGACGGTGGCTTCGACGCCGGCACTGACGGAGGCTTCAGAGACGCCGGCGTCCGCGGTCCGCTCCCGACGAGCGCCGCCATTCAGCCGATCAAGGTGGTGGAGTCCTTCGCGGCGTGCCCCACCATCTCACTGACCTGGGCCGATGGCCGCACCGCGCTGCTCGCGCTCGACGATCGCCCCTTGCTCCCCGGCACGACGAGCCCGCGCCGAGAGGGGTTCGCGCTGCGCTGGTCGGCGAACGGAGCGGTGACGACCGAGCGGCTGACCGGCTGCGAGGCAGCGCTCGTGGGCCTTCGACCTGGCGTCTTTCAGGCGACACTCGAGCTGGTTCGAAGCACCGAGAGCGTGGTGGTGGGCCAGGTCTCGGTGGAGGTGGTGAGCGCCGCGGTGGCCGACGTTCGACCGACCGGCTTGAGGCTCGACGAGCCGTTCCGCGTCGAGGGGTTTCCGGTGCAGCCACCGGCGCTGTCGCCGTCACCGCTTCCCGTCGTCGCGGTCGGCGCCGCTGCGCCGTGGAAGCTCACCTTCGACGCCGCGCCAGGAACGTCAGCCTCCGTCATTCCAGCGAGCACCTCGGTGGCGTTCCAGCTCACCGCGCCGGGGCTGATCACCTTCGACCCGACCGGAACCGCCCGTGGGCTCTCCGAGGGCACCACCACGGCGCAGGCGACGCTCATCGGGCGCACCGTGCCTCGCTCACACTCGAGCAACGTCTGGGCTGCGCTGCCGCGTCAGACCCATCAGCTCGCCTTCGGGCTGGGCCGCCGAGACGACGGCACGGCGCTGGGTCGCGGAGTCGATGCGACGATGAACGTGCTGGCGCTCGGAGACTGCGCCACCCTCGAGGCGACCGCGCTCGTCTCGAGCATTCTTCCCGGCACGACCGAGGAGCACACGTTCTGGACGGACGTCGGCACGCGCGCAACCTACTCGGTCACCGGCACCGGGCTCCGCGCCGAGGGCCCCACCAATCGCTTCTGCGGAATCGCCGTCGGAGAAGCCGCCGTCGTCGCCTGTCACCAGGGCGTCTGCGGAAGCCTGGGCGTGCTCGTCGGCGACCACGGGAACGCGTCGTTGAGCGCGTCGGGCCCGGCCTCGGTGCAGCTCGGCGGAGGCGCGAGGCCAGGCGCGTGCGTGCCCTTCACCCTCACCGCGCGAATGCCCGATGGAACGACCCGTGACGTGCGGCGCAGTCCAGCCTTGCGCATGGAGGTCGTGAACGGTCCTCCCGCCTTCGTCGCGCTCGATCCGGCGACGGGCCTGCCCCGCTGGAGTGGGACCGAACTCTGCCTCGAGGCCGACCCGCACCCGGCACCGAGACAACTCCGCTTCACCTGGGGCAACGCCCAAGCGACCGTCACCATCACCTTGCGCTGACTCACTGGGTGGGCGTCGCGTGGGCTTCGAGGAACTCGGCGATCTTCGGAAAGAGCTCGATCGGCGCTCGACGGGCGAGCACCAGATCGCCATGCCCGGCGTCGTAGCTGAAGCCGTGCATCAGGCTCACGGTGAGCTCGGTGACCGGCCCTCCGAGGTGCTCGGCGGCGTGGTGGGCGGCCTGCGGCGGGGCGAGGAGATCGCGGCTGCCGGCGATCAGCAGGCTCGGCACCTTCACTGCGTCGAGGTGAGCGAGATAGTCGAACCCGTCTTCGCCGTCGAAGCGGCCGGTGGTGACCCAACGCACGAACTGCTCGAGCACGCCGTGAGGCACGTCGGCCACCACCGAGCGCAGCGCCTGCCGGATGACGCCGTCGTCGACGTTGTCCTTGTTGAGGAGGTATTGGCCGACCGGCTCCGGTGGCAGCCCGACGGGGATCGCCGCCTTCGCCATCATCGCCAGCGGCGCCACCTTGAAGCGCAAGAGCGGCCGCACCAGCTCGGCGAACCGCTGCACGCCGGGTTGATGCTCGAAGGTGAACGGGCTGCCGATCGACACCAGCGCCTTGAACGGCGCCTGCGGGTGCCTCGCGAGGTGCGCGAAGGGCAACAACCCGCCGCGCGAGTGCCCGGCGAAGAGGACCTCCTTCGGCCCGGTCGAACACACCGCGCGCAGCGCCGCGAGCACGTCGAAGGTGGCCTCGAGATCGAAGGTGCTGCCCTCTCCGCTGCCGCCGAGGCCGTGGCCGCGCAGCTCGAGCACCCAGGTCTCGAAGCCGTGCCTCGCGAGGAAGCGCGCGAGCGAGTACTTCTCGTCGAAGTCGAGGTTGAAGCGGTTGGTCGCCAGGCTGTGGCCGAGCAGCACGGGTTCGACGAAGCGGCGCTCACCGCGCGGGTGGTAGCGGCCCAGAGCGATCGCGCTGCCATCGTCGGTCGCCACCTTGAAGAGCTGATCGGGCGCGAAGACGAGCGCGGGTGGGAGCCGAACCGGCATGCCTCAGCCCTCGTGGAGGAGCACTGGCTTGAACTGCGCCGCGTCACAGCTGGCGAGCACGTACCGAACCCCGCCGTGCTCTCCCTGGAACCCGGCGCCGATGCCAGGACCGTGCAGGTGGCCGTAGACGCAGAGCGCCGGCTTCCACGCCTCCACCACTCGGCTGAACGCGGTCTCGACGCCGTTCCCGTAGATCGGCGGGAAGTGCACCGCGCAGATCTTGATGGCCGCGCTCGTGCGCTTCGCCTCTCTCGCCGCCGCGTCCTTGATCGAGAGCGACAGCCGATTCACCTCGCGCTCGATGTAGTCGGGGCGCTGCACCTCGTCGCCCAGCTCGCCGCCAGGCATTGGAGGCGCTTCGGGGGCCGTCCACAGCCGTGAGCCAGCGATGAGGTACGGGCCGACCTCGACCGCCGAGTTCTGAATGAAGCCGACGAAGGTCGGGTACGGCTCGAACAGCTTCTTGAGCTTCGCGGTCGAGTCACCCCACCAGAAGTCGTGGTTGCCGCGCAGGAGCACCTTCTTCCCCGGGCGCGCCTCGAGCCAGGCGAGATCGTCGAGCACCTCGGTCGGCCTGGTCGCCCAGCTGATGTCTCCGGCGACGATGACGACGTCGTCGGCGCGCACGAGCTCGTCCCACGCTCGTTTGAGCGGCTCCGGGTGCTCGGCCCACCCGAAGAGGTGCATGTCCTTCTTCCGCGTGGACGGCAGGTGGGTGTCACCGATCGCGAACAACCGCATCGGGTCACCCTAGTCTCCAGTCGTCGGAGGTCACGCGGAAACGAGCCGCTCCGCGAACGATGCGAGCTGCGGGCCTCGGCAGGAGGTCTATGCTTGCCACCCTCAAAGGGAGACGACGATGAAACGGCACTTCGGCTGGCTGGCAGTTCTCGCAGTGGCGACTGGTTGCGGTCCGGCCGGGTCGATCAAGGGCAAGGTGACGGTCGAGGGCGGGAGCGGCGCCCAAGTGCCGGTCGCGGTCTACGGGCCAGCGTCGCAGGTCGTGCTCACGGGTGACGACGGCAGCTTCACCGCGAGTGGCCTGCCCGACGGTCAGTACCTCACCCGCGCCGTCATCAAGGGCGCCGAGGTCGAGGAGCTGTCCGCCGCGGTGAAGGTGAGCGGCGGCAAGGGCGACTCGGAGCCGACCCTCGCGTTCAAGCTCAAGGCGATGGTGACGCCCGGGAAGATCACCGGCCGGGTGGCGGCGATGGGTGGCAGCCCCGCGAACGTCACCGTCTTCGTGCACGGGCCGCAGTCGTCGGTCGCCGTCACCGCGATGGACGGCTCGTTCACCACCGGCGAGCTCCCCGACGGGACCTACGTGTTGCGCGCGGTGATGAAGGGCGCGCTCGTCGAGGAGCAGACCGCGCAGGCGAAGCTCACCTTGGGCAAGCTCGACGCCGAGGCGGTGCTCACCTTCCGCTTCCCCGAGACGGCGACCGTGAGCGGGAAGGTCGTCTTCTCCGATGCGAGCGACGCCTCGGGCCTCGTCGTCACCCTCACCACCAGCACCTGGATGGCGACTCGCACCGGAGCGATGGGCGCCTTCTCGTTCGCGAACGTGCCAGCTGGCGCGGCGGTGCTCTCGGTCGAAGCGCCGAACACCCGTGAAGGCCGGGTGAGCCTCGGCGTGCAGGTGATGGGCACGATGGTCGACGCCGGAGAGCTTCGGCTGACGCCCGTCGCGCGCTTCGGAGGCGTCGTGACCAACGGCGGCATGGCCGTGAGCGGGGCGAGCGTCGTCGTCGCCGGAACGAGCCTCGCCGCCACCACCGACGCCACCGGCCGTTATGACTTCGAGGGCGCTCCAGTGGGGAACGTGACGGTCGTCGCGCGGAGCACCAGCCCCAGCGCGGTCGGCACCGCGAGCCAGCGCCTCGTCCGCGGGGCCAACACCGACGTCGCGATCAGCGTCACCAGCGACGCGAAGACCGGCACCGTCACCGGCTCGGTCACCTTCGCGGGGCCGCAGTCACCTCGCATCATCACCGTCTCGATTCCCTCGCTCGGGTTGACGACGACGGTGGGAAACAACGGCGCCTACACCTTGGGCTCGGTGCCCGTCGGCGAGTGGGACGTGGTCGCCACGGCGCCCTACCACCCGCGCCAGCTGCTGGGCCGAGTGCGGGTCTCCGACCAGGGCACCTCGACCCTCGCCGGACAGGTGCTGTCCTTCTTCGAGCCCATCTGGGAAGCGCCGGTGCCGCTCAACTCGCTGGTGCTGCGCACGTCGAGCCCACCCTGGACGCTCCTCGGGGTTCAAGATGGCTCGGCCCAGCGCTTCCTCGTCGTCAACAGCCGCACCCGCGACGCGCGCACGGTGTTCGTCGGGGCCGACGTGTTCACGCCCCGGTTCTCGACGTCTGGCCGCTACCTGGGCTTCGTCGCCTCGGGCCTGCTCCACGTCTACGATCTGACGACCGGTCAATTCCGCATCTGGACGAACGACTCGGGAATGTCGAACTTCGCCTTCTCGACGGACGACTCGACGTTGTTCGTCGCGCGCACCACCGCGCTGGAGCGCTACGAGCTCTCGAGCGGCATGATGACGAGGTTCCCCTCGACTGGCTCGGGCACGGTGTTCGTCCAGACCAACGATCGCTGGTTCGTTCGCGAAGGCGCCAACTACACCCTCGTCGAGCCAACGGCGGCGACGCCCAACGTCTTCACCAACGTCAGCTTCTTCTTCCTTGTGCCGATTCCGCTCGCCCTCACCGACTGCACCGCGGCGGGCTGCACGCTCCGCGTCATGCCGGTGAACGGGCGCACGGCCTCGACGGTGACGGGCACCTGGCCGACCAACACCTCGTTCGGCGCCGGCCCCGACTACATCATCGTGTTCAACCTGACCGTCCCGTACATCGTGCGAGTCTCCGACGGCGCGCTCTTCAGTCTCCCGGCTGGTGCATCGAACTTCGTCTTCTCGCCGAACAACCAACGGGTCGCCTACGTCGTGGCGACTCCTGGGAACGGCGCCCTGCGCGAAGAGGCGCTGCCGCCCTCGCCGACCACGAGCCCGATCGCCCAGACGACGGGGACCTTCTCCGCGAGCTACCTCAGCAACACGCGCCTGGTGGCGTTCGACAGCTCACCGACGCGACGGATCATCGACGTGAGGAATGGCACCGCGGGGACTCCCGACTCCGACGTGACCACCTTCTTCTTCAACAGCCCCGCGGCCTTCTGGGCCACCTCGAGCCCATCGATGTGGCGCGCGTTCGTGGCCGATCGCGTGGCCGCCTTCGACATTCCCACCACCGTCACCGCGGTGACCTTCGCGCGTGCAGGCGCGCCAGCCACGGAGGTCGGGATCGCGACCTTCGACGCCACCTCGCTGCTCGTGCTCGACGGCCGCAACAACCAGACGCGACGCGTCTACGGCTATCGCCCGCTGGGTGCCGGCCTGCGCATCAACACGCTCGAGACCTTCGTGGTCGTTCGCCAGGGCTACCCCGCGCTCCTGGTGGTCGACAACACCACCGACCAGGCGATCGAGACCTTCGAGGCGCGCATGCTGCTGACGACGCCGGTCGAGGCGACGGCCACCTACTTCAACATCGACGAGACGCGACGGCGGCTGGTGATGGGCGCGCTTCGCTGAGGGACTTCAGGGAACGAGCAGGCGCTGAACCTCGGCGGCCTCGGCCGTTCGCCCAAGCCGATTGAGGCAGCGCACCTTCTGCTGCAGCACCATGCGCTTGAGCGGCGCCTCTTCGGTGGCGTCTCCAGCGGGGGCGGTGAGCCAGCGCTCGGCTTCCTCGAGGGCGAGCTGACAGTTCCCCACGTCGGCGAGGCGACCGACGCTGCGGGCTTGCGTCTCGCGCGTGGTCGACCCGAAGGGCACGAAGGGCGTGTGCGCCTGCCGCTCGAGCTCCCGGAGGTTCTCTTCGATGTCACGCAGGTTGAAGCCACCACTTCGGCGGCGCTTGGGAACGAGCGCCGGAGCCGGCGCGCCTTCGGGCTGAACGGTGACGACCGAATCGGGCGGCGCATCGAGCGGTGGCGGTGGCGGCGCAGGCGGCACGACCGCGCTCTCGCCGATGTTGGGCGGCGGCGGGGCCCACTCGTCTTCCGGGCTGACGACGGGCTCCACGTCGGAGTCGTCGGCCGGGTTGGAGGCTGCGACCGCCGGCGGCTGGACGACGGGCGTCGCGGGCTCGACGACGACGGTCGGCGGCGGCGGCGGGGCGGAGGGCGCGACCGAGGGCCAGGCGTAGGCGTCGAGTTCTCCCGCGTGCCAGGCGACGGCGTGCCCGGCGGTCACCACGTGGGTGGAGGTCGGCGTCTTCACCTCGACGCTGCCCTCTTCGACGGCCACCACCGTCTTGGCGATCTCCCGCGAGACGAGGAACCGGGTGCCGAGATCCTTCACTTCGATCTCTCCGGCGCGCACGGTGAGCAGCCGGTCTTCTCGGTGCGGCACCACCATCGCCAGGCTGCCGCGCTCGACGTCGAGGGTGAGCGCCTTCTCGTCCAGGCGGGCGAGCTGCACCGCCGTCGCGCTGGTGAGGCCGGCCTTGGTGCCGTCGGGCAACTGGAGCCAGAGCGAGCCGCCCTTCTCGGTCGCCACCTTCGCGCCCGCCTCGAGCACCTGCGCCTTCTGGAGCGCCTTCGCGCCACTCGAGGCCTGCCGCGCGCTCGCCACCACGGCCTTCACCGGCTTGGCAGGCACGGGCACCGGCACCAGCGGCGAGACCTCGGGCGGCTTCACCTCGGCGATGGGGCCCGTCCCTCCGCCCGCGCCCGGAGTCTCCTGACGCCCGAAGAGCTGGAAGGCGCCGAACGCGAGCAGCGCCGCAGCGGCCGCGGCGAGGAGGAACCGGGGGGTGAACAGCCCACGCCACCAGCCAGCGAACGATCGCGACGCCGCCTCGTCGGCCTTCTCGGCGAGCACCACCCCGACTCGGCGCGCCATCGCCTCGGGCATCGGCGGCGGCTGGGGCAGGAGGCCGAGGACCGACAGCGAGGCCTCCACGTCGGCGAGCGCAGCGCGGGCCTCGGGCGAGGCGTCGAGCGCGGCCTTCACCTGCGCCATCTCGGCGGGCGGCAGCTCGTTCTTCGCGTAGGCCCACAGCGTCTCGGTGGAAGGCGTCATGGCCCACCCACCTTGAAGACCTTCACCGCCTCGGTGAAGTCGACGCGCGCGCGGTTGAGCCGGCTGCGCACCGTGTTGGACGGACAGTCGACGAGCTCTGCGATCTCCTCCGGCTTCATGCCCAGGAGGTCGTGATAGACGAAGACGGCGGCCTTCTCCTCACTCATCGTCGAGAGCGCCTTCTGGACGATGGCCGCGGCCTGCTTCACCTGCGCCGCGCGCTCGGGATCGTGCGAGTCGGGCGCGTGCTGCTCGGGCAGCTCATCGTCGTCGCCCACCGCCTCGGGCTTGCGGCGCTTGCTGCGCAGGTACATCAGGCCGGTGTTGACGCACACCCGGTGGAGGAACGTCGTCACCTTCGAGTCGCCCCGGTAGCCTTTGAGGGCTCGCATCAGCTGCAGGTACGACTCCTGGACGAGGTCTTCGAGGTCGGGGCTCTGCCCCACCACTCGGTAGAGCACCTTCCACGCGAGATCGCGGGTGCGCTCGTAGAGCTGGGTGAACGCGACCCCTTCACCATCCCGGGCTGCCAGGGCCAGCGCGCGCAGCGGGTCGGCCACCGTGAGGGTTTCAGGGCTCATGCGTGGCAGGGTGAGAACGAGCGCGGTCATCGCTCACCTGGGTTGCCGCGCGCAAGCCAGACGATCCGTCCGTCGACACTGAAAACCCCGAGCGATTCCGCTCATTTGAGCTGACGAGCGTCACTTCTTCTTCTTCAACTGGCGAATGGCGTCGGCCGCCTCGTCCTGCCCGCAATTGACCGGCCCCGAGGGTCCCTCGTCCTTCGGGAGCTCCGACAAGTCGCGCAGGGCCGAGACGGCATCGACGTCTCCCAAGGTCGCCAACCGGTTCGCAGCGAGCTGACGCACCCGGCACGACTTCGATTGCAGCGAGGCGGAGTAGCGGCCGACGAAGTCGAGCTTCTGGCCGGTCTCGGTCGCGTCGAGCCAGCGGAGCGCACCCCACTGCCGCGCCGAGAGCGGGCCCTTCGCGTAGCCGACGAAGGCTGGAGTGAGGCGCTTGGTGGGCACGACGGCGATGAGCTCCTTCAAGTCGGCGTCGGTCTCGGCGTCGGAGAAGTCTTCGGCGAGCGCTTCGAGGAGCAGCGGGTGCGCGGCGTGGAGCGTCTGGAAGGGCTGCACGGACAAGAGCGTTCGTTCGGCTTCCTTGCGGCCGGCCTTGTGGAGCGTGGCGGCCTTGAGCGCCAGGAGCATCGGCGTGTCGCCCCGCGCGGCCGGCAGGTTCTCGTCGATGAGCTCGATCGCCTCGCTCGTCTTGTCCTGGACGATCAACTTCTCGACCTGCTCGACGAGCGAGGGTGGCCAGAGCGCGAAGACGAGGGGGAGCAGGGCCACCACCACCGCGGTGACGACGAGGCTGCGCCGCCACCGGCGATCGAGCTGCCGGGTGAGCTTGGCGAGAATGCGCGCGCCCTGCCCCACGTTCGTCTGCACCCGCCCGGCAGTGAGGGTGAGGTTGGCCCACGTCTGGGTCGTCACTGCCTGGAGCGCCTTGCGTGTCTGGGTGCCGAGATCGGTATCGGCGGGCATCGAGCCACGGAGCGCTTGCACGAGCGCCGCACCGTCCTTCGGCCGATTCGACGGCTTCTTCTCGAGGCACTGCATCACCAGCTTCACCAGGCCGGGGTAGGTGCGCAGCTGTGGCGCGACGTCGTCGAGCGCGGGCGGTTTGTCGCGCACGTGCTGCTCGAGGTAGTCCTGCGTCTCGGGCCCGAGGAACGGCAGCCGGCCGGCGAGCATGCGGTAGGCGAGCACCCCGAAGCTGTAGACGTCGGTGCGGGAGTCGACCGGCTGCGCGGTGGCCTGCTCGGGCGCGACGTAGGCAGGGGTGCCGACGGCCTGGCCGGGGTGGGAGACGAACGGGTTGTGCCCCTTCGGCGGCAGCGGTGGCGGGCCGACGCCTCGACCTTCCTCTTCGTCGGGGATCTCCATCAGCCGGGCGATGCCGAAGTCGAGCAGCCGCGCTTGTTCACCCTTGAGGCCCGCGCCGATGACGACGTTCTGCGGCTTGATGTCGCGGTGAATGATGCCGCGCTCGTGAATCGCGAGCAGCCCCTCGGCGAGCTGGAGGAGCACGCGAATCGCCCGGCGCGGCTCGAAGGGGCCGTCCTTGAGTGACTGCTCGAGCGTCTCGCCTTCCGCGAGCTCGAGCACCAGCACCGTGCCGTCCTTGCCCGACTCGAAGTCGATGACGCGAACGACGGACGGGTGATCGACCGTCGAGAGGAGCCGCGCTTCGCGCTGGAACCGATCGGCCATCGCCGCGTCTTGCGAGAGGTCGCGCTTGAGCACCTTCAAGGCGACGAGCCGACCCAGCGAGATCTGCTCGGCGAGAAAGACCTCGGCCATGCCTCCGCCGCCCAGATGGCGGATGAGCTTGAACCGGCCTCCGAGGACGAGTCGATTCGCGGCCACTGGACGCGAGGTTTAGACGGGACCTCCGGCTGAGTCGACGTCTAGCGCTTCACGAGTTCGACTCGACGGTTCTTCGCCCGGCCGTCGTCGGTGCGGTTGTCGGCCACCGGCTTGCCGTCGCCCCAGCCCTTCGCCTCGAGGCGCTTGCCGTCGACGCCCTTGCCGACGAGCCACTTCTTCACGCTCTCGGCGCGCTTCTGGGAGAGCGCCTGGTTCGCCTTCGCGTTGCCGACGTTGTCGGTGTGGCCTTCGACCGAGAGCTTGAGCGACGCGTTCTTGGTGAGCAGGGTGACGATCTCGGCGAGGAGCGGCTCGGACTCGGGCTTGATGACGTCCTTCCCGGTGTCGAAGAGAATTCCGTAGAGGGTGAGGAAGCCGTCTTTGGTGAGCGCGTCCATCATCTCCGAGGCGCTCATCTCGACCTTCTGCTCCATCTCGGCGAGTTCGATGATGTGGAAGGTGAAGGCGCTGCCGCCGTTGGCGATGGCGACGTCGAACCAGCGCTGCGACTTGCCCAGCGGCATGGTGAAGGTGACGACGCCGCCGCCTTGGCCGACCTCCTGGTAGAGCTTCTTGCCGCCGAGCTTCTTCACCGCGTTCTCGTAGTTGCGGGCGATCTCGAGCGGGCTCGGTTGCTTCGCGCCGTCCTTGAGCCAGTAGCCCAGCGTCCAGAAGTGGCCTTCCTTGGTCTCGATCTTCCCGTCGGCGACTTGAAACTCGTACGACGAGAAGTCGTTCACCGTGCAGTCGGAGAGCACGAAGCCGGGGAAGCGGGTGATCTGCGGGTGATCCTTGCAGCCTTCACCGTCTTCCTGAGCGAACGCGGTCAGCGAGAGGAGCAACGAGGCCAAGAGCGAACTGCGGAGCATGGGCGCCTCCAGTCGTGAGTGACGACTCACCGTAGGGGCGCCGCACACGAGGCGGAAGGGCGATGTGCGCAGACTTAATCTGGATCAGGTCAGCGATACGTCCACTCGAGCGGTACGGCGATGCGCGTCGAGGCGAGCTGATTGTCGCCGCCTTCGATGCGCACGGTGACGGTCGAAGCGAGCACTCTCGCTCCTGCGACCGCGCCGTTCGAGCAGCGGTCGAAGTTGTAGCGAGCCGCGAGGGCGAGCTGAGCCGCGCTGGTGGGGTGAGACTGGTTGCTCCCGCTCTCGTATTCGCAGGTGACGGTGACGCCGCCGCTCGAGACGAAGGTGATCTTCGCTTCACCGTTGCCGGCGTTGCCCGCGGCGAGGAACCACGGCGTCGCCGCGCCCGCGTAGCTCTGGGTGTCGATGGGGAGATTCGCGGGCACCACCACGTCGGCATCGGAGCCCAGCGTGAACGCGGGATCGTAGTTCTGCGCCGGTGAGTACGTCTTCGCGGCGCGGGCGAGCACCTGCGGCCGGAGAATGCGCACGTGCAGATCGTCGAAGTAGAGCGAGCTCGACTCCTGTGGACCCATGCCGACGAGGAGTTCCTGCACGAAGCTCGTCGCGCCCGAAGGAATGACGACGCGCGGGAGCTCGAGGTTCGCCCACGCGGTGCCGAAGAGCTTGTTCGACTCGGCGATGCGGGTGCCGAGGGTGATGCGGAACATCGAGTACGACGCCGCGTCCTTGAAGGTGTTCGCGCTGAGCACCGACGCGGTGAGGAGATCGCCCGCGCGAACCGTCGCCGGGAGCTGCACCGTCTTGAAGGCGCCACCCTCGAACGGAGGACGGGTCAGCGCCTGGCCGCCCCAGGAGCCGTTCCACACCGTCGCCCACTGCCCCTGGTAGGTGAAGAAGTCGGCGCCACCCCACTCGCCCCAGCCCGTGGGTTGGTTGGTGCCGTACTGGCCGTTCTCGCTCGTGGAGAAGTCGTCGGAGAGATCGACCACCTGGGTGAAGCCGGGATCGACGTCGAGCGCGAGGTCGTCGAAGGAATGCGTCATGCGCTCGGTGGGCCCGAGGCGAACCATCGGCACCAGCGCGACCCGGCGAGCGCTGATGGGGAGCGCGACGTTCCGAACGGCGAGGAGCCGGCGATTGCCACCGCGGAGCGCGTAGCTCGCGTTCACCGAGAGGAGCGCGCCGTTTCCATCGAAGACGTAGAGCACCATCGTGGCGTCGCTGATCGAGTCGGTGACTTCGGTGGTGTCGGCCAAGACGCTCGCCGACACGGTGACGCCCGGGAGCGGACAGACGTTGAGGAACTTCACGATGCCGGTGGTGACCGGGAGCGGCGGCGCGTTGCGATCGGAGCCGGGCCAGGTCGGGTTCGCCACCCGCGCACGGCCGTTGAGAATGTCCCAGTCGCCGTTGAACTCGGCGTCGTAGCCGTCGTTGCGCGGCCAGTTGCCGGACTGGTTGGTGCGCTGGAAGTCGTCGGCGATGAGGCGGCGCGGGCCCTGGGTGGTGCCCTCGGCGCAGTCATCGTTGTTGGTGGTGAGCGTCTGCGCGAGCTTCACCACCGGGTCGTCGCTCGCGCCGGTTCCGAGCGAGTGGCCGTCGTCGACGGCGGAGCACGCGTTCACCAGCAGTCCGGCGAGCACCAACGAAACTTTCCGCATTGAGCACGACCTCCCCTGAGTCATTCGAAGCGTAGTGGGTCGCCCTCGCCTCGCAAATGCACGCTGTTCTGCGACGATCACGCTGATCAGCGAAGATCGGCGGCGATGTCGCAGAGCTGCGCTGCTCTGCGCAGATGAGTCGACCCGCAGTCTGGGTTTCGACTTCGCTGGGAGCGGAATCAGACCCAGCCCGCGCGCAATGAGGCCGAGCCGTTCGAGGTGGCACTGGGCGTGAGTTGCCGGGAGGGGTGCGAGTTCTTCCGCTCGTCGCGCTCCTCGGCGCCTGTAGCACTCGACCGCCCGAGGCCGACGCGTGTGACGTTCGTTCCCCTCGACCCAGCCCACTCACGATCGGGCTGGCTCACGTCGCGGGCGCCTATCAGCCAGCTGGGTCGCCGATTCTCGCTGCGGGCGCGCGTGACGTGCGCGGCCTCGGAGCGAAGACGATCAAGGTCTACCTGACGCCGGAGTATCGAACGAAGTACCCGCAGGCGTGGCCCGAGGTGCACTCGCTCACCGAGCTCGCCTCGACCCCGGCGTTTCGCGCGCTGTTCTCCGAGCCGTTCGAGACCTTCGTGCTGACGACGTCGACCTTCGCGCTGGGCACTGGCGATCCCTGGCGGGCTCGCGACGACTCGGCGCTCCTCGAGGCGGAAGCGGACGAGCTCGAAGCGTTGACCCGGCATCTCCGCGCCACCTACCGAGGCACCGGGAAGCGCTTCGTCGTGCAGAACTGGGAAGGCGACTGGGTGCTCCGGGCCGGCGACGAACACGCCGCGGAGCGAATGATCCACTGGCTCACCGCGCGACAAGTTGGAGTGGCACGCGGGCGCGCGGTCGACTCGGACGTCGAGGTCGAGCACGCAGTGGAGCTGAACCTGGTGCTGCGTGACGACGGGCCGACCGTGCTTCGCGAGGTGCTCCCGTTCCTCTGCGTCGACTCGATCTCGTACTCGGCGTGGGAAGCGCTCGAGGTCGACACCGCCTGGCCGATGGACCGGCAACGCGCCCAGGTTCGCGAGCGGCTCACCGAGGCGACGCGGCGGATCCGTTCGGTCACGAGCGCGCCCATCGCGCTGGGAGAGATCGGCTTCGCGGAGAACGAACATCCACCCGGGGCGACGAGCGAGCTCCTCGACGAGACGCTTCGGGTCGCACGCTCCCTCGAGCTCACGCGCGCGATCTACTGGCAGGTCTACGACAACGAGTGCACCGGCTCGGCCTGCCGCGGACTCTGGGCGATTCGTCCCGACGGCACCCGGAGCGAGGCCGCGCGGGTGCTCTCCACGTTCGCCGCCACTGGAACGCCGTGACCCAAAACTCGCGCTGCCGCTCATCTGGCGCTTGAGTCGGGGGTGATGTCGCTTCAGTCGATCTGCTTCGTCACCACTTTCCCGCCCGATCGCGGAAACCTCGCCGAGTACGGCCACTACCTCTCGACCGCGCTCGCGGCGCACCCTGGCGTCGGCCACGTTCACGTGCTCGCGAACGTGCTGCCAGGGCGACCCGAGCTCGAGCACGTCTCTCCCAAGCTCACGGTCCATCGCTGTTGGAAGATGAACGACTCGGCGAGCATCGCAGGGCTCGTCTCGGTCGCGAAGCGCATGCGCCCCGACGTGGTGCACCTCAACTGCGGTATTCGCACCTGGGGCCTCTCGAGGCGGGCGAACTTCACCGGGGCACTCTTGCCCTCGCTCCTGAGCGGCGCGGGGCTCAAGACGGTCTCGACGCTGCACACCATCGGCGACACGGTGCGGCTCGATCAGCACGGCGTCGGCGCGGTCACCCGGCTCGGCATCTCGCTCGCGAGCTTCATGTATCTGCGCTCGGACCTGGTGACGGTCACCCTCGCCTCGATGCGACGCGTGCTCGCCACGCGGTTCCCCGACGCGAAGGTCGCGCACATCGCCCACGGCACCTATGGCGCTCGCGTCTCAGAGCCGCCCAAGGTGGACCGCCTGAGGATTCTCACCTTCGGCTTCTGGGGCGCCTTCAAGGACGCGCACCTGCTCATCGATGCGACGCAAGCGCTCCGCGACAAGGGCCTCGACGTGGAGCTCGTACTCGGCGGCGGTGCGCACCCCTACTTCCCGGAGATCTACGCCCGGCTCAAGCAGCAGTGCGCGAGCAAGCCCTTCGTGCGCATGACGGGCTACGTGCCGGAGGACAAGCTGCACGAGCTCTTCACCTCGGCGTCGGTCGTCGTGCTCCCCTACCGCACCAACGCCGGCGCGTCGGGCGTGCTCAACCTCTGCCGCAGCTACGGCCGGCCGGTCGTCGTCTCGAACGAACCTGGGCTCCTCGAGCAGCTCGGCATGGAGGGCGGACGCGCGCTGGTGTTCGACGATCAGGAGAGCCTCATCGAGAACCTGCACCGGCTCCTCACCGACGAGTCGCTCCAGGCCGAGATGGGTCGCGCGAACCTGGAGGTCGCCCGGCGAATGACCATCGACACCCAGGCGGCGGTCTTCGTTCGAAAGTTCGAGCAGCTCGTTCGAGGCGGCTGAGTGACGCGCCTGTTCCCTCCGGCGTGGATCGCACTCTTCGCGGCCTACGCGCTGGGAATGAGTGGAGCGCTGGGAGATCTCCCGAGCTCGCCGCTCCACGAAGTGCAGCTCTTCCTCGCCGATCATCTCCGCCGCGAGTGGTGGAGCCGCTTCGACGCACGCTGGTACGCGGGTTTCGACGTCGGAACCGTGCCCACGCTCGCGGCTCAGCTCGCCGCGCTCCTCGCGAAGGTGCCCTTCCTCGGGCTCGAGCGCGCGTACGCGGTCGTCGTTGCGCTCACTGGTTTGGTGTTCGGTCTCGGCGCGGTGCGGCTCTCGGCCAGCCTGCGAGACGAGGAGCAGCACGGCTGGCTCACGGTCGCGGTCGCGGTGGCGCCGACCTTCTGGGTGCTCCTCGTGCCTCAGGGTGCACTGCCCGCGGCGCTCTCGATTGGTTTCGGACTGAATGCGATTGCGTGGGCGCGACAGGCCACCCGGCCGATCGAATGGGCCTCGACGCTCGCGCTCGCCGGAGCCGCCGTCGCAGCGCATCCCCTCGGGGTCGTGGTGCTCATCGCCGCTGCGCCGGTGTGGATTCTCGGCGCCCGGCCGATCCTCCCGCGCGTTCTCTCGATGGTCGCAGGCGGCGCACTCGGACTCGTGGCGGGCTGGAGCTCGCTCCCCGAGCTCGTCGCCGCCGAGGGACCCGTCGATGAACGGCTCCGTTTGGTGGCAGCGACCGCGGGCGTGCTCGCGTTGGCTGGCGGCGCGCTTCGACGTGCGCCCAGCGTGGCGGCGGTCGGCGTCGCTGGACTGCTCCTCGCTGGAACGGCGCACCTCGCGCCTGCGCAGCTCTCGTCGTTCGCGGTGCTCGCGGCGGCGATCTCGCTCTCACTCATCGGCCTCAGCGCGCTCGAGCACGTCGATCGCTGGCCTTCGCTCGTCGTCGCGCTCGGGCTGCTCCTCCTCACCAGCGCGTGGCTCGGCTGGGAGCGCAACCTCGACACCCGCTCGAGACGACAGGCGCTCCGAGAAGTCGAGTGGGTGCTCGCCAACGTTCCCGATGGTGAGCGGCATCGCTTCATCACGGTGGGCATCGGCCCCGAATGGGTCGAGTTGTCGCGTCGCGTCCGTCCGGGTTCGATCTCCGGCGGACTGCCGTGGCGAGGCCCCAACACCGACACCACCTCGAACGAGGAAATCAGCGGGCTCCTCTCGGATCCGACCAACGCGATCCGTTGGGTGGTGATGGGCGCGTCTGGCGGACAGGCCTGGCTCGAGCCGCTCGGCTTCGTGAGCGTCGGGGCGTGGCGAGGCAACGTGACGCTCTGGGAGCGAAAGGACGCGCCTCCCATCACCGCGGCTGGAGAACGCGTGAAGCTCAGTTGGAGCATCGCGATCCTCACTCCGCTGCTCGGCGTCGGCGCCCTCGTGGTGCTCGCGCTCGCCCTCGTTCAGCTCGCTCGCCGTGCGCCGCCCGCGGAGTCGACCGAACCGGAAGTCGAGCTCACCTTCATTCCTTTGGACTGAGCGGCGAGCACCGAGAAGAGCAGCGCCAGCACGAACGCGCTCAGCGGAACGAGCCCCCAGTGCGACGACGACGCAGACGGCTCTGCCGAGGGCAATGGAGGAACCGAGAGCTCGAACAAGGTGATTCCGTTTTCCCAGATCTGAGCGACCTCGAACCCCGCTTCGAGCAGCGCCGGGTAGTAGGCCTCGTCGTTGACGATCACCCAGCGCAGCGAGAGCGCGGGCGCGCGGCGGAGCACGTCGGCGAGCACCTCGAGCCCCTTCGCGTAGTACTTGCTCGCGTCCAGGGTGGCGACGCCGCTCTGGCGGAGGAGCGGGTCGGTTCGCGCGGTGTGGTAGTCGCCGTCGACGTTCGGTGAGCGGCCGTAGAGATCGAACCGGCAGAACTGATCACCGAAGCCGAGCGTGAGGTGGCGATAACGCTCGGCCTCTGGGCCGTTGAGCACCGCGAGCACCGGACTCAGATCGTGCACGAAGGGTGGCTGCAGCGCCTCGGCCGTCTTGTGTCCCACGAGGAAGAGGCTCGCTGGCAAGAGCAGCGTGACGAGCGCGAAGGCGACCTGACGGAGTCGGGAGAGGAGCTCCAACACCGCGCCCGCGGCGAGGATCGCGAGCAACAACGCCGCCCAGTGGTGAAACTTGTCGTAGGTGAGCCACCGCCACTGCGAGCGGAAGAGGATCGACGGCAGCGGAGTCGAGGTGCCACCCGCGAGCACCGAGAGCCCGATCACTCCGAGTCCGAGCACCACCAACGGCCACTGCCGCCGAACGGCCGCGACGATCAAGAGGATCGCCCCGAGCGAGAGGACGACGAGCTGCTCGATGAGCTCCATGCTCAGAGCGCGCTGCCAGAGTGGATCGCGCGAGTGATGAGGAATCTCCGCTTGGGGCTCGCCTTGGGCGAACTGCCAGAAGGGCAAGATGGTGAACGCGATCACGGCTCCGGCGAGCACGAGCGCGATGAGCCCGCGGCCGATGACGAGGCCGCGCGTCGAGGGTGACTCCGGCGTTGCCAGGTGACGAAGTCCGATGAGCAGACAGCCGCCGGCGACGAAGATGCTGGTGACGTGGTGCGCCCCGACGGTCGCTCCGGTGAGCGCGACGAACGCGAGGAGGAAGAGTGGCTTCCCTTTCCCGAGGAAGCGGTGGAGCTGCGCCATGGCGAGGAGCGCGAGCGGCGTCGCCACCAACATCGGGAGCTGGCCATAGACCCAGGCGAACCGATGCGCGGTCGGCCAGAGCGCGGCGAGCAGCATGGCCCAGGCGGCTCCACGCGGCGTGGTGAACGCCAGCGCGACCTGACCGACGCACCACGGCGTCACCACCATCGCGACGACGAGGACGAAGACGTAGCCGGCCTCGAGGCTCCCGAGCACCATCGACGCGAGCGCGACGAGCTGGTGCGCCAGCGGTGGATACGTGAGCACCGAGAAGCCGCCGTACCAACGCGGCTCGAACACGTCGAACCACCCGCGCACGTAGTGATCCGCGAAGAACATGTGCACGTACGCATCGAAGGCGTGCCGGTGAAAACCGCTGAACGCTGCGAGCACGCCGAGGCCGATGGCGATGCTCCAGGCAAGCCGTCGAAGCGCAGCGTCAGCGTCGGGCGGTGACATGCGCGGTCATGCCCAGCGGCAGACGAGACAACCACTTCGACTCGTAGTGAAGGAGCCGCGAGACGGATCGGCGCACCCGCTTGGTGAGCGAGGGAGCGTCGACCTCCACCGTGGCTTGCCGGCGGCCGTGCATGTCGACGCCGAGGCCGAGCGCGGTGAAGACCGCCGCGTCGTAGAGCTGCCCGAGCGCGAAGTAGGAGAAGTGCGTGTCGGTGCGAGAGAGGCCCGCGTCGTCGAGGAGCCTGAAGAGCTGACGCGGTGACAACGCGTGAAGATGTCCCGCGTGCTTCGCCTTGAAGCCCCGGAGGAAGCCGAGCCGGCCGACCAGGGTGAGCGGGTGGCCCTCGCAGGGAAAGACGAGATGAAAGACGCCTCCCGGCGCGAGCACGCGGCGCACCTCGGCGAGCGCGACCGCCATGTCGGGCACGTGCTCGAGGACGTCGATCATCAGCACCGCCGCGAAGCGCCCATTCTCGAACGGGAGCGGATCCGCCCGGCCGACGTGAAACTCGACGCCTGGCCGCGAGCGCGCCTGCCGAATCGCCGTCTCGGACAGGTCGATGCCGTGACATTTCAAATTCGGGCGGGCCGCCTGCACCGAGGCGATGAAGCGCCCGGAGCCGCAGCCCACCTCGATCACCTCACCCTCGACGTCCTTCAGCGCGTCGAGCGCCCAGCGCAGATGGAGGCTGTGATCGAGGAAGTCGTCCTCCTCGGCGCGGATCACGCCCCCGCCACCCCACGTCACTTGTTCGTAGTCGAAGCCCGGCACGGCGAGAGGGGAGCGTAGTCAGCCCAGGCCCGAGCGACAGTTTCGAGCCCGTCGCTTCTTCGACAGGGTGCCGGAAGCTGCCTATCGTTTTTCGGGCATGCAGCCGCCGTCTCCCTGGGTCGTCTGGAGCCTCAACCTCGTCCTCTCGGCCGTCGTCGCGCTGAGCTTCACGCTCTACGGCTTCGCCTTTCGGCAGATGGGCTCGATGCCGCTCACCACGCCGACGGAGATCTTCCGCTTCGGCTTCGCCGCCCTCACCAACCCGTATTTCTTCTTCGGCCTCGGCCTCGCGCTCATCGGCTCGATGATGCGGATCGGGTTGATGAAGTTCCTCGGCATCGCGCGCACCGCGTTGGCGAGCGAGATCAACCTGGTGATGGCGCTCGTCTTCACCTGGCTCTTCTTCGGCGAGAAGCTGCGATTCCCTCGCGACTACGTCGGCGCCGTCTTCATCTTCGTGGGCTCGTACATCGTCGCGAAATGATCGGGAGCGGGCACCAGGCGTGGACGTGGCTCCTCGCCGCCATGGGTCTGCTCGCGCTCGAGGTGTCGGCAGCGGACGGTGGTCTCGACGGTGGCCCACGCGCGCGGGTCTCGTCCGACGGAGGAACGAGCGACGCCGGGCTCCGCGGGCCAGACGGTGGGATCCTGAGCGCGTCGGATCCGGGATGGAAGACGGCGTACCTCGTCGCGCGCGCGGGTGATGCGTGGGCGAAGGGCAAGTTCGACGAGGCCGCCACCCTCTTCCGTTCGGTGCTCAAGGTCTCGCCGAACGACGAGGTCGCGCTCCGGCACCTCGCCGCCCACGCGCTCAAGAAGAACGACCTCCCCGGTGCCCAACGGTTGCTCGAGCAAGGCGTGGCTGCGCACCCAGACAGCTTTCCGCTTCAGCACGAGCTCGGGGCGGTGCTCCTCAAACAGAACAAGTGGGCGGCGGCGGTCGCGCCGTTCAGAGCGGCTGGGGCGCTCGCGCCGGCCTCGGCCGATTCGATGGTGAACCTCGGAGATGCGTTGCGAGCGTCGGGTTCCCTCGCACCGGCGATCGAGGCCTACCGGCAGGCGCTCACTCGAGAACCGGCCCTCGGCTGGGCGCACCGTCAGCTCGGCTACGCGCTCTACGAGGCGCAGAACGTCGCCGAGGCCGTGCCACACCTCGCCGAAGCGAGTCGCAGCTTCCCGAAGGAGTACTCGCTCTTTCTGACGATGGGCCACGCGGCGCTGAAGAACGAACAGGCGCCGGTCGCGCAGCGCGCTTACGAGCAGGCCGTGAAGCTGCAGCCGCAGACCTCGGACGCGCACCTCTTCCTCGGGCTCGCGCTCGAGAAGCAGCGTTCGTTCTCGCCTGCGATCGTCGAGTACCTGAAGGCTGTCGAGGTCGCGCCACAAAATCCGGTCCCCAAGGTGCATCTGGGGAACGCCTACCGGCTCGTCGGCGACTCGGCGCGCGCGCGCACGCAATATCAACGCGCCGGCAAACACCCGTGGGCGCTCGTGCAGCTGGGCTTCCTCGAGCTCGAGCTCGGTCACGACGAGGAGGCAGAGAAGGCACTCCGTCGCGCGCAGCAGGTCGCGCCGGACAACTCCGACGTCGGTGAGGCGCTCGGCGATCTCGCCCAGAAGAAGAAGGACTGGCCCCGCGCCGAGAAGGAGTACCGGCGGGTGCTCAAGAACGACAAACGGCACCTCGGCTCGCGAGTGAAGCTGGGCGACGTGCTGCGCGTGCAGGGCAAGGTGGACGAGGCGATCGACGCGTACCGGCTCGCGACCGCGCAGCACCCGAAGAGCGTCTGGGCGCACATCGCGTACGGAGATGGACGGCGGGCGAAAGGAGAATTGCCCGAAGCGCTCCAGCAGTACCGCACCGCGGCCGAGCTCGATCCCTCCTCGCCGTGGGCGCGACGCCAGCTGGGCCTCGCGCTCTTCGACGCGGGAGACGATCGAGGTTCGTCGGAAGCGCTGCAAGGACTGCCACCTGACGTCCGCGCCGAGGCCGACGTGCAGCTCACGCTCGGACACCTCGCGCGGCACGCAAAACGGCCAGCCGAGGCGAAGACCCACTACGACGCGGCCCTCGCCGCCAACGCCGACCACCCCGGTGCGTTGCTGGCGCTGGCCGATTGGTACCGTGACGCGGACCAACTCGGCGAAGCGATGGGCGCCGTTCGCAAGGCGACCTCGGTCTCACAAGACGCGCTGCCCGACGCGTGGACGCTCCGCGGCGATCTTGCCTCGCTCATCCTCGACGCCGAAGCGAAGCCGAACCCCGAGCTCGAGGACGAAGCGGTCGCCGCCTACGAACGAGCGATGCGGCTCAAGCCGAAGGAGCTGCGCCCCAAACGGCAACTCGGCTTCTTCTGCTTCGCCCACCATCGTGACACGCGGGCGCGAGAGCTGCTCACCGAGGTGATGAAGGAAGACGCGACCGACGTCGAGCTCCCGCTGACCCTCGGCCACCTGGCGACCCGCGGGAAACAGCTCACCGACGCGCTCGGGCACTACGCGCACGCGAAGACGATCGCTCCCGACGACGTGCGGCCGCGCGGCTTCCTCGGGGCCACCTTGCGCTCGCTGCAGCAGCTCGCCGAGTCGCGACGCGTCCTGGAAGAGGCCGCGCTCCTCAGGGACGACTCCGCCTGGGTCCAGCTCGAGCTCGGCTACACCCTCTTCGCGCTGCGTGACAGTCGGCGCGCCCTCGCGGCGGCCGAGCGCTCCGTTCAGCTCGACACCTCGAATCCCGAAGCGTGGCTGTTCTTGAGCCGCATGCGTCAACGGCGCTCACTCTTCGCGCAATCGGTGGAAGCGGCCGAACGCGCCATCGCGTTGGCGCCCCGCCACGCACTCGCCCATCGCGCGCTCGCCGCCGCGCTCCTCGATCGCGCCGAGCCTGGAGACACCGCCCGCGGCCTCGCCGAGCTCGATCCATTCGTGAAGGAGCTCGAGAGCGAGTCCCTCACCTTCCTCGTTCACGCGCACCTCCTCGCGCGGCTCTCGCTCGCCCCCGGCGAAGATCTCCCTCGAGGCAAAGCGGCGCAACCGAAGGCGAAGGGCCAACAAGAAGAAGAGCGGCGGCGCGCCCTGGAGTCCTTCGAGAAGGCCCTCGCGCTCGCAGCCGACGACGAAGCGACCCGGCTCTCCGTGGGCCAAGGGTTCGTCGATCTCTCCGAGGCCGCGAGCGCGCGGAAGACGTTGGAGCCCTTGGTCGCGAAGGATCTCGGCCTCTGCCCAGCCGACGAGTTCGCCTTGCAGTGGGACGCCAAGGGCACCGTTCGCGACGAACTCCTGGGCGAGAGCCCCGAAGAGACCGAACGGCTCGAACGCCGCGCTCGGCTTTCACGAGCACACCTGCTCCTTGGTGAGCTGAACGAGCGCGAGCAGAAGTCGAAAGAAGCGCGCTTCGAATACGCCTGCGCGATCGCACTGGCGCCCGACACCGCCGAGGCGCACCTCAAGCTCGGGCTCGCCTACGAGAACAAGGGGCTCATTCGGCTCGCCGAGGAGCACGCGGTCGCCGCGCTCCAGCTCAAGCCGGAGCTCAAGCCCGCACGTGATGCCGTCGAGCGCCTGCGTCGAGAGGCGGGGTTCCCTGCTGGTCCGCTCAGGCTCGCGGGTGAAGTCGCCTTCAGCTCCGATCCACTTCCGCTCGAGATCGCGACCAACGTGGTGAAGGTGACCGGGGTCGACGCCTCCGAACGCGAGCGTTTGCTCACCGTTCCGCGAACCCTTCGCCTCGGCGCCGCCGCGGCCTACCGCCCGCAGGATCGGCCCGATCTCCCGCGCTTCGAGCTCCAGTACGACGCGCTCTTCGGCTTCGGCACCTTCCTCACCGATCGGCTCCAGTTCGAGAACACGATCGGCCACGCCGGCACGCTGCGCGCGAATGGCCGGGTGCAGTTGCAGACGCTGCGCCAGGCCGAGCTGAGTTGGCGTGGCGCCTACCGGTTCCTCGGAGGCACCGCTCCGAGCCGCAACGAGTTTCGCAACACCTTCTCCGTCGGCGCGCGGCTGGTGGCCCTCGAGTGGGGCGCCTTCGATGCGCAGCTCGACTACGAACACGGCGAGTTCCGGCCCGCCGCGGGGATCGAGCTCGTCGAGCGGTACAGCAACGCGATCATCACCGAGCTGCGCTACTTCCCCGCGCTGAAGTGGCGGCGCCTCGAGAGCCTCGTCAGCTATCGCGGACGCGGCGTCTTCCTCGGCAGCGGCCGCTCATGGGGCAGTCACCGCCTCGATGCCGATGGGCTCTGGCGCGGTGACGTCTTCCTCGGCGGTGGAGAGGTAACGCTCGGCGCCGCGTTCGATCGATTTCCGCAGCCAGGCCCCGACGTCGGCGCAGGGAGCGTGGGCTTCCTCGCGAAGGGCGGCGTCGGTCTCTCGGGCTACACCTTCGCGCTCGGCAAGGCTGGAGTCGTCTTCGTCCCGGGGAACTCCGCGTTCGATGCGCTGCGGCTCGGCGCCGAAGGCCAACACCGCTTCTTCTTCCGCAAGGGCGAGTTCTCGCTCGCAGTCGCCGCGGGCTACGAGCTGCGCTGGCTGTACAACGCGCGTCACCTCGATCACCTCTTCTTCGCCACCGTCACCTTCGGCCGATGATTCGTCTCCTGCCCCTGCTCCTGCTGTCGATGCCTGCGTGGGCGCAGCCTGGGTCGCGTCGAGTCGCGGTGCTGACGCGTTCGACCACCGCGCCCGTCGTGGACGGCAGGTTGTCCGAGTGGAGTCCTGGACTCTTCGCGCTCTCCCCGCCGAACGAGCTCGGCCTCGCCGCTTCGATCACCGAGGAAGGGTCGATCGCCAGCGACGCTGATCACTCCGCGCAAGTCTGGCTCACCACGACGCCCGGCGCGCTCCATCTCGCCGCGCTGGTGACCGACGACGAGGTCATCGCGACGCACGAGGCGCCCGAGCTCTATCGAGATGACGGGGTCGAGTTGCTCTTGACCAAGCCTGACGGTGCGCTCTTTCACCTCGGGCTGAGCGCCTCGGGGAAGGCCTGGCTCTTCTCGCCGCCTGGAGCCTCACTCGACGGCATTCGCGTCGCTGTCGTGCGTGCGCCTCCCGGCTACTCGCTCGAGGTGACGGTTCCACTCACCCGCTTCGGTGCGACCGATCGAACGCTCGACGGGTGGAGGCTGAACCTCGCGGCGCGCGACGTCGACGCAGACGGCTCCGCGCATCGCGTCTGGTCCGGCTATCGGCACAACCTCGTCGCCTCGTTTGGACAGCTCGTCGTTCGCCAGGCGCCACCGCCCGCGGCGAAGATCCCACCCTGTCCACCTCCGAAACGCACGGTCGTCGTCGATCGGCCCCTCGAGGCGCGCGCCGGAGGCCTCTTCGTCGCGGACGCGGGCGTGACGCTCCGGCTCGTGAACTACCAACCCGCAGAGGACGGCTGGGACGCGATGTGGACGCACTTCGACACCAAGCGGCTCGCCGACGATCTCCAGCGCGCGGTGCAGGTGGGCGCCAACGCGATTCGTATCTTCGTCTTCTACGCGACGTTCGGAGAGCATCAGCCGAAGCCCGAGCTGCTTCAGCGGTTGACGACGGTGGTGAACCTCGCCGCGAGCGCAGGCCTCGTGACCGTCGTGTCCTTCTTCCCCTTCGACAAGGAGTTCCGGAAGAGCGCCTGGCCGGGCATGGGCGCGCACCTCGAGACGATCGTGAAGGCCTTCGTCGGGCACCCGGGCATCGCGATGTGGGATCTCATGAACGAGCCCGATCACGCGTGGGCCCAGGACGGCGGCGTTCGCGCGAGCGAGGTCGAAGCGTGGGCGCGAGAGATGACGAGCCGGGTGAAGCGTGCCGACCCGACCCACCTCGTCACCGTCGGTCAAGCAGGTCACTTCGCGCGGCGTGACGGAGGCGCCTCCGAGTCGACCGCCCTGCCCTTCGTCGACGTCGTCTCGGTGCACGGCTACTTCGACGAGGTGCCGATGAACGAGTTCCTGGCGCGCGCGAAGGCGCTGGGCAAACCGGTGGTGCTCCAGGAGTTCGGCCGCACTCGGCTCTACTGGTCCGCCGACGAGGTCGCCGCCTTCGACGAGTCGGTGTGTGCCGCTGCGAGGTCGGCGGGCATTTCGGGCGTCGGCGCGTGGGAGCTCTTCGATCACCCGGTCGGCTCGCTCGGCTGGTCCAAGACACCGTGGAAGGAATCCGAAGAGAACTGGTTCGGGCTCCTCTCGACGTCCGGCGAGCGCTGGCCTCGCGCCCGGTCCTTCTGTCGCTGCCTCGAGGCGCCCGCCCTGGTCGTTCGACAGCCGGCCCGCTAGGAGACCCAACCCGGTTGATTCGCGCGGGGACTCGCACGAGCGAAGCACCCGAGCGGTGTGGTAGGGAGGAGGAATGCCCGCGTCCATCACCGACGGCCGCCGTCACGGCCCCCTGGCGACTCGCATCGAGCGCACGCTCCTCGAGACGCCCCGCCGGACGATGACGCGAGACCAGGCGGTCGAGGTGCTCGCCGAGCTGGCCGATCGCGCCGGCAAGACGCCCAAGGCGATGCTCCAGAAGCTCCGCACGCCGGGGCTCGAGCAGGCCGAGGTCGTCTCCCTCGTGCGCAAAGGCATCACCCTCGACGAACGCGCCGAGCTCAAGCGGCTGCTCAAGGGCGGCGGCCCGAAGATCTCCACCGAAGCCCGCGCGCTCTTCGAGGCCGTGCTGGGCGGGGCGCCGATCGCGAAGGACGCGACGCTCGACGCGGAGGTCGTCTCGGGCCGCGGGGTGAAGGGCACGACCTTGCCCAACGCGACGATCGAGGCGGTCAACGTCTCCTCTGAGGCTGGCACCAAGAGCGACGTCTTCGTCGTCGGCAAGTCGGACGGCGAGGGACACTTCTCGGCGCGGCTCTCGGGTGATCAGCGCCCGAAGAATGGAGACGCGGTTCGCATTCGCGCGCGCTTCGACGACGGCACCGCGACCGATTGGATCACAGTGCAAGCAAGCGGGCGCGACGAGCGCAGCGCGGCGTTGAACGTGAACCGGCTCGAGCTCTCGATGGGCCGCGACGGAGCGATCGACCTGCGCGTGCGTGATCAACAGCCCTCGCTCGCCGAGCCCGGCGCCGTCGTCGCGCTCACCAACCTCCGCACCAAGAAGCAGGTCTCGTTCACGCTCGATGCGCAAGGCCGGCTCCCGAAGGACGCCTCGCTCGATGGAAAGGCGGGAGATCACTTCTCGGTCGCCGTCTCGGACGGGCGGCACAACCGGTCGCTCGAGCAGGTCTCCGGGTTCGTCACCGTCGCTGGAGGCAAGCGTCAGGGTGGCCTGGTCACGCCGCCGACGCTCCACGCGGACGAGCTCAAGCCGCGCTCACCGAAGCTCCCGCTCGTCACCTACTCGGGGCCGCTCTTCTCCAACGGGGTGACCGTCTCCGACGTGCAGCAGGGCATGCTCGCCGACTGCTATTTCCCCGCCGCCGTCGCCGCGTTGGTGAACGCCCGGCCCGCCCTCTTGCAGCAGCTCTTCAAGGACAACGGCGACGGCACCTTCACCGTCACCTTCAACAAGCGCGACTCGCTGGGACGCAACCGGCCGGTCGAGGTGAAGGTCGACGGCGATCTCTGGACGAAGGCCGATGGGAGCCGGCCCCTCTATGGCCGCGGCGGCACCGATCATCGCCCCGAGACGATGGAGCTCTGGTTCCCCCTGCTCGAGAAGGCCTACGCGCAGTGGAAGGGCAGCTACGACACGATGGGCTCGGGCGGCTCGGCCTCCGACGTCTTCGAAGAGCTCACCGGCGAGCCGAGCGAGTACTGGGCGCTCACCGATCGCGTCAGCCCCGACACCGTGTGGAAGCGCATCACCAGCGCGATCGACGATCACCGGCCAGTGGCGGCGGGCACCCACGAGGAGCACGGCCCGGTGCACTACGGGAACACCGGCGTCTTCGGCGATCACGCCTACTCCGTCGTCGGCTATCAACAGGAAGGCGACAAGCGCTTCGTGGTGCTCCGAAACCCATGGGGCGACAGCGAGCCGCACAACAACGGCGCCGACGACGGCATCTTCAAGCTCCCGCTCGAGCGCTTCATGCAGCTGTATTCGGATCTGATGACGCTCGCGCCGAAGTGATCAGTCGGCCGGTTGGTCAGCGGCGCGTCTCGGCGATCGACTTGATCATCGGCAGCCGGCGGGCGAGCTCGTCGGGATCCTTCGCGGGCAGGAAACGACCGTCGGCGCCTTCGCGATCGACCACCACGAACTTCGACGGCAAGAACGCGGTCAGCTCTCCGACCAGCCGCTCGAACTGCACCGCCGTCTTCCCCTCGACCTGCTTCTCCACCTTGTAGAACGGCAGCTCGAAGTCGCGATCGATCGCCTCGGCGTCGAGCACGAAGGTGTTGGTGTTGAAGACGTCGATCGAGTCCTGATCGAAGTCCTTCGGGAAGCGGAAGCCCTCGATGATCTGCACCGCGCCGTCGAGCCGCGCCGGAGCGCCGCCCTTGTCGCCCTTCTCCTTGCGCACGACCTCGGCGGTCAGCTTGGCGCCGAGCTCCAGGTGGAGCCCGATGATCGCGGGGTCGAGCGTCGCGCCCAGGTTGTCGACGTTCGACATGAAGAGCACCCGCCCGCCCGACGCGCGAAACCGCTCGAGCAGTCCGCTGCGGCGCAGCGCGAAGGTGAGATCGCCATGCCCGGGCGCGTACGGCGAGAACGTGCCGTCGGCCTCGCGGAAGAGCTGCCCCTCGGGCGTGAGCCGGAGCGAGACGTACTGGGGAATCACCTCGATCTCGGGCCGGCCGTTCGAGGTGAGTCGCTGCTCGTCGACGTGCTGCTTGATCCGATCGTGGGTGGTGAAGCTGCTCATCACGTAGGTCGGCACCGCGCGCTTCGCCTTGAGCGCCACCCGCGCGATGTCGTCGTGCTTGAGCTCGAGGAACGTCTTGTCGCCGAGCACCGGCACCACGGCCTTCACCACGCCGCCGAACCGGGTCGCCATGCCGCCCGCGAGCACCACCGCCCCGACGTACCCCTGCTTGATCGCCAAGAGGCCCTTCTCGACCAGCCGTTGCCGTTCGGGCGTGCCCAGCTTGGGGAGCGGCGTGACGTCTCCGGCTTCGGGTGGCGTCAACTTCCCCTTCACCGCGTTGCTCGGAGCCGCCGCCAACTTCTGTACGAAGCTCTGCAGCAAGGCCTCGTCGAAGCCGTAGGGGCCCAACTCCGAGCGGGTTCGTTCGTCGATCACCAGCGCCATGGCCCGACTCTCATCGTTGGGCGAGCGCGACGAAAGAACAAACCGTCAGTTGTGGCGAAGAATCGCTCCCGTGTTCGTGACGGCGAAGACGGTCGGTCCTCCCGGGGTGCCCACTGCGAAGATCCCACGCCAAGTCTCCCACACGAGCGGCTCACGCAGTTGGAAGACCGTGCCATCGAACTGGCCGATCTCGCCTGCGCCGCCGATCCACAGGTTGTTCGGGTCGAGGATCGCGCCTGCGTACAGCGAGTTGCCCAATGAGCTCATGCTGCGATTCGTCCAGGAACTGCCGTCGTAGAAGAGAATGGTGCCATTCGCACCGAGCGCCCACACGTGCGAGGCGGTCGCGCCAAGGACACGATAGAGCGACTCGGGCAGCACGGGGGCGACTGTGGACCAGCTCGTGCCGTCCCAGTGCCCGATGACGCCGTTGTCACCGACCGCCCAGACGTTGGTGCTCGAGACAGCGAAGACGCCATTGTAGTCGGGCAGAGGAGCACCTCCCGCGTTCACGACCGACCACGTCACGCCATTCCAGCGAACGACCAACCCCTGCGAACCGACCGCCCAGACGTTGTCGGGCGCCGAAGCGTGCACGTCGTAGAGCTCGCGCGGCGGGGAGTAGGCGAGAGACCAGCTCGACCCGTTCCATCGGCGCACGTCGGTCCCCACTGCGTAGACGTTGTTCGCCGCGACCGCCCACACCGAGTAGAGCGGGTCGAAGACGTTGGTCGCCACCCGGGTCCACGTCGTGCCGTCGTAGTGGAGGGCGATTCCCAGGGCCCCGACTGCCCAGACGTCATTCACCGCGACGCCGTGCACGTCCCAGAGATCGCGAAACCAAGTTTGGACGAGCTGGGCCCAGGCGAGCCCAGTCCAGCGGGCGACGTCACCGCTGAGACCGACACCGACGATCTCGCTCGAGGTGGGCGGGGAGTGGAGCGCCCGCCACTCGCCCGGCGTCGGAGGGCTGACCGCGTTCCACGCCGAACCGTTCCATCGGTAGACGAGGTTGCTGTCGCCAGCGACCCAGATGTCGTTCGGCCCCGTCCCCCACACGCTCCACAGCTCGGCCCAGCTTGGCGCGACGGCCGTCCTCGACCACGCGGTGCCGTTCCACCTGAAGATCGACCCCTGCATGCCGGAGGCGATCGCGAACGAGGGGTTGAGGGCCCACACGGCATCGATGTCTTCGTCGAAGCCGCCGTCGGGGAGTGCGTTGCTGGGAACGCGAACCCAGGTGGTGCCCGTGTAGCGGAGGATGACTGTGCGGCCGACCGCCCAGATGTCGGCTGGGCCAGTTCCATGAATGCCGTAGAGGTTGTTGGTGGTGTTGCTCGCGACCACCGACCACGCCGTTCCGTTGAAGCGCCGAATCGCGCCACCGCCCCCCACGACATACAGGTTGCTGGGGCTCGAGCCCCACATCGCATTCCAAGGGCCGCCGGAGACGGTTGTTGCGGTCCAGTGATCGCCGTCCCAGTGAACGACGCTGTCGTTGTCTCCTGCCGCCCACACGTCGTTGCTCGCAAAGCCCCAGACAGTGAAATAGCGGGTGGTGGCGTTTGGAGAGGCGGCCTTCGCCCAGGTGGTGCCGTCGTAGTGGAGGAGCGAGCCCTCTTCCCCGACTGCCCAGACGTCGTTCGGTGCGACGGCGAAGACGTCTCGCAGGTTCTGGCCTTGTGGCTTGGGCTGGCTCCAGCACCAGTCGGTGTTGCAGATGGGCCCTCCGCCACAGACGTTCGGGGTCACGTTGCCCCCGCAGACCTGGGGCATCGTGCAGGTGCCACACATGGCCGTCCGGGTGTTGTTGCAGTTGTCGGTACCGGTGTACGAGCCGCAGGTTCGGCCGAGCCGCGCGCAGAAGAAGGCGTCGGCTTCCGGTGTGCACGTCCCGCCGCAGACGTTGGGAGCCCCCGTTCCGCCGCAGTAGGCGGGGAGCGTGCAGGTGCCGCAGTTCGCGGTGCGCGAGCTTCCGCAGTTGTCGTTGGCGGTGAAGGAGCCGCAGTTCTTCCCGTTGCGAGTGCAGAAGACCTGGTTCGTCTCGGGGAGGCACGCCATCCCTCCAGCCGATCCGCCCGCTGCCAACCCGCCCGCTGCCGAGCCGCCCGCTGCCAACCCGCCAGCCGTCGAGCCGCCAGCCGTCGAGCCGCCAGCCGTCGAGCCGCCAGCCGTCGAGCCACCAGCCGTCGAGCCACCCGCCGTCGAGCCACCTGCCGTCGAGCCTCCTGCCGTCGAGCCACCTGCCGTCGAGCCACCCGCCGTCGAGCCACCCGCCGTGGAGCCACCCGCCGTCGAGCCACCTGCCGCGGAGCCACCTGCCGTCGAGCCACCTGCCGTCGAGCCACCGCCGGAGCCGCCGTCACTGCTGCAGGAAGGCCGCGCTCCAGCGCCGACTTCGACGCACACGTCGCAGACGCAGACCGACGTGCCGGGACAATTCTCGTCTCGCGCGCACGGCAGGTCGTTCACCTGAGGCACGCACGAAAGCAACACCGTCAGGAGGAGGAATCCGTTGCGCATGGTCATCAGAAGTTGGGGACGTCCTTGATGGCCTTTGTTGGCTTCGGCTTCGGCTCCACCGGTTTTGGCGTCGGAGTCGGGTCGCCAAAGTCGGGAGCGGCCTTCAACTCACCCGGTTTCTTCACGAGGTCGGGCTTCGCAGGCGTGTTGCCTTCGAACGGGAGTGGCTTCAACGGCGTCTTCTTCACCGGCTCGAGCTTCATCGACACCGACGGAACATCGGCCGATACCAACACCTTCTTCTGGGCCGGCTCGAACCCGACGAGCGAGAGCGTCAACTCGACGACCTCGCCCGGCTTGCGCTTGAGCGTGTACGGCGTGTTCCCCAGGACGATGCCCTTCTCCTGCACCTCGGCGCCGGGTGGTACCGACTCGATGCGCAGCGCGACGTCTACAGGCGGAGCAGGCACGACCGGTTTTGGTTGCACCGGCTCGACGGGCTCGGCCTGAATCACCTCGATGGTCGGCTCGACGGTGTTGCTGCCGAAGATGACGCCACCACCCACCAGCAGCACGAGCACCAGCGCGCCCGCGATGACGAAGGGAAGCTTCGAAGACGGTGGCGGCGTTGCCGGCTGTGACGCCTCGGCATCGAAGGACACCGGCTCGGCGCGCGCGATGGTGGGCTCGACGACCAGCGGAGCGCTCGTCGCCAACGGTGCGCGCGTCGGCGTCGGGCCCCGCGCTGGCGTCGGTGCATTGCGTTTGCCCGAGCGCTGCGGCGCGGGCGTGGGCGTGCGCTCCTTCGTCTGACCGCCGGGCGCCGGCACCTGAAAGTCATTCGTCTTGAGCGTGCGCGCGAGGCGGTCGAGGGTGTCGACGACGTCCTTCATCGACTGTGGACGGTCGGCCGGGTTCTTCTCGAGCATCGCGAACACGAGGTCGTTGAGCTCTTGCGGAATCCACTCGGGCAGCGGCGGCGGTGGATCGACCACCTGCTTCACCATCACGATGGGCGGCGTCTCTCCGGTGAAGGCCGGCTTGCCGGTGAGCAGCTCGTGAAGGATGAGGCCCAGCGAATAGATGTCGCTGCGCGTGTCGACGGGAATCGCCTTGGCCTGCTCGGGCGACATGTACTGCGGCGTGCCGACGACGATGCCCGCGGCCGTCTGCCCGATGCTCTCGTTGTCGACCTGAACGCGCGCGACGCCGAAGTCGAGCACCTTCACGAGGTCGGGGTTGCCCGGGCGCTGCAGCACCATCACGTTGTCGGGCTTCAGGTCGCGGTGAACGATGTGAAGCTCGTGCGCTGCCGAGAGGGCCCGCGCGACCTGCAGCGTCAACGCCACGGAGCGGCCCGGAGACTGCTGCCCCTGCCGGTGC
>JBPOIJ010000141.1:0-57699 GCA_052034585.1 Myxococcota bacterium
GGAGGAGGGTGAAGCAGCGGGCGTTGTGGCGCTCGATCTCCCCGGCGTCGGAAGGAGACGGCGACTGAATTGGTGAGCGCGTCGCCACGTGCGTCGAGCGTAGTCATCAACGAGCGATCGAGGCCGAAATACCGGGCGTGCACGAGCTCAGGCGACGGCGTCGCGCTCGGACCGGACGATGAGCTGGGCGATCGACTCGGCGATCGCCTCTGGGTCCTTGAGCGACCGGCGATGGCCGAGCCCGAGCCGACGGGTCACCGACGCCTCGAGCGCGCTCGCGAGCGCGAGCACGTCTCCAACGTCGACCTCACGATCATCTTCGGAGTGGATGACGTGCACCGGCCGGCGCACCCGCCTCGCGAGGAACATCGGCTCGACGTCGCCGAACGATCCCTGGAGCCACCGCTCGCTGGCCTCCACGAAGGCGGTGCGTTGGGCGAGCGAGAAGCGGAACGCGCGGGAGAACTCGTCGACATAACGATCGACGCGCGCGACGGGAGCGTGGAAGACGAGCCGCTCCGCCCGGAGCCCGTGGGCGACCGCGTGCATCACCGCGACCGATCCGAACGAGTGGGCGATGACGCCTGCGAACGGGCCGACCTGCGCTTCGATCACCTGGAGGATCCGGCTCGCGCGGAAGAGGTTGGAGGACCGACCCTCCGACAGACCGTGTCCCGGCCAGTCGAAGGCGATCGCCTGAAAGCCCGCTGCCACGAGCGGCTGCACGAACGGCGTCAGCTGCCCCATCTGCCCGCTCCAGCCGTGAACGAGCACCACCGGTGCTCCGGTTCCCCAGGCTTTTCCGACCACTCGGTCGGCTTCGTCGCTGAGCGTGAGGTCCTTGCCCTGGGCGAGCACCTCCGCCTGCGCCGCCGTCGGCTTCATCCGCAGTGGGCGAAAGTAGAACTGGCGGGCGAGCTCTCCCGCCCACGAGGGCGCCACCCGATGGAGCGCGGACAGGCCCGCTCGAAGGGGGAGAGGTGCAGTGCGACCGGTCGTGCTATTTCTCGTGTCGGGGGTGTCCATGTTCGTGCTCCGGTTGGTCCAGCAGGGTCAGCGTCGTTTGGAGTCTTCGAGGAGCCGCGAGAGCGCCTTGCGCGCCATCGTTTCCGCACGGTCGTCCTGAAGGAGCTTCAGCGCGCGGTGGAAGCTCTGAAGAATGCCGTCGAGCTCGAAGGCGAAGAGCTTGGGGTCGAGATCGTCTCGGAACTCGCCTGCACCGACGCCGCTCTTCGCCACCCTCGCGACCGAGTCGATCCAGTCGTGCTGGGCCTTCACGAGGGCGTCACGCACCGGCCCGGGACGGTCGTCGTACTCGTAGGACATCGCGATCAAGATGCAGCCGCTCTGGGTCGACGCGGTCGGCGCTCGCATCCACTCCACGTAGCCCTGGAAGAGCTGCTGCACGCGGGGAGAGCCGCGCTCCTTCGTGAGGGCCGGGAGAATGACGATGCGGGTGAAGCGCTCGACGACTTCCTTCACGACCTCGAGCTGGAGCTGCTCCTTCGACTTGAAGTGGGCGAACAAGCCGCTCTTCGAGAGATCGAGCTCCTCGGCGAGCGCTCCGAGCGTGATCTGCTCGAGCCCCAGTCGCTGCGCCATGGTGAGCGCCCGGTCGACGATCAGCTGCCGGGTCTGTTCACCCTTGCCCATGGGTCTTGAAATAGCACGGTCGTACTATTTCATGCAACCCAATCAGTCGTGGCCCTTGAGCCCGTACTTCGCGACCAGCCGGTGCACGTAGTTGCGGGCGATGCCGGCCTCTCGTGCGGCCTGGCTGATGTTCCCACCGCACTTCTCGAGCAAGGCCACCAGGTACTCCTTGGTGAACGACTCGACGAGGCGTTCCTTCGCCTCCTTGAAGGGGAGGTCGGTGATGTTCTCGCTCGAGGCCAGGGCCTTGGCGGCCATCGGCAGCTCTTGGGGCAGGGTGTCGACGTCGGCGCCAGCGAGGGCGCGCTCCACCAGGTTGCGCAGCTCCCGCACGTTGCCTGGCCAGTGGTAGGCGGAGAAGCGCGAGAGCAGGCCACGAGGCAGCTCGAACTCGCCGCGCCCCATGCCGTGCACGAAGTGATGCGTCAGCAGCGGAATGTCGTCGAGCCGATCGCGCAGCGGCGGCACTGTCACCAGCACCACCGCGAGCCGGTAGTAGAGATCGCGACGGAAGCGGCCGGCCTCGACCTCCTTCTCGAGATCGCGGTGCGTCGCCGCCACCACCCGCACGTCGACCCGCCGGTACTTGTCCTCGCCGACGCGCCGAACCGTGCCTGCTTCGAGGACGCGCAGGAGCTTGGGCTGCAGCTCGAGCGGCAGCTCGCCGATCTCGTCCAAGAAGATCGTCCCGCCGTCGGCCTCGAGGAAGGCGCCGTTTCGATCGCCCACCGCGCCGGTGAAGGAACCGCGCACGTGACCGAAGAGCTCGCTCTCGATCAGCGTCGGCGCCACGGCGCCACAGTCCACCACCACGAACGGCCGCGCCTGCCGCTTCGACTTCAGGTGAATCGCCCGAGCGAGCACCTCTTTGCCGGTGCCGGTCTCTCCGAGGAGCAGCACGGTGGAGTCGGTCGGTGAGACCTTCTCGAGGATGCCGAACAGCTGCTTCATCGCCGCCGCCGCACCGATCGCCGGGCCGAAGGTCGCTTGCTCGGCGGGCAGGCCCAGATCGGCCTCCACCATGCCGATGCGCAGCGTGGTCTTCCCGACCGTCACCGTCGCCTGATCCTCGACGATCATCTCGGTGATCCGGTTGCCGGCGAGGTAGGTGCCGTTGGTCGACTCGAGATCGCGCACGAGCACCCCGTCGGGTCGCGCGTCGAGCTCGACGTGGTACCGAGACACCGTGGTGTCCTTCAGCGAGAGCCCGGCATCGGCGTGCGAGCCCACCACCACGCGGCCCTCGATCGGCTTGGTCAGCCCCTGATCGGGTCCGGCCGTCACCACGACCTGGTACTTGCGCTCCTTCAGCGTGTTGGACGAGCGGTCGAGGCGCAGCAGCGCGCCGGGGCTCTGGAGTCGTTCGGTCGCCTGGGGCATCAGCTTTGGTGACTACACCGAGCAGTCAGGCCGCACAACGCGTCAGGTGGGCTCTCGTTGTGATTGAAAACTCCGCCGTCGCTGACAGAGTGCGCGCGCTCCTTTCCCCTAGACAGAAGGATTCACCATGGCAGGCGAGAAGATCACCATCACCGGCGGGAAGCTCGACGTTCCCAAGAACCCCATCCTCCCGTTCATCGAAGGCGACGGCACCGGCCCCGACATCTGGAAGGCCTCGCAGCTCGTCGTCGATGCCGCGGTCGAGAAGGCCTACAAGGGCGAGCGGAAGATCGAGTGGAAAGAAGTGCTCGCCGGCGAGAAGGCGTTCAAGCTCAAGAACAACTGGCTGCCCGACGAGACGATCACCGCGTTCCGCGAGTTCATCATCGGCATCAAGGGCCCGCTCACCACGCCCGTCGGCGGCGGCATTCGCTCGCTCAACGTCGCGCTCCGGCAGATGCTCGATCTCTACGTCTGCTTGCGACCCGTTCGCTACTTCAAGGGCGTGCCCAGCCCGGTGAAGGCGCCCGAGAAGGTCGACATGGTGATCTTCCGCGAGAACACCGAGGACATCTACGCGGGCATCGAATACGCGTCGGGCACGCCCGAGGCGCAGAAGCTCCTCGACTTCGTCGCCAAGGAGTTCCCGAAGGACTTCGCCAAGATCCGCTTCGGCACCCAGAAGGCGTCGAACGAGTGGCAGGCCGCGCTCGAAGGCATCGGGATGAGCAAGCGCGAGGTCGGCTTGCAGGTGGGCGTCGGCCTCAAGCCGGTCAGCTACCTCGGCACCGAGCGCCTCGTGCACAGCGCGATCAGCTACGCGATCCAGAACAAGCGCAAGAGCGTCACCCTGGTGCACAAGGGCAACATCATGAAGTTCACCGAGGGCGCGTTCTGCGACTGGGGCTACAAGATCGCCCGCGAGATGTTCGGCGCGCAGCCGATCGACGGCGGCCCGTGGTGCAAGATCCCCGAGGGCAAGCCCGGCGCGGGCCTCATCATCAAGGACGCGATCGCCGACATCACGCTCCAGCAGGTCCTCACCCGGCCCGACGAGTTCGACGTGATCGCCACGCTCAACTTGAACGGTGACTACCTCTCCGACGCGCTCGCTGCGCAGGTCGGCGGCATCGGCATCGCTCCGGGCGGCAACATCAACTACGTCACCGGCCACGCGGTCTTCGAGGCCACCCACGGCACCGCGCCGAAGTACGCGAACCAGGACAAGGTGAACCCCGGCTCGGTGATCCTCTCGGCCGAGATGATGCTGCGCCACATGAAGTGGGTCGAGGCGGCCGATCTGATCATCAAGGGCATGGACGGCGCGATCGCCAAGCGCACCGTCACCTACGACTTCGCCCGCTTGATGAAGCAGGAAGGGCACAACCCGACCGAGGTGAAGTGCAGCGAGTTCGGCAAGGCGATCATCGCCAACATGTGAGCGAGTGGTTTCGCTCTTTTTCGGAGAACGGAGACTCAAATGGTGAAGCGACCCAAGATTGCGATCGTCGGAGCAGGTGGAAACGTCGGTGCGGCAGTGGCGCAGTGGGCGGTGCTCAAGGAGCTCGGCGATCTCGTGCTCATCGACATCAAGCCCACGGCCGCCGAAGGCCGCGCGCTCGATCTCACCCAGGCTGGTGCGTGGGAAGGGTTCAACAACACCACCTTCATGGCGACCGACAAGGCCGAGGCGATGGCTGGCGCCGACGTGGTGGTGATGACGGCTGGCGTGCCTCGCAAGCCTGGCCAGTCGCGCGAGGAGCTCATCAACATCAACGCCGGCATCGTTCGCGACATCTGCAAGAACGTGAAGCAGCACGCGCCGGACTCGGTGTTGATCGTCGTCTCCAACCCGCTCGACGCGATGGTCTTCGTCGCCAAGCAGGTCACCGGCTTCCCGCGTGAGCGGGTGATCGGCTCGGCCGGCGTGCTCGACTCGGCCCGCTTCCGCACCTACCTGGCGATGGCGGCCAACGTCTCGGTCGAAGACGTGCACGCGATCGTCCTCGGTGCGCACACCGACAAGGACATGGTGCCGGTGCTCTCGACGGCCACCATCGGCAACGTGCCGGTGACGAAGTTCCTCTCGGGCGAGCAGCTCACCAAGGTGGTCGAGGACACCAAGAAGGGCGGCGCGACGCTGACCGCGCTCATCGGCACCTCGGCGTGGCTGGCTCCGGGCTCGGGCACCTGCCTCATGGTCGAGGCGATCGTTCGCAACCAGAAGCGGGTGCTGCCGTGCTCCGTCGAGCTCAAGGGTGAGTTCGGCGTGAAGGACGCCTTCGTCGGCGTGCCGGTGGTGCTGTCGGCGAACGGCGCGGAGAAGGTCCTCGAGTTCGACCTGTCGGCCAGCGAGAAGGAAGCGTTCACCAAGTCGGTGGCGGCGAACGTCGAGTTGATGAACATCGCGCGCGGCTTCCTGGGCTGAAACCAGGCAGGCTGATCGTGCATGTACGAGGCGGAGTGCTCGAGTGGGCGCTCCGCTTCTGCATTTCTGGAGGGGACATGCGCACGGTGTTGCTGCTGCTGGTGGGGTGTGCCGGGTGTCGGTGCAAGGAACCCGTGGCGCCGGTCGCGCTCAAGCCCGCGCACACCCAGACGTCTTGGGCGGCGCACGAGCCCGCAGAGAGCCCGGGAGACGTCTACGGCGTGCCCGCCTGGTCGAAGGTGTTCGCGCTCGCCTTCGAACGAAAGGTGTCCTTCGGAGTGCCCGCGTGCGTCGACGACGGCGGCTGCCTGGAGTTGGACTCCATGCAAGTCCGGCGTGCGCCAACGGTCTCGCGGACCGAGGTGCTGGGAAAGGACGAGCCGCTCGCCTTCATCGGGGAACAGGTCACCTTCCTCGAAGCCCCCAGCCGGATCGCGAGGCTCGAGCGGGCGATCGACGAGGCGATGAAGATCGACCCGTCGTCCGCGCCGGTGGCCGCCGTGCTGTTCCAGAACGATCTGTGGGAACGGGTCGACGCGATCACTCATGCGATCGCCGTCGAACCAACGGCAGACTGGCAGACCCTCGAGCGGCTCCGCGGGAAGCTGGTTCGGCTGATGAAGCACGTGGCGCTCGGCAAGGATCAGCTCGCGGCGCTCACTCGCAACGAGGCGTTGGTCGAGCGCCGGTTTCCCCACTTGCTCGAGGGCTTCGCCGCGCGTGACGGTTGGTCCGAGGTGCGCGCTCGGCTCGTCTCCCGACACGACGGAAAGAGCTCGGACACGACGGTGCACGCCGAACGCCACGGCCAGCGCATGGTGTTTCGCGTCTTCGTCCACCACCCGGTGAGCGCGGCCGCGTTCGAGCAGTCGCTTGCCCCGACTCAGGCGGCGCCGGGCCAGATCGCCCAATGGCAGCAGCCACAACCCGCGGGCACCCGCTTCGTGATCACCGGCGCGCCCGTGCACCGCACGAGGGAAGGGGAGCTGATGGCCGCGCCGTTCATCACCCTGCTCGAGTCGCGGCAGGCGAGGGCCGAAGGCTCGCTCCCTGGGCCCATCGGTGCGCTCGGTCACGACGTGCTCGAGGGAACGCGCGCCTCGGTGACGCGCTCATTGGCCGACACCGGAGGGCTCGAGCTGTTGCCTCGCGACGCGCTGGTGCCGGTCGGCGCGACCTGCATGCCCGACTTCACCGCTCGGGTTCCCCTCGCCGAGTCCTGCATGAGCTGCCATGGGCCGGCGGGCAATCGGCTCACCGGCCGCTTCGGGAACCCGGAGGAGACCCACGTCTCGCTCGGCGCCGAGCACGAAGCGGAGCAGGCCGTCGTCGCCGCCAAGCGGGCGAGCCCTGAGTTCGCGGTGCTGAGCTGGGAGTAGAGTCGAGGGCCAGTGACGGAAGACGAGCTGCTCCAACAGATCGCCGCGTGCCCGTTCGAGCCCGAGCCCCGGCTCGTCTACGCCGACTTTCTCGCCGAGCAGGGTGATCCTCGGGCCGAGGTGATCGCGCTCTCGGCCCGTGGGCAGCTCACGATGGCCGAGCGGCGGCGGGTCGCCGGCATCGTGCGCGATCACTCGCGGCGCTGGCTGGGCCCGCTGGAAGCGATCGCCGACCCGGGGGGCTCGTCGTTCGTCGCCGGCTTCCTCGACACCTTGGCGCTGGCCTTCAACGCTCGGCCAGCCGATCTGCTCGCGCTCGGGGCTGACCCACGGCTCGCGACGGTTCGTTCGTTGGAAGCCGGGCCGATCAGGAAGGCCGAGTCGCTGCGTCACTTTCTGCGTCAGCCGATGCTCGCCGCGGTCAGACGGCTGGTGCTCGCCCCCACCTCGCTCGAGGCCCTCGATGGCGCGCTCCCGTTCACGCTCGAGGCGCTGGGAATCGCCGACGGCGGCTTGTTCCAGGAGGTGCTCTGGCCGCTCGAGCGAATCCCGATTGCGCGCCAGGTGCCGCGCTGGGAGCTCATCTCGCAGCTCCTCTTCGCTTCGGCCCACGCGATCGAGACCTACCGAACGCTGCGGCCTCAGCTGGCGGTGTGCGCCTCGACGCCAGAGCTCAGGCTCGTGGTGCCGTACGGGGTCTTCGAGGGGGTCGCGACCTGGCTCTCGATCCCCTCGACCGAGGAGTTCGAGTTCGGGTCGAGCTGGAGCCGTGGTGAACGCTGGAGCGTGCGCGCCCCGGGCATGCTCTTCGTGCTCCATCGCGGCCACGACGACTGGAGCCGGCTCGAGGTGCAGATCGAGGCCGACATGATGCGCGAGCTCGACGATCGACTCTCCCGGCTCGCCTCCGTCCTCGTGCTGCTTGGCGGAGCGGGCTTGGCCACCGTCACGATCGAGCTCCCGCAAGGCCTGGCCGTCACGCGCGCTCATCGCTACGCGCTCAAGTCGGCCTGCAAGCGGCTCCGCGGGGCCACGGTGACGTTCGGCGGAGAGCCCCTCGCTCCTTGACGGCGGATCGGTCGGGGCCTACGACGACGGCGCAGCACCATCCACTGCCCGGAGTGCGCATGACGCCGCAGGATCAACAACAGCAACAGTCCCCGATTCAATCAGTGCCCGCTCGCGAGACGGTCAAGGAGGAGAACAAGGTTCACCTCTTCCTGTCGTACCTCGGCAACGTCTTCGGCGTTCCGCTCGCCCTCATCCCGATGCTCACGGTGAAGGACGACGACTTCATCAAGTGGCACGCCAAGCAGGCACTCGTGATCTACGGCGTCGGTCTGGTGGGCATGGTGATCTCACTCATCCTCTCGGCGGTGGCGATCGGGCTCTGCCTGATGCCGATCGTCGGCATCGGCGCGCTGGTGCTGAGCATCATGGGGCTCATCAAGGCGCTCAACGGAGAGCGTTGGCGCATTCCCGTGATCTCGGATCTCGCCGACAAGTTCTGAGAGTCGAGTGAAGAGAGAAGCCCGGCGCTCCTGGGAGGGGGGCCGGGCTTCGTCACGTCTTGGGGCTGAGCTCAGACGTCAGCGATCGCTGTCGTCTTCCTCGTCCTCTTCGTAGTCGTCGTCATCATCGTCGTCGTCGTCATCATCATCGTCGTCATCGTCGTCGTCGGTGTCGTCATCATCATCATCGTCGTCGTCGTCCTCGTCCTTCTCCTCCTCGAGGTCGGCGGCCGAGAGCTCTTCGGAGTCGAGCTCCATGCTCAAGGTGAACTTCTTCGAGAGCGCGGTGATCTGCGCCTGAAGCTCGGCGAGCGCCGAGATGAAGTCCTCTCCAAGGGCCTTGGTGACTTTCTGGCCGCAGTGGGGGCACTCGAGAGGCTCCGAGCCGTCGATCAACTCCTGCATGTCGATCTCGAACGTCCCCTCGCACTTCTGACAGGTGAACTCGATGGTCATGGCGGGGCCCGAAGTAATTTCGGCAGCGTTGACCTGTCAACGACGTTCCACGAAGGTCGACCCATGCTTCCCATCCCCCGGACGCTCGTCCACCAGCTCAATACCCAGGCCGAGAAGCTGTCCGACCGGCCGGCGCTGTGGACCAAACGGGGTGGCGCCTGGGTTCCGACCTCCTGGCGGGACTACGCCAAGCGGGTGAAGCAGCTCTCCCTGGCGTTGATCGAGCTGGGGCTGCAGCCGAAGCAGGCGGTGGCGATCATCGGGTTCAACCGGGAGGAGTGGGTGGTGAGCGCCCTGGCGACCGTCGCCGCGGGGGGCGTGCCGGTGGGCCTCTACACGACCTCGTCACCCGAGCAGCTCACCTACATTCTGGGGCACTGCGAGGCGCCCATCGTGGTGGTGGAGAACGCGCAGTACCTCGCCACCCTCGAGCAGATCCGGCCCAAGCTGCCGGCGCTCGAGCACGTCGTGGTGATGGAGCCGCCGACCGAGCTGCCCGCTGGCACCCTGCGCTACCAGGCGCTCGTCGATCGAGGCGCCCAGCTGCCCGATGCGCCGTACTTCGAGCGGCTCGAGGCGGCGAAGGCCGACGATCTCGCGTCGCTCATCTACACCTCGGGCACGACGGGCCACCCCAAGGGCGTGATGCTGAGCCACCGCAACATCACCTGGACGATGGCGCAGCTCGCCGAGGCCGCCACCCTCAACGAGGGAGAGATCGTCGTCTCCTACCTGCCGCTGAGCCACATCGCCGAGCAGACCGCGACGATCGCCGGGCCCTTGATGGTGGGCGTGCAGGTGTACTTCGCCGAGTCCTTCGAGAAGCTGGGCGAGAACCTGAAGGACGTGCGGCCCACCGTCTTCTTCGGGGTGCCCCGCGTCTGGGAGAAGTTCAAGGCGAAGGCCGAGGCCGGCATCGCGACCCAGCCCCGAACGCGTCAGCGGATCCTCGCGTGGGCGCGAGAGGTGGGCCTGCGCTTTCACCGCACGACCCTCGAGCACCGTCAGCCGAGCCTGCGCCTGGCCGCTCAGTACGCGCTCGCGAAGCGGCTGGTGTTCGGACCGCTCAAGGCGCGCATCGGCCTCGATCGCTGCCGGGTGCTCGTCACCAGCGCGGCGCCGATCGCGAAGGACGTGCTCGAGTTCTTCGCCTCGATCGATCTCGTCGTGCGTGAGCTCTACGGCCAGTCGGAGGTGACGGGCCCGACCTCGACGAACACCGAACAGCACACCCGGTTGGGCACGCTTGGGAAACCGCTCCAGGGCGTGGCGGTGCGCATCGCGGAGGACGGCGAGATCTTGGTGAAGGGCGAGAACGTCTGCCTCGGCTACTACAAGGACGCGGCGGCGACGGCAGAGCTGCTCGAAGGCGGCTGGCTGCACTCCGGCGACGTCGGAGAGTTCGACCCCGACGGCTACCTCCGCATCACCGGCCGCAAGAAGGAGATCATCGTCACCTCCGGCGGCAAGAAGACGCCTCCGGCCACGCTCGAGAACCTGCTCAAGGGCATCGGGCCCATCGGCCACGCGCTGGTGGTGGGCGACAACAAGCCGTACCTCGTCGCGTTGCTGACGCTCGATCCCGAGAAGCTGGAGGCGTTCGCCAAGCAGCAAGGGCTCCCTTCGGACGCGAACGCCCTCGCCGCCGAGCCGCGCTTCCGATCCTGGCTCGAGCAGCAGATCGACGCCGAGGTGAACACGAAGGTCGCTCGCTTCGAGACCATCAAACACTTCACCGTGCTCCCCGCCGACTTCACCGTCGAGAGCGGCGAGCTGACGCCCACCCTCAAGGTGCGCCGGAAGGTCTGCGAGAAGAAGTTCGAGGCACAGATCAGCTCGCTCTACCGGGCCGCTCCGCCTGCGTGAGCGCCGAGGCGTCGCGTGACGATGTCATGCGACCTCTGTCGGGCAGGCGCCGCAAGTCATCGAACTTCTTGAGGTCTCTCCGGCCCCGCGCTTGCTGTGGGTCCAGGCATGTCCAAAATCCACCCAGATGCCGTTGCTCGGACCCGGCTCGCGAAGACGAGGCTCGACACCAACGAGCAGCTCCTCGAGGAGGCGGGCGCGAAGCTCCAGCTGATGGCGGCGCGGCTTCCTGCGCTCGCCAAGTCCGTCGAGACCCTCGAGCTCAAGGCGGCGAAGCACCCGAAGAAGTTCGGGGCGGCGCTGAAGACGGCGCGAGACGACTACAAGCGCGCGGCGGACGAGGTCCTCAAGCAGCAGGCCCTCGTGCAGCAGCTCGCGCTCCGGCACACGACCGACGTTGGTGAGCTCGAGAAGGCCAAGCGCGCGGCCTTCGATGCGGCCAAGCAGGAGCGGGTCGGCGGCGCGGTGTGGACGGACTCGATGGAGGACGCCGCGAGCCTGTCTCCGGCGAAGCAGCGCGAGATCATCGGGGTGGAGATCGGCATCGACGCGGCCAAGGCGATGGCGGCCGACGTGAAGAGCCTCCAGGACGCCGTGCGCACGCTCCCCGCGCCCGAGGCGTTGAGCCTGCTGAACCAGAAGCTCCAGGGGACCGACCCGGGACACCAGGCGGCGCTGCTCGACCAGCTTCGGCCGGAGATGAAGACCCTGGCGACGGCCGCCGCGACCATGTCGGTGATGAGCCGAACGGCGAACGAAGCCGGAGAGAAGTACCTCGAGGCGATGCACGGCATCTCGCCCGAGGCGCGGAAGAGCATGGTGAGCACGTTCGCCGACGCGTACGGCAAGACGGTCGACTGGCGCGAGGGCGTCAACACCTTCGGCCACACCGGCCTCGGCGCAGCGCTCCGCAGCTCGCTCGGCGGTGGCGCCAAGCACTTCTCGACCGCCTCCGAGCTCAGCGCGGCGCTCCTCGCGGCGAACAAGCCGGAGGCGGCCTCAGGGGTTCGCGCGACCGTCGCCGATCGTGCCTCGGAGTTGAGGAGCACCTTCGAGAAGAAGGAGAAGGTGGTGCTCCGCCTTCGCGGTGAGCTGGCGTTGCTCAACCAGGGCGTCGGCGGCCTGATGACGGACGCCCAGCGCGCCAAGGCGATCGACGCCTTCAAGGCGCAGCACGCGAAGGAGTTCGGCGCGTTCGACAAGGCCGCCGCCGACTACTCCGAGGTCCTCGACGCGATGCGGGGGCCGACCGCCTCGCCCGACGACGGAGGGCGGACGACCTACCAGAACAACAAGCAGTACGACGCCGAGATGGCGGCGCTGGTGAAGCACCTGCCGTCGATTCAGAGCACTCCCGAAGGCGAGAAGCAGATCCTCAAGGCCCTCAGCGAGCAGGCCACGGGCGTCGGCCCCGCGTGGCTGGGAGAGCTCAGCAAGCTCGTCGGCACCACGAAGGGGCTCACCGAGGGGACCGCGAACGTCATCGCGATGGGCATCGCCCAGCTCGCCGCCCGCGGGAGCCTCGCCACCCAACACGGGGTGACGCAGCTGCTCGAGAAGAACGCCGGCGTTCTCGGCATCTCGAGCAAGTCGCTCGGTGCGCTCGACGAGGCGTTCTCGGCGCTCGACGGAACTCCGGAGTCGGTCGCCAACGTGCAGAAGGCGCTCAAGGAGGTCGAAGGCGGTTCCTTCGGCAGCAAGGGCGTCAACACCGGGCTCAGGCTGATCGGGCTCGCGGTGGCTGCCCACGGCCTCGCGAACGCTCGGGCTCAATGGAGTGACGCGGAGCTCTCCGCGAAGATGAAGACCGTCGTCGATGGGCTCACCTTCGGGGCCGAAGGCGCGAAGCTCGCGCTCGATCTCCTCGGACGGGAGAGCGCCTCGAAGACGCTGAGTCGCTACGCTGGCGGGCTCGCGGTGGCCGGCGGCATCTTGGACGGCATCGCCTCGATCAAGGAGTTCCGCGACGGAAACATCGGGGCCGGCATCGCGAACGGGCTCACCTCCGCAGGCGGGCTCCTGATGGGCGCGGCGGCCATCTCCGGCTCGTTCCCGGGTGGACAGCTCGCAGGTGCGGCGCTGGCGGTCGCTGGGCTCGTCGCGAACGTCATCGTGGGGCGTCGGGAATTGGCGAAGGCCGAGCGCGCCGCCGAGAAAGACGCGTTCGAGTACCTCAAGGGTGGTGGGGTGGCGGAGCCACAGGCGAAGGTGCTGTCGAACCTCCGCCAGTCCGATCACCGCAACGCCGGCGTGCCCATCGCGCAGGTCGCCGAGGCGCTGAAGATGAACCCCAACCAGCTCTTCGAGCGGCTGCAGAAACTGCCGCCGGAGACGCTCCGCGAGTACGTGTACGTGATGCTGTCGCTCGAGCACACGTCCAACGGGAAGGCGGTGGAAGGGCCCCTGCCGGACAAACACGACGGCACCGACGTTCGGTTCGATGCGCCCTACGTCAAGACCGAGCAGTTCTTCGACGGATCAGTCGCGGACGACGATCTCCACAGCCACGAGTGGGCGCCTCGCAGCATCTCGACCGCTTCCGAGTGGACGAAGACCGTCCTCGCGCAGAACGGCGTCTGAGTGAGCCGAGACGCTCAGCGCTTCGATCGATCGGCCTTCGGCTTCGAGCGACGAGTCGATTGCACGGGCTCGATGAGATGATCGGTGAGCGCCGCCTCGAGCTCGATCGAATGCACGCACTGCCTCCCGTCGCCCAGCAGCGCCTGGAGTTGTTTGCCGATTCGCACCGTTCCTTCGTCCCTGTCGACCGGAGTGGGTGGGTGCTCCTGGAGATGTTCGTGGAAGGCCATCGTCGCGGTGTGGCGGGTGAACGGCCCAGGCCCGATGATCGTGGCGAGCTGGGGTGAGACGGCGACGGGCGCAGTCTGCGTGGTCGTTCGCAGTCGAAGGAAAAGTCACCGCGCTCGAACGCGGTCTCCCGTGCCCGCCGAAGCGACACTTCGAGGTCGGCGTTCCAGGGCGTGAACTCGAGCCAAGCCCTCGAACCCAACTACCGCTTGTCCATGCCGGCGTAGTCGCGCTTCTTGGGGCCGGTGAAGACCTGACGGGGGCGGGCGATCTTCTGCTCGCCGTCGGTGATCATCTCCTCGAACTGGGTCACCCAGCCCACCGTGCGCGGAATCGCGAACAGGCAGGTGAAGAACTCCATCGGGAAGCCCATCGCCTCGTAGATGAGGCCCGAGTAGAAATCGACGTTCGGGTAGAGCTTGCGCTGCACGAAGTAGTCGTCCTGCAGGGCGATGCGCTCGAGCTCGACGGCGATGTCGAGGAGCGGGTTCTTCCCGGTGACCTCGAACACCTCGTCGCAGGCCTTCTTGATGACCTTCGCCCGCGGATCGTAGTTCTTGTAGACGCGGTGACCGAAGCCCATGAGCTTCTTGTCGCCGTCCTTGTCCTTCACCCGCTTGATGAACTCGGGGACGTTCTTCTTGTCGCCGATCTCGCGGAGCATGCGGAGCACGGCCTCGTTGGCGCCGCCGTGGAGCGGGCCGTAGAGCGCGGTGATGCCGGCGGCGACGGCGGAGTAGGGGTCGACTTCGGAGCTGCCCACCACGCGCACCGAGGTCGTCGAGCAGTTCTGCTCGTGATCGGCGTGGAGGATGAAGAGCACGTCGAGCGCGCGGACCAACGCCGGGTGCGGCCGCCAGTTCGGCTTGCCGATGCTCTTCACCATCGTGAGGAAGTTCTCGGTGTAGGAGAGATCGTTGTTTGGGTAGATGTACGGGAGGCCCTGGGTGTGGCGGTAGGAGAACGCCGCGAGCGTGGGCATCTTGGCGATGAGCCGCATCATCTGGTGACGGCGCACCTCCTTGTTCTTCACCTGCTTGGCCTCTGGGTAGAAGCTGGAGAGCGCGGCGACCGTCGAGGCCAGCATGCTCATCGGGTGCGCGTCGTAGCGGAACCCGTCCATGAACTGCTTGATGTTCTCGTGCACGTAGGTGTGCAGGGTGATCTTGTTGACGAACTCCTCGAGCTGGCCCTTGTTCGGCAGCTCGCCGTTCATCAGCAGGAACGCGGTCTCGAGGTGGGTCGACTTCTCGGCCAGCTGATCGATCGGGTACCCGCGGTACTCGAGAATGCCCTTGTCACCGTCGATGAACGTGATCGCGCTCTTGCAGTTCGCGGTGTTCATGAACGCCGGGTCGTAGGCCATGAGCCCGAAGTCTTCGGCGTCGGTCTTCATCTGCCGCAGATCCATCGCGCGGATGCAGCCGTTCTCGATCTTCAGTTCGTACTTCTTGCCAGTGCGGTTGTCGGTGACTGAGAGCGTGTCGTTGGCCATGCACGTTGAGTCGCACCGGACCCCAACCATTTCAACGAAAAAGAGTAGAAGCCGTCGCGCGTGCACCGTCGGCGGATCACTCTCTTCTTGAGCCTCGGAGTGGTTGCGCTCATCATCGGCGTTCGCGTGGTGCTCGGGTCGTCCTTCGAGCCCAAGGCGCTCATCGACCGGCTGCGGGAGTGGGGCGCGCAGGGCTGGGCGCTCCCGGCGTACGTCGGCCTCTATCTGCTCGCGACGACGGCGCTTCTTCCCTCGGCGGTGCTGCACGTCGTCGCCGGTGCGACCTGGGGCTTCTGGGGTGGGCTGTGGCCGAACCTGGTGATGGCGAACCTGGTCGGTCATCTCCACTTCGCGCTCGGACGGTGGCTGGGGCGGGAACGCATTCGCGAGCTCTTGATACGCCGCAAGTGGACGGCGGCGATCCACGAGCTCGAACACTCGGGGGTGTTGACGGTGTTGGTGTTGCGGCAGACGCCGATTCCCTTCGTGGGGACGAACCTGGTGTGCGGAGCGTCGCCGATCAGCTGGCCGCAGTTCCTCGTCGGCCACTTCATCGGGCTGTTGCCGGGCGTGCTGGTCTCGACGTGGTTCTCGTCGGCGATCGCCGAGGGCGTCGAGGGCGCGAAGGAAGAGGCGGTGGTGAAGGCGCTGCTCGCGGGCGGATCGGTGGTGCTGCTCGCGATCGTCACCCGCGTCGTGATGGGGCTCTTGCGTCGACGGCGTCAGCTCGACGCACAATGAGCACGTGCTTCGGCTCCTTGCTTCATTGATCGGCAGTGGTTGCGTCTCCTTGCCCGCGCCAGTCGCTCCCATCGAGTCCTCCGCGCTCACGCTCGATGAGGCGCGCGGCGAGGCCTTTGCGCGTGCGATGGACGCCCTCGAAAAGGGCTTCGCGTGTCACGCCACCGTCGCGCGCTGCCGAGAGACGAATGGCTGGCTCGTGAGCAGCAGCCGGGGCTGGGATTGCGAGGAGAGGCTCTTCTCGTCCGCAGGCCAGCCGCTTCGGAGCTTGTCGTGCGGCTGCATCCCGACAACCGACGCCGCATTCTATTCCGTCTGTCCCGCCACTCAGCTCGTGACTGACCTGTGCAGCGAAGCAGCCCGGACGTCGAAGGGGGCGAGGGCCATCGACGTCCGGCCGAGTTGCTCCCCAGGCGTTCGCCACCTTCACGACGGGGAGCTTCTTCAGTTTGGCGCCGAGCTTTTCGGGTCCGCTCTCATCGTGGAGCTTCCGAGCGAAGCGCCGTATCGGCCCCAGCTCGGGACTCGCGCGCCGGAGGGCGTGGAGGTGACACTGCTCTCCGAGCCGGGCGCCCTGCGAGTTCGGGTACGAGCCGAGCACGAGCGAGAGGAGCGGCTCTGCCAGCTCGAGCTCCGGCTGCACTTCGGCGCCGGCAATGATGGTCACCTCGACGAACGGCCCTAGCCAGCTCAGGCAATGCCGACGTCGTCAATCGACGGCTGACGCGCCCGAAGTCGATCGAGGTCGGAAGTCCCGTTGCGCAGTCGATCACGGGCGACCGCGTTCGCTCCACAGCTCAGCGCTGGCTTCGGTCGTATCGAACGCGGCGGAGCGAGGCCGGCTGATTCAACGCTCCGCGCTGAAGGTGGCGCTCGCTCCGTCGACGCGAGCGGCCAGCGCTGCGTACCTCGTGAGGACCTCACCGAGGTGGCGCATCACCTCGATCTCGGAGCCGTTTCGAGGGAGCACGAAGAGGCGGTCAGGCGCGTTCGGCAAGTAGCCCAGCCGATCCTTCGATCGACGAAGCGATCAAGACGAGCTCTCGCGCGCGGTCGCCAAGGACCGCCGAGTTGGTGAAGAACGTTGGGTACTCGTCACGGTAGGTTCGCTGAAATCGTCGAGTGTCGCGGAGCGCGCGCTCGGGGGTCGCAAAGCGCAGCCGCCCTGCGAAGGTGCCGGCGCCAAAGCGGGCGAGCCACGCGCGCCACGAGGGTGGACACCGACCGACCGCCGCCTCGAACGCCTCGAGTCGACGTTGCCCAACCGGCTGCGCGCGCCCCAAAAGCTTCACCTGGCTCAGCGGCATTCGCGCCAGGACACGGCGGCGACGCGCAGGAGGGGGCTTCGGGGCCTTGGGTGGGCGCGCGGGCGGCGGTGGGAGCCCCCAGTCCGAGGGCAGCTCGGGCCAATTCGGCAGCTCGCCCCAGCCCTCGGCGATCAGCGCTCGAACGGCGGCTCGCATCGCCTTCATCGCAGCGCTGCGGTCGCGATGGACGGTCGGACTGGCGCGGAGCTTGGCGCGGCCGAACCCTCCGGTGGCGATCCACTGGTGGGCGATCAGCTCGGACCCGCGCACCTCGAACTGGCGCTCCTCGCAGTTGGTTCGCTCTCCGCGACGCCGCAGCACGTTCGACGAGACCGCGCGCGAAGGCGTCATCGTTCGCTCTCAGCGGGGCCGGACCACGCCCACGTAGATGTAGGCGAGCCCAGCCATCAGCGGGTGCGCGGCCTCTTCGCTGAACGCGCTCGTCTTCGACATCAGCTCGACGAACTTCTCTCCCGACGGAAACGCGGCGGCGGTGCGCGGCAGGTACTCGTACGCCGCGCGATTGCCCGTCAGCACCTGCCCGATGAGCGGCATGACGAAGCGCGCGTACAGTCGGAAGAGCGCTCCGAAGACGCCGTTGGGCTGCCCGAACTCGAGCACCACCACCCGACCGCCGGGCTTCACCACCCGCGCCAGCTCGCTCAGGCACGCCTGGGGATCGTCGACGTTGCGGATCCCGAAGCTGATCGACGCGACGTCGAACGAATCGGCCGGGTAGGGCAGCTTCATCGCGTCGGCGACCTCGAACTCGATCTCGAGACCCGCCGCCTTCGCCTTTGCCGGAGCGGTCGACAACATCGCCGCGTTGAAGTCCGTGCCCTTCACCTTGCCGCTCGCGCCGACGACGCGCTTGAAGTCGATCGCCAGATCGCCAGTGCCGGTCGCGCAGTCGAGCACCGAGTCGCCGGCCTTCGCCTTCGACAGCTTCACCGCGGTCTTCCGCCAGAGCCGATGGGTGCCCATCGAGAGCACGTCGTTCGCCACGTCGTAGCGCGGGGCGATCTGGGTGAACATCTGGTGGACTTGCTCACTCATCGCGATCCTCCCACCGCGGCGAGGGGCTTCGGCTCGGCGAATCTCCGCCCGGTCGCGTTCAGCACCGCGCCCACGCTCTTCATCAACTGGTTGAAGGCCTCTGGCGTCAGCGCCTGCGGCCCATCACACAAGGCGGCGCCCGGCTGAGGGTGCACTTCGATCAACAACCCATCGGCCCCGGCCGCGGCTGCAGCCAGCGCCATCGGCAGCACCAGCGACGCCATGCCCGTCGAGTGCGAGGGGTCGACCACCACCGGGAGCTTCGACTTCTGCTTCACGTACGCCATGCCCGCGAGGTCGAGCGTGTTGCGCAAGGTGGTGTCGAAGCTGCGAATGCCTCGCTCGCACAGCACCACTTGATCGTTCCCGCCGTCGAGGAGGTACTCGGCGGCGAGCAGCCATTCCTCGATCGTCGCGCCAAAGCCGCGCTTGAGGAGAACCGGCTTGTCGATCTTCGAGAGCGCCCGCAGGAGCGAGAAGTTCTGCATGTTGCGCGCGCCGACCTGCAGCACGTCGACGTACTCGAGGATCGTCGGCAACTGCGAGGCGTCCATCACCTCCGACACGACGGGCAACCGGTTGCGACGACCCGCCTCCGCCAGCAGCTTGAGGCCCGGCTCTCCGAGACCCTGAAAGGAATAGGGACTCGTGCGCGGCTTGAAGGCGCCACCTCGGAGCGCGTGGGCGCCGCCGCTCTTCACCGCGTGGGCGGCGTGATCGACCTGATCGTGATTCTCGAGCGCACAGGGGCCGGCGATCACCACGAAGTCGTCGCCCACCTCGACGTGCCCAAAGCGCACCGTCCGCGTCGGCTCGTGCTCCGCTCGCAGCACCTGCTTCGGACCCGTCGCAGCCATTCCACCCTCACGAGTTCACCGAGTTCAAGGCGTTTTGAACTCTGTGGTGCATCTATAGCGGGATTGACTTAGAAGACAACACGACCGTGAACCAGCCCGCGCCAGGCCGCCGCTTCGTTGGAGTCTCGCGGGTTTCCGCCGGAGGCGCGCTCTACCGCCTGGGCCCTGAAGGCTTGAGCCTGGTGTGGGTCAATCCCTCACGTTCGGTGTGGATGGTGGGGTTGGGCTTCGCGGCGCGGGGCGAGGGGGTCGTCGAGTGTGAGGTGGAGCCACCCGCGGGCCCGTGGTTCGGCGGTTGGCCCTTCGCGGGCTCGAGCCACAGCCGGTGGATGCTGCCGGAGGTGCTCGCCTGGTGGAACGGGCGCACCACGACCTTTCTCGCCTTCGGCCCGGAAGGGACGCCTCGGAGCGAACTCGAGGCGCGGCTCGATCGGGTCGAGGAGCAGGAGCCGGTCACGACTCGAATGCCGGTGCGGCGCCTGAACGACGCGCGCGCACCGTACGAGCAGTTGGTCGATCGCGCGGTGAAGGCGCTGGGGAGCGAGCTCTCGAAGCTCGTCGTCGCGCGAACGATCGAGCTCGAGGCCGATCGCGACTTCTCCGAGCGGTCGATCCTCAAGGGGCTCGAGGCGCGGAACCAGACGGCGTGGACCTTCCTGCTCCGGCAGCCCGATGGGAGCGCGTTTCTGGGGGCGTCTCCCGAGCTGCTGGCCGACGCCAACGGTCGGGTGTTTCGTACCGACGCGCTCGCGGGCACGGCCGCGGCTTCCGAGGGAGAACAGCTGCTCCGCTCCGACAAGGATCGCCGCGAACACCAGGCCGTGGTGGACGATCTCCGCGCGCGCCTCGATCCGTTCGTCACCTCGCTCGAGCTCCCGGCGCAACCCGTCCTCAAGCCGGTCGGCGCGATCGTTCATCTGCACACCCCGATCACCGCGACGCTGAGGGAGGGCGTCTCTGCGCTCGAGGTCGCGAGCGCGCTCCATCCAACTCCTGCCGTCGCGGGCGCGCCGAGGAGCCGAGCGATCGAGTGGCTGGCGGCGAACGAAGGCCTCGAGCGCGGGTGGTATTGCGGGGCGATCGGCGCGCGCGGGGCCGACTCGCTCACCCTGGCCGTTGGGCTTCGCTCTGCGACCGTTCGGGCGAACCGAGCCTCGGTGTACGTCGGCGCTGGCATCGTGAAGGGGTCGACTCCCGAGGGCGAGTGGCTCGAGACCGAGCGAAAGGCGAAGACGATGTTCGACGCGCTGGGGGTGGAGTCGTGACCGCGACGCTCAACCAGCGCTGGGCCGCGACCATCGTGGGCGCCCTGGTGAACGGAGGCGTTCGCCACGTCGTGCTCTCTCCCGGCTCTCGCTCGACGCCGCTCGCGCTCGCGGTCGCCGATCGCTCCGACCTGAGCGTCCACGTCGTGATGGACGAGCGAAGCGCTGCCTTCCTCGCGCTCGGGCTCTCGAAGGCGCTCCAGCGGCCGGCGGCGGTGATCTGCACCTCGGGAACGGCTGGAGCGCACCATCTCCCTGCGTTGCTCGAGGCGCGCGAAGGCGCGACGCCCATGATCTCGATCACTGCCGATCGGCCGTTCGAGCTCCATGGGTTCGGCGCGCCGCAGACGATCGATCAGCACGGGCTCTTTGGTTCGGCCGTTCGCGCGTCGGTGTCGCTGGCGGATCCGGCGGAGGAGGGGGTTGCTCACCTCGCGCCGGTCGTCGCCAAGCTCCTCTCGGGATCGCGTGGTCCCGTTCACCTCAACGTCCCCTTCCGGGAGCCGCTCGTGCATCCCGATGGGCTCGCTGGTCCAGTGATCACTCCGAGCTCGCCGGTGTTTTCGAGCGGCGCCGGAGTGCCCGAGCTCTCCCTGGTGAAGCAGGCGATCGCCTCGACGACGCGCGGGGTGATCCTCGTCGGCCCCCGAGAGCGAGACGATGGGTTCCCCGCGGCGGTGAACGAGCTTGGCCGCGCGCTGGGCTTTCCGGTGTTCGCCGAGGCCGCCTCGAACTGCCGCTTCGGATTTCCGGAGTCGATCTGGGCGTATGACGCGCTCGTTCGAAGCGCGAAGTGGGCCGAACGAGTTCGTCCTGAGGTCGTGCTGCGGTTCGGCGGAGGGCTCACGCTGAAGCAGCCGCAGGCGTGGCTCGATTCGAGCCGAGCGAGGATCTTCGCCTTCGCGGACGATTCCCAGCCGTTCGATCCGAACCACTCCGCCGAGGGCTTCTACAGTGGCGATCTCTCTGCGATCGCGCGCGCGCTCACCCAGGCAGGGAAGGGTGAACTCCGCTCGCTCGTGCTCTCGGCGCAAGAACGGCTCGAGCGCGTCCTCGACGCTCGAACGGCGATGGAAGAAGGCCCGATCGCGAGAACGGTGCTGCGCGCGCTTCCAGCCGGGACGAACGTGCTCCTCGCCAGCTCGATGCCGATTCGCGACGCCGACGCCTTCGCTCAGACGAACGAGCGGCTGCGGGTCTTCGCCAACCGCGGCGTGAACGGGATCGATGGGCTGATCTCCACGGCGGCCGGCATCGCGCTCGCTCGAGGCCGAACCGTCTTGCTGACCGGCGACGTCGCGGCGCTTCACGATCTCTCCGGTTGGCTCGCGGCGAAGTCGGCTCCGTTGACGGTGGTGGTGGTCAACAACGATGGCGGCGGGATCTTCAGCTTCCTACCCGTCGCCAGCCGCACGCCTCACTTCGAGCGGCTCTTCGGCACGCCGCACGGGGTGGACTTCGAGCACGTCGCCCGGCTCGCCAACGCCACGTTCCACCGTCCGAAGACGCTCGTCGAGCTCCGTGACTCGGTTCGCGGCTCGCTGTCGAGCTCGCGGCTCGAGCTCATCGAGGTCCAGACCGATCGCAGCGCCAACGTCGAAGCCCATCGATCGCTCAACACTGCGCTCGTCGAAGCACTGGAGGCTTCATGATCACGCTTCCGCATCGAACCTGGGGCACCGGGCCCCTGTCCGCCGTCTTTCTGCACGGCTTCACCGGGAGCCGCTTCTCGTTCGATCACTTGGAGCCGTTGCTCGGCGAGACCCTCACCGCGCGCTGCGTGGAGCTTCCTGGTCATCACGAATCGACGTCGATGCCCGCGAACTTCGATGAGGTGGTCGACGCGATCGGTGGAGCGCTCGGGACGAAGTCGGTGCTGATTGGCTACTCGCAAGGCGCGCGGCTCGCGTTGGCGGTCGCGGCGAAGTTCCCCCAGAAGGTCGAGCGGCTCGTGCTCGAGAGCGGAAGTCCAGGGCTGCGTCGCCGCCACGATCGCTCGGTGCGGCGGCGTTCGGACGAGGCGCTGGCGTCGTTGATCGAGACCTCGGGCGTCGAGGCGTTCATCGGCTACTGGGAGAATCTGCCCTTGTTCTCCGGCATTCGGGCCTTGCCGACGGCGGTGCAGGAACGCCTCCGCGCGCGACGGGTCGCCCATTCGGCCTCGGGGCTCGCGATGGCGCTGCGAGTGATGGGGCAGGGCGCCCAGCCCGATCTGTGGCCTGCGCTGCCGACGCTTCGGATCCCGACGCTGGTCCTCTCGGGCGCGCTCGACGCCAAGTACACCCGGCTCGCCCGGAGAATGGTCGACGAACTGCCCCTCGCCTGGCGAATGAGCTTCCGCGGTGTCGGCCACGCGCCACACCTCGAGATCGCCGAGGCGTACGCGAGCGAGGTGCGCTCCTTCCTTCTCGCGCCGTGGACGCACGAGCCCGTCGTCGAGGTGACGCGATGACCGCGGCGATCACCCAGAGCCCTCCGTCTCCAGGCATGGCGCTCTTCCTCGCGACCCGCCCAAAGACGCTCGTCGCCGGCTTCGTTCCAGTGGCCGTCGGCAGCGCGGTCGCGTTCCGCGAAGGGAAGTTCTCGCTGCTCCCGGCGCTCGGCGCGCTGATCGGAGCGCTCCTCATTCAGATCGGCACCAACCTCTTCAACGACGCGTACGACTTCAAGCGCGGCGCTGACACGGGCGATCGGCTCGGGCCTCCGCGGGCGACGCAGCAAGGGTGGCTGACGCCGTCGGCGGTGATGCGCGCGGCGATCGGGTGCTTCGCGCTCGCGTTCCTCGTCGGCCTCTACCTGGTGAGCGTCGCGGGCTGGCCGCTGCTGATCGTCGGCATCGTCTCGTTGATCGCCGGCTACGCGTACACGGGAGGCCCGTTCCCCCTCGCGTACCACGGGCTCGGCGACGTCTTCGTCCTGGTGTTCTTCGGGCTGGTGGCCGTCGGAGGCACGGCCTTCGTGCTCACTCAAGCGGTCACGCCACTCTCTGTCCTCGCGGGCGTTCCCGTCGGTGCGCTCGGCGTCGCGCTCCTCGCCGTCAACAACACCCGCGACGTGAAGACCGACGGCGCGGCGAACAAGCGCACGCTGGTCGTTCGCTTCGGCGTTGGCTTCGGGCGCGCGGAGTACGTCGCGATGCTGATCGTCGCCGCGATCGTTCCGGTCGGGTTGGTGCTCCTCGGCCTCGCGACGCCGTGGGTGCTCGGCTCGCTGCTGGCCTCCGTCTTCGCCGTTTCCCCGCTCCGGTTGGTGCTCCGCGAGTCGGGCCCGGTGCTGAACCAGGCCCTCGCGGGGACGGCGCGGCTGCAGTTGGTGTACGGACTCCTCTTCGCCTTGGGGATCGCGCAATGAAGGTCGAACTGTTGCCAGTGTCGCTGCGCCTCGTCGAGCCGCTCGTCTCGGCCCACGGCGTCCTCCACGAACGCGTGGGCTTCGATGTGCACGTGTCCTTCGATGGCGTGACGGGCCGAGGCGAGGTGTTTCCGCTCCCGGAGTTCGGCACCGAGTCGCTCGAAAAGTCGATGGCGGCGATTCGCGCCTTCGCGCCGAAGCCGTTCGAGTCGATCGACGAGCTCGAGGCGCAGCTGACGCCGCTCGATGCGACGCCCGCGGCACGCTTCGCGATGGAGTGTGCGCTCCTCGAGTGGCTCGCTCGGCGGCGCGGCCTCCCAGTGGCCCACCTGCTCGGAGATGCGCGCGCGTCGGTCGCGGTCAACGCGTTGATCGCTGGAAAGACGGCAGAGTCGCTCGCCGAAGCCGCCAAGCGCGCGATGGACGCCGGGTTCGGCACGGTGAAGCTCAAGGTGGCGTCGAAGAGCGTCTCGCTCGATGCGCAGCGCATTCACGCGGTGAGGCTCGCGGTCGGAAACGGCGTCGCGGTGCGGCTCGATGCGAACGGCGGCTGGACGGAGGGCACCGCACGCTCGGCGCTCCGAGGGCTCGAGTCACTCGAGGTCGAGCTCTGTGAGCAGCCGGTCGCCGCGCACGACGTCGAAGGGCTGCGGCGCGTCACCGAGCTCGTTCCCGTTCCAGTCGCGGCCGACGAGGCGCTCAGTGTTCCGTCTCATCGGGAGCATGTGCTGCGAAAGCACCCGCTCCCGGCGGCGAAGGTGTTGGTGCTCAAGCCGGCAGTCCTCGGTGGGCTCGTTCCGGCGCTCGAGCTCGCGAAGGCCGCGCATCAGCAAGGTGTCGAGTCGTACGTGACGACCTTGATCGATGGACCGATCGCGCGAGCCGCCGCTGCGCATCTCGCGGCCGTCGTGCCTTCGACGAGCCACGCCCACGGGCTGTCGACCCTCGAGCTCTTCGAAGGCGTCGCCGCCGATGCCTTCACGCCCAAGGGGGGAGTGATCACGCTCCCGACGTCGCCAGGGTGGGGCGTGTGAGCGAGCTGGAGTGCCCGGTCTCCCGCGCTGCGACGCTCTTTCCCGATCGCACCGCGCTCGAGTTCGAAGGCACCATCTGGACCTGGCGTGCGGTGAACGAAGCGGTCGGCGCCCATCAGCGCTGGCTCGGCGCGCAGGGCATCAGCGCCGGGGACCGAATCTCGGTGTTGTCGTGGAACCGGCCGGAGATCGTCTTCCTCTGGTTCGCGGCCGCGCGCCGAGGCGCCTCGCTCGCGCCGCTCAATGTGCGGCTCACTTCAACTGAGCTCGCTCCGCTGATCGAACGTGCGCGTCCCACGCTCGTACTCGCCGACCCGGAGGATCGACTCGCGAAAGCGCAGCCCTTTCCGGTTCTCGCTCCGAACGAAGACGCGGGACGACTGAACGAAGCCGCCGAGCTCGCCGCGCTCTTCACCTCCGGCACGACCGGAACGCCAAGCCTCGTTCCGCTCACGGTGGGCAACTTCGTGGCGTCGCATCGAGCGAACGCCGAGAACCTGGGCGCGAGCGAACGGCAGGTCTGGCTCGGCACCTTGCCGCTCTTTCACGTCGGCGGCCTCGCGATGGTCTTTCGCTGGGCGATGATGGCGGGCCGGCTCGTGCTCGAGCGTCAGTTCGACGTCGAGCGAGTTCGTGCGCTGCTCGATCGCGGCGAGCTCACCCACGCGAGCCTCGTTCCCACCGCGCTGGCTCGAGTGATCGACGGGCGGACGACTCCATTTCCGTCGTCGCTTCAGGCGATCCTCGTCGGCGGCGGGCCGATGGGCGCCAAGCTGCTCGAGCGATCGAGAGCGCTGCGCCTGCCCGTGCTGCAGACGTACGGGCTCACCGAGGCGTGTTCTCAGGTGACGACGGAACGACCAGCAGAGGCCGACGGCACGACTGCGGGACCGCCCCTGCCGGGGATCTCGGTTCGAATCGTCGATGAACGCGGCGCCCCGGTCGCTCCAGGCATCGCCGGGCTCATCGAGGTGAAGGGCGCGACCGTGAGCGCTTCAGGCTCATGGCTCGCGACGAACGATCTCGGCCTGCTCGACGACCGCGGGCGACTCACCGTGCACGCGCGCCGAACCGATCTCATTCTCTCGGGAGGTGAGAACGTCTATCCGGCCGAGATCGAAGCGGTGCTCGCCGAGAGCCCGCTCGTCGAGGACGTCGCGGTGGCTCCCGTTGCCGACGTGGAGTGGGGCCAAGTGCCCGTCGCCTTGGTGGTTTGGAAGGGCGCGCCCGAGGTGAAGGCGCTCGAGCAGTTCGCTCGCTCGCGGCTCGCTGGCTTCAAGGTGCCTCGTCATTTCGTGATGTGCACTCGAGTTCCCAGGAACGCCGCGGGAAAGCTCTTGCGCCACGAACTGGCCGCCCTGTTCCCTGCCGATCTGCATTCGTGCTAGGCGCACGCCTCCACATCTTCACGAGGTGCGCATGGCCCGGTTCGTCATCGCAGTTGCAGGCGTGTTTCTGTTTGGTTCGTCGTGCGGCGGAATGAGCAAGCCCGATGCGGGCACCTCTGGGGTGGGTGGAGGCCTCGTCGGCACTGGGGGCGGGAGCTCGAGCACGGGCGGCGGCTCGGCTGGTGGTTCGTCATCGGCTGGCGGCACCGCGGGCGACGGCGGGCTCAACTGCGCGGTGATCAACCAAACGCTCACCTGGAACGGCCAGGCCGGCTCTGGCAGCTACGAGCTGCAGAATGATGGTGGGGTCGGTGTCCACTACACGGGCGTCGTCACCGCGCCGAGCGCCGCCGGGCCGTTCTCGGCCGTCGACGTGTCTCTGTTCAACGAGAACCCGAACACGGCGATCGCGCTCCCGGTCACCGGCACGTTTCAGACGATCAATCAGAGCACCACGATCTACCCGGTGAGCACGTTCGGAACGAACTGCCAGATGAACGGGAACGGTTGCACGCAGGTGTTCATCTCGACGAACGGCAACTACTCGATCACGGCCGCGACCCAGAGCGTGGACGCCGGAACCTTCGTCGGTTCGCTCACCATGATTCGCTACCGTGAGATCAACCCGGCGACGTTCATGCCTGTCCCCGATGGCGGTTGCATCGATCTCGCCGGCTTCACCTTCAACACGCGCTGGCCCTGAGCCGCGCGATGCGTCGTTCGCTTTTCGTTGGCTTCGTGGGCGGTCTCGTCCTTTCCGTCGCTCCGTCGTGCGGTGGCTCGACCTGCAACGCGATGAACTGCTCGACCGGCTGTTGCGACTCGATGGGCCGGTGCCAACCAGGAACGGCGCCATCGTCGTGTGGGAAGGGCGGCGAGAGCTGTGCCGCCTGCGCGCCCGGCCAGTCGTGCAGTCAGCAGGTGTGTGGCGGCTTGATGGCGGGCGGCGGCTCGGCGGGTGGCGGCTTCGTCGCCTCGGGTGGCGGGAGCGCTGGCGGAGCCGTCGACTCGGGGACGATGTGCACGGAGTACGGCGAGATCGACTTCGGCGCCGACCCGCTCTTCGGAGAGTTCGTGGTGGGTGAGCCCGACAGCGGCCTCGAGGGCTTCGAGTGGTGGACCTCGTCGGTCGGCCTCGAGGCCCCGATGATGCGCACCGACAGCTTCGTCGGCGAGCTGTACTTCGAGACCGCCGACGGCCCGCCGATGCTGCCGCACACCGGCGATCTGCCCGCGAATACGAAGTTCTCGAGCTGCTACGAGTGCTTCTGGGCGAGCCTCGGCTGCGACGATCAAGGCGACAACTGCAGCGGCGACTACCTCGCGACCTCGGGCCACTTCGAGTTCACCAAGGCCGATCGGAACGTCGCGATCGGCGAGTTCGTGGGAACGGGAACGAACCTCACTTTCCGCAAGTGGAACCTGGACAGCGATCGCCCGGTTGGGACGGAGTGCTTCACGGTCTCGACCTTCCACTTCCGCGGCCTGTGGCCCGAGCGCCTGCCTGATGGAGGTCTCCCGCCGGTGATGGACGCAGGGCTCGGTGACGGCGGAACGGGAACCGGTGACGCCGGAGCAGCCGACGCTGGCCGCGACGGGGGCTGATCAGCGAAACGCGTTCTCGAAGGGCCCGAGAAAACGTCGTTCCTCGCTCCAGTCGAGCACCGCGAAGTGAACGCGGGTGAAGACGCCCGCGAAGCGCTCGAAGAGTGCACTGCGAAAGATCGCCGCGACCGTCGAGGGATCGTTCCCGAAGACGCCGCAGCCCCACGCGCCGAGCACCAGCGTTCGATGTCCGTGGAGCGCGGCGACCGAGAGCACCTGCCGAACGCCTGCTTCGAGCGCGCTGCGAACGTCGTCCGAGCGATTCGGCGCCCGTTCGAGGAGCACCTTCGTGTTCGGTGCAGGCGAGGTGAGGAACGAGCACGGCCACGGCGCCTCGAGCAACGCCCCGTCAGCACCACGAACGACCGGAACGTCGGGAGAGAAGATCGTCCACCGGGTGTAGAGGGGATCGCTTCGGCCTCGGTGGTGATCGTACATCGGCTGGCCGACGAGGCAGGCGGGGAGCGTCGAGGCCTGGCAGAGCGACTCTTCCTGCGCGCGCGCTCCGGAGCGATAGCCACCGCCCGGGTTCTTCGCCGACGCGAAGTTGAGCACCGCCGGTCGGTGCCCTTCGTCGAGGAGTCGCTTCGCCGCGTCGAGGGCGGAGTCGTTGCCGGTGGTGACGCGGAGCAGCTCGTGCGGCGGGCGGGCGAACGACGTCGAGTCGGTCGGGGAATACGAGCGGGTGCCCTGAATGGAGGTCGTGATCGCCTCGCTGAGATCGACGACGACGCCGCTCGGCGCTCGGTAGCGACCGGCGGCGATGATCCGATCGATCTCCTGCCCTCGACGGGCAGCCTCGGAGCGGCTGGGGAGTGCTGGAGTCATGTCGACTCTTACGCCGATCGCGCTCGGTCCTGACGGTGCTGAAGCCGGCCGTTGCACCCTGTAGCGGTTTTCTTGCCGCATCGGCGCTCACTGGTACCGTCCGACGACGATGATGCGGCGTTCACAGGTGCTCTGGGCGAGCGTGTTGGTGGCCCTGGTCCTGGCGGCGGCGTCGGCGATGGCAGAGGGTGGGTTCCGCCGGTACTTGCGCCTCTCGGCCGACGTCCAATCGCTCAAGGAACGGAACAAGAAGTTGGGCGACGACAACGCGCGCCTGAGGCGGGAAGTCGACGCGCTCCGTGACGACCCTCGCGCGATCGAGCGCGCGGCACGTGAAGAGCTGGGCCTCGTTCGTTCCGGAGAGATCGTCTTCAGCCTGGAGGGACCATGACGCCTGCGACGTCGATGCCTCGCCTCAAGTCGCGCCCCGTCGCGTTCACGCCGTCGAAGTGGGCCCAGTCGCTGGTGAGGCTCGTCCCCGGCGTCGGTGTCTTGCTGGTGTTCGCGTTCCTCGCGAGAGGGCGGCTCCGAACGCTCGATGCGCTCGAGTGGGCCGATATCGGCGTGTTGGCGCTGCTCGTGCTCGGCACCACGCTGTCGACCGGCCGCCGGGTGCGGCGCTCGATGTTGCAGCTGCCGGTGTCGCTCCGTGACGAGCTCGAGCTGGGGGCGACCTCGCTCTCGCTCGCCTTCGTGGTGGTGGCGATGAGCAACGAGGCGCTCTTCCCGATCATCTACCTGCTGATGGCGTGCCTGGTGTCGTTCTTCTCCCGCTCGGCCGGCGCCACCTTGCTCGGCGTCGCGATCCTCTTCGACGCGGTCCTCACCTTGCCGGAGCGCTGGGGCACCTTCCTCATTCGCGTCGCCTTCGTCGGGTTGTTCGCCGGGCTGTACCACCTGGTGTTGGCCGCGCGAATGGCGGCGGCGAAGGCAGCAGAGGCCGACGCGGTGAAGCTGCGGCTCAAGGAGGTCGAGGAGCGCGCGCGCACCTTCCGGCTCGTCTCCAGCGGCACCCACGACTCGATGCCCGGCGTGAAGGATCACGAGAAGTGGCTGCTCGCGGCGGTGAAGGAGATCGAAGGCGCCACCGGGAGCGCGCTCGAGGTCGCCGAGCTCGCGCTCAAGGCCCACACCGTGGGCGCGTTCCTCCTCACCTCCGACGATCGCTCGCTCAAGCTGCACGACTGCCGGTCCTCGAGTGATCACGTCCAGCGGGAACGCTTCGCGGCCGGGGAGGGCATCTTCGGGGCGCTGCTCAAGCGCGGGGTCTCGGTGCGAATGAACGGCCAGTCGCTCAAGGGCGTCACCCACTACGAAGACGGCGGGCCGTCGGTGCGGGCGCTGGTGGCGGTGCCGATCCTCGAGGGGTCGGGGCTGGTCCGTGGGGTGCTCGTCGCCGATCGGCTCGAGAACGTGCCCTTCACGGAGGACGACGAGCAGCTGCTGGGAACGGTCGCGCGCGAGGTGCTGCGGGCGATCGAGGTCGAGCGGGTGATGGGCTACATCCGCCGCTCCCGCGACGAGAAAGACCGGTTCTTCCGCGCCATCGAAGAGCTCAACCGCGCCGGCCAGCCCGATCAGGTCTTCCTCGCGGTGCTCGAGAGCGCGCGCCAGGTGGCCCAGCTCGACTTCTGCGCCGTCACCCTGGTGAGCGAGACCACCGGCCAACGCCAGCACCGCATCATGCGAATGAGCGGCGTCACCTCGGCCGGCCGGGCGCTCGAGGGCCAGGGCTTCGACGACAACAACGGCCTGGTGGCGAACGTGGTGCGGTACGGCGCGCCGCTCCCCGGCCGTGACGTGGGCGCGATGGATCGGCAGATCATCTTCGACGACGACACCCAGATCCGCGGGCTGCAGAGCCTCAAGATCTTCCCCCTCGTCGCCGGCAACCGCATCTTGGGAACGCTGGTCTCGGGCTCGCGCAAGAAGGCGGCCTTCGACGACGACGAGCTGCGCATGCTCGAGGTGATCGCCATTCAGGCGGCCCAGGCGGTGCTCCGGGCGCAGCTGTACGAGCAGATGGAGCGCATGGCCACCACCGACGGCCTCACCGGGCTCGTCAACCACCGCACCCTCCAGTCGCGCTTCGACGACGCGCTCGCCGCCGCCCGCCGCTACGGCCGGAAGGTCTCGGTCATTCTCACCGACGTCGATCACTTCAAGAGCGTCAACGACACCTACGGGCACCCGACGGGAGACGTGGTGCTCAAGGGGGTCGCCCGCATTCTCCGGGAGACGGCGCGCGACACCGACGTGGTGGCCCGCTACGGCGGCGAGGAGTTCTGCCTGGTGATGCCCGAGACCGACACCAAGGGCGCGCACGTGATCGCCGAGCGGATCCGCGAGCGGGTGATGAAGGAGCTCTTCCAGACCGAGCAGGGCCCACTCAAGATCACGCTCTCGCTGGGCGTCGCCACCTTCCCCGAGCACTCGGAAGGGAAGCAGGGGCTCTTCGATCTCGCCGATCAGTGCCTGTACTTCGCCAAGCGTCACGGCCGAAATCAGTCGGTGACGGTCGCGCAGCTGCAAGGGCAGAAGGCCGGCTGAGATCGCCCGTTCTGGGCTACCTTCGCCCCGACGAACGAGGGGAGTCGCATGGGCATTCGCGCACAGCTCACCTTGCTGGTGCCTGGCGTGGTGGCCATCGCGCTGACCGTCGTCGCCTTCCTCGCGGTGCGCTCGTCGAATCGGGAGGTGCTCGAGGAGTTCAAGGCGCTCAACCTCACCGCGCTGGACGCGCTGAGCGTCACCGTCGCCACCTCGGTCGCGCAGAACGACATCGAGGGGCTCGACACGGTGGTGGCGCACGCGACCGATCGGCTCGCCTCGCGAGGGTTGGCCGAGCTCGTGGTGGTCGACGACGACGGCCGCATCCTCGCGCACTCGAACCCCGAGAAGTTCAACCGGGTGCTCAGCGACCCCTTCACTCTGTCGGCCATCGGCTCGGACGGGCCGGTGTGGGAACGGGAAGGCAACCTCCTGCGCCTGGGGACGCCGGCGGTCTCCGGCATTCGGTGGGCGACGGTGACGGCCCGCTTTCAGTTGACCCAGGTCGACGGGGCCTTCCGCAACGCGCGGCTGCGCTGGGCGATGGGCACGCTCGGCCTCTTCGCGATCATCGCCGGCTCGCTCTTCCTCGGCCTCAACCGCGTGGTGATTCGGCCGGTGCGGGTGCTCCAACATTCGGTGCGGCGCATGGGCGAGGGGCACTTGTCGACGCGGGTGCCGCCGCTGCCCGGCCGCGAGATGTCCGAGCTCTCCGACACGGTGAATCGCATGGCCGCCGCGCTCCAGGCCGAGCGAGAGAACCTCGAGCGAACGGTCAAGGAGCGCACCCGGGAGCTCTCCGAAGCCAACGCCCGCCTCGAGCGCCTCGCCGTCACCGACGGGCTCACCGGGCTCTTCAACCACCGCCGCTTCCAGGAGGCGCTCCACTCCGAGCTGCTGCGCTGCGAGCGGCACAAGCGGCCGTTGGCGGTCCTCATGCTCGACGTCGACTTCTTCAAGAAGGTGAACGACTCCATGGGCCACCCGGCGGGTGACGAGCTGCTCCGCCGCCTCGCCGACGTGCTCGCCGAAGATCTTCGCCAGACCGATCTCATCTCTCGCTACGGCGGCGAGGAGTTCGCGGTGCTGCTGCCCGAGACGACGAAGGCCGAGGCGATGCAGGTGGCCGAGCGCATGCGGGAAGCCGTCGAGCAGCAGATCAACGAGAACAACGCGTGGACCCAGCGCATCACGATCAGCGTGGGCGTCGCGACCTTCCCCGAAGACGCGAAGTCGGCCGAGACGCTGCTCGAGGCGGCCGATCAGGCGCTCTACGTCGCCAAACGGCAGGGCCGGAACCGGGTGATCGGAGCGAAGGCCGCATGAGATCGCTCCTCCTCCTCGCCTCGCTCGCCCTGGCCTGCGAGCAGCCGCTCCAGCCGCCCACCCCGCATCCCCGCAAGGCGAACACCAGACAGACGCTCTTCTCTCCACCCGCCGGCTTCACTCGGCTGCGGCTGCTCGTCCCTCCGGTGCTCGCGCCCGACTCGGTGCGCACGAGCTACGCGAAGCTGCTCGACTACCTGGCGCGCCAGCTGTCGGTGCCGGTCGAGCTGACGATCGGCGAGAGCTACGAGGAGGTCGTCGCGAAGGTGAAGAGCGGCGACTTCGACGCGGTGATGCTCACCCCCTACACCTACGCGCTCGCGCAGGAACAACACTCGCTCCCGTGCTTGGTGCAGATGATCGGCGACGGCTCGGCGACCTCCGCGGGCTACATCGTCGTGCGCGACGACAGCCCGATTCGCAGCGTCAACGATCTGCCGGGCACCCGCTTCGGCTTCGTCGACCGCGCCTCGACCTCCGGCTTTCTCTACCCGGTGAAGGCGCTCCTCGACTCCGGCATCGATCCGAAGAAGCACCTCGGCAGCTTCGAGTTCTTCGGCAATCACGAAGCGGTGCTGATGGCGATCCTCGAGCGGCGAGTCGACGCGGGCGCGACCTACCAGGGCTCGCTCACGGCCCTCAAACGCGCGAAGGACATCGACCCGCTCTCGTTCCGGATCATCGCGAAGACCGATCGAACGCCTCGCGACACGCTCTGCGTCCGCGCCGACCTGCCCGAGTCGGTGCGCACCGAGCTGGGGCGAGTGCTGCTGGTCCTCACCGTCCGCGATCGGCTGGGCCGCGAGATCCTGAGCCCGCTCGCGGTGAACGGGTTTCGGGAGTCGATCGACTCCGACTACGACGGCGTTCGGCGGGTCGCCGAAGAGGTGCGCGCCTGGGATGCCCGCTGAGCCTCTCGCCGTCACCTGGAGCGCCGAGCCGTCCGACGAGCTGATCGCCGACGCACGCCGGGTCGCCAACCGCTGGCGCCTGCCGATCTTCGAACGGGCCCGAAAGCGAGGGCTGGGCCGCCAGCTGGGCGTGGTGGCCGACACCTTCCTCGTTCGCAGCGCGAGGGGCTGGCGCCTGGAGGATCGGCTGGGCGTGCTCGAGGTCTCGCCGGGGCTCGCGATGCTCCGGCGAAAACGGCTGGCGACGAACGAGATCCCCGATCGGCTGCTCCGCCAGGTGCACTGCCGCGCGGGCGAGACGATCGTCGACGCGACCGTGGGGCTCGCTGCCGATGCGCGCCTGCTCGCGACCGGTGTCGGGAGGGCGGGGCGGGTGATCGGCCTCGAAACGTCCTTGCCGCTGGCGGTGCTCCTCGCCGAAGGCCTGCCGCACGAGGCGCCGTGGCCCGACACCGCGCCGATCGAGATCGTCCACACGAGCGCCGAGGCCTGGCTCGCCGCGCAGCCCTCACGCAGCGTCGACGTGGTCTTCTTCGATCCCATGTTCGAGAAGACCAAGACCGCTTCCCCGGCGTTCACCCAGCTGCGACGCTTCGCGGTCAACGAGCCGATCACCCGGCGGGCGATCGACGAGGCGCGACGGATCGCGAGGCGGCTGGTGCTGATGAAGAGTGACGACCCGCGCATCTTCCCGGCCTTGGGCCTCGAGGCTGCGCTCCCGGAGTCGAACGTGACGATCTACTGGGGTCGATCCATCACGGCCTGACTGGAGGAAGTGAGCATGCACGTCACCGGCGTCGATTGGTTCAAGGCATACGTCGATCTGAGCCGTGAGGCCGCGGCGCTGGCCAGGTTCGCGCAGCGCCTGGGCTGCACGCGCGGGCACGTGCTCGAGGGGCGCGACTACAGCGTCGGGTGGGATCACGAGTGGATGCGGATCTTTCGACGGCACTACCCGCGGTTCCACGTCGCTTCGGGGGAGGCGCTGGTGACGTTTCGGGTCACCGATCGGAAGCCCTTCTCCGATCGCTTCTACGCGCGGGTGAGCTGCCCACGCTGCGAGGGCTTCGTCGACGCCAGGGGCCATTCCGAAGAGCGCTGTCGCTTCAGGCCGTCGGTGCGCCCCTTTGCCGTGATCGGTGACGAGTTCTTCATCGGCTTCAACACCGCCGCACGCGAGAAGATGACGACGCTCGCGCAGACCCCGCACGAGCCCAACGAGTGGACGCGAGTCGAGCTGTGGGGGCCGCTCTTCTCCAACCTCGGCGCGCGTGGGCGTGATGCCCCTCGAAGCGAGCGGGCGCGACACCTGAAGCAGGCGAACACCTCGCGAAGGCCCACCTCGGGTCGTTCCCGCTGATTCGACCCTGTCGAGGCCGAGGAACGGGCCGTAGCTCGACCGAAGTCGACTCGACGGGGCAGGAGAGTATGGTCGCACCATGTGCCGAGCTCTCTTCGTGATCTGCCTCGTCGCCTCAGCCGCGCTCGCTCAAGAAGGCACCACCGACGCGCCGCCGCCGCCGAGTACGCCCAGCGACGTCACCTCGCCACCGCCCCCTCCGCCCTTGCCGACGCCAGTCGCGGAGCCGGCGCCGAGCCCACCGAAGGCCGCTGATCGCCTGAACGCTCCCAAGGGCCGGTTCAGCCGCTTCTCCGCGGGTCCCGGCGGGCCGCTCTACGCGTTCGCCCAGGGCCTCGACGGCCTCATCCTCGGGGCGCTGATCGGGGGAGGCACCTCGACGAACGGCAGCCTGGGCACGAGCGGCGCCTTCCTCGGAGCACTCGCCGGGGCAGTGCTGCTCGCCGGCGGCGCGATCGCGCTCCAGTACGCGCACCCGATTGGCACTGCGGTGGCGGGCACGGCGGCACTGGGGTTGGGCGTCGGGGCGCTCCTGGGCTTCGGCATCTCGACCGCGCTGCTCCTCACCCGCTTCAGCCTCGCTTCGGGGATCGCGCTGGCCACCTCGCAGGCCGTGGGGCTCATTCCGATCCTCGCGCTGTGGAACGTCGACGACATCTCCGGAGAAGATCTCGCCTTGATGGGAATGACCTCCGCCTACGCCTTCATTCTCACCATGCTCACCACCTTCCTCTTCCCGGTGGGAGGGACCGCGCAGATCGCCGCCATGCTCTGCGCACCAGCGGTCGGCATGGGCCTCGGAGCGCTCTGGGCGATGGGCCCCGATCTCGCGCCTGGGCGAATCCTCAAGCTGACCGCGTTGCCGATGGGCGTCGGGTTGCTCACCTTCTTCCTCGGCGCGGTCCTCACTCAAGGGAACATGCAGATCACCGCGGCCGCCACGCTGCTCACCACCGCGGTCACCTTCGGGCTCACTTTCTTCCTCACCAGCCCGGAAGACCCGGCGACGCCTCCCGCGCAAGCGAGCCGCAGCCCGGTGAGCCTGACGCCGACCTTCTCGATGGCTCCTGCAGGGTGGCGAAACGAAGGGCTCGCGGTGGGACCCGGGCTCGCCGGTCGCTTCTAGTCGAGGAGGGCAGGAGGCCGTGGCCGCGTCGTCGATCTCCCGCCCCGTCCTCTTCGCGCTCGCCGCCGTCTATCTGATCTGGGGTTCGACCTACCTGGCGATGCGCGTCGTGGTCGAGGTGCTGCCCCCGTTCCTCATGGCCGCCGGGCGGTTCCTGGTGGTGGGAGCGGTGTTGCTCGCGTTCCTGCGACTTCGCGGCGAAGCCCTTCCGACGAAGAAGGAGTGGCTCGCCTCGCTCCCGGTCGGCGTGCTGATGTTCGTCCTGGGGAACGGAACGGTCGCCTTCGCCGAGAAGCACTTGAGCTCGGGCATCGCCGCCGTCGTCTGCGGGACGATGCCCTTGTGCGCCGCGGCGATGGGGCCCCTCTTCGGTGAGCGGGCGACCCCCCGCGAGTGGGTCGGACTCGTGCTCGGCTTCGCGGGGGTGGCGGTGCTGGGCCTGGGGAAGGAGCTGAGAGCGGAGCCGCTGCACGCGGCCATTCTCTGTGTCGCGCCGGTGTCGTGGGCCGCCGGCTCGATGCTCGCCCGCAAGTTGCCGCTGCCCAAGGGCCTCATGTCGGCTGCGACGCAGATGCTCACCGGCGGGGCGGTGATGGCTGGGGTGAGCCTCGCGAGCGGCGAGCACCTGCCTTCGATCATTCCGTTTCGAGTCGCCGCCTCGTGGATCTACCTCTGCATCTTCGGCTCGCTCATCGGCTACTCCGCCTACACCTACCTACTGCGCGCGACACGACCGGCGGTGGCGACGAGCTATTCCTACGTGAACCCGGCGATCGCGGTCGTGATGGGCGTGCTGCTCGGCGGGGAAGACGCAGGCCCGGAGATGATCGTCGCCGTCGTCCTCATCGTCTTCGCGACTGCGCTCGTCGTGCTCGGGCGTACTCCGAAGCACGCCGCGGCCGAGCAGAAGCCGCAGGTCTCGAGCTGAGGTGAGTCCGGTCGATCAGTACGGCCGCATGCCCAGGTAGTTCCCGGGAGGATCGTAGTTGCACGCGGTGAGGTACCAGGCGCCGCTCCCGAACGGAGAGTTCGTCGTGCAGCGGGTGGTGGCGCAGCCGATGCGCACGCTCGTTCGCCACACCACCTGGGTGTAGTGGCCGCAGACGGACGAGCAGCTGTCATTCGTGTAGTTGTAGAACTGCTTCTCGCTCTCGAAGCCTCCGACGATGGCGGTGGGAGTGTCCTCTCCGCCCGAGGCGTGCAGGTTCTCTCCGTACTGGTTCTGCTGCCGGTGCATGAAGATGCAGCGATCGGCGCCCACCTTCGCGAAGGCGGCGACGGTGTCGTCCCAGGAGACATCGGGGAGGGCAGGGTTGGGCACGGGCATCGCCCGATGGCGCGCGACGTTGTGCGCGAGCACGAACTCCTGCTGCACCGTGGAGGCTCCGCCGCCCGCACCTCCACCCGTTCCCGACGTGCCGCCGCCCTGAGGGGCGTTGGGATCGATCTCGCAGGTCGACTTCGCGCCGCAGCGCTGGTTCGCGCCGCACGCCAGACACCGAAAGCCGCCCGAACCGCAGGCGTCCTTCGCGATGCCGCCCGTGCATCGGCCCGCCATGTCGCAGCACCCCGTGCAGTTCATCGGGCTGCAGTCGCCCACCGGTGGAGCGGGGGTGCAGGCGACGAAGGCGACGACGACGAGCGAGCGGAAGGACATGAGTGAGGCGGCCGGCCTGCGCAGCGGAGGGTGTAACTGGCTCCCCGGCTCGGTGGCAAGGCGAGCCCGATCAACGCGGCTTGGGCCCCCGGAGCACCTCGTACGAGCCCTTCTTCCCTTCGATGGTGAGGATCGCGGCCAGCCCGTACGAGGTGGAGCCGTCGTTCATCTTCCACGGCAGTGGGTTCGCCGAGCCCTGGTTCACGAAGAGCGAGGCCTGCGGCTTCTTGGGCGGAAGCACGTGCCCGACCGAGTCAGTGCCCTTCGCGGCAGCCTCGAGGATGTGGCCCGTAATCCCGAAGGCGATCTTCTGGTTCTGCACCACGGTGGTGATCCGCTGATCGCCCACGTTCTCGGCGCCAGGCACGAAGTCGAGCGCCTGCTGGCCCTTCTGCCGCATCGGCCCGTGGGTGAGGAGGATCACCGGATCGTCGCAGGCCTTCGCCGCCGCCTCGAGCTGATCGAGGTGCTTGTCCTGGTAGATGCAGCCGCCGGGGACGTGGACGAAGGCCTTGTCGTGGTAGCCGCCGAGGCTCACGAGATCGGCGCCGTCGAAGTTCGCCCGTCGCACGAGATCCATGTTCACCAGGTTGAGCGCGCCGGTCTCCTTGCGCACCTTGCTGAGGGCGTAGTTGACCGAGGCGCCGCGCTCCATGTTGCCGGCGATCACCAGCAGCGGCCGTTTGGTGACGCCGACGAGGTGCTTGAAGGCGTCTTCGAGCACCTGGGGATCGCTCGAGGTGTCGCCTCCGATGACGATCGCGTCGACGTCGGCCTTCTCGAAGTCACCCACGAAGCGATCGACGAGGGCGAGCGTCTCGGCGTCGAGATCCTTGATGCCCGCGAGCAGCCCGAAGCGGAGCGCCTTGCGCTTGCCCGCCCGACCGATCTTCACGGTCGCGCCGGTGTACTCGTAGCTCACGCCTTCGAAGGTCTTCACGTCGGGGGTCGCGAAGTGGGTGAAGGGCCCGATGCAGTCGAACTGCGACGCCTCCTCCCACTCGGTCTGGTTGGCGGGCGGGTCGGCGAAGGCCGCCGAGGCGGCGAGGGCGAGCAGCACGGCGGCGCGAACGTTCACGACTCCCTCTTCTTGATGATGTTGATGCGGCCGATCGCGGCGGGGGCGTCGGGTTGGGTGCTGATGGTGGCGCGCTGCGCTGGCATCTCGGGCTCGGTGGTGGTGACGCTGTAGCGGGCGGTGCTCTCTCCGCTGGTGGGCGACTCGACGAGGGGCTCGGTGGTGAGGGCACGGAAGCGGCTCTTGTACTCGTCGCGCTCGGCGATCGCCTTCACCCGCGCGCTGCGCTCCTGCTCGATCATTCGCTGGAGCGCCTCGGCCTGTTGCACCGCCTTGTCCTTCTCACCGACGAGCTTGGAGGCGAGCGCGCGCTCGTGATCGAGGGTCTCTCGGAGCTCCTTCACCTCCTTCTTGTACGCGTCGGTCGAGGTGCCGCCGTTGCCGAGGCGCTGGTGGAGCGTCTTGGCGACGGTTCGGGCCTCGTCGCGCTCGGCGGTGGCCTTCTCAGCGCGATCCTTGAGCGTCTTGGCGACGGCGCGCGCTTCTTCGAGGTTCGCCTTCTCCTTCTCGAGCGCGGCCTGCCACTCGGCGATCGCGGTGGCGGCCTCGGCCTTGTGGCCCTCGAGCTCGGTCGCGAGCTGGTCTCGCTGGAGGAGCGCGTCGGTCATCGCCTGACCTCGGGCTTCGAGCTCTTCGTCCTTCTGGGCGAGCTGCTTCTCGAGCTCGCTGAGCTGGGTCGAGGCCCCCTGAATGCCCGACTCGGAGGTCACCAGCTGCGCGCTCTTCTCGTCGAGTGAGGCGGTGAGCTGAGTCACCTGCGAGCGCACCTGTTCGAGCTCGGCCGCCTGGGCGAAGGCCTGCTCGAGCTGGCTCGACTTCTCGGCGAACTCCGACTTCAGCGTGGCGAGCTGCGCCTCCAGCTCGGCGCTCTTCGCGAACTCGGCGTCGCGCTCGGCGGTGAGGGTCGCGAGCTGGGCCTCGAGCTCGGCGCTCTTCGCCGACTCCGCGTCCCGTTCGGAGGCGAGCGCCGCGTGCCGGCCCTCGTGTTCCTGGCGCAGCGACTCCAGCTCGGCGCGGGCGGCCTCGAGCGCGGCTGTGCGTTCGTCGAGCTCGTTGGTGGCGGTGGAGAGCTGGGTCTCGAGGGCCTGGAGATCGCCCCGGCTGGTGGTGTGCGCGGCGACGGTCGACTCGAGCTTGCCTTCGGTGTCGGCCAGGGCGAGCTCGAGCTGACCGATCCGGCTCCGCGCGTCGTCGCGCTCGTTGCTCGTCTCGAGCAGGCTGGTGTTCAGCTCCCCGAGCTGAGTCTCGAGCTCGGCGACCCGATCGTCCTTCGACTGCTGGGCTGCGCGCAGGCTCTCCATCGCTCCGGCGGCAGTGGCGACCTGGAGGACGAGGCCGTCTCGCTCGGTGGTGACGGCCTTGAGCTCGTCGCTCCGATCGGTGAGCGCGGCGGTCAGCTCGGTGAGCTCCTTGGAGATCTTGCTCCGCTGCGCCTCGGCGGCGTCTCGCGCGGCACGCGCCTCGGACAGCTCGCGCATCACCACCGCGGAGCCGGCGTTCTGCTCCTCGCGCAGCCGATCGAGCTCGGCCCGAGCGTTCTCTCGCTCGCCCAGCACCTGGAGCCGGCTCTCCTTCTCCTCGGCGAGGAGCGCGCGCGTCTCGGCGAGCTCACCTTCGAGTCGGGCGATCGTCTGCCGATGCTCGTCGAGCTCTTCCTCGAGTTCCTTGACGTGCGCGTGGTGAGCGTCGGCACGGTCGCGCGCCTCGTCACGCTCGGTGAGCGTCTGGGCATTCACCGCCTCGAACCGCTCGAGCGCGGTGGCGAGTTCCTGCTGCGCCGAGGCGAGCTGCCCCTCGAGCTGGAGGATCCTGGTCTCGTCCACCACCACCACGGGAGGAACCGGCGCCTCCGAGCCGTCGACGAGCCGGCGCTGCATGGAGGACAGGCGGGTGCTCCCATCGGCCTCGACCTGGAGCGCCACCTTGAGCTGGCCGACGACTGGCGCGTCGATCACGATGCCGATCGAGTCGGGCTGCACCGCGAGCCCCACGTCGATCGCCCCCACCTCGGCGTCGGCGTGGACCCCCGCCTCGAAGCTGTCGTGTCCGCGAGTGCGGCTGGTGACGTCGGCGCGTGAGTTGGCCATCGGTGCTCCGGTGGGTGGGAACGGGAACTCGATGCTAGCCCCGAAGCCGCACCCACTCATGGAATCGGAAAGAGCACCGCGTGTGGAGATGTGCGCGTGCTGCAGCGCTGTAGCGTCAGAAGCTCGAGCCGAGGCTGAACCCGAAGCGGTGCGCCGCCGGCGAGACGGCCTGGCCGCTGTACTCCCAGCTGACGCCGAGGTGATTGACGAAGGCGAGGGCGAACAGGGGCAGGGTGACCGCCCCCACCTCGCTCGAGCCCTCTTCGAAGATGATCCCCACGAGCTTGAAGATCTCCATCGTCCACGCGACGAGGGTGACGCCGAGATCGACGCGAACGCCGAAGGCGAGCCTGGTGCCTCCGCTGGTGAGCGGCGCCTCGGGCAGGTTCTCACGCACGACGAGGGGGCTCGCCTGCACCCAGAGGCCGAGATCGGGAACGGTCCACGGCTTGAGGCGGGAGGAGCGCACGTAGCTCGCGCGCACGAGCGGCCCGAACGACTGACGGCTCAAGCAGAAGTCGCAGAACGTCCACGGGGAGGCGCCGAAGAAGCCGCGCACACCGACGCCCAAGACGAAGCCATGCCAGGTCTCGGGAGCGCCCGCCGGCGATGGGCGGCCGAAGGTCGCGAGCGCCTCGAGATCGGCGCCGAGGACGAGCGGCGCGTTCGGCCCGACGAAGGCAGTGAAGGCCCCTCGGCCGGAGACGGGAAACCAGCTCCCCTCGGGCGCGGGGCTCGCCGCCATCACGATGAGGGAGACGGCGAGCACGCGCGGTCACCAGCGATGGTACGCAGGGTGGCCGGGCTCGACGGCGACGAAGGTGCCCTTGCAGGTCGCCCGCACCTTGCCTTGCGACTCGAGCACGCCCTCGACGACCACCTTCGTTCCATCGGACTCGATCACCTTGGCGCTCAAGGTGAGGGGCACGTCGGTCGGGCAGGGCCGCTTGAGGACGATCGCGTAGTCGGCCGTCACCGTGCACGGCGGGCTCGGGAGCTCGTTCTGGTTCATCAAATGCCAGCACGCGGCCCAGTTGCAGTGGCAGTCGAGCAAGGAGCCGATGATGCCGCCGTTGAGCACCCCAGGAAACGCCTCGTGGTGCGGCTCTGGCTTCCACTCCGCGACCACCGCGTCGCCCTTGGCGAAGGAGCGAATCCGCAGGCCCTTGGGGTTCGACGGCCCGCAGCCGAAGCAGGCGTTGTGCGGCGCGTAGGTCTCTTGGAGGGACTTCTCGCTCATGGCCGCCTCATAGCCCAAGGCAACGCCGAAGAGGTCAGCGGACGGTCGACGGCTCGAGCTCGCGAATGGCCAGGGCCCAGTCGCCCGCTTCCCCGTGTTCTTGCTTGAGCACCGCGTACTCCCGGCGAACGGCGCGCACGTAGCTGCGGAACTGCTCGAGGTCGCGCTTGCGGGCGGCGAGGTACACCCGGGTCGGCCCGGCGTTGTAGGCCATGAGGGCGAGATCGAGATCGTTGCCGAACCTCGTCTGGAGGTACTTCAAGTACCGAACGCCGAGCCGCACCCGGAGCGCGGGATCGGCCTCGATCTCCTTGGCGGTGAGCTTGATGCCCTCGCGCTGAGCGATGAACTGCAAGGTGACGGGCTGAATCTGCATCAGGCCGCGAGCGCCCATCGGCGACACCGCGCTGTCTTGAAACTCCGACTCGACGTCGATGATCGCGAGCACCAGGAGGGGATCGAACCCCGCCACGCGCGCCTCTTCGTCGATGGCGTTGGCGAGCTGTTCCCGAACGCGCAAGCCCAACCCGGGCCCTCGGCGAGCGAGCACTTCGTCGACACGGGCGGCGTCGGGGTGGGCGACGGGGACGGCAGTGACCTCGAGGACGGGGGCCGGCTCGACATAGGTGAGGGCCGGCCAGGCGGCGAAGAGGACACAGCCCAGCGCGATGAGGGCCGAGAGGAGGGCGACGTGGCCGCTCCGGGCCGCGAGGGAACGGGGACGGATCGAGCCCACCGCCGCTTGGGGCATCGGCGCAGCGAGGTGGTCGATCCGAGCGTTCATCGCGAGAGGTGCTCGATGCGCTTGGAGAGCGTGTCGAGCCGGGAATTCAGTTGGGCGATCTCTTCCTTCCGAGGCACGCGCAGGCGATGGAGGGCGACCCGGACGGTGTCCTCCACCTTGCGCTCGATGTCGCGGCGCTGGCTCGTCAGCTTGTCGGCGTACTCCCGAACCTGCCGCTTCACCTCGTCCTGGCTCCACCCCGCCATGCCTTGGACCCGGGCGAGCAGCTTGGCCGCTTCGTCCTCAGCCCCCGACACCGTCACCAACGCCTGGCTCCACACCTGCTGGAAGAACTCAGCGATGCTGCGACGGTCGTGGGGCTGCGGCGTTCCGGTGCTCATGAGGTAGGGCCTCTAACCACATCTGCCGACCGGATCGGAAGAGGGGTCAAGTCATTGAAATAACGAGCGATTAGGCAAACGGCGCGCTCTTCGAGAGAGCATCGACACGCTTGGTCAGCTTGTTCAGGCTCTTCGACAACTTCGACACGTCATCGGAGGTCGCGACCCCCAGCACCCCGAGCACCTCACGCGGCATGGTGCGCACCTTCTTCTGGAGATCGGTGGCGGTGGTGGTGATTCGCCGCTCGATCAGCTTGAGGTCCTCGCCCTTCCGGACGCGATCGAGGATCTTCTCGAGGGATCGGCGCTGCTTCTTCGCCTCCGAGACGATGTCCGCCTCGACCTGCTTGAGCTGGGCGCGCGCTTCGGTGAGCCGCTCGGTGAGACGTTCGGCGGCGAGGGTGGTGACGGGCTTCTTGGTGGTCTTCATTGTGTGGGCTGCCTCCTTGACGCACTGCATATAACGCGGCGCGTTGAGAATGCAAGCCTCAGCTATTTCAAAGGAGTGTCCGGTCTTCGGTCGGCCCGAATGACGGCTGCGAAGGGGCCGGTGTCTTCGTCGAGGGCGCTGCCCTCGGTGGCGAGGCCGGAGATCGCTCCGTCGAGGTAGAGGGCGTCGGGGCAGGCGAGCGCCTCGTCGAAGAGACGAGCGAAGTCGCGGAGCGTCACCTGCGCTCGGGAGATCGCGAACACCACGGTGCCATCGGCGCGCACTCCAACCCCGCTGCGAGTGAAGCGGTGGGTCGAGGCCGACGGGAGCTTCGGGTGAAGGACCCCGCCGTGCACGAGGAGGGGTCCAGACTGGGTCGCGTGACGCACGCCGTCGGGGACGAAGTCTTCGGTGGCGACGACCTGAGCGCCGTGGGCGGTGACGAGGAAGACGCCGTTGGGCGCCAGGTAGAAGTTCCCCGTGCCGGTGCCGCGGTTGAGCGGGTGGAGTTCGCGCCCGTCGACGATCAGCAGGCCGGTCGGCGTGAGATCGGGTTCGAAGATGCCCGCGTTCGTTCGCAGCGTGCCGGGGCCATCGAGGCGAGTGCCTCCCTCGACGCGCTCGAGGCGGAGCGTGAAGCGCTTCGGATCGATCGCGGCGATCTCGTAGTCGGCGCCCAGGAAGGTCCTCCGCTCGATCAGCGCGCCGGGAGAGCGACCGAGTCGAAGGAGCCGAGGGAGCCAGAGCGCGACCGCCACCACCCCGAGGCCGAGCAGCACCAGGCGGATGAGACGGGGGCGTCGCCCTCGCCGAGCGTCTTGCGTCCTCACGCGATCGCTGAACCTGCTGGGCACGCGCCGATCATCGCTGCGGTGCGCAGCGCGTGCCGCCACGTTCGTGAGGAGAGATCGTGCAGTCGCGGTGCAGCGTCACTTCGGCTGCGCGAGATCGCGGAAGCCCGGACGATCAGGGAGCTTCTGCTTGTTCCCCAGCCCGTGCCGCTCGTTGGCGATCTTGTCTTGGAGGAGCATCAGCCCGTCGAGCACCTGCTCCGGTCGCGGCGGGCAGCCCGGAATGTACACGTCGACGGGGATGATCCGGTCGATGCCCTGAACGACGGCGTAGTTGTCGTAGAAGCCGCCGGAGCTCGCACAGACGCCGAAGCTCACCACCCACTTCGGCTCCGTCATCTGCTCGTACACCCGCCGCAGGATCGGGGCCTGCTTCTGGTTGATCGTCCCGACCACCATCAGCAGGTCGGCCTGGCGTGGCGAGAACCGGGGGAACTCGGCGCCGAAGCGGGAGATGTCGTAGCGGCTCGCGGCGACCGACATGTACTCCATGCCGCAGCAGGCGGTCGCGAACGGGTAGGTGAAGAGCGAGTACTTCCGCGCCCAGCCCAGGCCCTTGGAGACGACCTTCTGGAAGAAGCCCATCGCCTCGTCCTTGCGAGTCGTGATGAGCGGGGCGATCTCAGTGTCCGAAGCCATCAGCTCTCCCAGTCCAACGCGCCCTTCTTCCAGACGTAGACGAGGCCAGCGACGAGGGTGAGCGCGAAGAGCACCATCGTGCCGTAGCCGAACCAGCCGAGCTTCTGCAGGTTCACCGCCCACGGGTAGAGGAAGACGGCTTCGATGTCGAAGACGATGAAGAGCAGGGCGACCACGTAGAACTTCACCGCGAAGCGCTGGCGCGCCGAGCCCATGGGAGCGTTGCCGCCCTCGAAGTTCTCGCTCTTCACCTGAGTGATCGAGCGCGGGCCGAGCAGCCCGGCGAGCACGGGGATCGCGGCGGCCATGACTCCGGCGAGGCCGAGGACGACAGCGATCGGGAGGTACGCGTCGAGGGGGTGTTCCATCGAAAATCACCTTAAAGACGAGGCCCTAGCGGGTCAAAGGGTTTCATCAACGCGGGCGTCTTCGGCTCGCCTCGAGCGGGAGCACCTCGTCGAGCGCGGTCTCCATCGCCGAGCTCATTCCGAGCTCCTGGGCCTTCTCACGGGGAATCCACTTCCACTCCAGGTAGGCGTCCGGCGGGGCCTTGAGGCGGGGCGGGAGCGAGACGGGAAAGAGGCGCAGGACGAGATCTCGATGGGTGAGGGGGCGCTCGAGGACCAACATCTCGGGGCCGATGACGGCGCGCTTGCCGAAGAGCTTCTTCAGCAGCGGGTAGGGGTTGACGCCCGGCTCGATCGGCAGGGCCGGGAGCTCCCACAGGCCACCGAAGAGGCCCTTCTCGGCGCGGCGGGCGAGCAAGACGTTGCCGTCGCGATGGCTCAAGGCGACCGCGAGCTCGAGGCGCTTGCGGGGAGCCTGGGCGCGCGGAGGCGGGAGTTCCCCGACGCGGCCCTCGGCGAGCGCGCGACACTGCTTGGCGACCGGGCAGAGCAGGCAGGTCGGGTTCGCGGGGGTGCAGACGGTGGCGCCGAGCTCCATCAGGGCCTGGTTGAAGTCGCCTGGGCGCTCGCCGCGAACGAGCAGCTCGGCCACGCTCCAGAGGGTCGCTTCGCGGGCCTTGTCCTTGGGGGGAGCGTCGATCTCGAAGAGCCGGGAGAAGACGCGGGCGACGTTGCCGTCGACGAGCGGGGCTTCCTGGCCGAACGCGATCGAGGCGACCGCGCCGGCGGTGTAGCGGCCGAAGCCCGGGAGTGAGCGCAGCGCGTCGTGGGTGGTGGGGAGCGCGCCGCGGTGATGCTGGACGAGCTCGCGTGCGGCGGCGTGGAGGTTGCGCGCGCGGGAGTAGTAGCCAAGCCCGCGCCAGACGCCGAGCACGTCGGTGACCTCCGCGTCGGCGAGCTCGGTGACGGTCGAGAACCGCTCCAAGAAGCGCCGGTAGTAGGGAATGACGCGATCGACCTGGGTCTGCTGGAGCATCACCTCGCTCACCCAGATCGCGTAGGGATCCTTCGTGGTGCGCCACGGCAGCGGGCGGGCGTTGCGATCGAACCACTCGAGGAGCGCCGGTCGGATCGCGCGGGCGGCCTTCTTGGCAGAGTCGAGGATCTCGTCGGCCGTGCGCGGCATCGGGCGGAGATGGCAGATGCCTGGGCCGTGCTCAAGGTTCGCGCGTGCGCGGCTCCATCTTCGGCGTGCGCGGCCCTTGTGTTCGACCCGTTGCCCGCGCAGGGTGCGCGCCTTTCAGGAGGCCTGATGCGCTCGAGCGTCTTGCTGGTCGCGGTGCTGTCGATGGCGGCGTGGAGCTGTGGGCCTGGGGGGAGCTCCGGCACCGGCGGAGGCACCGCAGCGGGTGGAATGGGCGGCGGTGCGAGCTCGGCAGGCGGAGCGGCTGCGGGCGGAACGGTGACCGGCGGAGGCTCCACGGGCGGCGGAGCATCGGGAGGAGGCACGAGCGCGGCTGGCGGCTCGGTCGCTGGCGGCAGCAGTGGCGGGGGGTCGGCAGGCGGGGGAAGTGCCGCGGGAGGATCGGCGGGTGGCGGAACTTCGGCGGGTGGGGCAGGCGGTTCGACGAGCGGTGGTTCGGCCGGTGGCGGAAGTGCGATTCCTTTCGTCTTCGTGATCGCGATGGAGAACCAGGATGGAGCGGGGCTCCTCGGCGTCTACGGCAGCTCGAGCGCGCCCTACATCAACAACACGCTCCGCCGACAGTACGCCTACGCGACGAACTACCAAGACGTGTTCAACCTTCTCGTGCCGAGCGAACCGCACTACCTCTGGCTCGAGGGCGGAACGAACGTCTACGCCGACGCGACCTTCTCGACCGACGACGATCCCTCACCGGCGAACTCGACGACCGACGTTCAGCACCTGGCGACGAAGCTGGCGGCGGCCGGGAAGACGTGGCGCTCCTACCAGGAGGGGCTCGACCCGAGCACGACGGGCGCCTGTCCGGTGACGAGCAGCGGGTTCTATGCGGCGAAGCACGATCCGTTCGTGTTCTTCCAAGACGTCGCGGGGAACCCGCCGTCGCAGACGAACGCTTCGTGTGCCAGCCACCACCGGGCGTACACGCACCAGTCCTTCGCCGCCGATCTCGCGGCCGGAGACGTCGCTCAGTACACGTTCATCACCCCCGATCTCTGCAACTTGATGCACGGCGCGACGGGCTGTTCGAACGGCTGCACGAGCGGCCTGACGATCTCGGCCTGCATCAGCGGAGGAGACACCTGGCTCGCGGCCGCCGTGCCGCCGATCGTCACGTTCCTCCAGTCGCATGGTGGGGTGCTCTTCATCGTCTGGGACGAGCCGGCCCTCTCGACGACGACCCCGTTCATCGCCATCGGCCCGCACGTGAAGCACGGCTACGGGAGTTCGGTGATGGTTTCCCACAGCTCGTTCGTGAAGTCGGTCGAGCGGATCTTCGGGCTGCCGATCAACTCGCGGGTGCAGAGCGCCAACGACTTCGCCGACTACTTCGAGCCGGGCTTTTTCCCCTGAGCCGGTCAGGCCTGGTGCTGCGACAGACGCCGGTAGTCCTTGAGGTGGCGAATGGCGGCGAGCTTTTCTCCCTTCTTCTCGTACAGCCGCGAGAGGTTGAAGTAGGCGTCGATGCAGGCGGGGTCGAGGTCGAGGGTCTGCCGGTAGGCGGCGATGGCGTCGTCGAGGCGGCCCTGATCGTCGAGCACGACGGCGAGGTTGTAGGTCGCGGTCGCGTCGTCAGGTCGAGCGACGAGCGCGGCGACGTAGTGGGCCTCGGCTTCGCTCAGTCGTCCTCGCTGATGAAGGAGCCTCCCGAGGTTGACGTGGGCGTCGGCATGGTGGGGGTTCACCGCGACGGCTTCGGCGTAGGTCTCGGCGGCGGCGGCCGTTCCGTCACGTTCTTCGGCGACGGCTCGGGCGAAGAGCCGATCGGCGTCCCCGCGCTCCGCCCGCCAGGTGTGCAGTCGAATGACCTGAGCCTCGGGCCGCGCGTTCGTCGGCTGGAGCGTGAGCAGGCCCTGGCCGGTCTCCGCGTTCCACTTCGTCGCGCCGCGCTCGGCGATCAGCTCCCGGCCTTCGTGGGCGAGCGTGGCGTCGAGTTCGCGCTCGAGCTTGGCCAGCGCCCGCGCGAGCCGCACCTTCGAGAAGCCACGCTTGAGCAGCCCGCGGGCCGTTCGGAGCAGCGCGAGCTCTCGCTCACCGAATCGATCGCGCGGTCGATCCCACGCGAGCTCGACGAGCGCTCGTGTCTCTGCTGCGTCGAGGCCCAGCTGCCGACTCAGCTCCCCGAAGTCGAAGGTTCGGTCCATGCCCAAGAGGTACCAGAGGGGGCTGACATCGACACCGACAGAGGAGCCAACTCATTGAGATTCCTTGAGATTCGGCTATGCTCGAGCCGTGGTCGCGCGGACCCACAAGGTCGAAGAAGCCGAGCTGACGCCGCGCGGGGTGTGGCTGATCGCCCGGCGCGGAGTGGCCGAGATCGCACGGGTGTTTCTCGAGCCCGATCGGCGTGGCGATCTCATCGTCGGCTCGGGGCCCGATTCGACGCTCCGCATCGATGATCCGTCGGTGAGCCGAAAGCACGTGATCCTCCGCTGGCGGGTCGGCCGGCTCGCAGTTCAGGACGCCGGCTCCACCAACGGAACCAAGTACCTGGGCGGCCAGATCACTCAGGCGCTGCTCACCCCACCGCTCACTTTGGTCTTGGGCCATGTCGAGGTCTTGATTGAGCCGGCCGTCGTTGGGTTGAAGACCGTGGGCGGTCTTCGCTCGGTCTCGCCCGCCTTCCTGCGAGTGCTCGACCAGGTCGAGCGTGCGGCCCCGACCGACGCGCCAGTGTTGCTCACCGGGCCCTCGGGCGTCGGCAAGGAACGGGTGGCCCGCGCGCTCCACCTCGCGAGCCCTCGAGCGAGGGAGCCCTTCGAGGTGATCGACTGCGCGGCGCTCACGCCTGGCCTGCTCACGAGCGAACTCTTCGGGCACGAGGCGGGTGCCTTCACCGGGGCGGCGCGACGGCATCAGGGCGCCTTCGAGCGCGCGAAGAAAGGCACCGTGCTACTCGACGAAGTCGGCGCGCTGCCGATCGATCAGCAGCCGACGTTGTTGCGCGTGCTGGAGCAGCGCGAGTTCAGACGAGTCGGTGGAGCGGAGGCCTTGGCGATGCAGGCGCGGGTCATCGCCACCAGCCGAACGCCGCTGGATGAAGCGGTTCGGGCCGGCACGTTTCGCGAGGACCTGTTCCACCGTGTCGGGGTCGTCTTGCTCGAGGTGCCTCCGCTGGGCCAGCGGCTCGACGATCTTCCGCTGCTCGTGCGTGACATCCTCGACGAGTTGGGTCAGCGAGCCGCCGGGTTTCATCTCTCCGGCGAGCGCCTCGACGAGCTTCGGGCGCAGCCGTGGCCCGGCAACGTGCGCGAGCTCCGGAACTTCATCGAGCGCGCGGTCGCGCTCGGCCACACCGACGCACGCTCGGCGACGGCGAAGTTCCCAGAGGATTTCCGGGAAGCGCGGGAGTTGGCGATGAACGCCTTCGAGCGGGAGTTCGTGCTCCATCTGCTGCAGCGGCATGGTGGAAACGTGTCGAGGGCCGCCGAGGCCGCGGGCATCGCGCGGCACTACCTCCACCGCATCGTCAAACGGCATGGGCTCAAGGCCGCCGGGCGATGACGCCGACCGCCAGCGCAGCGAGCCCGAGCAGCACGAGCACCACGCCGACCCAGAGCGATGACCGAGACGGGCGGCGGCTTCCGATCGGCGTGTTGGCGTCGGCTGCGATCCGCATGGTGCTCGGTCCCGCGGCGGCCGGCATCACTGGGACGTGCACAGGCGTGTGCTGGGGGCGGGGCCGGCTCGCCTCTCCGGCCGCGCTCTTCCAGGCGGCGGCGAAGTCCTCTGCCGAGGCGAAGCGCCCTTCTGGCTTCTTCGCGAGCGCCTTGGTCAGGAGCGCGGCCACCGGGGGGCTCACCTCTGGGTTTCGGAGGCTCGCGTCAGGAATCGGGTCCTCGACCTGCGCCCGCAGCACGCCGAGATCGTTGGGGGCCGAAAAGAGGGAGCCTCCGGTCACCAGCTCGAAGAGGACGACCGCGAGGGCGTAGAGATCGACGCGGTGGTCGGTGTCGTTGCCGAGGATCTGTTCGGGGGCCATGTACATCGGCGTGCCCACCACCGAGCCGCTCGGGGTCACTCCGCGCTGAGTCGCCGGCCGCGCGACACCGAAGTCGAGGAGCGTGACCAGCCCATCGGCGCCGATCAGGACGTTCGAGGGCTTGATGTCGCGATGGAGAATGCCGGCAGCGTGAAGGTGCCCGAGGCCAGCGCAGAGCTGCTGCACGACCGGCGTGAGCTGTGCGGGGGCGACGGCCCGGCCTCCCGCCCACTCGTCGAGGCGCTCGCCCTTCACCCGCTTCATCACCAGATAGGGGAGGCCGTCGTGCCGGCCGAAGGCGAAGATGGGCACGAGGTTGGGGTGATCGAGCTTGGCCATGACTCTCGCCTCGCGCTCGAACCTCGCGGCGGCAATCGGATCTGCCAGCTGCTCGGCCGAGAGGAACTTCACCGCGACGTCACGATCGAGCGAGTCGTCCCTCGCGAGAAAGACCGTGCCCATGCCGCCTTCGCCGAGGCGCCTGAGGAGGCGCCACCGGCCTTCCAGCGTCTGGCCTTCGAGGGTGGAACGAGCAGGGGGCATCGCGGCGGACCGCGACGGGTTCTACTCCAAAGCCTCTTTCGAGCAGCGCCTTCCCGTGGAGACGGACTTCAGGGGCATTCGGTCCCCGGCTCGCAGTCTTGGCCATTGCTGGGCACGCAGCAGGGTCCACACGTACCATTGGAACACTTGCTCCGTAGCCCCGCCCCCCCGTCGCAGGGCACCGAGTCCACCACAACACATGTTCCGGTCGTGGGCTGTCGCGCCTCGCAAGGCTCTGCGCACACCTTGTCGTAGCAGGTGCCGTCGAAGCACTGACAGGTCGGTCCGGCGTCGACCCAATCGGCGGGCACTGTCCCAACGCAGCTGCCGTTGACGTCGCAGGTGCCGCAGTCGCAGCGGCTCGAGCAACACCGCCCGCCGACGCAGTTCCCGCCGAGGCACTCGCGGCCCGAGCCACAGAGCTGGCCTGGACTGCGCAGCGCCGTGCAGGTTCCTCCGTCGCAGTAGCCCTGTGCGGTGCAGTCCTGGTGACGCTGGCACAGGTTGGGACAGGCACGACTGCCCCCGCAGACGAACCAACCGCACGAGTTCGCGGGCGTCGTCGCTGCTGGCACGCCGCTGCAGGCCCCAATCGTCCAGACGAAGCCGGCGTCGAGGGACGTCACTCCTGCGTCGTCGCTGAACTTCGATCGTCCCAAGATCCCGCACACGGCGCAGGGCTCGTCGCAGCGTTGATCGCAGCAGCTGCCATCGGTGCAGAAGCCCGAAGCGCAGGCGGAGTCTCGATCGCACCGCCCACCGCCGCCGCGGCGGGCCGAGCACGTTCCGTTGTCGCAGAAGGCGCCCTGGTTGCACTCGCCGTCTTGCCGGCAGCTCGCCGCGCAGGAGGGGCTGGCGCCGTTGCAGTAGCCGAGGGCACAGCGGGGCACCTTGGTTCCCGCGTCGAGAACCGTGCAGATCCCGTTCGCGCCGCAGACATTGCACGGTTGATCGCAGCTGCTGTTGCAGCACACGCCGTCGACGCAGAGCCCGTTCAGGCACGACTGCGCCGAGGTGCATGGGTCGCCGACCAGCCCCAACACCCGGCAGCCTCCGTCGGCGAGCGCGGTGGTGAAGCCTCCGCATTGGCACGTTCCGCCTTTGCAAGTACGTCCGTCGGAACAGGTGACCCCGAGGCAACGCTCCTCGATGCAGGCCGCGCCGACGCACACCGAGCCCTCGTCGCACGTCTTGGTCCCGCACCAGGCCGAGTAGCACTGACCGTGAAGGCAGCGAGTCCCAGCCACGCAGCTGATCGGGGCGCAGGAGTCCTCGACGCACGCTCCGTTCACGCAGACCGCCGAGGTGCCGCAGGTCGTCGAACCGCAGTCGCGCGCGAAGCAGCGGCCGCCGACGCATCGCTCGCTCGTATCGCACTCCGCGCAGGTTCGAACGTGCCCTGCGTCGAGGGTGAGCTCGGGTGACTTGCAGCTGACGAGGAGAATCACTGCAAGCGGTAGCGCACGGTACATGTGACGTCTCCCAAGGTGAGGCGGGCGAAGGCGCTGCCGTTCGGCCCGATCGGGCGCAGCGAAAGCGTCGGCGTCGCGGCCTGGGTGAACTGCTCCAACCAGCGCGCGTCGGTGGTGGTGAAGCTGAAGTTCGCCGGAACGGAAGCGTCGGCGCTGGTTTCGCTCGAGGCAGAGAGCGGCGCCGGCACGAACGCCCCGCGCAGCCAGCCTTGGAGTTCGAGCCCATCGCCGAGCGGACTCGAGCCGCCTCCGAGCCCCGTCGCGCTCAGCCGATCGTAGGTGGCCGTGGGCCAGCCTCCGGGCGGTGACGGACAGGTGACGAGGATCGCGGGACGGTGCTTCGACACCTGTGATTCCCAGATTTCGAGCGAGGGACCAGCGTTCGTGATCACCCGAAGCGGACCGTCGAGCGGGTTGCCGACCAACACGCCTGCGTCCGGGTTTCCGTCGTCTTCGTTGTCGATCACCGGCTGCACGTCGTAGAGCGGTGCCCAGCGGCTCGAGTCCCACGCTTGCACCCGCGTGCTCGAGCCAAAGCCGCCGTCGAGGCGAAGGGCGCCTCCGACGAAGAGCCCGGCGTCACCGAGCGTGACCACCCCTTGCTTCGGGTCGAGTACCCGTTGAGTCACGAGCTGGTTCCACTGCGGCCCGGTGCTCTCCCACAGGCCTCCGTCGGTCCCGATGGCGACGAGCGAGTTCGTGGGGGCGTACCAGCCGGCCGCGACGGGCACGGCGGGAAGCGCAGCCGCCGCACCATAGCCTCCGTCTCGCAGCATCCAGTGGCGGGACGTGCCGTCGCCACCGAGCACCGAGAGTCCTTCAGCGGTGCAGGCGAGGGCGGGCGTCTCCGGCGCGGGGCTCGGGAGGGTGGGGAGAGCGACCCACCGACGCCCGGTCCATTCCCACACGTCCGAGAGGCCGGCGTCCGAAGCAGATCGACCTCCGGCGATGAAGACGGACGAGCCGAGCGCCGAGGGCGCGACCCCGAAGCCAGAGCGCCGCGGGGGCACCACCGAATCTCCGACCAGGTCGACGCGGCCGGACTTCAATGACCAGGTCGCGCTTCCGCTCGTTGCGGTGGTCAGCAGCATCGCGCGGCCGTCGGGGTCGATCGTCAGATCCGGCGTGCTCGAACCAGGGAAGTCCGCCAGGCCCGTCCACCCGCCTCCGTCTCGGAGGTAGAGCGTCGTCAGGCCAGAGCTCGGCCGAGCCAGCGCGACCACCCCAGCAAAGCGATCGAACGCGATCGAGGTGGTGTTCGCGGGAATGACGTCGGCGACGCTGCGAAGCCCGCCATCGGGAATCGACAGGAGCTCACCCTGGCTGGTCCACGCCTTCCACTCTCCTGCCCACTCGTCGAAGACCGTGAAGAGGCGGGCTGACGGTGCACGCAGCAGCTCGCGCCAGTTGCCATCGTCGAACTCCCAAACGCTCAGCTGCTGATCTTCGACGACGGTGAGCCACAGCCGTTTCCGCCGCGGGTTCCAGACGAGCTGGGGCTCGAGGGATTGAAAGGAGAACGCTCGGATGGTCGCGCCGAGCCGCTGCCAGGTCTTCGCGCGGCCATCGTATTGCCAGGTGACGGGTGGGAAGTCGCTCGACGTTCTGACGAGGAGGTGAACACCGCGACGCTCGTCGAAGGCGAACGCCGAGCCCGAGGGACCGCTCCCAGCGGGGAAGGACGGGAACTCGGTCGTTCCCGCGACGAGGTGGGTGCCGACCTTCGACCAGGTGACGCCGTCCCACTCCCAGACCGCGGTGGACGGGTTGCCGACTGCGACGACGCGACGACGCCAGGTGTCGGCCGAGAACACCGACGCGATCGGCGCGATGGGGAGCCGTCTCACGAAGGAATCGGCGCCGACGATCGTCCGCACTCCCGTGCTCGGGAGCGGGAGGTCGGCGGGCTGAACGAGGGCGCCGAGGTCGATCTCCCGGCTCGTTCGTTGGCCGCGCGGCTCGTCCGAACTCGCGGTCCATTCGACCCACTGGACGCGACGCGCCTCGGAGGCGTTCCCCGCCGAGTCGAGCGCACGTACCTCGAGATCTGGTGCGCTCAAGGCGCCGAGTGCCGGAAACAGGAACCCTGCGTCGGTCACCAACGTCTGCCACGAGTTCGCCGCCATCGCCGAACGCGCCTCGACCCAATCGCCAGCTCGCACGAGGCCCGCGGCGCCTTCGAGCGACGACGAGCGAGCGTTCCAACGCAGGAGCACACCGTCGGGCCGCGAGACGTCGATCGGCGCGGGAGGCGAGGTGTCGAGCCGCAGGTCGGGAGCGAGGGCTGCCGAGACCGGGTTGCCGGCGAGATCGGTCGCGCCGACCTCGAAGCCGCCGAGCTGATCGTCGAGCCCAGGGGACTGCATCAGGTCGACGTAGAAGTCGACCGTGTTGCCCAGGCGCGGGCCGGGCGAGACGCCGACGAGCGGACGCAGCGCGAGCGGAACCGCCGCAGGCACGAGGCGCAGCGAGTCGGGGTCGACGATCTCGGAGAAGAGCACCGAGATCACCGCGCGGTGCCCCGGCTTGAGCGCGCTGACGACGATCGGGGGTGGATCGGTCGGGTTGGTGAGGATCTTCACCTCCGACCGCAGGACCCGCGGCGCCTCGCGATCGATGGTGAAGGACCCGACGCTCGCGCGCGGGCTGATGTTGCCCCAGCGATCGACGAGCTCGGCGATGATCGTGGCGGTCCCTTCGGAGATGGTGGCCTGATCGCCGATCTCGAGGGAGAACTGGCAGCTCGAGCCGGTCGAGGCCTGCTCGTCGACCATTGGAGCCCGCGTCACGCCCGTCGCGTCGGTGATCTCCGGGCGGCAGGGGCGCAAGAGGTCCTCGTCGCTCGAGAACGCGATCTTCACCGTCGAGCCCGCTCGCGCCGCGCTCGGAGTGATCACGATCGAGCCGGGCACGATCGTCGGCGGCGTCACATCGGGCCGCTGGTTGGCCACGCAGATTCCCAGCCGGCCGTCACACAGCCAGTCCGTCGGACACTGCTCGTTCCCGTTGCACGTGATGAGGACACCTGGCCGCGCCCGGCCGTCGAATTGGCAGGCGGCGAGGCACGACAAGGCGAGGGCGGCGCGAGCGAGGGTCATCGTGAACGGGCTCCCGAGTTGGGGAGGCTACTTCGACACACTCGAACGTGCTTCGGCGTCGAGTTGGAGAACGCGTGTCATCGGGCGAACGCTCCCGGGTCGGGGAGGGTGCTTCGGCGTACGCCATCGTGATCCACCGTCGCACCAGCCAACGACGACGCGAGGCCTGCGCCCGGAGACGTCGCGCGCAGCCGGTAATCGCGCAGGGTGGGATCGCTGCTCGAGACGTCGACGAACTGGGGTTGTCCGACCGTCGGGCTCGTCTGGTTCGCCAGGGACGGAGGAGCGGCTGAGAAGAGGTTGTGGTCGCCGCTGAACTGGCTTCCGAAGATCGCGCCGACGAAGACGGTGTCGCTCGCGTTCACCCCGCAGCCGCCGTTGAGCGCCTGGGACGAGCCGATGATCGTGTTTCGCTAGTACAGAAACGTCTCGTTGCAGCCGACCTCATCGACACCCTTCGAGGACACGATCAGGTTGTCGCGATAGGTGATGTTCGAGCCGTCTCCGAAGTGGAACACCCCGGTGGAGGCGAGGATCGTGTTCGCCCGGAAGACGTTGTTGCGATCGAAGCACAAGAGATCGTACGGCGGCGCCGCGCAGGTGGTGTACGAGCAGCTGCCATCGGCGTTTCGGGGAGGCTTGCAGCCCGTCGGGTCGAAGTCGCTGTTCGAGTTGCAGCACACGTTCGAGGCCGCGGCCATGATGCCGACCGAGGTCGGCGAGCTCGCCCGAAGGACGTTGCCCAGGAAGCGATTGTCGCGGCAGGCGCTCCGCAGCTCGAGCGTGCCGTACGAGAGCGCGGCCTGGGTCGTCGAGCGCACGTCGTTGTTCGCGAACACGGAGTCACGCAGCCCGTAGAACTTGACCACCACGGCAGCGACGGCGACGTCGCTCACCACGTCGTTCCCTTCGATGAGCGAAAAGCGAAGCCCGCGGATGCGGAGGACGTCGTTCGTATCGAGCCGACCGGTCGCGGAGCGCAGCCGGTTCTCCCGCACCATCGAGCGATCCGCGGTGGCCACGTCGCCGAAGATCTCCGAGTCGGCGGCCAAGGTGCTTCGAACGACCGTCGCGTCGATCGGGTTGAGGATCCCGAGTCGATTCACGGTGGCGTTGGCGACGAGGATCGGTCCGTGCGCGAACCAGGCGCTGGTGAACCCGAGGCTCACGGTGGGCGCGCGCAAGTCGACGACCCTCGCGTCACACACCGCGCCCGCGAACTCGAGGTTGCCGCTCGGCTTGGTGATGGCCTCGAAGGCGATGCGACGTGGCCCCGTGCAGCCCTGCAGTGTCGGGCCGGCGACGCGTGTCTCTCCGGTGAGCGTCACGTTGCGAACGAGGAGATCTTGGCTGGCGCCGTCGACGAGCATCGCGGGTGCACCACGGATCGTGTGACCGCGCCCATCGAGCACGATGTCGGTCCGCTGACTCAGGGTGAAGCACGCACCGGAAGCCGACACGTCGCCGTCGAGCACGTAGACGCCCGGCGTGGTGAGCGCGCGCGTGGCGCCATCGCACCCCGTCAGGTGCTGGAGGGCACCCGAGTAGCGAGTGCGGACCTCGAGGACGTCGGAGTCGCGCCAGTTCCACGCTGCGTCGTACGCACGCGCCCAATAGCGATGGGTGCCGTCCATCGAGGGGCTCTGCCGAACCGTGAAGGTGAACGGGCTCGAGGTCGTGGCGAAGAGGAGGAGCTCGCCGTCGTAGAACTCGACCCGGGTCACGCCCGTCGCATCGGCAGCCGTGGCGGTGAGGGTGAACCGATCGCTCGTGACGTCTTGGCCGGCTTGAACGCCAGAGAGGCTGACCGTCGGGGGCGTGAGGTCGGGTGCGTCGAGCACGACGCGGAGCTCGGTCTCCGAGGAAGTGACGGACGCGCCCTGGCCCGTCGCACGAACACTCAGTCGATGATTGCCGCCGTTCGCGAGGCCGACGGTCCAGCGCGCCGCCCAGGGGGGGCTCGACCGGGTCGCGACGACCTGACCGTCGACGAGAAACTCGACCTGTGATGCACCCGGCACGACTTCGGCCTGGAGTTCGACGTCGCGGGCGGAGGTGATCACCCAACTGCGATGAGGCCTGGTGAGGGTGACGGACGTGGGGCGCACTGGCGAGCCACCGGCAGTCGAGCCACCGGCAGTCGAGCCACCGGCAGTCGAGCCACCGGCAGTCGAGCCACCGGCAGTCGAGCCACCGGCAGTCGAGCCACCGGCAGTCGAGCCGCCGGCAGTCGAGCCGCCCGCAGTCGAGCCACCGGCAGTCGAG